>NZ_JBQWEL010000001.1:0-645269 GCF_052658925.1 Microvirga medicaginis | reverse complement strand
CGAGATGGGCGCCGAGCAGCTCTTGGGCCAGGGCGACATGCTCTACATGGCCGGCGGCGGCCGGATCACCCGCGTGCACGGCCCGTTCTGCTCCGACGAGGAGGTGGAGAAGGTCGTCAATCACCTCAAACGGCAGGGCGAGCCCGTTTATCTCGACGCGGTTACCGCCGACGAGGAGGATTCGGATGAAATGGACGCATCGGAGTTCCCGGCAGATGATAGTGATATCGGTCTGGCCTCGTCCGATATCTACGAGCAGGCCGTCAGCATCGTCCTTCGGCATAAGAAGGCGTCGACGAGCTACATTCAGCGCCGGCTGCAGATCGGCTACAACCGCGCCGCCTCGCTGATGGAGCGCATGGAGCAGGAGGGCATCGTCGGTCCCGCCAACCATGCCGGAAAACGCGAAATCCTACGCGGGGAGTTTGAGGACTAGAGCATCGATTCCAAAAGTGGACTTGCACTTTTGGAATCGATCCGATGCTCATACTCCAGAGCAGCGCATCGTGCGGAAAACGGGTTCCACTTTTGAAGCACGATGCGCTAAAGCCGCCTCATGCTCTGCGTCGCTCTGCATGGCTTAAAGAGCCGTTTGCTCGTGAGTTCGCGCGGACTTTCTGAGTGTCAGGCCATAGACGGAAAATCTTCACCGAATTTTTTATATCTAGTAGGACGACCAAAGCCCATCAGCGGGCAACAGGCTTTCGGGCAGGTCCGGAGGCAGGGTTTTAGCGGCAGAATTCTCCCGCGTTGGTAAGCTACGAGAGCGTTTCAGCTTAACGACCGTGGTTCTGTCCGATGCTGCAGCCAGCTTGGGACTTCCGGAAGGCGGCCTGACCGATTTCTCCTCTACAGGTCTAAGTGGGAGATTGCGGCGGCGGGGCTGCATTGTTGCTTCATCGGGCGAGTTGCGCTCTGTTTCGACTTGGGGAGAAAGCGATGCCTGCCGAGCCTTGCGTTCGGAAATATCGCCCCCCGAACCGGCTCCACTGCCTGGCTGAGCGCCATCCTGCGATGTTTTGGCTGAAGGCCCAGGCAGGACAGGGGCGATTTGGAAAAGCAATGCGGCGGGTACAAATTCTGTGCGGGGCTCCAAGTCCGCGATTTGTTTCTTCAATGCATGCACCTCGCGGAGTGCAGCAGCGGTCATCTCCTTCTCTTGGCGGAGCGCTTCCTGGATCGCCGCAGCGCTTGCCGCTTGGGCTTTCAGAGCTAAAACCTCTCGCTGGGAATCCAGCAGCGCGCGAGCAGCTGAAGCGCTGCGCCCTTTCTCCTGTTCCAGCTCGCTCTGCATCCTCACCTCGCTCTCCCGGAGCGCAGCGAGTTGGCCGCGCATGGTATTCAACTGCTGGGTTGCAGCATCTGCTCGCTCCTTTTCTTGCGGGGCTGAGCTTGCTGCTTCGGAGGGGCTGACACCGATTGTCGGGAGCTTAACGACTTGCCTTTTCAGAGACTCGATCTCGCGGGCAGAAAATCTTGCCGCACCTCTTTCCCGCTCAAGGGCTGCGCGCAACTCGGCGGCCTCTTCGGCGCTCCCCTTGAGGCGCGCAAGTTGCTCTTGCGCTTCTGTCAGTTTTACAGTGAGTTCTGACAGTTCCGCTTTCCGTTTTTCCAACTCTCGGGCTTGCTCGTCCCTGCGGGCAGCAGCTCTTACGGCGTCCTGCGTCATTGCGGTGAGCTTCTCTTGCACCGTGTGCAACTCTTGCAGCGCGGCTTCGGCGCGGATCCTCTCTCTTTCCACAGCATCGCCTGATCCGTCTGCCTTGCCTCCGTTTCCGGCTGGGACGCCCTGAGCGGAGGGAGGGGGCCGACGCTCACGCGCCATAGACTGCAGCAGCTTCTGCACTTCTGGATCCCGAAGGCTATCTATCGCAATTGTGGCGAATGTCGCTGTATCCACTGCGGCGGAGAGAATCTGGTGTGCTCCGGTCCAATCCCCCTGCCGCAGTAATTCTCCGACTTCGGCAGCGAGTTTGGTCGTTTCAGGGCCCGACACAAGGCTCTGGATAACCGAGGCCGCATTCCATTGCGATGGTTCCGAATAAGATTTTTGAGAGTCCTGCTCCGCCGGATCGGATGCCGGTTGTGCACGGTCTAGCATTTGGTCTGATCTGACCTGAGGCAGCTTGGATGTGGTTCCGCCTCCCTCACCTGCGAGGCCGCACGAGGCGTATGCAAACACCCCTAGAGCACCTGCAGCGGATACAAGGCCTCGCCATCTACGTCGCTTCCAGAGCACCTGCTTTCCGCCGTCTGAGGTGCTCGAAGGCCAACTCCTCTGCGGAACCATAGGAGTTCCTCCTGAAAAAGGTCGTCGATAGGTGCGGGACGGGCATTGCGTACTGACGTTATTATCAGCGTAGCGCCACAACTTCTCCGGCTCCATTGAGACGGCATGCAATGCGAGACTGGCGAACTTGACGTGCATTTGCCCGGGCATACTCAACCCTCACCTCAAGGGGAGCCATGAGCCCTCCATCTGGCATACGGCTGGCGTGCCCAGCGCTCGCCGCGTCCACTCGTATCGCTCCATAAGGAATTGCCGCCGTGACAATGGAAGTGCGGCACGCTTGGACTATCTGACCAGGAATGCCAGCTCTCGCAGCAAGCGGCTCAACAAAACCCATTCTCTCGACAACTGACGCTTCAGAGCGAGGGATCAGCGAGGACGGCAGGCTTGGGCCTGTACCGTTCCCTTGAACCGCGCGCCATCCGGATGCTGCCATCGTACTTGTTGGAGCCGTCGCACTTCGCGATGTCCGCGGACTTGCCAAACCTACCGCAGGATCTGCTGCGGTCGTCGATCGTCGACTGGGTGCTCCGATGCTACTGTTGCTGACTGTCCCATTGGCATTGGAGTTCCCTAAACCGGGATTGCTGTTTGCCGCGCTCTGATTACTAGCGGCTGCAGCGCTCCTGTCATTTTTCCCACTGCTGTTTCCATTGCTTCGGCTGCCGCTGTTACCGTTTCCTGCCTCCTGACCACCGTTATAACCACCTCCTCCATCCTTCCCGTGGCCGTCGTGAGCTTGGCCGCCGCCATTCCCGTTGCCTTGGCTGCTATCGCCGTTGCCCTTACCGCCGCCATTGCCGCCCCTATCTCCTTCACCTCCGCCCTTGGCGAAGACAGGCTGGGTTGCCAGCAACGCAAAGGTAAAGGTGCAAATGAAGAACTCCCGAAGCATAGCTCCTCCAGATGATTGCGCCGGATACGCGCTTAGGCAGGTTTCGGTGACTTAAGTTTTAGGTTCGCTCTTTCTCTTTGACGCGATGTTCACAATGATAACTACGGACAGAGTGTCAGGTAGAACGGTCTAGGGATCCGCCGCCGATCGAATTGCGCTCTGGCCATCACAGCCGGCTATTACTGACGTGCATTGTGGCTTTGGCGTGCATTGTGATTGTCAATTTAGAGTGATGTACTTTTTAACTGACATCCGACGCACTGAGGCAAACTCGGTCACGTTAGGGGCTCATGCAGGGACGCGGGCTGCAGAATTCCACAAGGCATGGATTTGGCTTTCTTTAAGAAGCTTCACAGGAGCCTGTTGAACCTCGGCCTATGGATTGAGTGCTGTTTCTAGCAACGTCCGAACGCGTACCACTCGGGCCCGATGGTGTGGATGACGTTCAGGGGAAACCGATGCGAGCGAGGTCGACCTGGCGGTTCTGCTCGGCTTGCTCGTCAATGAGCTTGTCACCAACGCCTATAAATACGCTTATGTCCCCGGCGGGGAGGGCGAGGTGCGGGTCGCCGGGCGCGGTCTGCCGAGCAACTTCGATTCCGAAAGGAATCCTCCCTGCCGGCCGATCGGGGCGGAGCGTGATCAAACGGCCCGGAGCTCAAGCAGGCGCTATCGTTGATCACTGCGCGCACTGAGTTGGACTCGACACTCCGGACGCTCCTGAAGGGGAGGGGGCCAGTTTGGCCCGCCGAGGACGTTCGATCCCTTTGCTCCGTCAGGAACGATGCATTCGGGACAGCAGCCGAGTTCCTTGCGCCCCGAACCTGCTGCTATGCTCTTCATGCTTAATGCATCCCTCATGAGGACCGCTCTATGACCAATCTTGCTTCCTCTCCTTGGCGACGTCTTCTCAGTGTGAGCCTACTGGCCCTGACACCCCTTCTGGCACCTGACGTTCAGGCCCAGACCGCTGCTCCTGCTCCCGAAGCCTCGACAGGGCGAATCGCCAAGCAGGCCGGCACGTCCACCCGTGACATGGTCGCTGCAGCCAATCCACTGGCCGCCCAGGCCGGACGGGAGATCCTCGCTGCCGGAGGGAGCGCGGTCGATGCCGCGGTCGCAGTGCAGTTCGTTCTCAACCTCGTGGAGCCGCAGAGTTCAGGCGTCGGCGGCGGCGCATTTCTGCTCTTTTGGGACAAAACGAGCCTCGTGACCTTGGACGGGCGCGAGACGGCGCCAGCCGCGGCGAAGCCGGAGCGTTTTCTTGGGCCTGACGGCAAGCCGATGAAGTTCTACGATGCGGTCGTCGGCGGACGGTCCGTTGGTGTCCCCGGCACGCTTCGCCTGCTGGAAACGGCCCACAAGCGTTGGGGCAAGCTGCCTTGGCCCCAGGTCATTGCTCCGGCACTCCGCCTCGCGGAGGAGGGTTTTACGATTTCTCCGCGTCTCAACGGCCTTCTCAGCCAGGAGAAATATCTCCAGAACGACCCGATTGCCCGCGCCTACTTCTACCAGGTGGACGGGACGCCGAAGCCCGTCGGCACGGTGTTGAAGAACCCGGCCTATGCCAGGACCCTTCGTGAAATTGCGGAGAAAGGCGCGGATGTCTTCTACACCGGCGACATCGCGGCCGACATCGTTGCGACGGTGACGCGCCACACCACCAACCCGGGCGACATGACCCTGGAGGATCTCAAGACCTACAAGGTCGAGGAGAGGGAGCCGGTCTGCGGCTCCTATCGCACCTACCGGATCTGCGGCATGGGCCCGCCGAGTTCCGGCGCTGTGGCGGTCCAGCAGATCATGAGCGTGCTCGAAACTCGGGATATGGCGGCGATGAAGCCTAGTCCCGAGGCAGTGCATTGGGTCGCTGAGGCCGGCCGCCTCGCCTTCGCTGACCGGGCTCTTTATCTCGGCGATCCGGCCTTCGTGAATGTCCCGGTCCGCGGCCTTGCCGATCCAGGCTACCTCAAGAGCCGCGCCGCTCTGGTGAACCCTGATCGATCCATGGGCCGGGCCAAGGCTGGCGATCCGCCATTCCAGAAGACGGAATTTCGCTTCGCTCCCTCCGATGGCATCGAGTTCGGCACGAGCCACATCTCAGTGGTCGATAGTGACGGCAATGCCGTGTCGATGACCACCACCATCGAGGACGGGTTCGGCGCTCGTCTCATGACCAGGAGCGGTTTTCTTCTCAACAACGAACTGACTGATTTCAATTTCGCGCCGACGGAGGAGGGGAAGCCGGTCGCCAACCGGGTCGAAGCCGGCAAGCGCCCGCGCAGTTCCATGGCGCCGACAATCGTGCTGGACGGCAGCAACAAGCTCTACGCGGTCGTGGGGTCCCCCGGCGGGAGTCAGATCATCACCTATGTGGCCAAGACCCTCGTCGGTATCCTGGATTGGAAGCTCGACCCGCAGGTGGCGGTCGATCTGCCGAATTTCGGCAGCCGCAATGGCCCTACTGAAATTGAGGCAGGGACGGAGGCTGAGACCTGGAAAGCGGCTCTCGAAGCCAAGGGTCATGATGTCAAAGCGGTCGAGATGAACTCCGGTATCCAGGCGATCGTGGTGGGCTCCAACGGCCTGATCGGTGGTGCTGACAGCCGCCGAGAGGGCGTGGCCATCGGCAACTGAACGAGCTGGCCGATACTGCTCCTCACCCGCCAGTGAACGGGCCCGGGTGAGGGCTGCAGGGGCCTGTGCATGAACCACGAATCCTCTACCCAGGTGCCTGATCGGTGATCTCAGCGGCTTAGAAAGCGCTGAAATCCCGCAGGTAATACCTGCTTGACCCGGTGAGGCTGTTCACCCCGACAGGTCTCGACTGAGTCGACACGATTCCTCTTGCCCGCTTACCGGCCTGAAGCTATATAGTGACCACATAGATAGTGAGCTATCAATATGACGCCTAAGCAAAACCCATTGGCTGACCTGCGGGCTGAGTTCCTTGAGGAGCTGTCGGTTACCAGCCGCAAGCTGCGGACCCTGTTCGATGCCCGTGTGCGGACCAAGGGGCTGACGCTCGCCCGCGCCCGCACTCTGATGCACCTCGCCCGCAAGGAGGGCATGACCCAGACGGAACTCGCCGAGATCCTCGAAGTCGAAGGCCCCACCCTGGTCCGCCTGCTCGACGGCCTCGAGGCCCAGGGGCTGACCGAGCGCAGGCCCGTGGAAGGGGATCGCCGCGCCAAGCAGATTGCCCTGACCGAGGAGGGCCATAGGCTCGCCGCGGAGGTCACCGGGCTCGGGCACGAACTCCGCGAGGAGGTGCTCGCCGATATCCCGGAGGCTGACCTGATCGCGGCCGCCGCGGCCATGCGCGCAATTGCCCGGAAGATCTCAACCGCTGCCGGCTGCCAGACGGACGCCGCATGAGCGGCGCGCCTGTCTCCAGTCAACCCAATCCTCCTGAGGACGATTCCGAAGTTGAGACCCCTTCGGAACCGTCGGACCACCAGGAGCCGCAGGCGCCGCCCGCCCCTCCGGTGGCGCCTGCCTCCATGCCCCCGCTGCGCGCGGCGAGCTACATGCTGGCCTCGGTGCTCCTGGCCTTGACCCAAGGGCTGGGGATGAACCTCATCTCGGCGAACCTGCCCCAGATCCAGGGAGCGCTGGGCGCTACGACCAATGAGGCGATCTGGCTGATGACAGCCTATGTGGCGTCCCACACGGACAGCGCCTTGATGAAGATCCAAGGACTGACTCTTCTGAACCGGCAGGCAACGAAGGAAGCCGACATCCTGGCCTACAACGACGCTTTTCTGGCCATAGCCTTGCTTGCAGTTTTCGCGCTGGCCGCGCTGATCATCCACGTTGCGGTGGTCGCCGTCGGCAAGCGGCTTGCCCCCATTCCTCAACCTTCCGCTGCATAACAACTCTCTTGATCGATATGCTGAAGTTTCTCAGATCCACCGCCACTCTTGTTGTCGTTGTGATTGGCCTTGTCGGGGTTGCCCTCGTTCTCTACGCATGGCGCCTGCCCCCATTCACCAGCTCGGTTCAGACCACCGACAACGCCTATGTGCGCGGCCAGGTGACCGTCATCAGTCCGCAGCTCAACGGCTATGTCGCCGAAGTTGCCGTTCAGGATTATCAGAGGGTCAAAGTCGGTCAGCTGCTGGTGAGGATCGACGACCGCATTTACGGGCAGAAGCTTCAGCAGGCGAAGGCGACGCTGGCTGCCCAGAAGGCAGCGCTGGCGAATTCCGAGCAGACGCGTCGTTCGAATGCAGCGAGGATCAAGTCGAGCGAAGCCCAGGTCGATAGCGCGAAGGCGGCACTGACAGCCGCTGAGGCCAATTGGGAGCGCATCGAGCCTCTCCGGGCGCGAGGTGTGACGACTCAGAAAGAGGCGGACCAGGCCCGGGCAAGTCTGGACCAGGCCAGGGCCGCCTTGAGCCAAGCCCAAGCGGCTGTGGAGATAGCTCGCCAGGATCTGGCCTCGACCCTGGTGAACCGCCAGTCGCTTGAGGCCGCGGTCCAGGGCGCGGAGGCTGCCGTGCACCTTGCCGAGATCGACCTCCAGAACACCCGGATCGTGGCGCCTCAGGATGGACGCCTCGGCGAGGTGGGGGCGCGGGTCGGGCAGTACGTGGCGGCCGGCACGCAACTGCTTGCTGTCGTTCCGGAGAAGATCTGGGTCGTCGCCAACTTCAAGGAGACGCAGCTCGCCGGCATGAAGGCTGGTCAGCCGGTCACGTTCACGGTCGATGCGCTGGAACATGCCAGCCTCTCCGGTCACATCGAGCGGTTCTCCCCGGCGGCTGGTTCGGAATTCAGCGTGCTCAAGGCGGATAACGCCACCGGCAATTTCACGAAGGTGGCCCAACGCGTTCCCGTGCGCATCGCCATCGACGCAGGCCAGGATCTTGCGGAGAGCCTTGCCCCGGGCATGTCCGTCGTAGTCAGTGTCGATACAGCGTCCAAGGATTCCTCAAAGGACATTGCGTCCACCGGCACCGTTCACGACGAATAACCTTGGACGTCCCGCGACGAAGCCGAAACTAATTGCGCTTGGTTGGAGCCGAAGTCATGAAGGGCGGTGAAAGTGAGCAGCGGTAGCCGAAATACGCACTTAGGGCGGCTGCGACGGAGCAGAGCATGGCAACCGCGCCGAAGCCGCCGATCATCGCTCGCGCGTAAAGATCGGCGAGGGATCCTGCGAGGGTCCCTGATGCTGAGGGAAAACTCCCGAACGTGGCCCGGCTGAACTGCTCCGCGACATCTGGACCGGCCGATGCGGCCGAGCGCTGAAAGCCGAGCGTCGCCACGGCTCCGAGTCCTGCGACGGCCACAAGACCGGCGACGCGCGAGACCGCATTATTGATGCCCGAGGCCACACCGATCCTTTCGGCAGGGGCGGCATTCATGACCGTCGTCGATAGCGGCGTGACGGTGATACCCATGCCGACCCCCATCAGGACCATAACGGGCACGATGGCCATCCAATAATTGCCGTTCGCGACCGCCGGCATCAGCAGCGCGAAACTCACACCCGTGAGGACGGGACCTGTCGTGAGCAGCATCCGGACACCGAACCGGTCGGCCAGGACGCCGCCCAATCGCGAAAGGAGGGCCATGACGAGGGTAAAGGGCAAGAAGATCGAACCAGCCTCGGCTGCCGAGTAGCCGTGCGCCTCGATCAGCGTGGTGGGGAGGAAGAACAGGGCCCCACTGAGAGCAAAATAGAGCAACAAGGTCAGGGCATTGACGTGAGCGAAGGCCGGAATGCGGAACAGGTCTAGCGGCATCATGGGAGCGCGCGCCCGCTTTTCATGCAGCACGAAGACGAGGAGCATCACGGCCCCTGCGACAGCCAGCATGACAGCCGTGTTCCGGTTGTGCCCCACCTCACCGAGGGAGGTTAGGCCATAAGCAATGGCCCCTAAGGCTATGGCCGCCAAGCCTGCGCCCAACCAGTCCATGTTCTGGTTCGCCATGGCCCGGCTCTCCGGCACGTGGCGCCAGCATAGCCAAAGCGCTAGTGCTGCCACTGGAATGTTGATCCAAAAGATTGCCTGCCAAGGGCCGATATCGATGAGCCAGCCTCCGAGGATCGGGCCGAATGCGGCAGCGATGCCGGAGGCGGCGGCCCACGTACCGATCGCCTTCCCGCGACTCTCGGGTGGAAAATGGGCGCTGATGAGCGCCAGTGAACCCGGAACAAGCATGGCGCCACCGATGCCCTGGACGGCTCGCGCAGCGATCAGTGTCGGGGCTGATCCGGAAAGCCCGCACCCCATGGAGGCGACGCCGAAGATTCCGATCCCGATCATGAAGACCCGCCTGAGGCCGTAGGCATCCCCCGCGGCCCCGCCCAGCAGCAGCAGGGCCGCAAGGGTGAGAGCATAGGCATTGGTGATCCATTGCATCTGGGAGAGGGAGGCCTGCAGGCTCTCGCGCATTCGCGGGATCGCGACGGTCACGATGGCGCCATCAGCGAAAACGAGGCTCGAAGCCAGGATCGCCGTCCAGACAACATAGGATCCCGCTTGGGGCTCCTCCTGATCGGGCTCGGGCAGGTGCACGCATATCCCTTTCGTTTCGGTGACATGCTAGTGCCGAAAAGCCTTTTGAAGAATACTCCCTCTACCGGTGGATCGGCGTCGCCGCGAAAATCGCTCTTCCCACTCCCGGAGAAGTGTCTGGTAGCCTCGGAGTATCTTCTGGATGTTGCCCGCTGCTATGTCCCGTACCTTCCGCCCTCCCGTCGAGCGTTGAGGGGCCAATGTAGAACGAATATTCAGATGCTCTCGCTCTTCGCCTTAATTTCACCGAACCGGACATGGCAGGCTGGTCCTCAGTCCGAGACATTTGCGAACGGCGGTTGGAGAGTCCGACTCCGCTCGAGCAGTTCAGGCAACCGGGGAGATCCGAGACGGCCCCCGAAAGACTCGCATTTGATCGCAGCGGCGACGTTGGCCATCTGCGCAGACTGCAATGTCCCCCAATTATTGACCAGACCATAGACGTATGCGCCGTGCCAGACGTCGCCCGCATTCAGGGTATCCATGGCGCGAACGGGGACGGATGGGAGTTCATATAAAGTGCCTCCCGATTGTTCGCGCTGCCATATCAATGCACCAGCTGCGCCAAGCGTTACACCCACGACTTTTGCCTTTAAATCATCGGCGATATTCAGCAATGCCTCTTGAGGCGACATCCCGGTTGCAAGAGACATCAGTGCCGGCTCCGAAAACAGAACGTGATCTGCAAGCGAGATCATCTCCCGGAGCGCTTCAGGAGGTGCAATATCGGCATCAAGAATGGTCGGTACGCCGTGTCGGCGTGCCTCCGTCAGCACGGCTCTTGCTCCTTCCAGCCACCGCATGTCGACAAGAACGGCGCTCGCTTCCGCAATCTTATGAAGAGGAAGCCAACTCGGATCATTCTCCAGGGATGGATCGGTGTAAGGCACAACCAGTCTTTCGCCGGCATTGTCGACGAGAATGGTGGAGAATGCTGTACGCGCCCCCTTGATCCTGCGAATATGCTCGGCCCCGACGGCCTCTTGTGATAGGTCGAGCAAGAAGCTGTCGCCGGCTGGATCGTCGCCGATGCGGGCCCAGAGTTCTACATGGCCGCCAAGGCGGGCGATTGTAACAGCGGCCGCCGTCGCCATTCCGGATGCAGCCTGAACGGCTTTCTCGGGTAGTATCTTGGTGCCATGGCTGGGGATATGGGCCACCTTGAAGATGGTGTCCCAGAAAGCGCATCCGAGACAGATTACAGGCTTTTCGTTCATCGATACCGTCCGGGTCGTTCCAACAGCTGTCGTCGGGCAGGGCGACTGCATCGACAATGTGAGGGAGTACTCGAAGACCGTCACTCCAGCTTGAGGGCTCGCGAACGTGCATTCATGATATGCGCGACGGCAGCCTCCACCGCAGCAGCAGAATCTCGCCGCTTCATCGCAGCGATGATGGCGAGGTGCTCATGCATCACCGGTATCACAAGGTCTTCGTCGAGACTCGTTTCATTCTGCCGGATGAGCCGCACCTTGATCCAGTTCACCCGGTAGGCTTTCGAGATGATATCATTGTTGAGTTCATCCACGATTTTCTCGTGAAACTCGCGGTCGACCCGCTGAGCCTCGGCCACGAGGACATCCGTCATGCCCTTTTGTGCCGAAGCGACAATCGAGCGATGCGCGGCTTCGATCTGCTCGATTGCTGCGTCGCTCGCGCTCTGGGTGAAAGATGCAACAGCTTCCCGCTCCAGGATGATTCGAAACTGAAATGCATTGCGGATCAAGCCGATATCGAGAGGCAGGATCTGCAGTCCACGCTGTGGGACCGTGATGATCAACCCCTCGGCCTCAAGGCGTGGGATCAGTTCCCTGATTGCCCCGAGAGGCTGTCCTGTAAGGAGCACGAGCTCACGTTGGGTGACGAACTGACCGGGCTTGATGTCGCTCCGCAACAGATGCTCCGTGAAGGCGTCATAGGCGCGCTCACGGAGTTTGATTTCGGTGCGAGGCGCCTGACGCGTCATGGTCATTCAATCGCCTTCGCTGAGAGACCGAACGGCTCGAGCAGCACAATGGCTTGGGCCATGCTCTGCGGGTCCAGAGTGGAAAGCGGCGGCCGTGCCGTCGCCCAGACGCCGTCTCGTTTCACATGGGCCACGAGCCCCTTCACCATGGGGATGACGGGGTGACGTGTAATCTCCTGAACGAGGGCGACGATGCGAGGATCGTCGCGGCCGTTCTCTGCCAGAGCAATCACGGCCTCAGGCAGAATATTGGCGACACCGCAGATGGAGCCGGCCGCGCCATCCGCACAGGCACGCCCCAGATATGTTTCGTCGCCGACAAGAATAGCGAGGTGAGGAAATGCCTTGATCAAGGCGAGCGTCGCTTCGGGATTGCATGCGCTGTCCTTCACGCCTCTGATCGCGTGAGGATAACGTTCTACGAGGCGAGCGATGACATTGTGCGACAATGGCACGCCAGTCATGCCGGGGATGTGATAAAGGATCACATCCCGAAGATTGCTGCCAATCGCCTCGAAGACCGCCTCGTACCAAGCGAAGATAGCGTCGTCGGCAACCGGCCTGAAATAGAAGGGGGGCGCCAGAAGGACGGCATGAGCGCCACGGCGCAGCGCTTGGCTCGTGCTGTAAGCGGCCTCCTCCGGCGAGCAGGCAATAACGCCCTCGACCAGTTGTTCCGGCCGAATGCCGAGGCTGATCAGGTCATTGGCGACACGCTCCCGTTCAGCAGCACCGACTGAAGGGCCTTCGCCTGTTGTTCCGAAGATCGTTGCCGTTCGGCAGCCACGGGCGAGGCAATCCTTCGCGTGAAGGGCAAGACGTTGAACATCAACCTTGCCATCCACAAAGGGGGTGACAAGTGCGGGACTGATGCCGAAGCTGAGGGACACGTGAGCCTCCAGGGGCTGAAATGCGGCCGGATCAAATGGCGTGTTGACACTAACATGTTACTCGGTGCTTAATCCGTTGCAAGCACAGAAAAGAGCCCGAAGAGGCCGTTACGATGAAACAGGGAGGGAACTGATCATGGCCAAGACCTTTGGCTCGCTCACGCGTCGCACATTCCTGGCAAGCAGCGCGGTCGCAACTGCATACGGCCTCGGTGGCACGAGGCCTGCCTTTGCTGATGTGAACTGGAAGAAATATGCCGGCACCAAGATCGGCGTGAATCTCGTCAAGAGTCCGCGCGGCGAAATCCTGCAGAAATATGAGAAGGAGTTCACGGACCTCACGGGCATTCAGGTCTCGTCCGAGCAGACGCCGGAACAGCAGCAGCGTCAGAAAGCCGTGATCGAACTGAATTCCGGCAGCCCGAGCTTCGACGTCATTCACATCAGCTATCATGTCCAGAAGCGTCAGTTCGAGAAGGCCAACTGGCTGGCGGATATCAGCTCCTTCATGAAGAACCCGGAGCTGACGGATCCAAGTCTTACCGAAAGCGACTTCTCTCAGGCCGGTCTGCTCTACGCGAAGAATCCGCAAGGGCAGATGCTGTCACTGCCGTTCTCCGTCGATTACTGGATGGTTTATTGGAACAAGGATCTCTTCGCGAAGAAGGGGCTCTCGTACCCGCAGACCTTCGACGAGATGGTGAAGGTGGCGGAGGCTCTGACTGATCCAAAGGAAGGGATCTACGGTTTCGTGGCCCGGGGCCTGAAGAATGCCAATGTTCCCGTCTGGACGAGCTTCCTGCTCGGATATGGGGGCGAGCCGGTTGATGCCAACGGCAATCTGATGACCGATACGCCAGAGGCCATCGAAGCCGCGCGGCTTTATCAACGCCTCCTTACGAAATCGGCACCTCAAGGTGTCTCCGGTTTCAACTGGTCGGAATGCCAGTCTGCCTTCCTGCAGGGAAAGATCGGCATGTGGCTCGATGGTGTCGGCTTCGCGCCCCCGCTTGAAGACCCCGACAAATCACGGGTTGTCGGCAAGGTCGGCTATGGGGTCATGCCGCGCGGGCCGAAGGCGCAAGCCTCGGCGACCTTCGGGGATGGCATCGCCGTTACCGCCGCCAGCAAGAACAAGGAGGCAGCCTATCTTTACTGCCAATGGGCTGTTTCGAAACTGATGGGTGCACGGCTTCTGCAGGCCGGTGGTGGCGTGCCATTCCGCAACTCGGTCCTCAATGATCCGGAAGTCCGCAAGGGCGTGAAGATGCCGCCAGCCTGGATCGACGCCGTGGTGGAATCCGGCAAGATCAGCAAGCTCGGACTTCCAGTCGTTCAGCCGGTCACCGAGTTCCGCGACATCATCGGTATCGGGCTCACGAATCTCTTGGCAGGAGCCGATCCAGCCACGGAGATGAAAAAGGCGACGGAGCAATTCAAGCCGATCCTCGAGCGCAGCGAAAAGGCTTGATGGTCGCTTGCACGAGGATGACTGCCATGGTGGAGCGCGTTCATGGCGACCATCGTTGAGCGACAGCCTGGAGAGATAAAGGAGGCAGCGCCCGTTCTGGGCGCTCGCCCACGAATCTCGTACTGGCCGTTCATCGTCCCTGCGGTTGCCGTGGTGGGATCCGTTATCGTCTTTCCCTGGGCCTTCACGGTCTGGATGAGCCTGCACGAATGGACTGTCGGCGGGGCTCGCCGCTTTGCCGGTCTGTCCAATTACGCCCGGCTGGTATCGGATGAGCGTTTCCTGACATCGGTCGTCCATACGTTCATCTACACGTTCCTTGCCGTCGTCCTGCCGCTGATCCTTGGAACCTTGGCCGCCCTGGTGTTCAATTCACGCTTGCCGTTCAGAGGCATTCTGCGTGGCTTGTTCATCATGCCGATGATGGCGACGCCCGTGGCCATTGCACTTGTATGGACGATGATGTTCCACCCCCAACTGGGTGTGCTCAATTATCTGCTGTCGCTGGTCGGGATCGGGCCTCAGGCCTGGGTCTTCAGTCCTTCGACGGTGATTCCGTCACTGGTTCTTGTCGAGACCTGGCAGTGGACGCCGCTCGTGATGCTGATCGTACTCGGCGGCCTTGCAGCCATTCCATCGGAACCTTATGAGAGTGCTGCCATCGACGGAGCCAGCGCGGTTCAGAAATTCCGCTACATCACCTTGCCGATGATCGCGCCGTTCCTCATGGTTGCGGTGATCATCCGGACCATCGACGCCTTGAAGAGCTTCGACATTATCTACGCCATCACTCAGGGGGGACCCGGAACGGCGTCGGAAACGATCAACCTCTACCTGTACAGCGTCGCATTCGCTTACTACGACGTGGGCTACGGATCGGCTATCGCAGTCGTGTTCTTCGCGATCGTGATTGCCCTGTCGCTTCTGATGCTTCATCTCCGTCAGAGAACGAAGTGGACAGACGTGCAGGGGGGAGCATGACGTCAAGAAGGCTTTTGAACTCGCTTGGCCTGTTGTTCGCGGGCATCGTGCTGGTGTCGCCAGCTATCCTGTTCTTTCTCTGGATGCTCTCTCTCTCGCTCAAGTTTGAAGTTGATAACGCGGCCTATCCGCCGATCCTTATCCCTGAGCGCTTCGCTTGGAAAAACTATACCGGTGTGTTCGAGGCGAACCGTTTCGGGCTGTTCTTCCTTAACAGCCTGATCGTGACCGGCGCCGCGACTGGGCTTGCTCTCCTGATCGGGGTTCCGGCCGGTTACGGCATTGCACGCATGCGAGCCACCAAGGCCGCCATCGTTGTGCTAATCGCCCGCATGACTCCGGGCCTGTCGTATCTCATCCCGCTTTTTCTGCTGTTTCAATGGCTGGGGTTGATGGGGACGCTCGTGCCGCAGATCATTGCCCACCTGGTCATTACAGTTCCGATCGTTATCTGGATCATGATCGGCTATTTCGAGACGACCCCGCTGGAACTCGAGGAAGCAGCCGTCATTGATGGCGCCAATCGTTGGGAGGTGTTCCGCTACGTTGCGCTGCCGATCGCGAAGCCAGGCATCACGGTTGCTTTCATTCTCGCGGTGATCTTCTCCTGGAACAACTTCGTGTTCGGAGTGGTGCTGGCTGGGCGAGAGACACGCACCTTGCCCGTCGCCGTCTACAACATGCTGTCCTTCGAGCAGCTAAGTTGGGGACCCTTGGCCGCAGCCGCGTTGATCGTAACGTTGCCGGTGCTCGTGCTCACCGTGATCGCACAGCGTCAGATCGTTGCCGGTTTGACGGCTGGTGCCGTGAAGGGCGGTTGATCTGGAAGGCGGCCTAGCAGACGGCCTATGACACATGCTGATCTAAACGGATAGCAAGCAGATCCAAGGGGCGGACTGGTTTAATGATACGTTCGGCAGCGTCATCCCTGAGAGCTTTTGCCGAGTGGCTTTTGTCCGGGCTTGAAGTCAAGGCCCGCATTCCTCTTGGCAGATTCGAGGCGGACGCTTTCCGTCGGCAGGAGGGCTGTGTATCAGGACACAAGCCCCTAATTCCTATCAGCAGGCGAAGGTGCAGACCCATCCCGAGCCGAGAGAAATTCACGACGGTAACGTCCGGAATCGAACCGCCACTTGATGACCAGAACCAGGACTACCTCGACGAACGAACCAGTCGTCAGCCGCGACCGTCCATTGCGAGGCATCGCCCTTATGCTCGCGGCACTTGCGTTCTTTTCCTGCTCTGACGCTGCATCCAAACTCATGACAACCTCGCTCCCAGCGGTTGAGGTCGCTTGGCTTCGCTTCTGCGTCTTCACGATTCTCATGCTGGTGGCGGCCACGTTGACTGGACGACTGCATTCCCTGCGTTCTCAGCGTCCGAGCCTGCAAACGCTCCGTGCCCTTGGTGTGTTGGGATCATCCGTCTTCTTCATCATGGGATTGGGTTTACTGCCGATGGCGGAGGCAACCGCCATCGCCTTTGTTTCGCCCGTTATCGTGACCGCTCTCTCGATCCCGATCTTAGGGGAGGTTGTCGGTTGGAGGCGTTGGAGTGCAGTCGCGGTCGGCCTGCTGGGCGTCCTGATCGTCGTACGCCCAGGCATCGGAGCATTCGACGCTGCCGCGATTTTTCCGGTCCTGTCGGCGGCAAGCTGGGCCGTCGCCTTGGTGGTGACGCGCAAGATGAGTGCAGCGGATGGGTCCCTGGTCTCCCTGACCTATGCAGCCGTTGTTGGTTTGCTGGTCACCTCTGCCATCGTGCCGTTCGGGTGGACCACCCCCGGCTGGCGCGAGATCGGCTTTGGGCTCGTGACAGGCATCGCATCAACGATCGCGCAGTGGCTGGTCGTTTTGGCGTTCCAGCAGGCGCGAGCGTCCGTCTTGGCACCGTTTTCCTACAGCCAGCTCGTCTGGTCGGGACTGCTGGGCTATCTTGTTTTCGGAAGCGTGCCGGACAAGTGGACCCTGATCGGCGCTGGTGTGATCATCGCCAGCGGCCTTTACACGGCCCATCGTGAGCGGACAGTCAGGGTGTCGTCCGCTCTTGCAAAATAGGCACCTCTTCCCATCGCCTTGATGTTCGGAAGGACACATCTGAGCCGTTTGCTGATGGTCTGTTTTCTTCCGCACTCCGGAAGTTCGCTCAATGCATCAGGCTGCCTCCGGCATATTCAGCCGTCGGCCCAGATCACTGCCGTGCTATGACAAGGCCGTGACCGGGCCCATCAAGTCGACGATGCCCTGCACCAGCATAATCAAACCGAGAAAACCCACGAGGCCGGCGGAGGCCAGCGGAAGGCGCCGCAGAATACGATCCGACAGGTTGATGCGCTTGGACGCGTGATGCACGCCCCAGGCGGCCACGACGCCGATGGATACCATGGTGATTGCCAAGCCCAGGCTGAAGGCAGCGACGGTCGCGGCACCGAGGGTGAACTGGCCGAGCTGAAGGCAGATCAGCAGCACGGTGATCGAGGCCGGGCAGGGGATAAGGCCACCCGTGATGCCGAACAGCGCGATCTGGCCAGTGGTGACCTGGCCGTTGTTGGCCGCGAGCTGCCGGGCGATCTGCTCGGCGTGCTCGCGCTCATGCGCGTCCTCATCGTGGTCGGCATGATCATGGTGGTGATTGTGCTCGGCAAAGGTCACCTTGTACGTGTGAGCGTGGTCGCCGTGCGCCAGCCGCAGGCAGGCCGTGAACTCGTGCGGCTCCGGGATTTCGCCTGTGGATTCGAGGTATCCGTCCCGCTCGACGAACCGGAACCGCTCCTTCGAGCCATCCCCGCGCTCGGTCTCGATCAGAACGTCCTCGGCCCGCCACGCGTTGCCGCTTAACGTGCGCAGGCGCCAGCGGGGCGGCACGTCGTCCTCGAAGATCGACAGCTCCAGGGTTCCGTGACCCGTGTCGATGGTCCGGACCTCATCATGACCGTGATCATGGTCATGATGGTGATGACCATGATGGTGGGACCGCCGGGACCAGCCAAGGCTCTGGCCGGTGCGCCAGAGCATCCAGGCGGCAATACCGAGGATGATCACGCCCGAGGCAATCAACAGCCAGGCCTCGAAGTGCGAGTTCAGGATCTCGCGCCCGAGCGACAGTCCGAGCATGGCCACAACCCAGACTACGAGCGAGTGGGAAAGGGCGGCACAGACGCCGAGAAGAATGGCTTGTCCGATGGTGCCGCGGATCGCGACGATGTAGGCGGCCATCATAGTCTTGGAATGGCCAGGCTCCAGCCCGTGCAGAGCGCCGAGCAGCACGGCGATTGGCAGGTAAATCCAGCCGTTGCCGCCGGACTGAAGGAGTTGGGCAATATCAGGCATCAGGGTCTCAAAGGTACTTGGTGAGGGTCTTGAACTCAGCGAGAGCCGCCTTCGCCCCGTGGCCGTTCTGGCCAGTAGCATCCTCCAGGCAATGGTCGATGTGGTCCTGGATCAGCTCGCGCTTGGCGTTGGAGATCGCCTTCTCGACCGCATGGAGCTGCTGGGCGAGGTCGGCGCAGGGACGGCCTGCCTCGATCATCTGGATGACAGAGGCGAGGTGGCCATGGGCCCGTTTCAGGCGGGCGATGATGTCGGGATGGCTTGCATGGATCATATCCACGTCCTATCCCCCTGGAGGGGATCTTGCAAGCCACCGGCTGCTTGGCAGGCCCCGACGATGTTCCGGCGGTCACGCCCGTCGCGCAAAGATGGTGATGGCTCCGCTTAAAGGCCCGCTTACCGCCGTAAGCGGGGGGACGTGCAAAAGGGCAGAGGAACCTCAGAGGCTGAGCCGAAGCCGAAATTCAGTCATCGCTCTGGAGCCCGCAACCTGCACCCGGGAGCACAATGATTGGGGTTTAGGCTTGCTCGACTGCCAATTCCGGCAGGGCATTGCACGTTCAGAACCTGAAGGGGGGCCGCCCGAACGAGAGGTCCCTAGCGCATCGTGCCGCACATGGCGATGATGAGGCTTGGATCCCAGACGCCGAAGATGTCGAGGAAGCCGAGCACCTTCGCCGGGTTAACGAGCTGCGAGACGATCAGACCAACTCCGAAGAGCAGACCGCAAACGAATGCGGAAAGGATCGCTGGCATGATTTACACCCCCAGGACATGACGGGTGACAAAGACGGTGATCATGGCGGTTGCCGTGAATATGAGGGTAGCCGCAATGGAACGCGGCGATCCGCGCCCGATGCCGCACACGGCGTGGCCGCTGGTGCAACCAGCCCCGAGGCGGGTACCGAACCCGACGAGCAGCCCGGCGACCATGAGGAGCCCGAGGGGCGCGTCAAGGACAACGGGTGGGAGAGTGCCGCCAAAATTCCTGTAAACCAGCGGCGCGATCAGCAGGCCGACAATGAAGGCCACACGCCAGGCAGTGTCGCTTCGGTCTCGCTCAAGAAGGCTTCCCAACATGCCACTGACGCCTGCAATGCGGCCGTTCAGCACCAGAACCAGAGCCGTGGACGCGCCAATCAGGAGTCCGCCGATCAGGCTGATACGGGGTGAAGTTCGCCATGGTGTTCTCCCTTTACATGGAGACGGTGATGCCTGCCGTTAGAAGCGCGTATCTGCTTGACCTTTCTTTCGGACCCGCGAATGCCTCGAGCAGAATGATTGCAGTCTCACCGCTGAATTGATGACTGAGAGCGCCGCCGTCCGCGCTTCCATCCTGCGAGTGGCTGGCCGCATCGTGGGCCGGCTACATGTCAATCCTTCTGCTCCTGATCGAGGATCAGGGTCTTGATGTCGTTGAGCACCAGTTCCGGGTCGAGGAAGTCCAGGCTGTAGATGTTGCGGATCTGACCCGAGGCATCGATCAGGAAGGCGCGGAAAATATGGTACAGCGGCCCGCCGGCCGCGCCTGGATCAGGTTTGGCGCTGACAGTCTGGCCATAGGCAACGAGTACAGGCGCGAGCGCCGCCCGGTCAGGTGCCGTCAGGAAGTGCCATTCCGGAGCGCCGGGCTCGCTCGAGCGCCAGGCAGCCGCATACTCAGCGATAATCTCGGGTGTGTCATGATCCGGATCAAAGCTCATTGAGACCAGCTGCATACGTTGGGCAAGCCCTGGATCTTTAGCCACGAGGTCCTGCAGCAGTGACAGCTGCAACGACGCAGTCGGGCAGAGATCCCCACAGCGCGTATACATGAACGCCAGGACGGTGATTTTCCCCCGAAGGAAATCACTCAGATCGCGGCCCCGTCCGCTCTCATCGAGAACATTCCCCCCGGCTGCTGGCCGGATAGCCGGAAGCCGATAGCTTCCCGGCTGCGGTAAGGCAAAGGCATAGTTGGCGCTCGGGCCAGCCGAATGCCCTGTACTTTCCTTGCGCTCGTGAAGATCATGAGCTGGCGCAGCCAAGGATGCACCCGAGAGTAGGGTGACCAGAACCAAGCGCGCGATAGCAAGGCCTGACATGGGACTCCTCCGATCCTGCAAAGAGGCGGGAGCAGAGGGCCCCCGCCTGAAGACTGTCAGCTGGCGTAGAGTTTTGAGGACCCGAACGTCATCATGTGCGGGCGGCCGAGGCCTTCACGCAGGAAGTCGATCTCGAACCGAGGTGCGAGTTCCTTCCCGTCCCAGGTATAAGCCTTCAGGAACTGCGCGCCGTCGGTACCCGTCTTGTCCCAGTTCGAGAGAAGAGAGCTGGTGTAGTAGAGCCGCTTCCCGTCCCAGCTCTGCGAGACCATGTTGACCTGACCACCGACCTTCCTCTCGTAGATCTGCTTCGGCCGGTGCGGATCGGAGACGTCGAAAACGCGGGTCATGCCGTCCATGAAACTGTCAACGAACAGTGTCCTGTCGTCGGCACTCAGGCTGATGTCGACGGGAACCGGCAGCTTTGCAGGGTCGCCCACATCCGCCACCGCCTCGGCCTTCCATTCGCCGTCCGAATCCTCGTAGACGAGCCACAGCTTCGAGGTGAGAGCCGTCGACGTGAAGGCGTAATTGTTGTAAGGCCCCCAGGCCCACCTGATCTCCAGCGGCGCGCCCGGAACGTTGAACACCTTCATCGGCTTGCGCGCATGGAAGTCCCACAGGATCATGGTCTGGCCGAAATGCTTCATCGCCTCCTCATCCTTCACGACTTCGCCGAGCGGGCGCATGTAGTTGTTGAGCCCTGTGAAGGACGAGCTGAGCATGACGTTCTTACGGGGGAGGACACGAGCATCATATCCGTATCCGTCCGCGGCCTTCTCGATGACAGCGCCCTGAGTGTTCTCTGGGGTCGGCATCCAGTGAGTGGCGATGTACTGCCCGTCATTGGAATACTCGACCAAACCCGTGCGCCCGTCGTGGTTCCTGTTCGACAGCCCCGGGATCAGCATGCGGCCCGCCAGGGCATAGGCACCATGCGCGCCGACCACGCCTCCACTCTTCTCGACGAAGTCATCGATGGTTTTGACGAGCTTGGGATTGGCAGGGTTGGTTGCCACGTCGAAGATGTGGATCTTGCTGTCCGCGAGCCCGGTCACCCAGAAGTACCGGCGATCATCGGTCAGCCCGCCATGGTGGGCCTCGCCGCGTCCACCAACCGAGTCCGCGTCGATCGCCTTGCCGAAGGTCGGCGAGTTCTTGCGGACGTCGATGGTGACCACCTTATCCTGTCCGTCCCCGACACCTTCGACGCCGAGGGTCCAGACATAGACGAATTCCTCCTCGCCTGTGATCTTGGCCATGTAAGGAGACTGGCAGGTCTCGTCCGCGCGCGCGGGTTGAGCCGTTCCACCTGCATACAAGGCTGCGATGGTGCTCATAAGCAGCGCACGATGCATCCGGTCTCGACAAGAGTCTGCGGATAATTTCAGGAATGGGACCGAGATCGTCATAAGCCTCCTCCTATGTATGGCTGTTTGTCAGCGCATGGTCTTGTGTTCTCCGGGTACGGTTGTGTTGAACGATCAGGCAATATCCTGCAGCTCACTGCGACATTGCGAGACAAGTGTCCTGGGTTTGCGCGGTCGACGAGACGCCCTGCTATGCTGCTGAGGGTCGCGGTGTGGCGGAGCGGGCGGTGAGACACTCCCGTAATTGCGCCGGCAAGCAAGCACATGTCTGCTGTCCCAGCTTCTGATGGTCATGCAATCAGAGCTCATTAAGTTACAGGCTCGTGCCATGATCGGGCGGTGCGCTGAATCACACGCCGGAAACGGGGCTCAGGACCTGGACACAATCTATGGCCTAGGTCCGCGTGCAGACCACGGCAGGATGTCTGGCCGAAGGTGGTCTACCAGCAACAGGATTCGGGAGTGAGGATCTGCTGTTATCTCGGGGAACGTGCACTCAATCTTTGACAGCCTGTCCCCGATGACGCGGGCGTTGCTTTCAACTCCCGAGCCTGTCGCGCAGGTGCAGCTATTCCTGCACCGGGTGCTCCGCCTTGCGGGCTTGAATGCGAGCCCGATTGTGGGCTACTTCATCTGACCGGTCACTGGTAGCCATGTCGGTTCTGGCTCGGGTCACGTCCGGGGAACCGGTGAAATCGTATCCCTCTCCTGTGCCGCCTTGGGCAGGACTGGAGGGTCCTGTGGGACTGCCAATCGGCCCTGCAGCTTCCTGCCACCCTTCGGGGCGCCAGGAGGCCCGCTGCTCCTCAAGGTCCAGCGCGCCCTCTTGGTCCAGGATGCTGACGATCTGGTTGCTCTCGCCGTCACATTTCACGATGACCACGGAGCCGCCGCGGCGCACACCTTCGGCATAGGCATGCGCATCGGCTCGCGACACACCCTCATCCTCCAACAGGGGAGCCAGATTGTGTGGGGTCGACCAGATGTCGATTTCATCTCTTGGGATGCCAACCTGCTCTAGGCGGTTTGCGGCGGCTGTTGCGTGTTGCTCGTTAGGGAAGAGAGCAGTGACAGTTTTGGTCATCGGGTCGATCTCCGGCAAGGCTGTGCGGTTTCGAGCTCGCTTGCGAAGAGCTAAGCCGGTTGTCCCAGACGGCAGACGTCCTCGGGAGCACTGGCGCGGCGGCCAGATCTACAAGGGCTCGGCCGGACGGGTAGATTGGCTCAATCTGCGACCCTGCCAATATACCACTTGGCATCTAGCTTTACTATCTGCCTGCGCGATCTCTGCTTCGTGAACGGCACCCGGTACATGTGAGAAGCTAGGCAGAATGCAGCTGACTCGGCCACAGAGGACTTTCGCGAAGGGCAGGGATCGACAGAGAATGACCGAGAGGCGACCTTCGCATGTGACGGCCCCAGGCGAAGACCGCACGATTGCCAAAGGTTCTTTGCCCAGACCGAAGCCTGGCTTCATGATCATTGGGTTTGGAATACTGCGTTCAGCAACCTGAAAGACCGGCCGGTTGAAGCAGCCGGCCGTTCGGGCATCAGAGGCCAGGCGCATCGTGCCGCGCCTACGGGACAGTCGCGTTGCAACTTGGACCCTGACCCGAATGGACCAGATCTCCTTAGGCCTGAGAAATGATTTGAGGCTAATCAGCAGTCAAACCGAACCTTATCGGAAGAGACGCGGTGGAGCCCCACCTGCCGACTGGACGGAGAGGGCGCCCGCTTCGATCCCAGCCGCCAGGCTTCTCCCGAGGTCAGAAGTTCTGAGCCAGGAATGCAGAAAGCCGGCATTGAAAGCATCTCCTGCTCCTGTCGTATCGACCACATTCACCGGGAGCGCTTCGACCGAAACGCTGTTCGATCCGTAGGAGGCCATTGCGCCGCGCTCGCCGCGCTTCAGTACGACCAGAGGAAATCTCTCTTGCAGCCTGCGCAGGATTGCCTCTGCCGAGCTTTCGCCGGTCAACGCCTGTCCCTCCTCGACATTAGGGAAGAAAACATCAACTCCTGCGCAGATTTCGAAGAAATCCGTATCCTGGCGGATCAGTTGATCGTCCCAGCTCGGGTCGAGGGAAATCGTCAGGCCGAAGCTTCGCGCTATTGCGATCACATCTGGATTATCCTTGAGAGTGGCAAATTCCGCGATGTGCAAATGGCCGACATCTCGTGCCGCGAGAGCCTGCTCCAGGTCAGCTGGTCGGGAGATGCCGGCACGCCTGGACACAAAGGCTCTTTCGCCACCTTTGATCAAGGCGATTGTCGGCTGGGGGCCGGCATCGACCGACCGTTCGATAAAGGACAGGTCGATCCCGCTGGCCTCAAGCTCCGGATCAAGACTCCGTGATAGCGGATCAGTTCCCAGGCGAGTGAGGAGCGCCGCCGGACGGCCAAGAGACGCAAGATGGGCCGCCGTGATATAGGCGCCGCCCCCGGCCGTAATCGTCACATCTTGTGCAAAGCGCTCCCGGCCGAGCACCGGCATCTCATGCAGGCCCGTGAAGATGATGTCGCAATAAGTCCGCCCAAGGCACACAACCTTGCCGCGCTCGGAGGGCACTCCAATCATTGGGCTGCCAATGCCTTCTCTGTCGTCTTGTCGAAGTAGTAGAGCCTCTCCGCAGGGGCATAGAAGGTCAGATGCTCGCCGATCCGTGGGATCTGGCGGCCCGGTGCGGAGCCGATGATGGTCTGGCCTGCGCTCTCGATATGAACGAGCGTTTCGGAGCCCAAGGTCTCCACGACGGCAACCGTGCCCGATACGGCCAGACCCTGCGAACCGTCGGACGTTGGAACGAGATCCTGCGGGCGGGCGCCGACCAGGATGTCGGGTGTCGTCGCCGTCGAACGCGGAACCCGAACCGAACCGCCGATCGACAGATCCGCCCCGCCATCCCGCATGGAGGCGGGAATGAGATTCATGGTCGGGCTGCCGATGAAGCGCGCGGTGAAGATGTCGACCGGCTTTTCATAAAGTTCCAGAGGCGTGCCGACCTGCAAGATACGGCCATCGCGCATGACCACGATCCTGTCGGCCATGGTCATGGCCTCCACTTGGTCATGGGTGACGAAAACCGAGGTGGTGCCGAGCCGGTGATGAAGTCGCTTAATCTCGATACGCATCTGCGTACGCAATTGGGCATCAAGGTTTGAAAGGGGCTCGTCGAAAAGGAACGCGGCAGGATCGCGGACCATCGCCCGTCCGATGGCGACGCGCTGGCGCTGGCCGCCCGACAGGGCCGAGGGACGGCGGTCCAGGAGCTGCGACAGGCCGAGCGTTTCGGCGACTTGCTCGACGCGCTGACGCTTCTCGCTCTTCGACAGCTTGGAACGGTAGAGGCCGAAGGCGATGTTCTCGGCCACGCTCATGTGCGGATAGATGGCGTAGTTCTGGAACACCATGGCAATGTTCCGGTCCTTGGGCTGCAGGTTGTTGACGACGCGCCCGTCGATCCGGATCTCGCCGCCGCTGATTTCCTCAAGCCCCGCAATCATACGCAGCGTCGTCGACTTGCCGCACCCCGAAGGGCCGACCAGCACGACGAACTCGCCATCCTGGATCGACAGGTCGATCCCGTGGACGACGGTCGTCTGTCCGTAGCGCTTGACGAGGCGATCGAGTTCAATGGTCGCCATTAGCGAGCTCCGAGAAGTGCGGTGAAGCGGGATTGGAGATCCTGAGCAGAGGCCTGGGCGCGCTGGACCGTTTCCTGCATGCGGGCGCGGATGCCGGAGATCTCCTGGTTGTATCCGGCAATTGCCTGGGACAGTGCTCTTGGGGCGGGGCCGCCGAGCCGGTCGCGGACGGCGACGAAGTTCTCCGGCGAGACGATCTCGGCGAATTGAATCTTGTCGATCGTCGTCCGACGCTTCGTGCAGCGCTCGAATGCCTCCTGAAAGGCCTGATAGCCATCGGCCGCGATATCTCCCTCGATGGCGACGACGGAGCGAGAGACTTCGGCTGCGATCTCGTGCGCTTCGCGGAACGACAGCCCCTCCTGGCGCACCAGGCTGTCGGCGAGTTCCGTCACGGTGATACAGCTGCGGCGGATGTTCTGTCGAACCCTGTCGGGATTGATGCGCAGGGCCGGTACAAGGGCTGCAAGCAGATCAAGCACGCGTCCGCCGCTCTCGAAGGTGCCATAGCCGAAGCCCTGGCTCTCGCCCTCGCTGTCGTTCATGTCGGTGAACGGGGTGTTGTGCATGATCGTGAGCATCGCCTGCGCCCGTCCGACCGTTTGCGACGCCAGATGGCGCATATGCTCGATGGGGACGGGATTGCGCTTCTGCGGCATGATCGAACTGATCTGCACGAAGGCGTTGGGAACGTAGACTTGGCCGACCTCGAAGCTCGTCCAGAATTGAAGATCCTGGATCAATCGGCCGAGATGGAGGAAGATCAGCTCGATCGCGGAATAGGTCGAGGTGATATAGTCGACGGACGCGATGCATCCATAGGAATTCTGCAGCGGGCGGCTGAAGCCGAGGAGATGGGCCATCAGGTCCCGGTCGATGGGAAAACCGCTCGTGGTGATCGCGGCGGCTCCCATAGGAGATCTGTCGACGATGTCACGTGCGGCCTCCAGCCGGGCGATGTCTCGCAGCAGGGTTTCCAGGACGGCGGAGAGATAATGGCCGAACACGGTCGGCTGCGCCGGCTGCCCATGAGTATAGGCGACGATGAGCGTGTTGCTCTCGCGCTCCGCCACGGATGCCAGGGTTTCGGCCAGCCGCACCAAGCGTTCCAGCAGAGGATCGATCCGATCTTTAAGACCAAGCTTGAACAGGGTGTGGTCGATGTCGTTACGGGAGCGCGCCGTGTGCAGGCGGCCCGCGAGATCCGGCCCCAGCCGCTTGCGCAGCTCCTTTTCGATCAGGAAGAAGAAGTCTTCCACCTCACCGGTATAGGTCAGCGTGCTGACATCGATCTCGCGGTCGATGGCCTCGAGAGCCTGGGCGATCGGACGAGCCTGCTCGATGGTCAGGATCCCGGTCTCATGGAGCATGACGAGATGCGCCCGGTCGATCAGGCGAAAGCCATCGACATGGTGATCCTTCGCACCGTCGAAGAGCGGGCGAAGTACGGTCTCCTTGTAGACCGGATCCGGGAAGATGGAGGTGTCTTTGAAGGTGCCTGCAGTCATAGGCTTCAGCCTTTAAGTCCGGCCAGCATCACGCCCCGGACGATGTAGCGTTGGAGGAACAGGAAGATGATGAGAGTCGGCAAGGTCGCGATGCTCGCGCCCGTCATGATCTTCTCCCACTGAATGGACTGCTCGACCGCGAAGCTCGAGAGACCGACGGGCAGAGTGTAGAGATCGGCGCTCGTCGTCACGATGAGCGGCCAGAAGAAAGCCGTCCAGTTGCCGAGGAAGGTAAAGATCGCAAGGGCCGACAGGGCAGGGGTCACCAGGGGCATGGCAATCTTCCACCAGATGGTGAACTCGTTGAGACCGTCGATCCTCGCTGCTTCCAGGAAGTCATCCGGCACACTTTCGAAGAATTGCTTCATCAGGAAGGTCCCGAAGGCCGTCATCATCCCGGGGAACATGATGCCCCAATAGCTGTCCAGCCAGCCGAACTGGCTCGCCATGAGATACCAGGGCAGGACCAGCATCTCGGTCGGAATCATCAGGGTGGACAGGATCGCGATGAACACGATGTACCGACCCCGAAACCGGAACTTCGCCAGCGTGTAGCCAACGAGGCTGTCGAAAAACACGTTCGAGAGGGTGACGATGACCGCCACGATCATCGAGTTGATGAACCAGCGCGTGAAGCGTCCATCGCTCAGGATCTCGATGTAGTTGTCGAGCGTCGGCGCTACCGGGATCACACGCAGATCGTAGACCTGCGAGGCGTCCTTCAGGGAAGTCGAGAGCATGAACAGGAGGGGCGTCACCATGATGACGCCACCGATGAACAGGAGCGTCCACGCGACGATCCGGCCGGGTCGGATCCGCGACATGGGGAGCCCCTGAGTGGAAGCAGCGTCTTTCATCAGCGGTCTCTCATGAGGCGCAATTGAACAAGGGAGATCACGAGCAGGATCAGGAACAGAACGACGGTCTGCGCAGCCGCATATCCCATCTCGTAGGAGCTGAATGCCGTCTGGTAGATCATCAGCACCAGGGGCTTGGTCGAATTCAGAGGGCCGCCGGGATCGTTCGTGTTGATGTTGTAGACTTGGTCGAAGATGCGCAAAAAGCCGATCGACGAGAACACCACCAGGAAGACGAGGGTCGGCTTGAGCAGTGGAATCGTGATCTTTCGCAGGATCGCTGCCTCCGAAAGACCGTCGATGCGTGCGGCCTCGTAATAGGTGACCGGGATAGCCCGAAGGCCCGCAAGGAAGATGATGATCTGGAAGCCAAGGCCCGCCCAGACGGCTGGCGCTAGTACGGCCGGTAGCGCCTGTGAGGTCGAGCGAAGAAAGGGCTGTTGAGGAATTCCGAAGCTCGAAAGGATATCGTTGATCACGCCGATGGGAACGGGCTGATAGAACCAACGCCAGACCCATGCCATGGCTGCCGCCGTCGTCAGGAACGGCAGGAAATACAGCGCACGGATGAACGAGTGCATGAACCGCACCCGGTCGAGATAATAGGCCACGACGAAGGAGATCAGCAGGCTGATCGGCGTGCCGAGGATCAGATACATGAAGGTGTTGCGGAACACCTGCCAGAAGAGGGGATCCGCCAACAGCCTCTTGTAGTTCTCCAGCCCGACGAAAGAGGCTGGCTTCGTGATGGTCCAGTCGGTGACCGACAAATAGAAGGCCTGGAAGGTCGGCCAGAAGCGGATCACCACATAGAAGACCAGCGGAATCGCGAGGAAACCCCACGCCCATATCACCTGTTTCTGGCCGAGGCTCACCCTTGACCAGAGGCCGCCAGGGGCGGCCTCTCGATGCGTGACAGCGGACATCAGCGGTTTCCTCGCGGTCTTGGCTTAGCGCTTGGCGCGGTCGATGATCGCCTGCTCGGCCTCGGCCGCCTTGGCGAGCGAAGTCTTCGGATCTTCACCGCCGATCAGAACGCGGTTGGCCATGTCGATGGCCGTCTGCCGCTGGGCAGCCTCATCCTTGAACAGGGTCGTGTGGGCGTATTCCAGGCCCTTGAGGAAGGGGCCATAAACCGGGTGAGCAATGTTCTCAGGGGTGAGAGCCGCCGTGCGACGCGCCGGCAATTCGCCCACGACCTCCAACCAGATCTTCATGGCCTCGGGCGAGGAGACGTAGGCCAGGAATTTCTCGGCTGCCGCAAGCTTCTCGCCCTCCGCCTTCGTGGTGATCGCATTCGCAAAGTAGCTGGCGTAGTTGCTACGCAGGCCCTGTGCGTTGGCGGGAAGCTCGGTCACGCCCCATTCGAAGCCCTTGATCGTGTTGAAGGAGCCGAGCCGGAACGTTCCATCGATGGTCATGGCGGCAAGGCCCGCCCGGAAAGCGGCCTGTCCCTCATCCATGAAGCCCACTTGGCCAACCTTATGCTTCTTCTGGAGGTCCGTATAGAAGGTGAGTGCCTTCAGGCCGGCCTCGTCGTTATAGGCGACCTTCGTGTCGTTATCCGTGTAAGGCACGCCGCCGAACTGGCGAACCAGCACTTCGCGCCACCATTGGTGATCCTGTCCGGCCATATCGAGCGTAATGCCGGCTGAGACGATATTGCCGCTGCCGTCCCGCTTGGTGGTCTTCTCAGCGGCGGCGACGAGCTCTTCAAGGTTCTTGGGCGGGTTGTTGGGATCGAGGCCCGCATCCTTGAAGGCTTTCTTGTTGTAGAACAGCGCCAGGGAGCGCACGGCCGTCGGCAGGCCGTAATAGTCATTTCCGCGCTTCATCGCGCTCACGATCGGGAAGAAGTCACGCTCGATATCGGCGGTCGGGAACGCCTCCGCGCGCAAGGGGCGGATCATCTTGCCGGCGATGAAGTTGTCGGTCCAGCCGTAGAAGAGCTGCACCACGTCCGGTCCCTGGCCTGCCAGAATCGCAGCGGCGACCTTCGTCTGGTAGTCCGCATAAGGGAAGGTAGTCTGCTTGACCTTGATGTCCGGGTTGGCCTCCTGGAACTTGGTGATCAGCTGGTTCATCGCCTTGACGCGCGTGTCAAACACGTACTGCCAGTACTCGATCTCAACGGCCTTGGCGCCGGTCGCGGCCAGGGTGGCGAAGCCTATGGCGACGCTCGCAAGCAGATGACGAAAACGCATATCCCTCTCCATTATTGCTGGGCGCGAGGCGCCGACTTTTCTCCGGTAGCGGCCATCAGAAGGACCGTTCCAGCCTCAAGGCTCCCTTAGAGTCACCAAGCTGTCAATAAGATAATTCACTTGAGTTATTCATTGCCTCAGTTCATCGTGATGCCATGGAGTGCCGGAGATGCCGAGAAAATCCAAAGCCGGGGCGCAATCGACGATCGGAAGCAATCCGGAGCGCAATCGCTCTCACAATCGCCGTGTCGTGCTGGATGTCGTGCGTCAGCTAGGTCCCGTCGGGAGAATGGAAATCTCTCGTCACGCTCATCTGAGCACGCAAGCTGTCTCGAACATCGTCGAGGAACTCGTCGCGGATGGCCTGCTCATCAGGACGGGGCGGCTCAGGGCAGGGCGCGGTCTGCCGCCGATCCAGTTCGCAGTCAATCCTAACGGCGGGATGACCGCAGGAATTGAAATCGCCGCGGATCACATCTCTACCCTTCTCGTGGATATCGGCGGCCGCGTTCGCGCCCAGCGAACCTTGTCGATCCAGCAGAACGACCCTGAGGCGGTGCTTCCGGTCATCAAAGCGGAAATCGAGGCGGCGCAGGCGCAGTTGAAGCCTCCTGTGCCGCAGCTTCTTGGCATCGGAGTCGTGATGCCGGGTCCGTTCAATGTGGAAGGTATGACCTCTGTCGGTCCGACGACTCTGTCCGGGTGGTTCGATTTCGACGCAACGGCTGGAATCGGGCATATGCTCGGCTCTCCGATCACGCTCGAGAACGACGCAACCGCTGCAGCCGTCGGTGAGCGACTTCACGGCGCTGCCAAGGACCTGAAGAACTTCTGCCTGATCTATTTCGGGCAGGGGCTGGGCTTAGGCATCATGATCGATGGGCGCCCCTATCGTGGGGCCAACGGCAATGCGGGCGAGATCGGACATGTGCTGGTGGAGAAGGGTGGGCGCCTCTGCTCATGCGGTCAGAACGGTTGCCTCGAGGCCTATGCGTCCATCCATGCCTTAACCGAAAGACTGGCTGCGGCCGGAATCCGAAACATCGATTATACGCATCTGGAGCGGCTTCATCAGGAGAAGCATCCGGTCGTCGAAGCGTGGGTCCAGGAGGCGGCCGGTTATCTCGCGCCTCAGATCGCAATGCTTGAGAACCTCTTCGATCCCGAGGCCATCGTGATCGGCGGTGCTCTTCCGCCGGGCCTTCTGGAGGATCTCACCCAAGCCATGCAGCCTCTTCCCCTGTCGGTCGCGCTCCGCAGGAACCGGAACGAAGCCCGCCTGATCCAAGGGCGGACAGGACGACTGACCGCCGCTCTCGGCGCCGCCGCCCTGCCTCTCCTGGAAGCGATGACGCCCCGGCTCGACACCGCCCAGGCGGCGCACAGGGAGCAACCGAGCGAGGAGATTTCTCTTGTTGGATGACCATTGCCGTCTTGCCCGCGCCGTCCATCAGCCAGCCCTTGTCCGTCTGCATCGCACCCTGAGCCGGCTGAAATCCACAGTGACCGTGATGAACACCGGAGCCCATCCGGACGACGAGGCTAACGGCATGTTGGCCGCCTTGCGGTTCGCCTATGGCATGCGCGTCGTCGTGGCTTGCTCGACACGCGGTGAGGGCGGCCAGAATGCGCTCGGGTCGGAACGAGGCGGTGCCCTTGGGGTGCTGAGAACTGCCGAAATGGAAGAGGCCGCCCGCCGCATCGATGCCGATGTCGTGTGGCTCGGCCATGGACCGGACGATCCGGTTCATGATTTCGGCTTCTCCAAGAACGGGGATGATACGCTTCGGCGCTGGGGCGAGGAACGCGTTATCGAGCGGATCGTTAGGGCCTATCGGCAGTACCGGCCGGATATCGTTATCCCGACATTCCTGGATGTGCCGGGGCAGCACGGTCACCACCGGGCAATGACACGGGCGGCCGAACGAGCGTTCGTCTTGGCGGCCGATCCTTTAGCCTTTCCGGAGCATGCGGATTCGGGCCTCCGGCCGTGGCAGGTTTCGAAGTTCTATCTCCCTGCATGGTCGGGTGCAGGTTATGCGTATGACGATGAAGTGCCGCCACCGCCCGCGACGCTCAGCATTCAGGTTGCCGGAGGCGATGAAGTCACCGGTTTGGCATACCGCCAGCTCGGCGAGTGGTCCCGCGCCGCGCATGCATCCCAGGGCATGGGTGTATGGCGTGACAATCCTGTCGATCAATGGAACCTTCACCTGAAGCTTCGGGCCGACGGTCCATCGGGACCCGAAAGCGACATTTGCGATCACCTGCCTGCAAGCCTTGCCGACCTTGCTGCCGCACCGGGCCTGACCGAGGCTGCGGCCATGGCTCTGCGAGAGGCGCAGGAGCACCTCAATGCCGCCATTGCCGTGTTCCCGGATCGCAAGCGGATCAGCGAGGCTCTCGCCCGAACGGCGCACCTGATCGAGATCGCAAAAAAAGACCTGGGTCGGGAGAGCGTCGACCGGATGGGACATCGCCTCGACCGCAAGCTGAGGGAAATTGATGCCACTCTCTTCGAGGTGCATGCGAATACAGCACATGCTGTCTTCAAGGGCTCGTGCCATCCGGGAGCGCGGATGACCCTGGACATCCATACCGACGCGCCTGGTCTTGCGAACCTCACAGTCTCACCCCGTCTTCCTGACGGAACAGAAGTCGTCGAGACGGCCAGGCAACCGGGGCGTATCGAGTATGCAGTCACCATTCCAACATCGGCATCTCATACGGGCAATTACTCCGAGGCTTACGACTCCATGGGCGGCAATGGTGAGGCCGGTGTTATCGTCTCGGGCGATGTGGAAGGACGCACCATCAGGTTTGATCTGGATCCTGAGGAGCCTCTGAAGATCGGCCCTCTTCAATCCTTGTGTCTCGATCCCGCCATTGCCGTCGTCAGGACCGGAGATCATCCGTCCAGCATCCGTGTTCAAACTGTAGGGGCTGCCCCCATGAAATGGCAGGCGCCGGAAGGCTGGAATGTTCGACCGGAGGATGGCGGTTGGATCATCGATCCGCCACAACGGGCGAGTGCCGGAATTTCAAGGCTCATCCCTATCGTCGATGGCCGGCCGGCGAGTTCGGTCCAAGCCATCGCCTATCCTCATATCCGGCCCACGTCGTTCATTGCGCTGGCGGAACTCAAGGCTCTTACGCTCGATATCGCTCTTCCGACCCGTGCGCGCATTGGATATGTGGGAGGCGGAAGCGACAATGTCGGCACCCATATGCGCCGCCTTGGTCTCGACGTGACGGATCTCGCGGAAGCCGATCTGAAAGCGGGCTCGCTTTCGGAGTTTACGACCATCGTCGTTGGCATCTTCGCGTTCGGGCTCAGGCGGGACCTCCAGGCTGCGACCGCGCGCCTGCATCGCTTCGTGGAGGAGGGTGGACATCTGGTGACGCTCTACCACCGCCCTACGGATGGTTGGGATCCCGATCACACGCCGCCGCGCCGCGTGGCCATCGGCTCGCCGTCGCTCCGATGGCGCGTGACCGATCCCGCCGCCCCGGTCACGGTGCTGAAGCCGGATAGTCCCTTGCTGACATATCCAAACCGAATCGAGACGAGTGACTGGCAGGATTGGGACAAGGAGAGGGGACTCTATTTCGCGGCAGAGTACGATCCTGCCTATGAAGAGCTGCTCACCTTGAACGATCCGGGAGAGAGCCCGCTCAAAGGTTCTCTCATTTCGGCCCGCATCGGGCGGGGGCGCCATACTCATGTGGCGCTCGTGCTGCACCATCAGCTGGACAAGCTGGTTCCCGGCGCCTTCCGTCTTCTGGCGAACCTCGTTCAGCCAGCCTGAGAAGGACATGGTGGCTGAACCTGGAATCGACACGCCTCCGTCTCCGATCCCGCTGTGGAGGAGCGCAGGCTGGCTGTTGATCGACATGGCGCTGGTTACGACCATGCAGGCCATCGTCAAGGCCGAAGGCGAAACCTATCCGGCCGTTCAGCTCGTTTTCCTGCGCTCGCTTGTCGGATTTATTTCGGTGGCGCCGCTGATGTGGCGTTATCGTGCCAAACTGACGAACCTGACAAACATCCGCGGTCATCTTACACGGGTTGGATTCAACTCCGCCGCACTGACGCTCAATTTCGCCGCCTTCGCGGCGCTGCCCCTCGCGCTGGTCACCGCAATCGGCTTTACTCGGCCGCTCGTGCTGTTGGTGATGGCGGCCTTCATGCTCGGGGAGAGCGTCAGCAGGACCCGCTATGTATTCACGGCGATCGGATTTCTCGGGATCATGATCATGATCCGGCCAGATACGATCCCGTGGAACATGGGATTGGTCGCGGCCTTTGGATCCGTGTTCTTCGGCTCTCTGGCAGTGGTTCAGACGAGGCGCCTTGCCGGCGAGAACACCGCCGTGCTCATGCTCTTCTACACGGTCGGCCTGACTGTCGTGACATCCATTCCTGCGGCCATCGTGTGGGTGCCGGTCCCCTGGTCCGAGGCGCCGAACATCATCCTCGTCGGTGTCCTGGCGCAGCTGGGGCAATATTGCTGGCTCCAGGCTTACCAGAAGCAGGAAGCACGGCTTCTGGCCCCCATTGGATATCTGTCGATCGTCTTCTCAGGCTTTGCAGGCTGGCTGTTCTTTGGAGAAATTCCATCGCCGTCCTTGTGCTTCGGCGCAGCCGTCGTGGTCCTGACCACCGTACTGGCGGCACCGACTGAACAGTGGTTCAAAAAGAGGAAACGGGCGTAGACTTGGTCCTGGGAAGGACGAGCCAGGTCGAGATCACGTCAATGTCCAGCATTCAACATGCTCGCGGAATTCCTGCATGAATGTCGCGGCCAATGCAGATGAGGAGTGCTGGGGAGAGCGCAAACCAACAAAGCCCGCGTCGATGAACGGGATAAACGGTTTCGCAATAATGCCTTTGTCGAGAAACTCCTGGGCCGAGTAAGGGTCTACGAGGCTGACGCCAACGCCTTCGGCCACGAGAAGGCAAGCAATGTGGGACAAGGGAGTTTCGAGAGAGATCGTCCGTGGTATTCCCGCAAGAGCCGTGTCGATCCTCGATCGAAAGAGCGTTCCCCGACCGATCCCGACGAAGCGCTCGCTTCCAAGATCCGCTGGAGTAATGCGGTCGTGCCCTGCCAAGCGGTGATCTTTCGGCAAGATCACAACTGCAGCCACCGGAAAGGATTCAACCTCCAATCCGATCCGGTCCAACGGTCCATCCGCATATCCGAAATCAGCTTGACCGCTCGCTACTGCATCTATCACCAGATGGGATGGAATTCCGCTGATCGAGATATGGACGTCCGGGCGCCGCACAGAGAACCGAGCTGCGAATCGTGTCAGGATGCTGCTTGCAAGAGCCGGCATGGCGGCGATCCTGAGCGATCCGGCTGTTTGGTCACGCAGAGCTTGGGCAAAAGCTCCGATCCTCGACAGCCCGATAAATGATCGTTCGACTTCTGCCAGTAAGGCTGTCGCTTCCGCCGTTGGAACGATTTGATTTCCGCGTCTCTCGAACAGCTTGAGTCCTGTTGTGTCCTCGAGGCTTTGGATCAGACGGCTGACTGCCGGTTGCGTTACAAACAGCGCCTCCGACGCTCCCGTAATGCTCCCGGTGAGCATCACCATGCGAAAAGCCTCAATCTGGCGGGAGCTGATATCCACTGCGTACTCATCCCAGCATAACATTACAGCATGCTGAGATTAATAAATCTGATTTGACCTTATGCAAAGCCATGCTTGATTGTCCCTCTAGGAGTCTCAAGGGATGCCCGAGCTGTGCCCAGCTGACCCTTGATCTCGAAGACAGTGAGGGAAGAGATGAAGACCTTGGGATTTTTGGGGGCGGCAGCCCTCGGGGTGTTGGTGGCCGTCAGCGGAGCGTCTGCGCAGGAAAAGACCGTCAAGATTGCGACCGAGGGCGCGTATGCGCCGTGGAACTTCACGGGCGCGGGCGGCAAGCTGGAAGGCTTCGAGATCGACCTCGCCAACGACCTGTGCGCGCGCATGAAGGTGAAGTGCGAGATCGTGGCTCAGGACTGGGACGGCATCATTCCGGCGCTTCAGGCCAAGAAGTACGATGCCATCATGGCCGCCATGACAATCACCGACAAGCGCAAGGAGGTGATCAGCTTCTCCGAGCCTTACGCGAATGCTCCGAGCACCTTCCTGGTGGCGAAAGACTCGCCGCTTGCCAAGATGCCCGGCACGGGCGAGACCCTCAATCTCAACTCGCAGCAGGCTGCTGCCGACAAGGTGATCGAGGACATCAAGTCGTTTATCAAAGGCAAGACCATCGGTGTTCAGGGCTCGACCATTCAGGCCAATTTTGCCGACAAGTACCTGAAGGGTGCGGCTGAGATCCGCGAGTACAAGACCACCGAAGCCCATGATCTCGACCTCTCGGCTGGACGTATTGATGCCGTCTTTGCCGGCGCCGCGCAGATCATCGGCACGCTCGAGAAGCCGGAATTCAAGGACTACACGGTTGTCGGTCCAAAGCTCAGTGGCGGTGTTCTCGGCGCCGGCATCGCGGTGGGTCTGCGCAAGGAAGACCAGGACCTGAAGAAAGCCCTCGATGAGGCCATCCAGGCCGCCATCAAGGATGGCTCGGTGAGCAAGCTCTCCATGAAGTGGTTCAAGATCGACATCACCCCGAAGGGCTGATGCTCATCCCAAGGGCGGGGTGCTCGCAAGAGCGCCCCGCGCTTCCAGGTGACAGGGAATGACGCTTAATCGACAACATAGTGAGCATGACGCCGTCGTTGTCGGCGGCGGCCTCATGGGCGCTTCCTTGGCCTGGGGCCTTGCGCGGAAAGGTCTTCGCGTCTGCGTACTGGACGAAGGCGACATTGCCCTGCGGGCATCCCGCGCCAACTTCGCGCTGATCTGGGTTCAGGGAAAGGGCCTCGGCTTTCCTGAATATACCGCCTGGACAAAAGCTGCTTCAGCAGCTTGGCCTCGCCTGGCCTCGGAGCTTGAAGTCGAGACAGGCATCGATGTGAGCCTCGACCAGCCAGGAGGCTTTACCCTGTGTCTGTCGGATCGCGAACTGCAGGCGAACGTGGATGCTCTCGAGCGCTTGCACAATCAGCCTCATGCCGTTTCGCATCCCTATGAGATCCTCGATCATTCCCAGACGAAGGCGCTCCTCCCTGCGATTGGTCCCGACGTGAGCGGATCCATCTACTGCCCGTTGGATGGCCACGTGAATTCGCTGCGTCTTTTCAGAGCCCTTCATGCGGCGCTCAAAATTCAAGGCGTCGACTACCGAGCCGATCATGCCGTCGGCGAAATCAAGCCGCAGGCGGACGGATTTCTGGTGAAGGGTTCCTGGGGCGAGATATTCACTCCGAAGCTTGTTCTGGCAGCCGGCTTGGGGAATGCACGGCTTGCTCCCATGGTGGGCCTTGAGGCTCCGCTGAAACCGAGCCGCGGGCAAATCATCGTCACAGAGAAGGCTTCTCCCTTTCTGCACTATCCGGTCGTCACCATCCGCCAAACCGACGAGGGCGGCGTTATGATTGGCGACAGCGAGGAGGCGACCAGTGCAAGTCTTGCAACCGATCATGGGATCTCTTCGGTCATGGCGGATCGCGCCATCCGCATGTTTCCGCTGCTCGGGGATCTCAACGTGGTCAGAACCTGGTCGGCCCTTCGCGTGATGACGCTGGATGGCTGCCCCGTTTACGAGCGATCTGAGGCCCATCCGGGCGCCTTCATGGCAATGGCGCATTCGGGAGTCACTTTGGCGCCCCAGCACGCCTACAATCTCGCGACCGCAATCGCAGCCGGCTCCATCCCGGACGATATCTTGGCCTTCGGAATCAGGAGGTTTCATGTTCCGGCGCGCGCCTGATCGAACGAAGAACCTGGTGACGTTCACCTTTGATGGGCAGCCGATCCGAGCCGCAGCCGGAGACAGTGTCGCGGCTGCGCTGCTTGCTGCAGGAATTCGTGTCTGCCGTACAACCCCGGTCTCCGGCGCAGCGCGGGGTCCCTATTGCATGATGGGCGTTTGCTTCGAATGCCTCGTCAGAATTGACGGGGTCGGGAATAGGCAGGGCTGTCTTGTTCCTGTCCAGGACGGGATGCACGTGGAAACCCAGCAGGGATCGCACATTCTGCCGGCAGAGGCGACAGAATGACGCCCGCGACCGGAAGCAAGAACGTCCGCGCGGTCAGGGATCTTGACGCCGATTACGACCTCGTGGTCATCGGTGCAGGGCCGGCCGGTTTGTCGTCGGCGACCATCGCGTCGGAATTCGGCGCTCATACCCTGCTTGTTGATGAGAACCAGACACCTGGCGGTCAGATTTATCGCTCTGTGCTGCTTGCGCAGGAGGGAGATCAGAAGCGCCTCGGTCCGGATTACTGGAAGGGGCGGGCGCTTGCTGAGACATTCCTCCAATCCGATGTTCACTATGCTCCCGCGACGACCGCATGGAGCGTCGGTCCGTACCAGGACGAAACCGGGCGAGCTGTCGGTCACGAGGTCGGTCTCTCGGGAGCCGGAGAGGCGCGCCTTATCCGGACTAAGCAGGTGGTGCTCGCAACGGGTGCCCTCGAACGGCCCTTCCCGATCCCCGGATGGACCTTGCCCGGTGTCATGACCGCGGGTGCGGCGCAAATCGCACTCAAAGCCTCCGGCCTCATTCCCGAGGGCAGGGTCGTCGTTGCCGGAACAGGACCGCTTCTTTATCTCCTAGCCGCTCAGTTGATCGAGGCAGGTGCGACGATTGCGGCGGTTCTCGACACGACTCCGCGGGAGAATTGGCTGAGGATCTTGCGCCATCTTCCTGGTTTCCTGACGTCTCCTTATTTCGGCAAAGGGCTGAAGCTCCTCAGCGCCGTGCAACGCCGCACGAAAGTCATGCGCTGGGTTACTGCCGTGACTGCTGAGGGAGAGGGGACACTGAAGGAGGTTGTGTGGACCTCCGGAGGGCAGGAACACCGCATGCCTGCGGACCTCCTGCTGCTGCATCAGGGCGTCGTGCCCAACGTCAATTTCTCGAATGCCGCAGGCTGCGTGCATGTTTGGGATGAAGCGCAACTCGCTTTCCGTCCGCGCATCGACGCGTGGTATGAAACCTCCGTCCCGGGCCTTGCCGTCGCTGGAGACGGTGCGGGCATTCGCGGCGCCGAAGCTGCTGCTGTTCAGGGCGCATTAGCAGGGCTCGGCTGCGCCTTCCGCCTTGGATTGATCGACCAAGAGACACGAGATAAGCGAGCCGTAGGTCTGAACGCGCAGCTCTTGAAAGCCACGCGCGGGCGCACATTCATCGAGGCGTTGTACAAGCCCGCAAGAGCCTTCCGGATCCCCGCGAGGCCTGAAACGATCGTCTGCCGCTGCGAAGAGGTGACCGCAGGCCAAATTCGCGCATCGGCCAGTGCAGGCGCTGCCGGGCCGAATCAAATGAAGGTGTTCCTAAGAGCCGGCATGGGGCCATGCCAGGGTCGCCTCTGCGGATTGACCGTCACGGAACTGATTGCCGATGAGCGTGGCGTAAGCCCCGAGAAGGTCGGTTACTATAGACTGCGTTTCCCCATCAAGCCTCTGAGATTGCGCGAGCTTGCCTCTCTGCCGCAATCGGATGCTGCCAAGGTCGCAGTCCTGGCGGATCTCGCCGACACGCACCATTCGAAGTCTCACTAGCCGAGGAAACTCCAAATGACTAAGCGGCATATTCAAACGCCCATCATGCATCGTGTCGTCGTGCACAACGGACTTGTCTTCGTCGGCGGAACGGTCGCCGATGATATGTCTGTGGGACTCGAGGGGCAAACGGAGCAGATTCTCGCCAAATTCGACGAGTACCTCAGGATAGCCGGCACGGACAAAACCCGCTTGCTGTCTGCGACCATCTTTCTGACGGATCTCAGCCTGAAATCCGAGATGGATAGCGCTTGGAAGCGGTGGCTCGCTCCGGAGGATTTCCCTGCCCGCGCCACTGTGGGAGTTGCAGATCTTGGCGAGGATACTCTGGTCGAGATCATGATCACGGCTGCAGCGGGTTAAGCTGTCGCGCGTATCACGAAGAGGGCGCGGAAATTCTCTCGTGCTTTCCAGATACGGGCTGGCTTCAAGGAACGCCCCAGCGGTGTTCCGGTTGTTGTCGTGATCACCTAGGCCGGGAGACGCCCCATGATCTGGGCTCGCAGGGCCATCGATCCGACCGAGTGGAACGAAACCCAGGACCAATTCGAAAACCTGTTCGTGAAGCTCGGGTGCCCGGAACAAATGATGCTGGTGGGTACCTCCGGCTCGGGCCCAGGCGTACTCTTCGCCAGCCTTCCCGATCCGGCTCTGCTGAGCGCATTAGCGGGCTTCGAGCGCATCGGCGATAGTGAGCTCCCGTTCGAAGCCGCGCTTCTCGTCGGCCATCCCCACGCATTCGGGAAGCGCTTCAGATATCCCAAGTGGAAGCCACCGGGCTAAATGGATGCTTGGATCGCAGCGGCACCAGGTCAGCTTTCGGTAAAGCGGGCGAGTGCACGCAGACCATTGCTGAGGAGCATTCTCTGCCTATCCGGCAAGCCTGGACACGCCGCATCGACCCGGGCCGCCGTTTCCTCCTTGCCTTGGGCAAATTGCACCTCGATCAGGCGCAGCTTGGCGCTAACCTGCCCCGAAACTGAACCTCTTCTTCGGCATCATGGGCTCCTTGGCTCCCGGTCTGGTCACAAGCGCACTTGCACGCAGAGCAAACTCGGCCAGAATTTATCGGCATTCTAAAACTGTCCAGATAAGGGAGAGGAACATGGCTGCAACGTATAGCGACTTGGAAGGCAAAGTGGTGCTCGTCACCGGCGGCGGTTCGGGCATTGGCGAAGCAATCGTCCGCCGCTTTGCCGAGCAGCAATGCAAAGTTGCCTTCATCGACATTGCGCGCGACGTATCGGAGAGGCTGGTCCGAGATCTGACGGATCAGAGCCTCGACGTGCGCTTCGAGCATGCCGATCTGACGGATATCGGAGCGCTACGGACTGCTGTTGGCCGGGTAAGGGACGCACTCGGTCCGATCCAGATCCTCATCAACAATGCCGCTCATGACGAGCGTCACCCTACGCCGGATGTCACGCCGGAATACTGGGATGACCGCATTGCTGTGAACCTGAAGCATCAGTTCTTCGCAGCCCAGGCAGTCCTGCCCGATATGCAGGCAGCTAACCAGGGCGTCATCATCAATTTCGGATCGGTTTCGTGGATGGTCGGGCAGGGAGGGATGGCGGCCTATACGGCCGCTAAATCCGCCGTGCTTGGGCTTACCCGTTCACTTGCCCGCGACTACGGCCCCTTCAACATTCGCGTGAACGCGATCGCGCCAGGTTGGATCATGACACAGCGTCAGGTGGAGAAGTGGCTTACCCCGGAAGGTGAGCAGGAATTGATGCAGCGCCAGTGTCTCAAGCGGAAGTTGGTGCCTGACGAGATCGCAAGGTTTACGGTGTTCCTGGCCTCCGACGAGGCTTCGGCCTGTACCAATCAGCAATACGTGGTCGACGGCGGATGGGTTTGAGCGACGTCCATCACCCCCGCCCAGGCGAGGCGCCCGAGTTTACTCCGTCCTGCGAGAGTTGACTAGTTTCGTCGGCTTAAGGGCGCGGATACAACCATCGCACAAGCCCAAGCGGCCCCATCTCGCGCGGGTTCATGGGGCGGGGACCGGCAGGCGGTGGACAGTTCGATGCTCCGAAACCTTCGGCGCAAAGGTAGTATGAGGTTAAATCATTGAATGTAGTGCCGAATGCCGCAGGGAAGGGGGCTTTACCGATTCATTCAGAACGCTAATTCTATCGTCAATCTGTGCCCCGGCAGAAGGGCGCATCGGTTCGATCAAAACCGATTTAGGGAGGACGAATGGCGCTCCTGGAGCTTCAGGGTATTGCCAAGCATTTCGGTGCCATCGAGGCACTGAAAGGCGTCGATTTCTCCATTGAAGCTGGCGAAGTGGTTGGCCTCATGGGCGACAACGGCGCCGGCAAATCCACTCTTGTGCGGGTCATCGCAGGAAATTTCCGCCCGTCCGAGGGGGAAATCCGGATCCAGGGCCAAGTCAAGCATTTCCACAAACCCGTAGACGCCCGCGCCGAAGGGATCGAGGTGGTCTATCAAGACCTCGCCCTTTGCGACAATCTCACGGCTGCCGCTAACGTTTTTCTCGGCCGGGAACTCAAGCGTCAGATCGGCCCGCTCAAGATCCTCGACTACCCGGCCATGTACACCCGCGTCGCCGAACTCTTCAGGGAGCTCAAGTCGGAGACGCGTCCCCGCGACTTGGTCAAGCAGATGTCGGGAGGCCAGCGCCAGGCGGTCGCCATCGCACGCACGCGCCTCTCCGACGCGCGTATCGTGCTCATGGACGAGCCGACGGCGGCGATCAGTGTCCGTCAGGTCGCCGAGGTGCTCGATCTCATCCGGCGCCTGAAGGACAGGGGCATCGCCGTCTTGCTGATCAGCCACCGGATGCCTGATGTCTTCGCCGTGTGCGATCGTATCGTCGTAATGCGCCGCGGCACGAAGGTCGCCGATAAACCTGTCCATCAAACCTCCCCTGAAGAGGTCACTGGCCTCATCACAGGAGCCATTCACACCGCCTAACGATCCGAGGTCCCATGGCAACCGTCCCAAGCCGCCCCCTCCAGAGCAGTGTCGCGATTGAGGATATCACGGGCCTCAAGGAACGAAGCCTTGGTCAAAGACTTCTGTCGAGCCAACCTTTCTGGGTCACCATCGCTCTTATCCTGATGTGCGCGGTGATGACTTGGGATCAGCCGCAGGCCTTCGCTTCAGCCGATAACTTCTACAACATCACTCGCAACTTCGCCTTCATCGGAATCATGGCGGTCGGCATGACTGCCGTGATCCTCACGGGGGGCATCGATCTGTCGGTCGGATCATTGATGGGACTCGTCGGCGTGGTTTGCGGCCTCATCCTGCAGGCCGGCTATCACTGGTCCATTGCCGTCCTGGGAGGGCTTCTCGCAGGTGGGGCCGCAGGCGCGGTCAACGGCATCCTCATCGCCTATGTGGGACTTCCGGCCTTCGTCGTGACCCTTGGCATGTTGTCAATCGCCCGGTCGCTCGCCATCGTCCTGTCCGAGAACAAGATGATCTATGATTTCGGCCCCTGGGGCGATACTTTCAATGACATTGGCGGCGGCGCGATTCTCGGCATCGCCAATCCCGTCTGGGCACTGCTGATCCTGGCGCTGGTCTTCGGCTTCGTCTTCAACTTCACGTCCTGGGGCAATTACCTTTACGCCATTGGCGGCAACGAGAATGCCGCCCGTCTCACTGGTGTTCCGGTGCGACGCATGAAGCTCCAGGCCTATATCGTCTCAGGTCTTACGGCTGCCCTCGCCGCCATCCTGATCGTCGGCTGGCAGGGATCGGCCATCAATGCCCTTGGGCAGGGCTATGAGTTGCGCGTGATCGCCTCGACCGTCATCGGCGGGGCCGACCTCATGGGAGGTCAAGGCGGCGCATACGGCGCCGTGGTCGGCGCGGCGCTGATCGAGGTGATCCGCAACTCTCTTCTCATGGCGGGCGTCGATGCCAATTGGCAGGGCGCCTTCGTCGGTCTCTTCATCGTGTTGGCGGTTCTGCTCCAGCGGATCCGCGGCAAACGTTCGGCTTAAAGAGCAATGCCGAACGATAATAACCACCAGGAGGAACACCAATGAGAGCTCTGACATTAGGCGTGGCCGCTGCCGCGCTCCTCGCCATGGGCGCTGGCGCCCATGCGCAGGGAAAGAAATACACCTTTGCGCTGGTGCCGAAGAACATGAACAACCCGTTCTTCGATCAGGCGCGTGACGGCTGCAAGAAGGCCGAGAAGGAGTCGAACGGCGCCATCGAGTGCATGTATATCGGCCCCGGCGAGCACGGTGGCGGCGACGAGCAGGTTCAGGTCGTGAACGACCTGATCGCGAAGAAGGTCGACGGCATTGCCGTTTCACCTTCAAATGCTGCTGCCATGGGCAAGGCGCTTGAGGGTGCGAAGAAGGCAGGAATCCCGGTCCTGACCTGGGACTCCGATCTTCTCGAAAAGGACAAGGCTTTGCGCATCGCCTATGTCGGTACGCACAACTACGACATCGGCGTGAATCTTGCGAAGCTCGCCATGCAGATCAAACCCAGCGGCGGAACGATCTGCATCCAATCCGGTGGCGCTGCGGCCGCCAACCACAATGAACGCATGCAGGGCATTCGAGACACGCTTTCGGGCGCGAAATCAGATTCCGCTCCCGGCGCGCGGCTGACAGGCCAGAACGGTTGGCGCGAGGTCGACGGCTGTCCTCTCTATACCAATGACGACTTCCCGCTCTCCGTTCAGCAGATGGAAGACACATTGGGCAAGTACCCGCAACTCGACGCCTTCATTCCGACCGGAGGCTTCCCTCAGTTCATCCCGCAGGCGTATCGGAAGGTCGCGGAGAAATATAAGGGCCGCATCGACAGCAACTCGCTGGCACTCGTCGTCGCCGATACGCTTCCCGTGCAACTTGACCTCCTGAAGGCGGGCCTTTCGAAAGGGCAGGTCGGCCAACGTCCGTTCGAGATGGGCTACAAGACCATGTTTTTCCTGAAGGACATCAAGGACGGCAAACCGGCGCCTCAGGATCCGACTTATACGGGTCTCGACGTCTGTACGCCCCAGAACGTGGCGACTTGCATCGGCGGCTCGTCCTGATCCTCGCGCTCACCGCGCAGCGAGTGCCTCGCGAGGCAACTCCCGAGGCGCTCCCATGCTGACTGCCTTGACAAGGGGCCTGCATGAGAGCCCGCATCCACTGCCCGACTGCTCGCGATAACCAGAGCGCTTCGGGCAGCACATCGAGAAAGCATGCCTGAATGAACTCCAGGCATGTCCTTGCCGCGTGGTCCCATCGACGTTCATGGCCAGGGAGGAGTTCATGAAGACCAACAACGTTTCCCAACTCAGGAGTGATCGGGTCTGGCTGAGCTCGGACGAATGCGATCTCGACGACTTCACGGCCCTGGTGGAGCGCACGACCGATATCGAGGACTATCCTTTTGCCAGCGAGGTGGCTTCGAACGTACTGGTCTACGATGGCGCTGCAGTGCGCAATGCAGCCTCGACACCCGAGAGCCGCAAGGCGCTCATGGCCGAGTGGATCGAGGCCATGGCCGAGGGACCAGGCATCATCGTCATCCGCAGTGCCTTTGCCGATCTCGCTCGCCTGGACGCCGCTACGGAGCAGTTCTGGGCCATGATAGAGGAGCAGCGCGCGAGCAACACGGGCGGTGGCGATCACTTCGCCAAGCCGGGTGCCAATGATCGCGTCTGGAATGCCCTTGAAAAGCTCTGCCTGCGTGCTCCGGAGGTGTTCGCGGCCTATTACGGAAACGAAGTCATCGCGCTTGTCAGCGAAGCATGGCTTGGACCCGCCTACCAGATCACATCGCAGCTCAACGTGGTCAATCCGGGAGGAACGGCACAGTCGGTCCATCGCGATTATCACCTGGGTTTCCAGACTCCCGAAACTGGTTCGCGCTTTCCGGCCCACGTGCACCGTCTTTCCCCGGTCCTCACGCTTCAGGGCGCAGTCGCTCATTGCGACATGCCGGTCGAAACGGGGCCGACGCTTTATCTCCCTTACTCGCAACTATATCTGCCGGGCTATCTCGCCACCGCCAGGTCGGAGTTCCGGGACTATTTTGAGCGACACCATGTGCAGTTGCCGTTGTCCAAAGGTGATGCGGCATTTTTCAACCCTGCCGTTTTCCACGCGGCCGGCACCAACCGATCCAAGGATATCCGCCGGATGGCGAACCTGCTCCAGGTCTCATCCGCTTATGGCCGTGCCATGGAAAGCGTTGACCGGGTTCGAATGAGCGCCGCGCTCTATCCAGCGCTCAGATCCATGCTGTCCTCGGGCCGATTGACGCCCGAACAAGGGGACAACGCAGTAGCCGCCTGCGCGGAAGGCTATTCTTTCCCGACGAATCTCGACCGCGATCCACCCATAGGCGGGCTCGCACCGCAGTCGCAGCAGGCCCTCATGACGCAGGCCTTAGCGGAGGATTGGGAACCGGAAGTCTTCAACAAAGCCCTCGAATCATGGAGTTGGCGCCGGCTGACATGACATTCGCGAAAGCCTTGCCCTGGGAGAGGGTTGGATGGTCATCGGAATAGGTGTGATAGGAGCCGGGGTCATGGGCAGGGATCATGCCCTCACCCTCGCAGATTTCATCCAGGGTGCCGCTCTCGTTGCCGTGTCGGACGTGGACGTGAACAGAGCAGAGGCCGTCGCATCGGCAACCCGGGTCGAGCGCATTCATGCCGACGCGCGCACTCTGATCGAGGATTCTGCTGTCGACGCGGTCCTGATTGCTTCTCCGGATGCGACCCATGAGGAGCTGGTTCTGGCCTGTTTGGCGGCAGGCAAACCCGTACTGTGCGAGAAGCCGCTTGCTCCGACAGTCGAGGGCTGCTTGCGCATCATCGAAGCCGAGACTGCATTGGGGAAGCGCCTGGTTCAGGTAGGCTTCATGCGACGGTTCGACCCCGGCTATGTCACCATGCAGTCTGCCCTGAAGAGTGGTCAGGTCGGCGCCCCTCTTCTGATGCATTGTATCCACCGCAATGCGAGTGCTCCCCCTTGGTTTAACTCCGGGATGCTCATCAGCAATTCGGCTGTCCACGAAATCGATATTGCGCGGTGGCTCTTAGATGACGAATTCACGTCCGTGACGGTCTTCAAACGACGCCCGCTTGATTCCGCCGCCTTGATCGATCCGCAGTTCATCGTCATGGAAAGCCGGCAGGGCACTCTCGTCGATATCGAGGTTTTCGTGAATGCTCGCTACGGCTACGATGTCCGCGCGGAACTGGTCTGCGAAAATGGTACCCTGACGCTCGCGCCTCGTCCTCCTCTGCTTATTCGCTCCTCAGGGCAAGAGATTTCAAGCTTCGCAGATGATTGGCGGGCACACTTCTCGGTCGCCTACAGAAACCAGCTTCGAGCTTGGGTGGGTTCGATCCAGACCGGCATTCCTGCCGGGGCGAGCGCTTGGGACGGCTATGCTGCAACGACCACCGCAGCAGCATGTTGGGAGGCGCTCCAGTTGGGGCAGACGGCGAGCGTCAAGTTTCAGGACCGCCCGAAACTCTACAATTGAACAGGCTTGCTCCAATGTGCTGAGGCCGCCTAGATAACCACACGTACGGGGGAGGATTCAGGTTGGCCTCCGTTGCGAGCACAATCCTGTGGTATAGCTCCGGGTATCAGCCAAGGTTTCAAAGTATGGGCTTAGAAGATGTGGGGCGACTGCACCCAAACCTAATTATATACCGTTTTCAGGAACTTAGTGAGTAATATGGCGGAGAGGGTGGGATTCGAACCCACGGTGGGCTTGCACCCACGGCGGTTTTCAAGACCGCTGCCTTAAACCACTCGGCCACCTCTCCCGCAAAGCCCAAGCCCTTTGAGGCTTGATTGAGCTTGCAGGGTTCTCTAAGGCTGGGAACCCGTTCCCGTCAACTTCAACCTGCTGAACTGGTGAGATCGGATGGAAAATTCAGAGCCGCTCGACCGCATTTTCGTGGCAGGATGAAGGAAGCGCGCTTCCGTGGATAGGGAAATAAACTAAGCCGAACCGTGAGAACCAGACAAGCTAAGGTGAAGTTTCCCATCTATGTAATTGATTAACAATCACATTTATCTAGACGCAATAATGTTAACAACATAGTAGCTTTGCGATTGACAAGCGAGGCTGTTTAACTTCCTTTTAAGGGGATAACCGCACTTTGGTTGGCTGTCCGGGGCAGGTTCTGACGCCACCATGCGCAGTGCGAAGAAGAGGATGCGGAACAATATGCATTGGGATCGCGCTGAAGCGAAGAGCGGTCTGAAGGGAGGAGACTCCTTCGACTGCCAAGCTCTCGTCCGGATTGCGGGTGTCGCGGCTATCGCCCTGACCGTTGCGAATTGCTCCTCCAAGGTGGGCGGAATCGACCCCAAATATGGTGTTGCCCCAAGCCCAAAGGTTATCGCCGATGGCCAGCCGGTTCCCAAGGGCGGCGGCAGAGACATGGTCGGCAAGCCATATACGATTGCAGGTCGTACCTACATTCCGTCCGAAACGCCTCGCCCCGCCGAGGGGCTCGCGTCCTGGTACGGTTCCAACTTCCATGGTCGCATGACCGCTAATGGCGAGATTTTCGATCGCGACTCGATCGCAGCAGCCCATACAACCATGCCGCTTCCGAGCTATGCGCGTGTCACGAACCTCCAGAACGGTCACTCCATGATCGTTCGTGTCAACGACCGCGGACCTTTCCATGGCAACCGTGTCATTGACGTTTCCGAGCGTGCGGCTGCAGCCCTGGGTTTCAGGAACCAAGGAACGGCGAAGGTTCGTGTGGAATACGTGGGGCGCGCTTCCACGAACGGCAGCGATGACCGCATCCTGCTCGCAAGCCTTCGGACCGATGGTCAGCCTGCAAGCCTCACCAATGCGGCTCCGACAATGATCGCTCAGGCCACTCCTCGCCCTGCGAATGCGCCACGCCAAGCCATCGGCATCAACTCTTATGAGCCCGAGGATGAAATCGAGGCTGCACCTGTTGCTGGACCGGCCGCTCAGCGGGTTGCCTCTTCCGCAATTCCGCTCCGGAGCAATGTCCCGCTCCCGCCCGAACGCCCATTCGACCTCGGCACGATTCCCGGCGCCGCGGCTCCTGGGATGAACCTGAGCTCCGCTGCTCCGAGTGTGATCCCGCCGTCGCGCCCTGTCGTGGCCGGGCTGTACTATGCTTCGCCTGAAAGCACTCAGACAGGCTTCCAGAAGGGAAGCCGGTTCAACACCCTGGATCAGTCGAAGTTCGTGGTTCGTTGAGTTCGGAGCCGTCTGAGGGCTGCCTGCTGCTTCCATCAGTGTGATCGCACACACGTTATCCTGGAATAACGTTGATTTGACGTTGACGCGCTACAGATTCTGGCTCTCCTAAGGGAAGAGCCCGGATAATTTACGATGCGTCAACTGCTGCCTGCCCGCTTTTTCACGTTAACCGTTTTTGCCTTCGCTGCCCTGGCTTGCTCCAGGGCTCTTCCATACGAAGCAAGGGCGCAAACCTTCCAGACGAGTGCGCCGACGGCGATCCTGGTGGACGCAGACAGTCATGCGGTTCTCTTCGAAAAGAATGCTGACGAACTGACCGCTCCCGCCAGTATGGCCAAGACCATGACGGTGGAAGTGGTCTTCAACGAGATAAAGAATGGGCGCCTGTCCTTCGACAGTACCTTCACGATCTCCGAGAATGCATGGCGCAAGGGAGGGGGCGGTTCGGGCGGCTCGTCGATGTTTGCCCAGGTCAACAGCACGATCCGCCTCGAAGACCTGCTGCGCGGGCTCATCATACAGTCCGGCAATGATGCGGCGATCGCCATCGCCGAAGGCGTTGCCGGCACGGAGGAGAACTTCGCGAAGCTCATGAACGAACGGGCCCGACAGATCGGCCTGACGAAATCCACCTTCCGCAATGCGACGGGTTATGGACACCCTGAACAGAAAGTCACTGTCCGGGATCTTGCGAAGCTCGCCATCCACATTATCGAAACCTACCCCGATCTCTACAAGATCTTCGGGGAGCGCGAATTTACCTGGAACAAGATTCGCCAGCAGAATCGCAATCCGCTGCTGGCGATGGATATTGGCGCAGATGGCTTGAAGACCGGAAACATCGAGGAGTCCGGCTATGGCCTCATCGGATCCGCCGTGCAGAACGGCCAGCGGCTGGTGGTGGTTGTCAATGGCTTCAAGACCGCCAAAGACCGGGCCAACGAATCCCGAAAGCTCCTCGACTGGGGTTTCAGGGCCTTTGAAACACAGCAACTCTTCGCTGCGGGACAGGTGGTCGGCGAGGCCCAGGTCTTCGGCGGCAGCAAGCGTTCCCTGCCGCTTGTATCCAGGAAGCCTATTCGTGTACTGGTGCCTCGTGGGGACGGCGAGCGGGTGACGGCTCGCATCATCTACACCGGTCCGCTCAAGGCCCCGATCCAGAAGGGAGCTGAAGTCGCCCGGCTTCAGGTCAACCGTGGTGAGATGCAGGCGCTCGAAATGCCGCTTTATGCCAATGAAGACATTCAGGAAGGCAGCCTGAGCCAACGCGCTCTGGACGGCCTTTTGGAATTCAGCACGGGCTGGGTGCGGCGCGCATTTACGAGTGTCATCGAAAGAATTTGATGGCAGGTCGGTTCATTACGTTTGAAGGCGGGGAGGGCGCGGGCAAGTCGACCCAGATCGCTAGGCTTAAAGACCGGCTGGAACAACTCGGTCACCCGGTCCTCGTGACGCGCGAGCCTGGCGGGTCGCCTCTGGCGGAGGAAATCCGCTCCTTCATCCTGTCCGGGCGCGCTAAGCCGCTGGGGCCCTTTGCTGAAGCCCTGATGTTTGCCGCCGCCCGGATCGATCACCTCGACAAAACGATCAAGCCTGCACTCAAGAACGGCACTACGGTGCTCTGCGACCGCTTTGCGGATTCGACACGCGCCTATCAGGGCTCATCCGGGGCGATCGCCCCTTCGGTGATCGATGATCTGGAACGGGTAGCGCTTGCCGGCACGAAGCCGGACCTGACTTTCATTCTCGATCTTCCTGCCGAGATTGGTCTTGCTAGGGCCGGCGAACGGCAGGCTCGGAAGGGCGAGGGGACAGACAGGTTCGAGGATGAGGGGCTCGCCTTCCACCAAACTCTGCGCCAAGCCTATCTCGCCATTGCGAAGTCCAACCCCCAGCGCTGTGCCGTGATCAATGCCGATCAGTCTCCAGATGAGGTCGAAGCAGCCATTTGGGCGACCCTGCGAGACCGCCAGCCTGACCTGACCGAACGCTCCGAGAGGCCTCTCGATGTCGCGTGACAATCAGGATGTCGTCGAGCCAGATCAGTTCGACGGGGCGCCGCACCCGCGAGATCAGTTTGCCTTGTTCGGCCACAAGGACGGCGAGGGGGCCTTCCTGGAAGGTCTGCGCAACGGCAGGCTTCACCACGCATGGCTGATCGGCGGCCCTCAAGGAATCGGCAAGGCGACCCTGGCCTATCGGGTCGCCCGGGCCGTTCTCGACCCTGCGAAGGTCAATGACCGGTTCATCGACAACCTGCAGGTCTCGCCGGAATCGGCCGTGGCGCGGCAGGTCTCGGCCTTGTCCCATCCGAACCTCTCGGTGCTCCGGCGGGCTCCTGCGACGGACAAGAAGGCGGCTTCGACAACCATCCCTGTTGATGCTGTCCGCAGGGCGCTCAACATGTTCGGGTCGACCGCAGCCGATGGAGGTTATCGGGTCTGCATCGTGGACAGCGCCGAGGATCTGACGATTTCGAGCGCCAATGCGCTCCTCAAGGTGATCGAGGAGCCGCCGCCGCGCTCTCTGTTCCTCATCGTGAGCCACGCCCCTCAACGTGTGCTGCCGACGATACGCTCCCGATGCCGGCGTCTGCTCCTGCGACCGCTGGAGGAAGCTCACATCAAGGCCGCCATTCATTCGCTAGGGGGGGCGTGGAGCGGTGTTTCGGAAGAGCTTCTCGACCAGGCTCTCCCTTACGGCGAAGGCTCGGTCCGGCGCACCCTCGAGCTTTTGGACGAGGAAAAAGTTGCTTTCATTGAGGAGGTTACACGGCTCCTGGAGGGTCTGCCGAGAGCTGACACCAAGCAGATCTATGCCTTGGCCGAGGCGCTCGCGAAGCGGGATGCCGACGACAGCTATGAACTGACCCTGGAGACCGTGGAGCGCTGGGTTTCCGGCAAGTTGCGCGAGCGTGCCAGCTTGGGCCCGACACGCCTTGCGCCTTTGGTGGAGGTGTGTGAGAAGATCGCCCGGACGGCTCGCGAAATCGACGTGTTCAACCTCGATCGCCGGCCTTTCATCCTCACGCTGTTCGACGACCTGGCTGACGCGGTTCGGCGAACGGCCTAAGCTCGCGTTGGGCGCTGCGTTCGAGATTTCAGAGTTTTAAGGATCCGCCATGGCCGACAAACAGAAATTCTATATCACCACGGCTATCTCGTATCCGAATGGCGCGCCACATATCGGCCATGCCTATGAGGTCGTCGCTGCCGATGCTATTGCCCGGTTCAAGCGCATCGACGGCTATGACGTGTTCTTCATGACCGGTACCGATGAGCATGGCCTCAAGATCCAGCAGACAGCGGACCGCAACGGCACAACGCCGAAGGCATTCGTGGATGAGATGGCCGCGAAGTTCCGCGCCATGGCCGACCGGCTGGATTGCTCCTACGACCGCTTCATCCGCACGACGGATGCGGACCATCTGCCGTCCACACACGAACTGTGGCGCCGGATGCAGGAGAGGGGGGATATCTACCTTTCAAAGTATTCCGGCTGGTACTCGGTTCGCGACGAGGCCTATTACGACGAGAGCGAACTGACCAAGCAGCAGGACGGCAGCTGGCGTGCGCCGACAGGCACGCCGGTCGAGTGGATCGAGGAGGAGAGCTATTTCTTCCGCCTCTCTACCTACCAGGATCGCCTGCTCGAGCATTATGCGGCGAACCCGGATTTCATCAGCCCCGAGACGCGCCGCAACGAGATCACAAGCTTCGTGCGCTCCGGCCTGCAAGACCTCTCGATCAGCCGCACGACCTTCAATTGGGGTCTGCCGGTTCCGAACGATCCGAAGCATGTGATGTATGTCTGGATCGATGCCCTCAATAACTATCTGACCGGCTGCGGCTTCCCGGACGAGAACAATCCGCGCTGGCATTATTGGCCGGCCGATGTTCACATCATCGGCAAGGACATCGTCCGTTTCCACACGGTCTATTGGCCGGCCTTCCTCATATCGGCGGGCCTGCCTCTGCCCAAGCGCGTGTTCGGCCACGGCTTCCTGCTCAACAAGGGCGAGAAGATGTCGAAGTCGGTCGGCAACGTGGTCGATCCGTTCGACCTGGCCGATACCTATGGTGTCGATCAGATCCGCTACTTCTTCATGCGTGAAGTGCCTTTCGGTCAGGACGGCAACTACTCGCATGAGGCCATTGTAAACCGCATCAATGCGGATCTGGCGAACGACCTCGGTAACTTGGCGCAGCGCTCGCTTTCCATGATTGCCAAGAACTGCGATGCTGCTGTGCCGCAGCCCGGCGCGTTCACCCAGGCCGATCAGGACATTCTGTGGTTGGCGGACGCGCTGCCCGCGAAGGCGAGGGCGGCGATCGAGGATTTTGCCGTCCACACCACGCTTGCCGAGATCTGGGCTGTAGTGGCGGAAGCTAACCGATACTTCGCCTCTCAGGAGCCCTGGGTATTGCGCAAGAGTGATCCTGCCCGCATGAACACAGTGCTTTATGTAACGGCCGAGGTTCTGCGCGCTGTCGGCATTCTGGCGCAGCCGTTCGTACCGACCGCTGCGGCCAAGCTTCTGGATCTGTTGGCGGTTCCCTCCGAGAAGCGTGTCCTGGCGGCTGTGGGCCCCGATCACCGACTGGCGGCGGGGACAGCCCTCCCGCAACCTGCGCCGATTTTCCCGCGTTATATCGAGGCGGAAGCATCCTGACGCTTCCGCTTTGAGGGGTCCCTTGGGGCCTCCAGCGGAAGCAGGCGATGTTTAAGACCTTCATGTTCGCGACGGGGATCGAGAATAGCATCCCGACCATCAACAATGGCCGCACCCGCATCGACCAGATGGAAAAATGCGGCCATTACAGGTACTGGCAGACCGATTTCGATCTGCTGGATGAGCTCGACATTCAGGTCCTGCGCTACGGGCCGCCGCTCCATACGACGTTCCTCGGACCGGGCCGTTACGATTGGTCGTTCGCCGATGTAACCTTCGGTGAACTCGAACGCCGCAATATCATCCCCATTGTCGACCTGTGTCATTTTGGCGTCCCAGACTGGATCGGCAATTTCCAAAATCCGGATTTTCCTGAACTCTTCGCTAGTTACGCCGCAGCTTTCGCTCGCCGCTTTCCCTGGGTGCAGCTCTATACGCCGATCAACGAGATGTTCATTTGTGCCCAGTTCTCCGCTGCTTACGGCTGGTGGAACGAGCAGATGCGCAGCGACCGCGCATTCGTCACGGCTCTCAAGCACCTTGTGAAGGCGAATGTTCTCGCGATGGAGCAGATTCTCAAGGTTCGCCCGGACTCGCTCTTCATCCAGAGCGAGTCCTCGGAATATTTCCACGCGGAGAACCCTAAAGCCATCAAGCCTGCCGAGATCATGAATGCCCGGCGGTTTCTCTCGCTCGATCTGAATTATGGCCGCCGCGTGGACTCGGAGATGTACGAGTTCCTGATGGATGGCGGAATGACCCGGGAGGAATACCATTTCTTCCTCAACCGATCATCCCTGCGCCACCATAGCATCATGGGGAACGATTACTACGTCACGAATGAGCATCGCGTCCGAGCGGATGGCACGACGGCCTCTGCAGGCGATGTTTTCGGCTATGATGAGATCACGCGACAGTACTACGACCGCTACAAACTCCCCGTCATGCACACCGAAACGAACCTGATGGAAGGTCCAAGGGGTGACGAGGCCGTCGACTGGCTCTGGAAACAATGGGCCAACGTTCTCTTGGTACGCAACACCGGTGTGCCGATCGTCGGCTTCACCTGGTACTCCCTGACGGACCAGATGGATTGGGATGTGGCCCTCCGTGAGGAGAACAACCGTCCCACCCCAGTGGGCCTCTATGACCTTGATCGCAATATCCGTCCCGTGGGGCGTTGCTACAAAAAGCTTATCGAGGATTGGTGCCATGTCCTGCCCGCCCAAAGCGTGTGCCTGACGATTCCTGTCGTGCCGCCTCAGGAAGTGTGGGAGGCCCACGTTGTCCGAAATCAGGAGAAGCTTCGCACGATGCGACATACGGAGGCTCGAGAGGACGAGGAGCCGGTCGCCACAGCAAAAAATGTTGGTCGCTAGACGAAGCAATCAATCCGATCTATGGAGCCCAAAGAGTTAACGGCCTCGGAGGAGGGCGCTTTCACCGATGTTGGTCGACAGCCATTGCCACCTGGATTTTCCGGATCTTCAGGCCCGCCTTCCCGATATTCTGGCGGCCGCCACAGCCGCTGGGGTGGGCCGGATGGTCACGATCTCGACCCATGTGGCGCGCTATGAGACCTATCAGGCCCTAGCCGAGGCGCATGGCAATGTCTTCTTCACGGTAGGGACCCATCCGCACAATGCAGCTGAGGAGCCGGACGTGCCGGCAAAGCGCCTGGTCGAGCTCTCAGCCCATCCACGCTGTGTCGCCATTGGAGAGGCAGGCCTCGATTACCATTACGACAAGAGCCCTCGGGATGTGCAGCGGAAAGTCTTTAGCACTCATATCGAGGCTGCGCGCGAAACTGGCCTTCCGCTCGTCATTCATGCGCGCAACGCCGACGAGGACATGATCGAGATCTTGTCGGATGAAATGAGGCGAGGGCGGTTCAGCGCAGTGCTCCACTGCTTCTCCTCAGGTGAAAAGCTCGCTCAGGTCGGCGTCGAACTGGGGCTCTACGTCTCCTTTTCCGGTATCCTGACTTTCAAGAATTCGGAAGAGATCCGCCGGGTCGCGGCTGCCACGCCCCGTGACCGCCTGCTGGTGGAGACAGACGCGCCCTATCTCGCTCCGGTACCGTTCAGAGGCAAGACCAATGAGCCGGCCTATGTGACGCACACAGCCCATGTTTTGGCTGACGTTATCGGCGTGACCGAGAGTGATATTGCCCGGATCACGACCGACAACTTCTATCGTCTGTTTTCCAAGGCCGCGCAGGCCGATACCGCTCGGGAGCAGGCGCACGCATCATGACGCTGAAATTAACCATATTGGGCTGCGGTTCTTCGGCAGGAGTGCCGCGCGTAGGCGTCGGTTGGGGAGCATGCGATCCAAAGAATCCCAAAAATCGCCGTCGTCGCTGTTCGATTCTTGTCGAGAGGGCAACGGCTGGCGCTGCAACGAGCGTTCTGGTGGATACGACACCGGATCTCCGCGATCAGCTACTGAGCATCGACGTGAGGCGTCTGGATGCTGTTCTGTATACCCATGAGCATGCCGATCATATTCACGGCATTGACGATCTGCGTCCGCTGGCGATCGTCATGCATAAGCGGATCCCCGTTTATGCCGACCGGATGACCGGAGAGTTGCTGCAGATCCGGTTTGGATATTGCTTCGAGGCGCCGGCCGGAAGCGGCTATCCGCCGATCCTGGAAATGCGTCACCTGAAGCCCGGCGTCATGATCACCATACCAGGGCCGGCCGGTCCGGTTGAGGCGATGCCGTTCAGAATGATTCATGGCGACATCGAAGCCTTGGGCTTCAGGTTCGGCAACGTGGCCTATGCCCCCGACGTCAGCCACATGCCAGAGGAGAGCCTTGGTTATCTCGAAGGTCTCGATGCCCTGATCATCGACGCTTTGCGCTACACGCCGCACCCGACGCATTTCTCTGTTGCCGAAGCGCTGGAGCTGATCGCGAAGGTGCGGCCGAAACGTGCCATCCTGACAAACCTGCATACGGATCTTGACTACGAGACTCTGCGCAGCGAGCTGCCTCCGCAGGTAGAGCCGGCTTATGACGGTATGCAGATCGCAATCGATTAGGTTGCGAATGCCGACTGTTAGACACTGTCGCTCATACTGAGCTTGCTGCTGCGGTCGCGCTGCAGAATATGCCAGCACAGGCCCAGGAGCGCGACGAGCGTCAGGCCGGCGATCGAGAGATGGCTGGAGTGCCCGGCAACGATAGACTCCGCTCCATGCGAGCCGTACAAGGTCTCCTGCCGGAATGATTGCACCAAACCGAAAAGACCTGTGACAAAACTGAGCCCATACAGGGTGAGCCGCTCATTCTCCTTCGCCAGACGGAGGAGGTCGGGCAGGAGGAGGGCAAGCCCAATTCCGTAGATCGGCAGGTCATAGTCATAAGCATAGGGGCTGACCAGGAGGGATGCGATCGCCGTTAAGCCGAGCACCTGCCGGAGCTGCATCCGGCGATAAACGGCATGAACAATCATCGCCAGTGAGATTGCTGCGACCAGGAACTGCGCGACAAAGGCCGCATTGGCTGGCAGGCCAAGAGTGTAAAGAGCTGCATAAATCGAGACCATCCGGAACAATGGGTACATTCCATGCTCCAGATAAACCCGGGCTTCCTTCGCGCCGGACAGCACGGCTGCCCAGATATCCGCTCCGAACAGGACCGTCACAAGAAGGGATGTTGCTATGACAATTGCCCCGGCTAAAGCAGCCACGCCCCAGCGTCGAGAAAGCAAGGTATAGGCGGCGAAGGCGATGGCGAGATGAGGCTTGATCACCATCAATCCCAGCGGCAGCCCGGCAACTCTTTGGTTGCTTTGAAGGCCAAGACAGGTAAGGCCGATAAGTGTTCCAGTGAGAAATCCATTCTGTCCGCAGGCAATCGTAATGGTTATCGCCGGAAAAAGAACGACCAGGGTCAGAGGCAGGTGCTCGCCTGCAATCCTTTTCAGGGTTGCCAGATAGGCGACAAAGGTTCCCACAGTGAAAAGGCCGTAGGCCAGCCCGCGAGGTAGAAAGGCCAGCGGCGCAATGATCAAATCGAATTGCGGCGGATAGGTCCAGGGCATGAAGGATTCGGTGCCGGAAGCCGCCCTCTGGACTTCAAGCATGGTGGTGAAATGATAAGCCTGCTTGATTTCGCCACGCCAGACCATCTGGGCGACGATGTGAAAGACATCGAAATCGACCAAAGGACGAGGAGCGGCACCTTGGGTTAGACTGGAAATCTGGACCATCTTGATCAGGAGCAGCACGGCTAAGGCGAGCCCAATGACGTGAATGTATCTTGCGCCTTTTGCGGAGGATGCCCGTGCGGCTTCAATGGTTTCGAAAATCATTTAGTGTGTCTGGCGTCCAAGAGAGTGCAGGCACGCGAGATTTCATGCCGAATGCCATACACGATCAGACGAGATTCGAATTCAACTCGACCATCCGGCCTAGGCTGGAAAGGCGCGCTAAGGAGATGGCATCTGTGACGCAAAGACACTGCCTGCCCCCATAGAGTTCAGTTCCATAATATATCTTATGCGAATTTGATATTTGAGAGAAATGGAGGAAGGCTGAATCTTCACTCGAATTGAGCCATTCAAAGCGAAAAGGATTTTAAACGCCCTGCTCTGCTCCTAACCGCCGCTTGCAAGTTTTCCCTTGCTGGTGGCAATCCGCACCAGGCCATCCCTCAGGCCCGCCTACAGGTCATCCAGAGCTTGCGCCCGACCGAGTCTGTTGAACCCGGGTTGTGTACACCGAGCAACGCCTGCAGGACAACCCGCGGTGATTCCCGATCCCGATGTGCAGGCTTCGCGGAGATCGAGCGGTTTGACGGAAAGCCAATTCCGGGCGCCGCCGTTTATCTCTCATGCGTGTGGATCAGGCTCCACGTACCTTTTTGCCGGTGGCTATCCAGGATCTGCAACAATGGCCCGTTTGGCTCGAGGTCGGTGCGACCCGTCAGATATTCCTCCATGAAATCGAACGGCATTGCCAATGGCGGCCTCGTTGCGCCGACACCGCGAATCCTGTTCTCTGGCCGGGATAGTCATTTTTCAGGCGCAATGAGTCACGCGCGGGAATAGGCGGGCAGGCATTCCTTGCAAAGTGCGGCGACGGAATGCGGAAATCGAAGAAGCGAAATTGACCGGATTACCGGAGCCGCCGAGAACGCCCTGTCGCAGACTCATCAACCAGTTTTAGGATAATTATGCCAATGGCACCGCATGCAGAATGCAGACCGGAACGTATCCCCATCAGGGGCGTTGTATCGGTTAGCCTTTGGTGTGTGCGTTCACGGGAGGCAATTTAGCCCAATGAAAGCTCAACCTTGATGACCGCGGCCGCCCTGCCCTCTATCGCTCCTTTGCCCCCGTCCATCTTCCAGGAACTCGCCACCGTCAGTCAGGCGGTGCTGGATGCTATGCCCACGGCCATGTATCTCTGCGCGGCGGATGGGAGCATTCTGCGCTACAATCGCTTGGCCGCCGATCTATGGGGACGCGGCCCCCGTCCTGGGGAGAATGGCGAGCGCTACTGCGGTTCCCACCGTCTCTATCACCCCGACGGGTACCCGCTCCCACACGCCGAGACGCCGATGGCGGTGGTCCTTCGCACGGGGCAGTCGGCGCACGGGCAGGAGGTCGTCGTCGAGCGTCCAGACGGAAGCCACCGCATCATCCTGGTTCACATAGACCCGCTGCTGGACGACGAGGGCGGCGTCCTTGGAGCGATCAACTGCTTCCAGGACATTTCCGACCGGAAGGCTATGGAGACCGAGTTGCGCCAGAGCCGGCAGGATCTCGAGGACTTCTTCGAGAACGGGGCCGTGGGGCTGCATCTCGTTGGCGCGGATGGGACGATCCTGCGCGCCAACCAAGCTGAGCTCGACCTCCTCGGCTACACGGCAGACGAATATATCGGACGCCCCATCGCCGACTTTCATGCCGACGCACCAGTGATCACGGACATTCTCCGGCGCCTGTCCCGCGGTGAGAGGCTCGACAAGTACCCAGCCCGCCTGAAGGCGAAGGACGGCTCGATCAAGCATGTTCAGATCACGTCAAGCGTCCAGTTTCACGACGGCGTGTTCCGCAACACCCGCTGCTTTACTGTCGACGTCACCGAGCAGTTCAAGGCCGACGAGGCTCTGCGCGAAAGCCAGCAGCGTCTGGCCATCACCTATGACCAAGCCCCTGTGGGCATCGCCGAGGTGGATGCGCAAGGGCGGTTTGCTCGGGTCAACGCCGCTCTCTCGGCCCTCATCGGCTATGCGCCCGATGAACTCCTCGGACGCTCCTTCATCGAGCTGACCTATCCCGAGGATCGGCAGATCGATGCGGACAGCTTCGGTCGCCAGGTTCGCGGCGAGGTCAAGCAATACGCGACGCAGAAGCGATTTTGCCACAAGGATGGCGGAATGGTGTTCGTCAACGTCCTCAGCTCGTCCGTGCTCGATCAGGATGGGCGGTTCAGGTATGGCATTCGGGTAATCGAGGACATCACCGAGCGGCTGCGTGCGGAGGAGCGCTTGCGCGAGAGCGAGCGTTCGGTTCGTGACCTGCTGGAGGCGCTCCCCGCCGCCGTTTATACCACCGACGCGCAGGGCCGGATCACCTACTACAACCAGGCCGCCGTCGCATTTTCCGGACGTACTCCGGTCCTTGGCACGGATGAATGGTGCGTGAGCTGGCGCCTCTACACCCCGGATGGCCGCCTCCTGCCCCATGACCAATGTCCAATGGCCGTTTCCCTACGAGAGGGTATTCCGATCCGCGGTGCCGAGGCTGTGGCCGAGCGCCCGGACGGAACCCGTGTTCCCTTCATCCCGTTCCCGACACCGCTACGGGATGCTGACGGTCACATTGTCGGTGCGGTCAACATGCTGGTCGATATCAGTGAGCGTAAGCGAGCCGAGGAACAGCAGAGACTGTTGATTGACGAGCTGAACCATCGTGTGAAGAACACGCTGGCCACCGTGCAGTCGATTGCCACCCAAACCCTCCGGTCGGCAGCGGATCTCTCGACCTTCGCCGGAAATTTCGAACCCCGGCTTCTGGCCCTGAGCAAGGCGCACGACCTTCTGACACGCCACTCTTGGACCGGAGTCTGCCTGCACGAGCTGATCCGGCAGGAGCTGACACCCTACAGTGGTGACGCGGCCAGCCGGGTTCGCCTGGGAGGTCCGGACATCATGCTGGAGCCGCGGGTCGGGCTTGCACTTGGCCTGGTCCTGCATGAACTGACGACCAATGCAGCAAAGTACGGCGCGTTATCTCCTGGACAGGGTCGGGTGACGGTGCATTGGACTATCGAGGAAACGCGCTCCGGCCTGGGCAACGTTCTCCAGATCGATTGGATCGAGAGCGGGGGGCCGGCTGTTACGCCGCCTGTCAAACGCAGCTTCGGCACCCGACTGATCAAGCGCAGCGTGACCCATGATCTGCAAGGCACGGTCAAGCTAGACTTCGAGCCCTCGGGTCTGCGCTGTACACTCGAGCTGCCCCTCGACCTGCACCTTCAGCGCGCGTCCGTTCAGTCTGGAGGTGATGAAGCGCAGGTTGGTGCAGTACGTGGTTGATGCGCGTCGTTCCCGTCGCGGCCTTGAAGCGACGCTTCAGACTCTGCTCGGGAAGACCCGACGCCGCCACGGCACCTGAATCCAGTCCCATATTTCTGGCGTTTCAACGATTGGTCCATCCCAATCTCAATCGAAATTCGCAGAAGGGCCGCAGACCGGGCATCTGATGTGGCCCTCCCTCAGTCTCACCCTTACGAAGCTGCTTCAGCCTCTGTGGCCTCGTCGAGGGCTGTCCAGCTGTGAGTGATCTTGGCAACGGCGCCCAGCATGATCGATGCCGAGCAATATTTTTCCTTGGAGAGCTCAATGGCGCGTTCGACCTTTGCCGGTGCCAGATTGCGACCCTTAACGCGGTAATCGACATGGATCGCGGTGAAGACCTTGGGATCCGTCTCGGCCCGCTCGGCCGAAACCTCGACCTCGCAATCACTGACCTGTTCGCGGCTCTTGCGCAGGATCTGCACCACGTCGAAGGCTGTGCACCCGCCTAAGCCGATCAGCAGCATTTCCATGGGGCGAATTCCGAGATTACGCCCACCATATTCCGGGGCACCATCCATCACCACGGCATGCCCACTGCCAGATTCCCCAACGAACATCATGCCGTCGACCCATTTGATCCGTGCTTTCATGTCTCTTCTCCACGTGACTGAGATTCGTTGAACATCTTTTATCCTGATTCCCCACCGGAATCGGGTTATGTAGCGCCACCGCGTGCAAGGAAATCCGCAATGAAGCCTTCTTCTGATATCGCACGGCTCCTGGAGATCATGGCGGCCCTGCGGACGCCCGAGACAGGTTGCCCCTGGGACCTGGAGCAGGATTTCTCATCCATCGCGCCCTACACGCTTGAAGAGGCCTATGAGGTCGTGGATGCCATCGAGCGTGGCGATCTGGCCAATCTTAAGGATGAGCTGGGCGATCTGCTGCTTCAGGTCGTGTTCCATGCCCGCATGGCCGAAGAAAAAGGTGTCTTCGCTTTCCCGGATGTCGTTGAGGCCATCACCCGCAAGTTGATCCGCCGTCACCCTCATGTATTCGGTGAAACCAAGGATCTGGCGCCGAAACAGGTGAAAGCGCTCTGGGATGAGATCAAGAGAGCGGAAAAGGCCGAACGCCGACAAGTTCGGGAAAAGATGGGATTGTCGCCAGAGGCCCATGAAGCCGGCTTTCTCGGCGGAGTTCCAACGGCTCTGCCTGCACTGACCCGCGCTCAAAAGCTGACGACCAAGGCTGCGAAAGTCGGCTTCGATTGGCCAGATCCAGAGCAGGTAATCGGGAAAATCCATGAAGAATTAGAGGAAGTTAAAGACGCATACTCAACTGGAAAGAGAGAGCGCATCGAGGATGAAATCGGCGATCTTCTGTTCTCTGTCGCCAATCTCGCACGCCACTTCGAAATCGATCCGGAAGCAGCGCTGAGGCGTACGAATGCAAAGTTCGAGCGCCGCTTCGGGGCCGTCGAGGAGGGGCTCCAGAACCAAGGGCGCAGCTTGCATGACGCCTCGCTGGAGGAGATGGAAGAGCTCTGGGTTCGGGCAAAGCTTGCCGAGCGGAATCCCTAAATCACTCTGGCAGTCGGGAAGCGGTTCAGAAAACGGGGCTCCTTGCCCGCGACGAGGCGCACTTGAAGGAGGGTATGGCCATTCTCCATGGTCCTGCGCTCCAGAATTTCCGTGTTCTCATGGAGCCATGCCAAGCCCCGTCCGTCCTCGGGAGCCACATCGACCTCATAGGCCTTCCTGCCCATGGCAAGGTGCTGCTCGATGGTTTCGAGAAGTTCGTGCACACCCTCCCCGGTCAGTGCCGAAATCAGAATGGGCCGTAGCTCCACACCGCTGCGATGAGAGGTGGTCGTCAGCCGTTCGCGGTCCTCAGGCGAGAGCAGGTCGGCTTTGTTCCAAACCTCGATGATCCTCCGAGTATCGTCAGGGTCAATACCAAGCTCACGCAGGACCACCGCCACATCCCCTGCCTGGGCTTCCGTCTCGCCGTGAGAGACGTCCCTGACGTGCAGCAGAACATCCGCCTCGACCACGTCTTCAAGGGTCGCCCGGAAGGCGGCCACCAACATGGTCGGCAGGTCAGAGATGAAGCCGACCGTATCGGATAGGATCGCCTTTTCACCGTGTGGAAGGTCGATTGCGCGCGTCGTCGGATCGAGGGTGGCGAACAGCATGTTTTCGGCCAGCACTTCTGCCCGCGTCATGCGATTGAAAAGCGTCGATTTGCCGGCGTTGGTGTAGCCCACGAGAGCCACGATCGGATAAGGCACCCTCCTCCGGCTGGTCCGGTGCAGCGACCGGGTTTTGACAACGCTTTCGAGGTCCCGCTCGATCCGGTTCATCCGTTCCTGGATCAGCCGCCGGTCTGCCTCGATCTGCGTTTCACCAGGGCCGCCGAGAAAGCCGAAGCCACCGCGCTGACGCTCAAGATGGGTCCAGGACCGAACCAGGCGGCCCTTCTGATAAGACAGGTGCGCCAGCTCGACTTGAAGCGTGCCCTCTTTCGTGCGGGCGCGCCGTCCGAATATCTCGAGGATTAAGCCGGTTCTGTCGATGACCTTGGCACCCCAGGCCTTCTCCAGATTGCGCTGCTGCACAGGGCTCAACGCACAATCCATAACAACAAGGCCGATCTCCTCGGCCCGGATCAGGGCTGCCAGCTCGTCAACCTTGCCGCTGCCGATATAGGTGGCAGGACGGGGTGATGAGAGTGGAGCGATCAAGGATTGAACAACGGATAAGTCAATGGCCAACGCAAGCCCGGAAGCCTCGTCCAACCGCGCTTCCGGCGGACGAGGGTTGGATGCCTCACCTTCGGGATCGCCCGCACCTAGCCGGCGTTTGCGGGTCAGATAGGGGCCGACCACGAGCGTCCTGGTGCCGGCAGCGACCTCTTTTTCAGGTTCGGCCAGTTCTGCGAGACGGTGTTCCCCCGGAGTGCGTGGTTCAGTCACCTCAAGCCTTTTCGCCAGCCTCGTCGATCTGGTCGAACAATTGGACGGGCTGTCCGGGCATGATGGTGGAAATGGCGTGTTTGTAAACCAGCTGAGAATGACCGTCCCTGCGCAGGAGAACGCAGAAATTGTCGAACCAGGTGACGACGCCCTGAAGTTTTACGCCGTTCACAAGGAATATCGTCAGGGGAATCTTCTGCTTCCGGACGTAATTGAGAAAGGTGTCCTGCAGATTTTGCGCGCGATCGCCCGCCATTGAAGTTGCCTCGCCAGCCCATCACCGCCGGTCTTGGCTATTGGGCCGCTTGTATATGGTTGTCCGCTATCGTGCGGTCGTTAACCGGCATGCATATTACAGGGCGAAGTTGACCATTCGGCAAGAGGGCCTCGACCGTTCTACCCCCTTAGAAGCATATTTTCCGTGGATGAGGGTTTGCAAAAGGTTAAGCCTGCTTCTCAAACAATCCTCTCGCGAGCGAGAAGACGGCCTTTAGCTGCCAATACCAAGCGATTTCAGCTTCCGGTGAAGGGCCGAGCGCTCCATCCCAATGAACTCTGCAGTTCGGGAGATGTTGCCGCTGAAGCGAGCGATCTGCGCCAAGAGATACTCCCTCTCGAAGATCTCGCGCGCCTCTCTCAGGGGCAGGCTCATGAGCTTCTCCCCCCCTGCTCCACCCGGGGTCGTCGGCACAAGGGTTCCGATTTCCGATGGCAGCATGTCAGCTGTAATCTCCGCATCCGGATCTCCAGAGCTGAGAATCATCAAACGTTCAACATTGTTGCGAAGCTGGCGAACGTTGCCCGGCCAGTCATGAGACTGCAGAACCGCCATGGCATCCTCCGCGATCCGGCGCTTCGGCAGACCCGTGGTAGACGAGATCTGGTCCATGAAGAATTCAATCAGCTCCGGCACATCCTCGCGCCTTTCTGCCAGCGACGGCACACGGATCGGAATAACGCCAAGGCGATGGAAGAGATCTTCGCGGAAGTTTCCGGCTGCAATTTCAGAGGGCAGGTCGCGGCTAGACGAGGAAATAATACGAACATCCACATGAACGCGGGTCGTACCACCCACGCGCTGGAAGTTCTGATCCACGAGAACCCGTAGGATTCGATTCTGCGTCTCCCGCGGCATATCCGCAATTTCGTCAATATAAAGTGTGCCGCCGTGAGCCTCCTCAAGGGCACCGACACGACGTCCTCCACCCTCCCCGCCTTCGGTGCCGAAGAGTTCGGCTTCCATCGTTTCAGGTGTGATGGTTGCAGCCGTCATCGCCACAAAGGGGCCATTGGCTCGGGTGGACATGCTGTGAATGGTGCGGGCCGTCAACTCCTTGCCGGAGCCTGGGGCGCCGGTAATCAGAATGCGTGCATTGGTCGGCGCAGCTCGCTCCACAGCCTGCCGCAGCTGATTGATGACGATCGATTTGCCTGCGATGCGGTTCGCCTGAACCGAGCGGGATCGCAGATCACGCACTTCTCGCTTGAGACGAGATGCTTCAAGAGCACGCTCCGCCACGAGAACAAGGCGGTCGGCCTTGAACGGCTTTTCGATGAAATCATAGGCCCCGGCCTTAATGGCTGAAACCGCCGTTTCGATGTTGCCATGTCCTGAAATCATCACAACGGGCAAATCGGGATGTTGCGCCTTGATAATCTCCAGCACCTGCAGGCCGTCGAGACGACTGCCCTGCAGCCAAATATCGAGAAAGACGAGATGCGGACGTCGTGCCTCGATAGTCGCCAAGGCCTCATCCGAGGTTCCAGCCGTACGTGTGCGATGGCCCTCATCTTCGAGGATGCCGGCCACAAGCTCACGAATGTCGACTTCGTCGTCGACGACGAGAATATCAGCGCTCATAGGCTTGCTCTGCTCGTTTCGTTGCGATCCGAGGCAGCAGAGACCTCTTCAGCAACCTGCTTCGTCTTCGGGATCCACATCCGAACCTGTCCGCCCCGTCCTGCGGGGTTATCGACAAGGTCCATACCTCCCCCATGGTCTTCCAAAATTTTCGCGACGATTGGGAGGCCCAATCCGGTACCACCTTCGCGGGTCGTCATATATGGCTCCAGCAATCTTTGTCGCCCCTCGACCGGGAAACCCTTGCCGTTATCGGTCACCGCAAGGATCAGGTAATCGGGATGCGTGTCATCCAGCGTCACAGTGATTTGCGGCTGGCCACGCTCATTCTCGGGAACGGCGGCGATAGCCTCGGTCGCATTCTTGACGATGTTCGTGACCGCTTGCGAGATGAGACGTCGGTCGAAGGGCGCAACGACGGGCTCAGAAGGAAACTGATCGACAAATTCAATCTCGGGGTGCGCGATCCGCATCATAAAGACGACTTGGCGAATGGTCGCGGCCAGATCCTCTTGCCCGATAGTGGGCTTCGGCATGCGCGCAAAGGATGAGAACTCATCGACCATGCGCTTGATATCATCCACCTGCCGCACGATCGTGTCGGTACACTGATCGAATACCTCGCGATCGGTGGTGATGACTTTGCCGTACTTCCTGCGGATACGCTCGGCCGAGAGCTGGATTGGGGTCAGGGGATTTTTGATCTCGTGCGCGATGCGCCTTGCCACGTCAGCCCAAGCGGACGTGCGCTGCGCAACGACAAGATCCGTAATATCATCGAGCGTGATCACGAGATCGCGTTTGTCGTTGCGCGTTTGCTCGCTGGTCACGCGCACGTTAATGGTCCGCTCCTTCCCTTTCCGGGAAATCTGGATTTGCTCTTGCATCAGGCGCTGGCGCCCCTGAATCATCTCCAGAAGGAGTTTGGTCACCTCAGGCAGCACTTCAGTAATCGGGCGGCCAACCAATTCCTCGCGGGATGTCTGGAGCAGCGCTTCCGTAGAGGGGTTCACGATCGTGATCAGGCCTCGTGCGTTGATGCCGATAACGCCCGCCGACACACCTGCCAAGACAGCCTCTGTAAAGCGTCGCCTACGGTCGATCACTTCACTGGCGGCTGTCAGACCATCATGCTGACGGCGCAACTCCGACGTCATCTTGTTGAAGGTCTCGCCCAGGTGGCCGAGATCGCCCTCGCCGCGTTTCACAGGGACCTGAACATAGAAATTGCCGGTCGCCACTTGGTCTGTCGCATGGATCAGCCGCCGGACAGGCGCAACGAGACGGTTTGCGAAGTTCAATCCGAACCAAATGGCCGAGAGAAGCACGATGAGTGCAATGAGAGTGAACATGGAGGCGAAGGCAATCTGGATGCCTGCCTTCTTCTGGTCGAGAGCCTCATACAGTGCAACCCCAGCTTCAGCCACAGGCGGGAACTCGATGGCACGTGGATCGACCTCTCTCGCGATATAGAGAATGCGCCCTCCATGCGCCTCGAGCTTAAGGACGGAACGAAAGATGTTGCCGGTTCGCGGAATCAGGCAGAGAGCCTCATTGCTCGCCTCCTGGAGATCCTCCGGTTTCGCGTCAGGAACGCCTTCGAGCTTCTTGGCCTCTATTCGTTCGACAACCGTACCGTCGGGCTCAAGGATCACGGCCAAGGGAAAGCCGAGGAAGACGGCACGGGAATTCATGAACTCCCGGAATAGTTTGCGATCCGCGTCATAGAGGACCTTGGCACGATTGAGATCTGCGGCCATCAGCTGCGTCTCACGCGCCAGCGTTCTGCACTGCATTTCCCGATAGGAGCGCGCGATCTCAACTGTATTGGTCATCAGCTCCTTAAGTGAGCCGGTAAACCAGGGATCCAGGCCTCGCTCCAGGGTCACGGTTGCGACGCCGGCGACAAGGATTGCGGGCAGGACAGCAACAAGGCTGAAGAGGCCGACGATTCTGACATGCAGACCGGCAGCAGCAGCTCCTGCACGGTGTTCACGCACCAGTTTTCGCGCCTGCCAGGCAACAATGCCGAGAAGCAGGACGATCAGGATTCCGTTCAGGATAAACAGCCAGACGACAACATTATGCGTCGGCAGAATGGGCGTCGCGCCGGCAAGCACCAGAAAGGTCGTGAGGGCCGAGCCCAGAGCCGCCAGAACGGCAACATAGCCTAGCCAGCCTAGGCCACCCTGGGCCTGTTCGGCCCCCTGGCGCTGTTCATTGATGCTCTGGTCGGTCAAGACGTGAAGCCCCACAAAACCGGGTGCTTCGATCCAGCACCCTTTAAAGGGTGATGCACCAACACAACACTGTGGTCAAATTATTACAGCTATCGCCTCAGGAGCGATTGGTTCGAACCACCATGAGCTCCAGATCACGCACCTTTTTGCGCAAGGTGTTGCGATTGACCCCGAGGAGCTCGGCGGCTCGGATCTGATTACCTCGGGTTGCAGCCAAGGCTGCGCCGATCAGAGGACCTTCGATCTCCCGCAGGATCCGGTGATAGAGGCCCGGAGGCGGCAAGTTATCGCGGAACCCCGAGAAATACTCCGCCAAGTGCCGCTCGACAGCCTCGGAAAGCCCTTCCGAACTCTGCTGTGCCTGTGTAGCTGGCTTGCCGGCTGGTTGGGACGGCAGGAGAGGTTGGGAATCGAGTTCGGCATCGATGATGGCGCCGGTGATCGTGTCCTGGGGATAGAGCGCCGCCAGGCGCCGAACAAGATTTTCCAGTTCACGGACGTTTCCGGGCCAACGGTACCGCTTCAGGCGATCCATAGCCTCCACATCGAGTTGCTTGCGCGAAAGGCCCTCCTTTTCCACGAGCGTAAAGAAGTGCCGGGCGAGATCCGGGATATCCTCCACCCTCTCGCGAAGAGGTGGCAGGCGCAGAGGGACGACGTTGAGGCGGAAATAAAGATCCTCCCTGAACAGGCCCTGCTGGATAAGCACCCGCAAGTCCTTGTTCGTCGCCGCGACGATGCGGACATTGGTCTTGATCGGCACCCTGCCGCCAACCGTCGTGTACTCGCCCTGCTGAAGGACCCGGAGGAGACGGGTCTGCGCCTCCATGGGCATATCGCCGATTTCATCCAGGAAGAGCGTGCCGCCCTCGGCCTGCTCGAAGCGCCCGGTGTTGCGGGCGGTGGCTCCGGTAAAAGCCCCCTTCTCATGACCGAAGAGTTCGGATTCGATGAGTTCACGTGGAATGGCCGCCATGTTCACGGCCACGAACGGACCTTGGCGACGCTTGCCGTAATCGTGCAGCGCTTTCGCAACGAGTTCCTTGCCCGTGCCGGACTCGCCCGTGATCATCACGGTGAGATCCGTCGGCATCAGACGGGCCAAGGCCCGATAGATTTCCTGCATGGCATGGGAGCGCCCGACCAGGGGAATATCCTCGTTCTCAACAGGGCTCGCGCTGGATACAGCCGTCCGAGGACGGGAGAGCGCGCGTCCTACGACCGCGACCAATTCCTTGAGATCGAAAGGCTTCGGCAGGTACTCGTATGCACCGCGCTCGGAAGCCTTGATGGCTGTCATGAACGTGTTCTGTGCGCTCATGACGATGATGGGAAGTTCCGGCCGCAGCTTCTTGATGCGCGGGAGGAGATCAAAGGCATTCTCGTCAGGCATCATCACATCGGTAATGATGATGTCGCCCTCCCCTTGGGCCACCCAGCGCCAGAGCGTTGCCGCATTGCTGGTGGAGCGGACCTCATATCCTGCCCTGGACAGGGCTTGGTTCAGGACAGTCCTGATGGCGGCATCATCGTCGGCGAGAAGAATTTGTCCGCTTGGCATGTCTTAGCCTCACATATCTGCATCACTGCCAGAGGTGGCGCGATGCATGGGCAGGAGAATTCGGAAAGTCGTTCGTCTCGGCGCGGGTTCGCATTCGATGATGCCACCGTGATCGCCGACGATCTTCGCCACCAACGCCAAACCCAGGCCACTGCCCTGAACCTTGGTGGTGACGAAGGGATCGAAAAGATCGCTCATCAGTTCCGGAGGAATTCCGGGGCCGTTATCGCTGACGCTCAACTCGATAGGCAGGCTCACACGTTCCTGCGATCCTGGCACTTGCAGCCTGACACCAGTCCGGAATGCCGTGGATAACGTGATCTCCCCATCCGTCGCATCGATCCCAACGGCTTCGGCAGCATTCTTCACAAGATTCAAGATGACCTGGATCAGTTGGTCCCTATTTCCCAACACAGGCGGCAAGGAAGGATCGTAGTTCTCGACGAAGCGGATGTGACGGGCAAAGCCGGATTGGGCAAGGCGCTTCACATGATCGAGGACACCGTGAATGTTCACGGGACCGCGCTCGACCGGCCGCTCCTCGCCGAAGAGCTCCATACGTTCGACGAGCTTCACGATTCTATCCGTCTCATCGCAGATCAAACGGGTGAGGAGCCTGTCGTTCTCATCTGCCGATTGTTCAAGGAGCTGCGCAGCGCCTCGAATGCCTGAGAGTGGATTCTTGATCTCGTGTGCCAGCAATGCACCAAGCGCCGTGATCGATCTGGCTGCTCCACGATGGGTGAGCTGCCGGTTCATCTTGTCGGCGATCGTGCGCTCCTGCAGCATCACAACCACGTTGTCGCTGTCGTCACCTAGCGGCGTTGCGAAAACATCTACGATTCGCTCTGGCCCCAGACGCGGGCTGCCGATATCGACACGGTGTTCGCTGACGCTTGCGCCCCTCTGTCGGACATCCTCCACGAGGGACAGAACCGGAGAGCCGAAAGGAAGAAAGTCGGTGAGCTTCTGGCGCTGCATCTTGCGCAGGCTCACTTCGAAAAATGCCTCTGCTGCAGCGTTGGCATGGGCGATGCTGTGTTCCCTGCCAATGGTCAGGACCGGCAGCGGCAACGCATTCATGATGAGGTCGTTAATCGCCACTGTCATGCCGCTTCCTGAGCCTGATGGATATAGAGGGAGCGCAACAGCGATATGACGGCCGCTGGATCATCCGACGTGACCAACCCGGTCCGAACATTCTGAGCGACGTGGAAACCGGCCTCGATCGCTGCATCGGCATAGGCCGCAAGATGTTTGCGGGCATGCCGAACCCCGACCTTCGCGCCATAGAGCGAAAGCAGCCCGTCATAATGCTCCAACACCAATTCCGTCTTCTCGCCTGGAGTTGGCTCAGGGATCGTCTTTCCCTGGAGAGCGGCGCCGATCTGGCCGACGATCCACGGACGGCCGACAGCCGAACGGCCGATCATCACGGCCTTGGCCCTGGAGAGGGTGAGGCATTTGTTGGCATCTTCGAGAGAGCCGATATCGCCATTGGCGATCACGGGAATGCTGACGGCCTGCACAACGGGTGCGATGGCCGTCCAATCGGCCTGTCCCTTGTAGAATTGCTGGCGTGTCCGACCGTGTACCGTCACCGCCTTGACGCCAAGCCCCTCTGCTCGCCGGGCAAGTTCCGGGGCATTCGGGGAGGTGTGGTCCCACCCGAGCCGCATCTTCACTGTCACGGGCACAGAGACGGCTTGGACGGTCGCCTCAATCAGGCGGCATGCATGGTCGAGATCGCGCATCAGAGCGGAGCCCGAGTAGCCTCCGATGACTCGCTTGGCGGGGCAGCCCATATTGATATCGATGATCCGGGCCCCTGCTGCCTCGGCGACCTTGGCTCCTTCGGCCATCCAGCGAGGTTCGCAGCCAGCCAACTGGACGACATGGGGTTCGATTCCCGCACCCTCGGCCCGGAGTTGTGCCTCCTCAGATCCTTGAACCAGTTCATCGGACGCGACCATTTCCGAAACGACAAGCCCCGCTCCCAAGCGCTTCGCGATGCGCCGGAAGACCACGTCCGTGACTCCGGAGAGCGGCGCGAGTACTGCCGGGGCATCGACCTTGATCGGCCCCACCTGCACATCTTCGCCTATTTTTTGATCAAGTTTCATTATGCCTATTTACTAGCCATTACAGTGCCGAGCGCAAGTCCCCACCAGAGAAATTTGCCTTATTTTCAAGTCACGCTTAGGAGAACGCGTGCCGTGGAGAACCCGCCCGATGTCAGTCGCCGCTCTAATCGTTGCCGCAGGACGTGGGTCGAGAGCCGGCGAGGGAATCCCCAAGCAATACCGGTTCGTGGGTGGAAAACCCGTGCTCGCCCTCACTCTGGAAGCCTTCCTTCGTCATCCGGGAATCGAACGAACGCTCGCGGTGATCCACCCGGACGATCAGGACCTCTATCGGAAAAGTATCGCCGCGCTCCCCGATGAGCTGACTGGGCGCCTGCTCCCCGTGGCCCATGGCGGAGAAACGCGCCAGGATTCAGTTCGCAATGGGCTGGAAACTCTCCTTGAGTTCGCCCCCGCTCACGTCCTGATTCACGATGCGGCCCGTCCTTTTGCAGCCGGGGCTCTGATCGGGCGCGCTCTGGAAGCGACCGAAAATTGGGAAGCGGCCGTACCAGGTATTGCCGTAACCGACACCATCAAGGTGATCGGTCCCCAGAGTGAAGTCGTGTCGACGCCGGATCGAGCCAGCCTGAGAGCTGTGCAGACACCCCAGGTCTTCCATTTCGCGGCCCTGCTTGCCGCCCATAGGAAGGCGGCCGCCGCCGGCCTCAGAAACTTTACGGATGATGGCGCTTTGGCGGAATGGGCCGGCCTCTCGGTACATGTGTTTCAGGGGGATCCCCTCAACATCAAACTCACCCATGCGTCCGACTTCCCGGAGGCCGAGAGGCGCTTGAAAGGCTCATCGATGACTTATGTAACCAGGCTGGGGACCGGATTCGACGTGCATGCCTTCGGCGACGGCGATCATGTCTGGCTGGGCGGGATCAGGGTGCCCCACGACCGGGGCGTGGTGGCCCATTCGGATGGTGACGTCATTCTTCACGCCCTGACCGATGCCCTGCTTGGGGCACTCGCGGATGGGGATATCGGCACGCATTTCCCGCCGAGTGACCCGCAATGGCGTGGCGCTTCCTCCGACCAATTCCTGGCGTATGCGGCGGCTCTGGTGAGAGACCGTGGCGGCTTGATCGATCATCTCGATGCGACGCTTCTTTGCGAGAGGCCGCGCCTCGGCCCTTATCGGGAAGCGATGCGTCAGCGGATTGCGGAACTCGCCGGCCTCCGGCTCGATCAGGTGTCGCTCAAGGCTACGACGACGGAAAAGCTCGGCTTCACCGGCCGGAGCGAAGGCATTGCCGCCCAGGCCGCAGCCACGATCCGCCTGCCGGAGGTGTCAGCATGACTCCCGAACTGAAGCAGCGTGCGGCGGCGCTCCTCAAGGCCTTTGAGCGGAAGGGCCTGAAGATCGCTACTGCGGAATCCTGCACGGGCGGGCTCGTCGCGGCGCTCCTGACGGAGATTGCGGGTTCCTCTGCGGTCGTGGAGCGCGGCTTCGTGACCTATTCTAACGAGGCGAAGACGGAGTTGATCGGCGTCCCGGCCGATCTTATCGCCACCCATGGCGCGGTCAGCGAGCCCGTGGCCCGGGCCATGGCCGAAGGAGCGCTGGCCCGTTCCCGCGCCGAAGTGGCCGTCAGCATCACGGGGATCGCCGGTCCCAGCGGAGGAACGGCCACAAAGCCCGTGGGCCTCGTGCATTTCGGTCTGGCCCGCAACGGCTTTGCTACAGTCCATCTCGAGCGCCGCTATGGCGACCTTGGGCGGGAGGCAGTGCGCCGGAGCGCGGTCGAGGACGCCTTGGCCCTTCTCGAACACGCCCTTACGCTCTGATCTCTGATCGGCCTGCGAAAACCGTATCCGCCCGCTGCTCAAACGCCTCGGTGAACTTGCGGAACGCCTTGTCGAAGACGCTGCCCATGAGGATGCCGAGCGCGAAGCTCTTGAATTCGTAGTTGATGTAGAACTCCACCTCGCAGCCCGCGGGAGCATCGCGGAAAGTCCAGCGGTTCTCGAGATATTTGAAGGGCCCATCCACATATTCGACCTGGATGCGCAGGCGCGGCTCGTCGAGGGTCACGCGGGTGGTGAAGCTCTCATTGATGGCCTTGTAGCCGACGCTCATGGTAGCGACGAGCGTCTCGATGCCCTCCCCGCTCTGCACGCGACGGATGATGCGCAGGTCCTCGCACAGCGGCAGGAACTCGGGATAGCGCTCTATGTCCGCGACAAGTGCGAACATCTGGGCCGGCTTGTGCTTGACGGTTCGCGTCATGCGAAAGGTCGGCATTCAGGCGGCCTCCTTGGCGAGAGTGAGAGCGGCCTCCAGGGCCGGAATTTCAGAATGCGAACGCAGGACGAAAACCCGCTGGTCGGGCCGAAGACGCTCGATCATGCGGGCCGTCTTGGGACGCATCTTTCGGGGATAAGACCAGATCCAGCGCATGAAGGAAAAGTCGAAGCGCTCCGGACCGGCGGGGCCGAGATCGGAGCGCACCTGCCCGTAGTTTCTTGCCACGCGCCACAAGACACCCAGCAAGCAGCGCCAGCGCGGCAGATCGAGCCAGACGATGGCCGTGGCGCGGGGAACGCGGATGTCGAAGGTGCTGGCGTAATTGCCGTCCATGACCCAGACGGGCCGAGCGGCAAGCGCCCTCACCCGCTCGCGCCATTCGGGCCGTGGCGGCATGGTCCAGCCCGGACCGAAATACTCCCGGTCAAGGTGGATCAGCGGCAGATCGAGCCGCTCACTGAGGCGCCGCGCCAAGGTGCTCTTGCCCGCACCCGGGCTGCCGATGACGAGAATGCGCTGCATGCCCCCATCCGAAGCTAACTTTAGCCGAGCTTGGCGAGACGGGCCGCCTTGAGCTTGGCAAAGTCCTCTCCCGCGTGATGCGAGGAGCGCGTCAGCGGGGTCGAGGAGACGAGGAGGAAACCCTTGGCATAGGCGGTGGTTTCATAGGCCTTGAATTCGTCCGGCGTGACGAAGCGGATGACCGGGTGGTGCTTCTTTGTCGGCTGGAGGTACTGGCCAATGGTCATGAAATCCACATCCGCGGAGCGCAAATCGTCCATGAGCTGGAGAACCTCGTTCCGCTCCTCGCCGAGGCCGACCATGATGCCGGACTTGGTGAAGATGGTCGGATCCATTTCCTTCACCTGCTGGAGCAGGCGGATGGAGTGGAAATAGCGCGCGCCGGGGCGGACCTTCAGGTACTTCGACGGCACGGTTTCGAGATTGTGGTTGAACACGTCGGGCCTGGCCTTGACCACGATCTCGAGCGCACCGGGCTTCCTCAGGAAGTCGGGCGTCAGGACCTCGATGGTGGTCTTCGGGCTGCGGGCGCGGATGGCGGCGATCACGTCCGCGAAATGCTGAGCGCCTCCATCGGCAAGGTCGTCACGGTCGACCGAGGTGATGACCACGTGCTCAAGGCCGAGCTTCTCGACCGCCGTCGCCACGCCTTCGGGTTCATTCGGGTCAAGGGCCTGCGGCAGGCCGGTCTTCACGTTGCAGAAGGCACAGGCGCGGGTGCAGGTGTCGCCCATGATCATGAAGGTGGCGTGCTTCTTCTCCCAGCACTCGCCGATATTGGGGCAGCCGGCCTCCTCGCAGACGGTGACGAGCTTGTTCTCGCGCACGATCCTGTTGGTCTCGGCCCATTTGGGCGAGCCCGGAGCCTTCACGCGGATCCAATCGGGTTTTCGGCTCTGAACAGGCTGGTCCGGCCGGTGCGCCTTTTCCGGGTGGCGGGGGCGGTTATCCTTGTTCAGAAGGTCGAGAACGACGGCCATGAAGCTAAACCCTTTGGAGGAAGGAACCCTGCCCTTCCGGTTGCGCCTGATTTAAGGGTTTTGCCGTCCTTTCGCAAATGCTCAGATTCCAAGGCTCCTCCCTTCAATCAGCATGGCCGGAACAAGCCCGGCCATAACCGCTTCGAAAGCTTGACGATTCACCTCAATCAGTGGTCACCGCCGTCTCGATATCGGACGGGTCGATCTGCTGGTTGAGGCCGGCATTGAGCTTCTCGCGGTCGAGCTCGTTCTCCCACCAGGCGACGATGACGGCGGCCACGCCGTTGCCGGTGATGTTGGTGAGCGCCCTCACCTCGCTCATGAACTTGTCGATGCCGAGAATGATGGCCATGCCGGGTACGAGTGCCGGATTGACCACGGCGAGCGTCGCCGCGAGGGTGATGAAGCCTGCGCCTGTGACGCCGCTGGCTCCCTTGGAGGTCAGGAGCGCCACGAGCAGGATCGTGAGCTGCTGGCTGAAGGTGAGATCGACGCCGAGCGCCTGAGCGATGAACAGGGTCGCGAGCGTCATGTAGATATTCGTGCCGTCGAGGTTGAACGAATAGCCGGTCGGCACCACGAGACCGACGACGGATTTGGAGCAACCCAGCCGCTCCAGCTTTTCCATGAGCTGCGGCAGTGCGCTCTCGGAGGAGCTGGTGCCGAGCACGATCAGAAGCTCGTCCTTGATGTAGCCGATGAACTTGAAGATCGAGAAGCCGGCAATCCGCGCCACGAGCCCAAGCACGATGAACACGAACAGCGCGGCCGTGGCATAGAAGGTGGCGATCAGCCCGAAGAGATTGCCGAGCGCGGACGGCCCATAGCGGCCGATGGTGTAGGCCATGGCGCCGAATGCACCGATGGGGGCTGCCTTCATGACGATGGCGATCACGCCGAACATGGCATGGGCCACGTCGTCGATGAGATTGCGGACCGTCGTGCCGCGCTCACCCAGCACGAGCAGCGCGAAGCCGAACAGGATGGCAAACAGCAGCACCTGGAGAATGTCGCCAGCTGCGAAGGCGCCCACCACGCTGTCGGGGATGATGTGGAGCACGAAATCCACCGGCTTCTGCTCGGCGGCCGCCTTCGCGTAGTTCGCGACCGCCGCTGGGTCCGGCGTACCGGAGAAGCCTGCGCCGGGCTTCACGAGGTTGCCGACGAGAAGGCCGATGATGAGCGCGAAGGTGGAGACGACTTCGAAATAAACGAGCGCCTTGATGCCGACGCGGCCCACCTTCTTCGCGTCCTGGATATGGGCGATGCCCGACACGACGGTGCAGAAGATGATGGGCGCGATGACCATCTTGATGAGCTTGATGAAGCCGTCGCCGAGCGCCTTGATCCAGTCGTTCTTGGCGATATCCGGCGCAAGCCAGCCGAGAAGCGCGCCGAGGAAGATAGCGATCAGCACCTGGATGTAGAGAACCTTGTACCAGGGCTTGCGGGTGCGGACGGGAACCTCGGCCCGATCAGCGGTGGCGGAAATGGTCGTCATGGCAAAGGGCCTATGTGAAATGGATCAAGACCGTCTCTTTCTCGAAGGCCAGGCCTATCGAGGTGGCGCGTCTGCCTTCAGCTCCGACCCGTCAAACGCACCCTGTGACTTTCCAAACGGTAAACGCCTGAGCTCCAGCAAAGTCCCCACCCGGTTGGCATGGACAGAAGTGCCGACTTCCTCCGGGCGTCCTCCCGTGGCTGCGGGGCAGAACCCGGGATCGCATGACGAGAATGGTGCTCGATTCCGGCCCCTCGCCGCGCTGGCAGTGCCTCCCTCTCGTCATCCCCGGACTTGTTCCGGGGATCGACGCCTTTGCTGCGTTTCGGCCAAAAGACGTGGATGGCCGGGCCAAGCCCGGCCATGACGGCTGAGTCATAATCACCCCTCCTCACCGGCCGAGGTCCGTCTTCATGACTTCCTCTCCCCGAAACAGAGCCTCGATGCTCCTGCGCCGGTCGGCCCAGCGCTCGCGATACGTATGCATGTCGTCCAGCACCGCATCGGCGAAGAACTTGCGCCGCTCGAAATAGCACGGCGGGCCATAGCCGCCCCGGCAGCGTTCCGTTCGGCGGCAGGCGCTCTTGCGGCAGGTGGCGGGCACCTGGAGCACATCGGCCAGACGACGCAGGGCGTCGTCGCAATCGGGAAGCTTGGACAGATAGTCCCGGACACGGCTCATGAGATGATCTCCTATGGCAATGAATGGCTTGGAATGAATTTTTTGGAAAAAGCATGCGCCTTCTTTGGAAAAAGCATGCGCCTTCGGGCTCCGGGCTGAAACAGCCGGGAGCCTGGAAGGGAAACCGAGGGTGGCGCGACGTGCAGCCCGGCTCGATCCTATGTAATGTAGCGTGAGAGCCGGATGTCACCTCGCGCACGGCTTTTTTAGGCGGACAGGCGGCGCTGGCTCCCGAACTGCCGCAAGCGGACACCGCATCGGTCACAGGGACCTGCGGGCGGCTTGCGACCAATCCTGAGCCCAGCCGCACAGCCTGGGCCTCCCGCCGGATGAGGCTGCGTGACCTCACCCGCGAGACCGTGTCCCGACCCCACTCTTGCGACGCCTCGCGAGCGCGCCCTCGGCAGGTCAGGACAAAGGCAACATAGTTCAGACTAGGACAGAAGTCAAGAACAAATACGGAACATTAACTTATGTTCGCCAGCATCAATAAGTGAGGCTCAACCTATGGGTATGTAGATTATTATCTTAACTCAATTAAGGCTGCGAATCTGAGGCTCGCCGCAGACCGAGGCTTTAGGAAGCTCGTGTGCGAGACCGCAGTCAATCTAGGGGTACAAAAGGTGAAGTTTCTAAAGCTGATTTTTGGAACCGCTCAACCTTCAGAAGACGGCATCCCGAAAACAGAAGCAATCCAGGACGCAGAGAAGCAAGTCCTTATAGAATCTTCTCAGTCACACTTGGAGAGCTACCTAGCATATTACACTTCTTGTAAAGACCCACGTTACGCAGTTCTGGTGACTGGTGATTGGGGTACCGGCAAAACCTTTCAGGTTCGCAAAGCACTCCCCGATGACAAGGCGTATTACGTGAGCCTTTTCGGGCTCAACAGTACAGATGATATTGTAGCAGCGGTTTACGCTGCCATGTTCCCTGGAAAAGCGCGGATTAAGAATATCGCGGATAGCATAGGTGAGATGAGTGCGGAGGTCTCCGGCCTCGGATCACTGGCAGTTAGTGGTCTCACGTCAGGACTGGTTGGAGCTTTTCTGCGTCAAGAAGTGAGCACTGACAAGCCAATTATTTTTGATGATCTAGAGCGTTGTGGCTTAGGCCCAAAAGAAACTCTGGGCATAATCAATCTGTATGTAGAGCATCACGGCTGTCGCGTAATTGTCATTGCACATGACGAAAAACTTACCGAAGAGTTCGGCGAGACCAAGGAAAAAATATTTGGTCAGACTATACGAGTCGAGCCTCAGCTCGAAGAGGCCTTCTCTGACTTCTTGTCTGAGCTATCGATAGATACTCAAAAGGAGTTCATTCAGAAGTTTAAAGATGTAATAATCCGCTTGCAAATCGATTCCGGTGTGCCGTCACTTCGAATTCTAAGGCACGTTATTCAAGACTTGGCTCGTTTGGTAGGCAGTCTCGACGAGAGATACCGGTCCCATGATCAAGCTATGAGTGAACTCGTTCAGACTTTTTGTGCGTTAAATATAGAATGGCGAGCGAGGCGATTAGGACCTCTCGATCTTCGCGACCGCCAAAAGACAGAGTACGCGTTTCATTTCGCCCCTAATGACGGCGAGCAAGGGAAGCCTAAAATTGTTCTCTCGAACGAGCGCTATAAGTCCATCGATCTTACCAGCACTATTCTTCAAGATGAGGTTTTATACCAAGTGCTCGTTGAAGGCCGATATGACAAAGCCGCGATTGAAGCCTCTTTAGAGGCAAGCCCTTACTTCTTAAAACCTCAGATCTCACCACCGTGGCAAATCGTTGGCAGCTTCGACAAACTTGATGATTCTGTTGTGACCCAGGGTCTTGCGAGAATGCAGGAGCAATTCGATCGGCGCGAAGTATCCGATTCAGGCGAGATGCTTCACATATTTGCCCTTAGGATGATGATGTCCAGCAAAGGCGTACTCGACAAAAACATCAAAGAGACTGAACAAGAATGCAAAGCCTACATTGATGACTTACTTCGAATGCAAAGCCTCCCTCCAAGAGAGCTTGACTATCGTTGGTATGATGATTTTGCAACATCGGCTTATGGAATAGCTTACTGGGTACATGACGAGTACAAGGCCGAATTCGAGTCAGTCTTCAACCACCTGCTCGATGCAAGAAATCGATCCCTCGAACTAACGTTCCCTAAACTTGCATCAGAATTGCTTACAATCTTAGAGTCTGATGGACAGCAATTTTATGAGCAAGTTTGCTACACGCGTGGGGGAAGCAACAAGTATGTCATGATACCCATCCTCAACGCGATCGCACCAGAGGATTTTGTTGATGCATGGATGCGATCACATAAATCAAATTGGTATTGGATCTTTGGTGCATTAAGGGATCGTTATGAGGGCGGCATTCTAGAACGCGAGCTAAAACCCGAAAAAGATTGGATCATCAGGGTTCTCGACCTGCTCGAGAAGGAAGCCAGTAAAGCATCAGGACTTGCTAGACTACGAATTCAGCGCTCAATGCCTAAGATAGCGTTCCTCAAGGATGACGCGTCTCGTTTGGGATGAAAGTTATGCGCATATCGATGAAGCCATTGCTCGGGAGAAGGCTCTCAAGAAATGGCGGCGGGATTGGAAGATCCGGTTGATCGAAGAGATGAATCCCGAGTGGGAGGATTTGTATTTGGTGCTCAACCAGTGAGGCACAGGAACTCAACACTGTCATTCCCGCGTAGGCGGGAATCCATATCCGCTAGCGGTACAGAATGAAGTGAGCGTGTGCCGCTGGGCCTTTCCCCCATCATGTCGTGGTTATGGATCCCCGCCTCCTCGGGGATGACGGTGGAGGGTTTCACCGACGCAAAGCTCATTGACCACCTGCGGGATTGACTTGACTGCGGGAGTTGCCTGATCGCTTCCACTAACGAGATCCATCACCCCAACTCGAACGTCGTGATCCCATAGGTTCGCGAAAGCGGCAGGTCCGGTTTTTCACCGCGATACATCCGGGCCGTCTCGAACACGGGCGACAGGTTGTATTGCGAGGCAAGCCGGATGGCAGCCTGGTTCGGCTCGGGCAGATCCAGAAACACCGATGCGCCCTTTGCCTGCGATGCGAGAGCCTGGAACAGCAGATCGGCCTCGCGTTCGCCGTCGGCGAAGAGCGGTCCGATCTTGTAGCCGCTTCGGCAGGCTCGCATCACGCCGTAGCCCCTCACCTTCCCGTCCTCGACGAAGGCCATGGCCGTGCGCGCATCGGGCTGAAGCCAGCAGCGCAGAAAGGTCTCGCGGGGGGCTGCGAAGAACGGCCTGTCGTAGGCCAGGACGGCTTCGATGATGTCGGGGCTCACCGGCCGCAGGCGCGCGTCCGAGGGAGGATCGATCTGCGGGCTTCCGCCATAGCGCACGTTGCGATGCGCCAGCACGAACCCGGACCGGGCATAATTCTCCTGCTGCGCCACGACGCCATCGAGGCCGACCGTACGGTCTTCGAGATAGTTCATGCCGGCCTGCCAGAGGCGAAAGCCGAAACCGCGTCCGCGCTGATCCGGCCGGACGATATAGAAGCCGAGGAAGCCGAACGCGCCGGACTAGCGGACGACCGAGATCGAGGCGATCGGCTCATCGCCGAGGCAGCCGACCAGGAAGCCGGTTCGATCAACGGCCATGAAGCAATCGGCATCCTTGAGGCCGGGGTTCCAGCCCTCGGCGGCAGCCCAGTCGATGGCCCTATCCAGGTCATGGCGGGTCATGATGCAGATCGTCAGTTCGGCGCGGTCTGCCTGCGTCATCGGCCTTTTTGTCTCACCGCTGCGCCGTCGGCGGCAGCGGATCGGGCACCTTGTTCTTTACGGGCGGGATCTGCCGGAGATAGGCGAAGACGGCCTTCAGGTCGTCTTCGGTCATCTGCCCGTAATTCGGCCACGGCATCGGCGGGAGGATCTGGCGGCCCTGCCCCTGATGCCGTCCCGTGCGCATGGTCTGGATGAATTGCTGCTCCGTGAAATCGCGCAGCACGCCGGTTTCCGGGTCGGGCGTGAGATTGGCAGCGAAGCTCACGCCCCAGGGGCCCGACCAGCCCGTCAATGTGGGCGTCATGGCGCCACCCCAGGGTTCGGAGACGCTGGCCGGCGCTTTGACGACGAGATCCTGCGGATGACCCGAGAGCATGCGCTTCATGTCAGGCTCCGGGCCGTTCGAGCCCATGATCAAGGGCGTGTGGCAATCATTGCAGCCGCCGACCGTCACGAGATATTGGCCGCGCTTCACCTGCGCGCTCTTATCGTCTTGCGCAAACACGGGCCCTTGCACCAGCAGGACCATCGTCAGCAGAGGGAGAGCAACGCGCATCGTCATCGTCCTTCATGATGGAGGCGAGCCTCTTTGCGGGGTTCGCCCATCTCGGCGATCCAGCGGTACAGCAACGCCACGGCTTCATCATCGACGAGTTCAGTCCCCAATGGCGGCATCTGCAAGGGGGAATAACGGGACGAGACGCGCTGGAAGAGGGCACTGCGTTCGGGGTACCCCGGTTCGACGCGGTTGACGGCATCAGGAGATTGGCCGGGAGCCGGCTTCTTCACCGCGTGACCGACCGTGGTCGCGATGGCGGGTTGATCGGCGCCCACCACGCTCTGGCGCAGGAAGAGGCCGACATTCTGCAGCGGGCCTTGCGCGTTGTGGCATTGGCCGCAATTGCCGTGCATATAGCCAAGTGCGGCGCGCTCCGTGGCCGTTGCGGCCTTGATGCGAGGTGACGTATCCAGCAACGATTCCGGGAGGCCGACGATCAGGCCGCGATCAACGAGGTCCTTGAGATCGACGCCCCGGTCGGGCTTCAGCTCGGCGTTCGGCGCATGGGGGTCGCGATCAGGCGAGAGCTGAAGAGTACTGAATCCCAACACCTCGGAGGGAACCCCTTGGTGACACGCCTTGCAGTCGTTGACACCCGGAATAGTGTGCGTTCTCCCACCCGCGAAAGCATAAGCACCGCGCTTGCCTTTCGGCGAAACGAGCTGCGCCTCGCGGCCATCCGCGCTCCAGGCATAAGCCGCGTAAAGCCACTGCCCGTCAGCTTGGCGTTCCAGGTAGCGTGTCTCGACGCGCTGGCCGTTGAAGGAGAACTCCTTCCAGAACCGCGTGCCGACGGGAAAGACGAAAGAATCCGGATTCGAGCCGTCGATAGCGGAGCCCGGCGGCAGCGAGATCCAGCGGCGCTTGGTGGCGCCATCGCTCCAGAGCGGATATTGCGGCGAGAATGCAAGGTGATCGGGATCGATCTGCAGGGTTGCGAAATCCGCGTAGAGGCCGGTCTCCTGCAGCGTTTGCGGAGGAAGGCCCGTCGCGGGCTGCGTTACGGCCGTGATGCTCTTGAAGAGACCGACCGCGAGAATCAGGACGCCGCCCACGCCCGTCAGGCCGTGGAATCGAGCAAGTCCTGAGCGTTGCGCATCGGGGATCGTCGCCATGGGTGCAGGCCTCCCGGTCAATGCACCCCTAGCAATACGCCGCTTTTCCCGATGTCTCTGTGATCCCGCGCACACTCTTTCATCAGGACAAGTGCCGCGTGACCACGCGATCAGTTGCAGCGGGCAAAGTCCGAGCGGCCTGGGACACGCGTCAATGCAGTGAGATCACAGCTTCATGCGCCCTCCCCGCTTGACGAAGAAGTACACACCGATGGCAACAACCACGGCGGCAATCGCCACCAGGGGGTACAGCCATGCATCGCCGCGTGTCCCCGCTTCTTCCGCTGACGGGACGGACGGCACGCTCTGCTGCGCATAGGCCAAGGTTGAAATCAGGAGGAAGACAAGGCTTGAGAGAAGGCGCTGCATCTCACGCTCCATATCCGCTTGCAGGTGGAAAAGAGGTGCCACCAGGCAAGGTTCCTTGGGGGGGCCTGGCAGGTGTCATCGAGCAGGATCAGATGACGACGATGAATTCCGCCCACAATTTCAGCGGCTCAGCTCGACGAGCCCTGCTGATGGGGCAGAGAAAGCCATCCGATATCCGGCGGACTCACCACGCAGGTGTATCCGATAAAGCATTGCGGAGTATCAGCCGTTGGCACCCAAGCAGGTCGCGTGAACTCGCCCGACAGGCAGGAGGCCTGACTGCTCACGTAGCGATCAAAAGTGTTCTGTCCTGTACTCAGAACGACGGCGCCACGATTGGCGACGAGGAATTGCGCCTGACCACAGCTCATCCCGATCGTCTGCGGTCTCGATTGGGCCAAAGCTCCGGTGGCGAACGAGATTGCGGCGACGAGCGTCAGGCTCACGGTCTTCATGGCGATCACCCCATTCCGGAGCATCGGCAGAAACGATCATGGAGATCATTAGACTGGTCTCGGAGAGCTGGCCGTCAAGGATGGAAGACAGGCTGGCCGCCGTATCGGAGGCCCGCCGTTGTTGAATCCGGTTACGCCCTGGGTCGGTTATGATTCGCGTTAGCCTGGCTCTGGACAAGATAGGCCCACATCCATCGCCCCGGAATTGTCAGAACGATCTGACCTGCCTCGTTGGCGGCCTCGACCGTAAAGTCATCGTAAGATGCGATAGCAAGGCCATTCCAGCACGATCTGCCCTCGACGAGAATCCGGGCCAGCCTCAATGCAACCTCATGCGCCGCCTCGAGGCTCGGGAGGTTCAGGCTCCTCGGATACTTCGTACGACGGGATCGGGTGCAGACGTAAAGATCGTAATTGGGCATGGCATCAATACGTTAACCAATGAAGCCGCGGCCGTATTGTGCTCTTGAGGATTACATCCTCCGGGCCGTGAAATCAGTTCAGACGCTTGAGAGACAGCGGTCCTGCCTGCATCAGTTCTTTCTCGTAAGCCAAGGCGGCTCTGAGCATACACCACCGCTCTTCGGCCTCGGCAACGTTGGCAGAAGCCTTTTCATAGACTGCCAACGTCGTCTCTTCCTCATCGAACAGGTCTCCAAGAGGGCCGAATGATTGCTGCCGATAGGCCTGCTCCAACGCCTCATCCAGTCTCTCACGGATCGTTCTCAGGGCATGAGCAGCGACCCGGTATCTGAGCCGGGCTTTTTCCAGATCACAATTCGCCTCATGAAGAGCGTGGAAGCAAACGAGGCTGGTCACGTCCCCATGAGCGTTCTCCAGCGTTCTCCAGATCTGCAGGGAAAGCAGCCTCGCTCCACCTCGGCATAGCCACCTTCACATAGGTGAATAAGAACGTCTGCGGCTGAGACTATTTTGAGGTAGGCCGCTCCTTAGGGAGCAGGAAGGCTGACTGAAGCCCAGGCTTTTTCGATCACCGCTGGCGCAGCGCATTGATGCGCATCGGTGATGCCTGTCCGCATCGCTCGCCATGAAATCACACTGGAAATGGAGAGACGCAGCGGGAGCCTCAGGGGAGCACCAAAGCTGAGACCAGCACGCTTGCGATGTAGGTCAACAAAGTGAGGAGCGGTATCAGGATAGCGGCTGACACAACCAGGAAGAGCGGCGTGCTAAGAGTTCTCATGGCAAGGTCCTCCACGTCGATACGGGAAGCCTAGCCGAGACCTTGACCATAATGTGTACCGCCGGTGCCAAGAAAATGGCTTTCACCAAGGAAGCTCGGCTTCAGGCGAGGATCGGCAATGTGAGCCAGCCTCGTCCCGCTGCTCAGGCTGATCAATTCAACGCTCTCTGGGTGTGGGAGCCTACCATTCTTGCAATGGCACCAGTCTGCCGGATCCTCCTCCGACAGTTTCCCACAAAGACGTGGAAAGCCTGACCCACCGTCCATTGACGCAAGGTCAGGCTTAAATCAGCCTTCAAAGTCGGCACGTTCTACATAAGAACAGGGGGGCAACAATGGGTACTTTCAAGCTTTACGACGATGCTTTGACCGGGTTTGATATGACTCTGGCTGGCTGGGGTCTCGTTGACCCGAGCAGCACCATCAATGGTCAGAATTCTCCGACACCGAATGTCCAGGTTACTCATCTAGCGGGCAATATCGTCTTCAACACGCTCACAATAGGATACGAAGACATCAACGGCAGTCCCGAGATGGGCTCTGTCTATGGTTCGTACATTGAATACGACGCTGGAAACATCCCTACGGGCTCCTACTATCAGATTTTCGCCATTACCGGCATTAACCACGGGACAACCTATGCGAGCTGGCAGGATGGCTCGTGGCTGAACGGCATCACGGCAGCCGATGACAGGTTCTTCGGCAATAATTACGACGATTACATCATTGCCGGGAGTGGGAACGACATCGCCTATGGCAATGGAGGCTATGACCGCTTGGACGGCGAAGACGGAATTGACGTCCTCTATGGTGGGGACGGGAATGACACAGCTTGGGGTGGAACAGGAAATGACAGACTCTACGGCGATGCTGGTGATGATGATCTGATAGGCGAGGCTGGCGCGGACATAATCTATGGCGGGATCGGAGACGATTACGCTTGGGGCGGAACGGAAAACGATCGGCTCTACGGTGAGGCAGGTGCTGACAGTCTCGTGGGCCAGACTGGAGATGACACACTTTACGGTGGGAATGACGGTGATTTCCTCTGGGGCGAGTCAGGCAAGGATACGCTCTACGGCGACGCCGGTGACGACTACCTGTTAGGCGGCATGAATAATGACGTTCTCAAAGGAGGTACGGGCGAAGATTGGTTTATCTTCGACACCAAAGCCAGCACCTCCAACGTCGACACGATCGTGGACTTCAGCACTACGTACGATACGATCGTATTGGAGAATGCAATTTACACTAGGCTTGCTGCGGGAGCTCTTTCGTCCGGGGCCTTTTGGAAAAGCACGACTGGAAAAGCCCATGATTCCTCGGATCGGATCATGTACGAAACGGATACGGGCAAGCTCTTCTACGATGCTGACGGAACAGGAAGCGGCGCAGCCGTCCACTTTGCGACAATTAGCAAGAATCTCACATTGACCAATAAAGACTTCTGGATCGTCTGACCCCACGAACAGAGAAGCCCCGCTCCAGCGGGGCTTTTCATTTTGCTGCAAAAACTGAGAGCCGATCGCTCAACCTTTGTTCAGCCTTGTTCCACAGTGGGGATAGCTCTTGGCTTTATGGGCACAACCTGGGCGCAATTCATTGGGGCCAAGTCCAAATGAAACGACCGCCAGCCGTTTAACTGAGTTGGTCGGTCGCTATAAATTCAAGCCGCAACAGCTTGGTACTATGACACTTTCGGCGATCCTGGACTAGATGTGGATCACGCGTCCATAGGCATCCATGACGCTCTCGTGCATCGTTTCTGAGAGAGTCGGGTGCGGGAAGACGGCATGGATCAGATCCTCTTCCGTGGTCTCCAGGTTCATGGCGATCACGAAGCCCTGAATGAGTTCGGTCACTTCCGCACCGACCATGTGCGCGCCGAGGAGTTGTCCCGTCTTCTTGTCGAAGATCGTCTTCACGAGACCCTCCGGCTCGCCCAGCGCGATCGCCTTGCCGTTGCCCACGAAGGGGAAGCGGCCGACGCGGATGTCGTAGCCCTGCTCCTTCGCCTTCGCCTCCGTGAGGCCGACCGACGCGATCTGCGGATTGCAATAGGTGCAGCCGGGGATCTTCGCCTTGTCCATGGCGTGCGTGTGCAGGCCCTTGATGGTCTCGACGCAGATCACGCCTTCGTGCTCGGCCTTGTGCGCGAGCATGGGTGCGCCCGCCACGTCGCCGATGGCGTAGATGCCGGGCACGTTGGTGCGGCCGAGACCGTCCGTGACGATTGTCCCGCGCTCGATCTTCACGCCGATCTTTTCGAGGCCGAGATTCTCGATGTTGCCGACGACGCCGACCGCCGAGATCATCCGCTCGGCAGTGATCGTCTGCGTGCCGCCCTTGCCGTCGTCGATGGTGGCGGTGATGGAGTTGAAACCCTTCTCCACCTTCGTGACCTTCGCGCCGCTGAGAATCTTCATGCCCTGCTTCTCGAAGCGCTTGCGGGCAAGCGTTGCAATCTCGGCATCCTCGACGGGCAGAATCTGCGGCAGCACCTCGACCACGGTCACGTCCGCGCCGAGCGTGCGATAGAAGGAAGCGAATTCCATGCCGATGGCGCCCGAACCCATGACGAGCAGCGACTTCGGCATGGTCTGCGGAACCATGGCTTCGAAATAGGTCCAGATCAGCTTGCCGTCCGGCTCGATGCCGGGCAGCACGCGCGGACGTGCGCCGGTGGCGACGATGATGTGCTTCGCCTGATAGGTGCCGGGCTCGAGGATGCCCTTCGGAGCCGGCGTCTGCGGCTGCATGGCGGGCTTCTTCGTGGCGGTGACCACGACCTCACCAGGCTTGGAGATTGCGGCCTCGCCCCAGATCACGTCGACCTTGTTCTTCTTCAGCAGCATACCAACGCCGCCGTTGAGACGGCCCGAGACGCCGCGCGAGCGCTGCACGATGGCGGCGGCATCGAAGCCGATGCCCTGCGCGGAGAGGCCGTAATCCTTGGCATGCTCCATGTAGTGGTAGATTTCCGCCGAACGCAGCAGCGCCTTGGTCGGAATGCAACCCCAGTTGAGGCAGATGCCGCCCAGATGCTCGCGCTCCACGACCGCGGTCTTGAACCCGAGTTGCGCCGCGCGGATCGCGGCCACATAGCCCCCCGGCCCTCCGCCGATGACGATGATGTCGTATTGGTTTGCCATTTATATCTCCATTTCCCCTCCCCTTTGCGGGGAGGGAAAAGAGTGCGAGCATTTCCTAAACCAGCATCCCCATCGGGTTCTCGATGAGCTGCTTGAAGGCCGCCAGCAGTTCCGCGCCGAGCGCGCCGTCGACCACGCGGTGATCGCAGGAGAGCGTCACGGTCATGGCCTGCACGACGGTCGGAGCGCCGTTCTTCACCACCACGCGCTGCTCGCCCGCGCCGACAGCGAGGATCGTGCCGTGCGGCGGGTTGATGACGGCCTGGAAGTCCTTGATGCCGTACATGCCGAGGTTCGACACGGCGGTGGAGCCGCCCGTGTATTCCTCCGGCTTCAGGCGACGGTTGCGGGCACGGCCCGCCATGTCCTTCACCTCTGCCGAGATGGCGGTGAGCGTCTTGGCTTCGGCCTTGCGCACAACCGGCGTGAACAGACCGCCCTCGATCGCGACGGCAACGCCCACATCCGAGTGCTTCATCTTCAGGATGCGGTCTTCGGCCCAGACAGCGTTGGCATTCGGCACGCGCTGGAGCGCAATGGCGAGCGCCTTGATGACGAAGTCGTTCACCGAGAGCTTGTAGGCGGGCTTGCCGTCCTTGTCTTTGCCCGCAGCGGCGTTGATCTGCTCGCGCAGGGCCATGAGCGCGTCGAGCTCGCAATCGAGCGACAGGTAGAAGTGCGGAACGGTCTGCTTCGACTCCACGAGGCGCTTGGCAATGGTCTTGCGCATGCCGTCGAGCGGCACTTCTTCGTAGGTCCCGGCCTCGAACATGGCCTTGACCTGATCGGCGCCCATGCTCGGAGCCAATTGCGGTGCTGCGGGCTTTGCAGCGGGAGCACCGACGGCAGGAGCCGGCGCCGCGGCAGGTTTCGCACCACCTCCCTGAAGAGCCGCGCGCACATCTTTCTCGACGATACGGCCATGCGGACCGGAGCCCTGGATGGACGCGATGTCGATGCCGGAATCCTTCGCGATGCGCTTGGCGAGCGGCGAGGCGAATACGCGATTGCCTGCCGCAACCTGCCCTGCCCCATTCGGCTTCGCGCCTTGCGCGGGACCGGCCGGTGCCTGATCGACGCGGGCATAGCCCAGGTGAGCTGACTGATCGCCGGGAACGGCGTTCGCCTGCGGTGCAGCCGGAGCCGGAGCCGGTGCGGCCTCGGCCTTCGGTGCGGGCGCCGGAGCGCCGCCGCCTGCCGGAGTCGTAATGCTCTTCGGGTCCTCGCCCTCGCCGGCGATCAGCGCGATCACCTGGTTGACGGGCACGTCCGCCGTGCCTTCCGGCACGACGATCTTGGCGAGGACGCCTTCGTCCACGGCTTCCACTTCCATGGTGGCCTTGTCGGTTTCGATCTCGGCGATCACGTCGCCGGATTTCACCGTATCGCCTTCCTTCTTCAGCCACTTGGCAAGGTTGCCCTTTTCCATGGTGGGAGAAAGTGCGGGCATCAGGATATTGATGGGCATGGCGTGTTGGATCCTGATCTGAATTAGTTGACGGCTTGCGAGGAGCCGGGATCGCTCGGATTGTCCAGCTCGGCTTGAATGCCTGAGACGATCTCCGCCAGGGCCTCTTCCTCCGAGAGGTCGGTTTCCATGGCGTAGACACGCGCGGCGTGACGGGCGAGATCCACCAGGAGCACGCCCCAGGTGAACGGATCGTCGAAGGCGCGGCGGAGCGCGATGCTCACCGCCCCGTCGACCACCGAAGCCCTCAGGATCTCGATGCCGCCCTTTTCGAGCGCATCAGGCGGAGCATTGAGAGCTTCGAATTTCCGCGCTGTCATGATCTCACCTGTAGCAAACGGCCTTCACGGCCTGCACGATCTCTGCCACTGACGGGAGCGCCAGCTTTTCGAGATTTGCGGCATACGGCATCGGCACGTCTTTGCCGGTTACGCGGAGCACGGGCGCATCGAGATAATCGAATGCGTTCTCCATGATGCGCGCGGCGATCTCCGCGCCGACGCCCGATTGCGGGTAGCCCTCTTCTACCGTGACGCAGCGGCCCGTCTTCATGACGGAAGCGACGATGGTTTCCGTGTCCATGGGACGGATGGTACGAAGGTCGACCACCTCGGCGTCGATTCCTTCCTTCTCCAGCTCTTGGGCGGCCTTGAGCGCATAGCTCATACCCATGGAGAAGGACACGATGGTGACGTCCTTGCCTTCGCGATGGATGCGCGCCTTGCCGAGCGGCACGGTGAAGTCGTCGAGCTTCGGCACTGGGAAGGATTGTCCGTAGAGAATCTCGTTCTCGAGGAAGATCACCGGGTTCGGATCGCGAATGGCGCTCTTGAGCAGACCCTTCGCGTCGGAAGCGGAGTAAGGCGCGACAACCTTGAGGCCCGGGATCTGCGAGTACCAGGCCGAGAAGTCCTGGCTGTGCTGCGCCGCCACGCGGGCCGCAGCACCGTTGGGGCCGCGGAACACGATCGGTGCGCCGAGCTGGCCGCCGGACATGTAGAGGGTCTTCGCCGCCGAGTTGATGATCTGATCGATCGCCTGCATGGCGAAGTTGAAGGTCATGAACTCGACGATGGGGCGCAGGCCCGTAAACGCCGCGCCGACGCCGACGCCGGCGAAGCCGTGCTCGGTGATCGGCGTGTCGATCACGCGCCTTGCGCCGAATTCCTGCAGCAACCCTTGAGTGACCTTGTAGGCGCCCTGGTATTCGGCCACCTCCTCGCCCATCACGAAGACGCTTTCGTCCTTGCGCATCTCTTCAGCCATGGCGTCGCGGAGAGCTTCGCGGACGGTCATGTTGACCATCTCAGTGCCTTCCGGGATTTCGGCAAAAGCGTTGTAGGCCGTGCGGTTCGTGATCACCGAGGGAGCCGCTGGCATCGAGAGGTCCGTCTGCTGAGGACGCTCGGTGGGAGCGGGACGATCAGCGAGGCCTTCGGCCTGCATGTCCGGAGTCGGCGCGGGCTGCGCAGCCGGCGCGGGAGCGGCTGGCGCCTTTGCAGCTGCTGACGAGACATCCTCACCCTCGCCCGCCAGAATGGCGATGGGCGTGTTCACGGCCACATTGTCGGTGCCGTCGGAAACCAGGATCTTGGCGAGGATGCCCTCATCGATCGCCTCGACCTCCATGGTCGCCTTGTCGGTTTCGATTTCGGCCAGCACGTCACCGGGCTTGACCTTGTCGCCTTCCTTTTTCAGCCACTTGGCCAGTTTGCCCTGCTCCATGGTGGGCGAGAGGGCAGGCATGAGAATATCGGTCGCCATGAAAGACTCGTGTTGATTGTCGCTGCGGCGAAAGTTTTAGGAGCGGCGCAGGACGCGCCGCCGAGACTTAGAGAAGGATATCCGTGTAGAGCTCGGAAGGATCGGGCTCGGGATCGTGCGTGGCGAATTCGGCCGCCTCGTTCACGATCTCGCGCACCTTGCTGTCGATCGCCTTCAGTTCGTCCTCCGACAGCTTCCAGCTCTCCAGCAGACGACGGCGCACCTGCTCGATGGGATCGTGCTCCTCGCGCATGCGGGTCACTTCGTCCTTCGTGCGGTACTTCGCCGGATCCGACATGGAGTGGCCGCGGTAGCGGTAGGTCTGCATCTCGAGGATGTAAGGGCCCTTGCCGGAGCGGGCGTATTCGACGGCGCGCTGACCGGCGGCGTAGACCGCGCGGACATCCATGCCGTCGACCTGCTCGCCCGGAATGCCGAAGGACACGCCGCGCTTCGAGAAATCGGTCTGCGCCGAGGCGCGGTTCACCGCCGTCCCCATGGCATAACGGTTGTTCTCGATCACGTAGACAACGGGCAGCTTCCAGAGCTGCGCCATGTTGAAGCTCTCGTAGACCTGGCCCTGGTTGGCAGCGCCGTCACCGAAATAAGTCAGGCAGACATTGCCGTTCTCGCGATAATGGTTCGCGAACGCGATGCCCGTGCCGAGCGACACCTGCGCGCCGACGATGCCGTGGCCACCATAGAAATGCTTCTCCTTGGAGAACATGTGCATGGAGCCGCCCTTGCCCTTCGACAGGCCGCCGCGGCGTCCCGTCAACTCGGCCATGACGCCCTTCGCATCCATGCCGCAGGCCAGCATGTGACCGTGATCACGATAGCCGGTGATCACCTGATCGCCCTCTTTCGTCGCCATCTGCATGCCGACGACGACAGCCTCCTGACCGATGTAGAGATGACAGAAACCGCCGATGAGGCCCATGCCGTACATCTGGCCGGACTTCTCCTCGAAGCGACGAATCAGCAGCATGTCGTTATAGGCTGCGAGATCCTGGTTCTTGTCGAATTGGGGGGTGTTGGGAGCAGCTCCGCGCACGGAGCTTTTGCTGGAAGTGGACTTGTTAGCCGCGCCTGCACCGGCACGGCCCGCCTTGCGGGCAGCAACAGCCATCGGTTCCTCCGAAGGGTTTCCTCGACGAAAGTTCTAGCGCAGTCGGATTCGGAAAGCGAGAGGCCCAAACGATGTTTTGCGCTGCACAATGAATCGTGCAAGCTTCTGTAGAGTCACACAAAATTACGATTAACAGAAATTCAGTTAAGCAGTTCTTATGGGCTAGTTTTGGTTAAAGGGCTGAATGATGACCAGATCGTTACGATGTACACGACCCAGCATGACGCGCGCCCGCTCCTCCAGGAGATCGCGGTCGATCTGATCACTTCTCAACAACGCGATACGGCGCTCCCAGTTCGTTCGCTCCGTCTTGAGAGTGTCGAGCTCCTTGTTCAACTCGGCCACTTCGGCCTCGTATTTCTGCTGAGCCTCGATTCCGCGCGCACCGCTATGGGCGTGGTGAACGAAGTACGCAGCGACGGCCGCAGAGATGCTGTAGAGCATCAGCGGAATCAAAAACCGTCTCAATCGTCTGCGGATCACCATAAGTGCGTTCTACACCCGGCATGGTTAAGAACCCGTTAGGGAACCGGCACCGCCCTGCCTTTCCCGTCCTTCCCGGTCTGTCCTCGTCATCCTTGGGGGCTCGTCCCGGGAACCCACGGTTTTGACCGGTGTGCTTCCCAAGACGTGGATGGACGGCCTTGTGCCGGCCATGACGAAGATAGTCTTTCTCAAAGAAAAGGGCCGCGTGAAACGGCCCTTCCTTCACCCGTGTCGTCTTGCGTCTCGTTAGATGACGTAGAACTCGGCATAGGTCATATTGTGGCCCTTCGCCATGGTGGCGATCAGCACCTGCTTGGCCGCGCCGGTGCCGTCCGCATCGTAGTAGAGATAGCCCTTGGCGCTGTCATAGATGATGCGGTCGCTCGAATCGTGCGCCATGGCGCCGGTCCAGAAGGCCGAGGAGGCGAGCTTCTTCGGGCTCGTGATCGAGCCGGAGCCGAGCTTGGTGAAGACGCCGTTCTCCAGATAGATCGTGTCGTCGCTCCAGTTGTAGTCGGCGATCTTGTCATAGTTGGACGAGGACGGCTTGGTGGTGAACACGAAGATGTCCTTGCCTGACCCGCCATAGAGCACGTCCTTGCCATAGCCGCCATCCAGCGTGTCGTTGCCACTGTTGCCCTTGAGAATGTTGGCGAGCGTGTTGCCGGTGAAGCGATCATTCCCTGAGCCGCCGGACAGGTTCTCGATGCCGGTCAGGGTATCGGTACCATAAGCCGTGATTTGGGCTGAGGTGAGGGCAAGGTTGATGGTGGCGCCGGCGGTGCCGGAGAAGCTCACGGTATCGATGCCGCTGCCGCCGCTCATAACGTCGTTGCCATCGTTCTCTTTCTGGACCAACACATCATTGCCGGCATTGCCGCTGAGTCGGTTGTCCTCGCCGTTGCCGGTCAGCTGATCGGCGCCCGAGCCGCCCTCAAGGTGATCGATGCCGATCAGCGTGTCGAAGCCATAGCCGCCGGTATTCTGCCGCTGTCCCTGCAGCGCGAGGCTGACGATGGCCGCGGCGCTGCCGCTGTAGCGGGCTGTGTCGTCGCCCGCGCCGCCATCGAGAAGATCGTCCCCCAGCCCGCCTTCCAGAGTATCGTCGCCACTCCCACCGTAAAGCTGATTGGCGATCTCACTGCCCGTCAGGCGATCGGCCGTGACTCCCGTCTTCCGCATGTCGATATTTTCGATATTGACGAGAGTGTCCCATCCCTCGCCCGTATTTTGCGGTCCTTTGATGCGCAGATCGACCGTAAGCGGGGCAGTCCCGATATATTCGAGAGTGTCGATTCCCGCTCCCCCATCGATGTAATCGTTGCCGTCTCCACCGTAAAATCGTTCGGAGCCATTGCCGCCCAAGGCGATGTCGTCACCTCTGCCGAGCCATATGAGGCTGGAGCAATACCCGCCCGTGCCGTCATAAAGATCGTCGCCGTCATTCAGCAAAAGGTAATTGCCGCGGATCGACCCTAGATTAGTGATGACATCACGCTGATTGCTGCCTTCGATTACGAGCCCACCGCCAAAAACTTCGCCCCGATTTAGGAGCGTAAGAGAGCCGCCGAGAGATGAGATTCCGCTTCCACTTCCCCAAATCGTGCCGGAATTCTCGACGACATTGATTCCTCCGCTGAGTTGAAGGCCCGTGTTACCTTGAATCAGCCCCTTGTTGTTGATGGTGGCGTTATCGCCGCTTACAAAGATCCCGGTTGAGCCGCTTACAAGCCCTGTCGACTCCACCTGAATTCTGCTGTTGGCGCCAATTCGGATTCCATAACTCGCACTGGCGACGACTGATCCTTGGATGGCAAGGTTTATAGGCCCACCTGCTGAGTTGATCCCATCTGCACCAGAACCAGAAGCTCTAATCACGGCTCCCGCGGCAAGGATGAGTGAATCGCCGGCGGACAGATCAACGGCATGATCGCCTGCCACGGAGGTTGGAGGCGGCTGGTTTGTCGTATCGTAGTAGTAAAAAGCCATGATGTTCTCCAATGTCATTACGTTTCATCGCAAGGATCAAGCCACGAACAACACGGACGAGGTGAGACCTGCCTTATCGATGAATTGAACAATGAGCACCTGCGCGCCCAGACACGATCTGTTATATAGTGCGCTAGAAATGAAACACAATGATGTTGCGAAATCATTTCAGAGTTCGAGTGTATCAACTTCAGTGCGACCCTTGCGAGCAATGCGGCGGCACAACAAAAAGGGCCGCAAAACGCGGCCCTTCCTTGAATCAACTGAAATGTAGTTATCTTACATAAAAGCCTTCAGCGCCGCGCGTCCTGCGTACTTGGCCTGGGAGCCCAGCTCCTCCTCGATGCGGATGAGCTGGTTGTACTTGGCCAGCCGGTCCGAGCGGGCGAGCGAGCCGGTCTTGATCTGACCGCAATTCGTGGCAACGGCGAGATCGGCGATCGTCGAATCCTCCGTCTCGCCCGAGCGGTGGGACATGACGGCGGTGTAGCCGGCGCGCTGAGCCATATCGACGGCATCGAGGGTCTCGGTGAGCGAGCCGATCTGGTTCACCTTGACGAGGAGCGAGTTGGCAACGCCCTGCTTGATGCCCTGCGAGAGACGATTCACGTTGGTGACGAAGAGGTCGTCGCCCACCAGCTGACATTTGGAGCCAATGAGGTCGGTCACGGCCTTCCAGCCCTCCCAATCGTCCTCGGACATGCCGTCCTCGATGGTGGCGATGGGATAGGCCGACACGAGCTTCGCCAGATACTCGGCCTGCTGCTGCGGCGAGAGCTTCTGACCGGTGCCTTCATAGTGATAGGCGCCGTCCTTGAAGAATTCGGTGGCGGCGCAGTCGAGGCCGATCACCATGTCGGTGCCTGGCTTGTAACCGGCCTGCTCGATGGACTTCATGATGAAGTCGAGCGCGGCCTCGGCGGAGGGCAGGTTCGGGGCGAAGCCGCCCTCATCGCCCACATTGGTGTTGTGCCCGGCATCCTTCAGGGCCTTCTTGAGGGTATGAAACACCTCCGCGCCCATGCGCACGGCTTCAGCCAGGGTCGGTGCGCCGACCGGCATGATCATGAATTCCTGGAAATCGATGGGGTTGTCCGCATGCGCGCCACCGTTGATGATGTTCATCATCGGAACCGGCAGAACGCGGGCCTGCGTGCCGCCTATATAGCGGTAGAGCGGCAGGGTCGAAGCCTCGGCGGCGGCCTTCGCGACGGCGAGCGACACGCCGAGGATGGCGTTGGCGCCCAGGTGGCTCTTGTTCGGGGTGCCGTCGAGCTCGATCATGGTCTCGTCGATGGCGACCTGCTCTTCGGCGTCCATGCCGCCGATGGCCTCGAGAATCTCGTTGTTCACGGCCTCCACGGCCTTCAGCACGCCCTTGCCGAGATATTGAGACTTGTCGCCGTCGCGCAGCTCGACTGCCTCATGAGCGCCGGTGGACGCGCCAGAGGGAACGGCCGCACGGCCCATGGAACCGTCTTCGAGGGTGACATCCACCTCGACCGTGGGATTGCCACGGCTATCGAGGATCTGGCGGGCGAAAACGTCGATGATCGCAGTCATTAAACAGACTCCTGGGGCTGAAGGGCGACCGTTGCGTCCCGTGGCTACGGGTGCGGCCTCACGTCATGAAATGGCTTATTGACCGAAATGCTGAACCGGGCAAGGACGAGAGCAATCTAGAAGGTCTTGATCCAAGGTGAAAATATGATGACGGAGACCCATCTCCAGCTCGGCCAGGCGAGCGCCCTGCCTCAGACACCTGAAGAAGCGCAGCTCGACCGGGTGCCGAACCCGCATCCCGACACGGATTACCTGGCCCGCTTTACCGTGCCGGAATTCACGTCGCTCTGCCCGGTGACCGGCCAGCCCGATTTCGCGATCCTCGTGATCGACTACGTGCCGGGCCCGTGGCTCGTCGAATCGAAGTCCCTGAAACTCTATATGCACAGCTTCCGCAATCACGGCGCCTTCCACGAGGATTGCACGGTGGCCATCGGCAAGCGTCTCGCCGAGCTGCTTGAGCCTCGCTACCTGCGCATCGGCGGCTATTGGTATCCGCGCGGCGGCATTCCGATCGACGTGTTCTGGCAGACCGGCGAGCTGCCCAAGAACCTCTGGCTGCCCGATCAGGGCGTCGCGCCCTATCGCGCCCGCTGAGGAGTCGGACGCCTCAGAACGAACGAGGCGTTCAGGCCCACGGCGAGGATGATGAGAGCGGCGATGGCGGTCGAGGCCGTGAGGCCGATATGGCGCAGGCCGAAGCCCATGAGCACGACGCCGAGTGCCTGGCCGCAAAAGAACGAGAACGCGTGGAGCGCGACCGCCGAGGCGCGCGCTCCCGGAGCGACCTCCGTCACCTGAGCCTGGAAGGTGTTGTGGAGCATGTAGAAGCCGAGGCCCATGAGAAGCAGGGCCAGGAAATCGAGCTTCCAGTCTCCTACGAACCCCAAAGCGACCAAGGCAGCCGCCGCGAAGAGGCCACCGCCGATGAGAATGCGGCTGAGCCCCAGATTCTTCAGCATCCAGGTCACGAGGGCGGAATAGACGAGACCGCCAATCGCAAAGCCGCCGATGGCGAAGCCCGCCTCGGTCGCCCCGCCTCCGCCACGCTCCTCGAGGAGCGGCGCGACATAGGGGAAGATCCCAAAAATCGCGATGGCCTCCACGAAGACGGAGCCGAAGAGAAACAGTGCGCGGGGATTGGACAGAATGTCCCGATAGCGCAGGACCGCCGTGCGCGGATCGAACTTGCCGCCGGGCAAGGCTCCGCGGAAACCGAGGACGGTGGCGGTCAGCGCGAGAGCCATCATGATCGTGGACAGGCCGAACACGCCGCGCCAGCCGATCCATTCCGCCAAGAGGCCCGCGAGCGACGAACCCGCCAACTGACCCACAATGACGGCCACGAGATAGCGGCTGAGCGCAATCTGGCGCTGGGCCATCTCCACCCGGTCGCCGATGAGCGCGATGGACAGCGGCACCGCTCCGCCGGCGGCAGCTCCTGCAACGATGCGCAGGGCGAAGAGCGTCTCGGCATTGGGCGCGAAGAAGGAACCGGCGAGCGCCAGAAAGAGAAGCGACAGAGCCACCTTCATCACACGCTCCTTGCCGAGCGCGTCGCCGATAGGGCCTAAGATCGGCTGGATGAAGGCGTAAGGCAGCGCGAAGGCTGCCGAGAGCAGCGCGATGGTCTGAGGCGTGGAGTTGAGGTCTCGGGCAATCACTCCAACCATGGGCTCGACCGCGCGGGCGGAGAAGGTGCTGGCAAAGCCGCTGACGGCGAGGATCAGGATGAGATTGCGGGAGGACATGACGCTCTAACGAAGAAGGCCGCGAGATGGAGCCTTATCGCTCCATATCACGGCCCCTTTTCAGCGGGAGGGACAGAAATGCACATCTGCCCCACCGTAGCGGCATGGAACGGTTAAGCCGCCCTGCCCTTGGCGAGCGCGTCAAACGCCTTCAGCTGGGCGAGCAGGCCCTCAAGCTCCTTGAGCGGCACCATGTTGGGGCCGTCGGAGGGAGCCTTGTCCGGGTCCTGGTGCGTCTCGATGAAGACGCCCGCCACGCCCACGGCAACCGCGGCACGGGCCAGAACCGGCACGTATTCCCGCTGACCGCCCGAAGTCGTGCCCTTGCCGCCGGGCTGCTGCACGGAATGCGTGGCGTCGAAGATCACCGGCGCGCCGGTTTCCGCCATGATCGGCAGGCTGCGCATGTCGGAGACGAGCGTATTGTAGCCGAAGGAGGCGCCGCGCTCGGTGAGCATCACGTTCGGATTGCCGGCCGCCTTCACCTTGGCGGCGACGTTCGCCATGTCCCAGGGGGCCAGGAACTGGCCCTTCTTCACGTTCACCACCCGGCCCGTCTTGGCGGCGGCGACGAGAAGATCGGTCTGGCGGCACAGGAAGGCCGGGATCTGGAGAATGTCGACCACCTCGCCCACGGGCGCGCATTGATCGTTCTCGTGCACGTCGGTGATGACGGGCAGGTCGAACTTTTCCTTCACCTCGGCGAAGATGCTCAGGGCCTTGTCGAGACCGATGCCGCGGGCGCTCGAAATCGAGGTCCGGTTCGCCTTGTCGAAGGACGACTTGTAGACGAGCCCGAGGCCGAGCTTGACCGTGATCTCCTTGAGGGCTGCCGCCATTTCAAGCGCGTGGTCGCGGCTTTCCATGGCGCAGGGGCCCGCAATGATGCTGAGCGGCAGATGATTGCCGAAGCGGACGGAGCCGGCCTCGACGACGGCGGGGGTGGTTTTCGTATCAGTCATGGCCCCGTCACCTACTCCCTTTCGCGCTGGACGGAAAGCGGTGTTGTGTCATCCCAGCCCGCTCAGTGTCATTCCCAGACAGAGCGCAGCGGAGGGGAAGGGAATCCGCGATCAGGCGCTGTGCTATGGATCCCCTTCCCGCTCTTCGCGCGCCGGGGATGACATGAGCGTGTCAGAACGTCATCGACGCCGCATTGATGATGCCGGCCGACAGGGAGGCTGCGCCCAGGAACAGAGCCGCCGCCATTTCGCCGGCCGCAATCCGCTGGGAGAGATTCGGCATCACGATGCGCACGAGCCAGTACACGACGATCTGAACCGCCAACGCCACGAGGCCCCAGACGAGCAGATCGGGAATGCCCTGCGCGTGCACGATGGCGCTTCCGAGCGGAAGAGCAAAGCCGACGAGGCTGAAACCGAGGGCTGTCGAGGCCGAGATCACGTTCTGACGGATCAGGGCGAACTCGTTGTGCATCGTCGCCACCGTATAGACACCGAGATACAGGGCAACGAGCGCAATGGCGATGACGAAGAAGATCAGGAAGTCGAGCAAGCCCGCCAGAATTGAAGTCACGATCAGCCCTCTACGATGAACTTCTTATATCGTTACAGGGCTATGGTTAATTTATTGTGCAGCCTCGAAGGCGATCGCAACGCCGAAGGCCGCGCTCGCCGGCACCACAAGCCGGCTGCCCACATGCTGGTAAGGAATTTCCGCCGCATCGAGGCGCTTGGCCTGAGCGTCGATCTTCTCCACCCGCACGGCGAATGCGACGAAGGAGGGCTGGTCCAGCTCGGCCTCGACCGAGATATAGGTTTCACCCGCATCGTCCGGCGTCATTACATCGAGATGCGCATCGACGAGCCGGAACGAGAGATCATGGAGAGCCGGACTGGTCGGAATTGAGTCGGTAAAGTCCGTCAGGAATTTCTTGCAACGGTCCGGATCGGGAGCCGCGAGAGCGACCGTCGCCAGACCCGTGGCCCCGTTCTCGTGCACCTGAAAAGCCGGATTCCAGAAGTTTTCCGGGTAATGCTGCTGGCACACGAAGAAACCTGCCTTCGGCGCCGTCGGATCGGCCGCGAAGGCCAGCGTGAAGGCCACCTTCGTCGCGGTGCCGTCGGGCTTCCTGCCGGCCCGCTCGAAATGGAACGGCTCGAACGCGCCGATCCCCCTCCGTGCGAAGGCGGCCGCATCGCTCTTCGCATCCTGGCTATCGAGGACCAGCATCGCGAGTCCTTCACGATTCCGCAGATAATCCTGAACGAAGGCTCCGAAGCTGAAGTGTCCCGACTTGTGCGGCGGGATCTGAGCCCCCTCGCCTACCGTGATCAGCTCGAGGAACGTGCCGGGAAATTGGACGATCCGGTTCTCCGTTCCCCATGCATGACGGTTGCGGGCACCGATCTGGAAGCCGAGACGCCGATAAAAGTCGGCGGCTTTGTCGAGGTCGTGAACGGCGATGACGAGGTGGTCGATCCGGCGGGTCATGATCCCCTATCTGAGTCTCAGCGGCGTGGCGGCAAGGAGGTCGAGAATAGAATGAGTTCGATCAAGGGAGTTGCGAGCGTTTACCGACATATTATAACGTCATTCGAATTTCCGACCTGCGGCTTGGCTGCGCGTTTCTTAGAGGCGAGAATCCTTTGACCATCTCAGTTATTACGGCCGGCGTCGAGACGCTGGTCAACACCGTCACCGCGAATGAACAATATGAGCCGACCGTTACAGCACTCGCTGGTGGCGGATGGGTCGTTGCTTGGACGGGGATCGACTATAACGGAACGGGTGCAAATCTCTATCAGCAGCGTTACGACTCTCAAGGAAACCCGGTTGGCGGGCAGACCGGCGTCAATGTCACGACTGCAGCCGACCAGAGAGATTCCATCCTGACGGCGCTTCCGGATGGAGGCTGGCTTGTCACCTGGCACTCGCGCAGCCAGGATTCTGCCGGCACCTATGGCGTGTACCAGCAGCGCTTCAACGCCGCTGGCGAACCCCAGTTTCTGGACGGCACGGGCAACCCGGCAGACAGGCTGATCAACACGATTGTCGCCGGCGACCAGCAGAATCCGAGCGTCACCGCGATTCCGTTCAATGAGGACGGCTCAGGCGGTGGATGGATCGTCACTTGGGAGGGCCAGCACGCCACGACCGGCAGCTGGGAGGTCTTTCAGCAGGTTTATGCGGCCGATGGCACTGCTGTCGGCCCGGAACGACAGATCAACACGAGCGCGATCAATTCAGAGCAGAACCCAAGCGTGACGACGCTGGCGGACAACGGCTGGATCGTGACTTGGACCTCGGGCGGATATCTGAAACAGCAGCGCTATTCGCAAGCCGGAATCCCGCAAGGTGGAGAGGCGCTGGTCAGTCCGATGGACCTTGTGGGCACATCCAGCACGACGGCTCTTGCTGATGGCGGCTGGGTGGTGACATGGGACGTCGATAACCAGGACGGCTGGGGAAAGGCCGTCTACCAACAGCGCTTTGCCCAGAATGGAGCGGCGCTTGGTGCCGCCATTCGCGTCAATGCGACGACTCCCGCCGATCAAACCAAGCCCAATGTCATGGCCTTGGCTGATGGCAGCTGGGTCGTGACGTGGCAATCCGACAGGCAGGATGGGTCCGGCATCGGAATCTACCAGCAGCGTTACTTTGCAGATGGGACACCGATCGGGGGTGAAACCCTCGTCACGACGACGACCATGGGCGATCAAACCACGCCTCAAGTCACCGCCTTGGCGGACGGAAGCTGGCTGGTCGCGTATTCCTCGTATAATCCGGCAACCTTCGGTCCGGATATTTTCGTGCGCCATCTCACGCCGTCGTCCGGCGAGGCTCTGACCGCCAACAGCGATATCGCGGTCGGCGCCGATTCGAGCGAGACTCTCTTCGTGATGCAAACGACGCTCAATGCCGGCGACAGGATCGCAGGCAATGGCGGTGTCGATACTCTAGCCATGAGTGCGGCCGGAATTCTGGACATCACCGCTCCGGCATCCTTGTCCGGATTCGAAGTCATTCGCGGTTCGGCCGGCGATGACACGATCGTCGCGAATGCACCCCGGCTGGCGGAGTTCGCTGTTATCGACGGACGCGGCGGGACGAATGTGCTTCAGCTCTCGGGTAATGCCTTCGACCTGAGCAACAAGACATTTCTGAATGTCGGCATCAAGCTGACAGACGCTGCTGGTACGGACGTCACGGTGAACGACAAGACGGTCGCATCCTTGCTGGATGGCACGACCGGCACGGCGGACAGGGTGATCCTCGTCGGTGATGCTTTCACCGTTCGCGAGCGCGGCCTGCTCTTCCAGCACGGCATCGAAACGGTCACCGACAACACCGGCACTTATACCAACGCCCAACCCACCGATATCGGTTTTGCAGGAGGGAGTGTTCTTGAACTGTCCGCTGCGGGTACCGTCGTGGGAACCCTGCTGGCGGAGGATGCCGACACCTGGGATGAGTTCGATTACGCCTTGCTCAACGACGCCGGTGGTCGCTTTGCACTCAGTGGCAACAGGATCGTCGTGAAGAACGGGCTGCTGCTCGATTACGAGCAGGTTCGCTCCCATCAGATCAAGGTTCGCGTCAAAGATGCGGGCGGGTTGAGCTTCGAGAAGGATTTGACCGTTGCAATCGGCAACCGCACCACCGAGGTGACGGCAGGTTCGTCCGCGGCCAATAAGTTCGTGGGCGGCAGCGGCAATGACCGTCTCGGCGGCGCTGCCGGCAATGACATCCTCATTGGTGGCAGCGGCAACGACATTCTCTCCGGCGGCTCAGGCAAGGACACGCTCACCGGCGGCACCGGCAATGACGTGTTCCTGTTCGATACCACGCCCAACAGATACTACCCCGACGTGATCACCGACTTCTCGTCCCATTACGACGCATTCCAGCTCAAGCGGACAATCTTCAAGGCGATGCCGAAGGGCACGCTGTCGAGCAAGGCGTTCGTCCTCGGCAAAGCGGCCAAAGATGCAGACGACCGTATCATTTACGACAAAGGGACGGGCAGTCTGTACTACGACGCTGACGGCACTGGCCGGAGCGCTGCCGTCAAGATCGCCATTCTTACCAACAAGACGACCCTCTACTACCACGATTTCATTGGGATCTAACAAAAGAAGCCGCGGCTGAGTTGCGTTCAGCCACGGCCCTATCCGCCATTCGGCAGGTCGATATCTTCATCTCGGCGATCAGACGAGACGGCTTTGCTCCACGGCCGCGTGAATGAAGCTCTTGAAGAGCGGGTGCGGCTCGAAGGGACGCGACTTCAGCTCGGGATGGTACTGGACACCGATGAACCAGGGATGATCCTCGTATTCCACGATCTCGGGCAGAACGCCGTCCGGCGACACGCCGGAGAAGCGCAGGCCCTTGGCCTCAAGGCGATCCCGATAGGACATGTTGACTTCATAGCGGTGACGATGGCGCTCGGAGATTTCCGTTCCGCCATAGATCTCGGCCACCTTGCTGCCGGGTGCAAGCTTCGCCTGATAGGCACCCAGGCGCATGGTGCCGCCGAGATCGCCGCCTGCCACGCGCTTCTCGAGCTCGTTGCCGCGCAGCCATTCGGTGAGAATGCCGACGACCGGCTCCGGCGTAGGCCCGAACTCGGTGGAGTTGGCTTCCTTGATGCCGGCGAGCGAACGGGCAGCCTCGATCACGGCCATCTGCATGCCGAAGCAGATGCCGAAATACGGCACCTTGCGCTCGCGGGCGAACTGGGCCGCCCGGATCTTGCCTTCAGCGCCGCGCTGGCCGAAGCCACCCGGCACCATAATGCCGTGAATGCCTTCCAGGAACGGAGCCGGATCTTCGTTCTCGAAAACTTCGCTCTCGATCCAGTGCAGGTTCACCTTCACCTGATTGGCGATACCTCCATGGTGGAGCGACTCGATCAGCGACTTGTAGGCGTCCTTGAGGCCCGTGTACTTGCCGACGACGGCAATGTTCACCTCGCCCTCGGGGTTGTGCACGCGCTCCGAAATTTCGGTCCAGCGGCTCAGATTCGGGCTCTTGGAGTTGTCCAGGCCGAACGCCGCCAGCACTTCGCTGTCGAGGCCCGCGTCGTGATAGGCAAGCGGCACGTCATAGATCGAGCGGGCGTCCCGCGCCTCAATCACGGCCGTCTCGCGCACGTTGCAGAAGAGTGCGAGCTTCCGGCGCTCGTCCTTCGGGATCTCGCGGTCCGTACGGCAGAGCAGGATGTCGGGCTGGATGCCGATGGAGCGCAGCTCCGCGACGGAGTGCTGCGTCGGCTTGGTCTTCAGCTCACCCGCCGATGGGATGAACGGCAGGAGCGTCAGGTGGACATAGATCGCCTGCCCCCGCTCCAGCTCGTTGCCGAGCTGGCGGATCGCCTCGAAGAACGGCAGACCCTCGATATCGCCGACCGTGCCGCCGATCTCGACCAGCACGAAATCGAAGCCCTCATTGCCGGTGAGCACGAAGTCCTTGATGGCGTTCGTGACATGGGGGATCACCTGGATCGTGGCACCGAGATAGTCGCCGCGCCGCTCCTTGGTAATGATATCGAGATAGATTCGACCCGTGGTGATGTTGTCGGCCTTGGACGCCGGAACGCCGGTGAAGCGCTCGTAATGACCTAGGTCGAGGTCGGTCTCGGCGCCGTCGTCGGTCACGAAGACCTCGCCGTGCTGATAGGGGCTCATCGTCCCCGGATCGACGTTGAGATATGGGTCGAGCTTGCGAAGCCTGACCTTGTAGCCGCGAGCTTGGAGAAGCGCTCCCAGGGCCGCCGAAGCCAGACCCTTACCGAGCGAAGACACCACGCCGCCGGTGATAAATACGTACCGCGTCATGGACCCCTATCCATCAATAAGGAGCGCCGATTCGCAACCGCGAATCGTGCCACTCCGAAACCATCCACAAAAGAAGAGGGCCGGAGTTCCGGCCCTGCTGCTCGGCTTACTGCTGAGGCGCTGCAGGCGCGGGCGCCGGAGCGCCCGGAGCTGCCGGAGCCGGGTTCGCCGGCTGCTCGCCCTGGAGGCGTTGCAGCTGCTCGAGCACATTGCCGCCCTGCGGAGCCGCAGGGGCCTGCTGGCCGGCCGGAGCCGTCGGGGCAGTGCCGTCAAGGATCGAACGAGGACCGCGGCCGGTCGTCGCCATGACGGTCAGCGCAATGCTCGTCAGGAAGAACAGGCCAGCGAGAATCGCCGTGGCACGGGTGAGCGCGTTGGCTTGGCCGCGACCGGTCATGAAACCGGACACGCCGCCGCCACCGCCGCCGAGACCCATGCCGCCGCCCTCGGAGCGCTGCAGGAGAACCACACCGATCAAGGCGAGCACGATGATCAGGTGGACAATAATGAGAACTGTTTGCATCGTTCCAAAAACCTCAAGCGGCTGCGCCTAAAATGCGTCAGCCGCTCGCAATCCGTTCGTTGCGGCGGCCTGTAGCATAGGTGGGCGCAGGATCATAGACCTGCAAGGGCGCTTTTGTTGTTGAAGTGCCCTCCCCGTCATTCCGGGCTCGCCCTCGACGTCCCGGAATGACAACGGTGGGAGTTAGCCGAGATAAGCCCCGGCAATGGCCAGGAAATCGGCGGCAACCAGGCTCGCCCCGCCGACGAGAGCCCCGTTCACGTTCTCCACAGCCATCAGCTCGGCGGCGTTCGAAGGCTTCACGGAGCCGCCATAGAGGATGCGCACTTTCGTATGGTCGACCTTGCCGACAAGGCGCTTGAGCTCCTCGCGGATGGCGGCATGGACCTCGGCCACGTCGGCTGCCGTCGGGGTCAGGCCCGTGCCAATGGCCCAGACAGGCTCGTAGGCGACCACGAGGTTGTGGCTGTTGGAATCGACCGGAATTGAGCCGCGCAGCTGCTTGCGGACGACGGCGAGCGTCTTGCCGGCCTCACGCTCCTCCCGGGTCTCGCCCACGCAGACGATCGCCGTCAGGCCGGCCCTGTGGGCCGCGACGGCCTTGGCGCAGACATCGGAGTCCTTTTCCTTGTGGTACTGGCGGCGCTCGGAATGGCCGACGATCACATAGGTCGCGCCGGCATCGGCCAGCATCTCAGCCGAAAGATCGCCCGTGAAGGCGCCCGATTCCTTGGCATGGCAATCCTGCCCCCCGATCCCGACTCGGGAGCCGACGCAGGCGACCGCGAAACTGTGCACAAGGGTTGCCGGAGGGCAGACCACGAGATCGACCTTGGCCTTCAGGCCTGGGGTATAGCCAATCTGAATCTCGCTCAGGACCTCGTTCGAGGACTTGAGTCCGTTCATTTTCCAGTTCCCCGCCACCAACGGGCGCGGCCATTCGACGCTCATTCCAGGACTCCTGTCATGCTTGATAACTTGGCAGTAGCAGAGCCTTAAGGCTTCTTTCAACCGGACTTGCCCTTTTCCCCGGCCTCTTGATGGGCTATCGGCCTGTTAAACGAGTTTTTTGAGAACGGGTTCACGATGCTTCGGAACATGCGCAAGGCTGGGCAGACCCTGGTCGGCAAAATCATCGCTACCGTGTTTTTCGTGGGGTTGATCATCAGCTTCGCGATCTGGGGCATCGGCGACATCTTCCGTACGAGACCGGAATCGACGGTGGCGGAGGTCGGCGACACCTCCATCTCCATCCATCAGGTTCGCAATGCCTATACGAACCAGCTTCAGCAGCTCGGACGTCAGTTCCGCACGGTGATTACCCCTGAGCAGGCCCGTATGCTCGGTGTCGACCAGCAGGTGATCAACACTCTCGTCACCGAGGCCGTGATGGCCGAGGAGACCAAGCGCCTGGGGCTCTCCGTCTCTGACGAGCTCGTCGCCCGCTCCATCATGGAGAACCCGGCCTTCAAGGGGGCGGACGGACAGTTCAACCGTGCCCTGTTCGATCAGGCGCTGCGCAATGCTGGCCTCGCCGAGGCCGGCTTCGTGCAGGAGCAGCGCGCCGCCATGACGCGCCTCCATCTCGCCGAGGCGATTGCTGGCGACGTTCCGGTTCCGGCAGCCGCCAAGGAGGCCCTGCACCGCTATACCAGCGAGCGCCGCAGCGCCGCCTATCTCATGCTGCCCCCGGCTGCCGCGGGCGACATCCCCACCCCCACCGACGAGCAGCTGCAGAGCTTCTACGAGGAGCGCAAGGGCACCTACCGGGCTCCCGAATACCGGGCCGTCAACGTGATGGCGCTCGATGCGGCTGCCATCGCCAAGCCCGACGCCGTGTCGGATGCCGACGCCCGCCAGCGCTACGAGCAGCAGAAGGCGAAGTATGGTCAGCCGGAACGCCGCACGATCCAGCAGATCCCCTTCACCTCGATGGAGGAAGCGCAGGCTGCCTCGACCCGGATCAAGGAAGGTGCTGATTTCGCAGCCGTCGCCACCGAGCGCGGCGTCTCCGCCTCGGGCCTGGAGCTCGGCACCTTCACGAAGGCCGAAATGCTCGATCCCGCCGTGGCCGATGCCGCCTTCAGCCTCCCGCAGGGCGGCGTGAGCGAACCGGTTCAAGGCCGTTTCGGCCCGGTGATCCTGCGCGTCACGCAGATCCAACCGGAATCCGTCCGCGCCTTTGAAGAGGTGGCAGCGGAGGTCCGCCAGGAGGTCGCCCGCGAGCGCGCCCAAAGCCAGATCGAGAAGATCCATGATGAGATCGAGGATCTGCGCGCCGGTGCGAAGCCGCTCGCCGATATCGCCAAGGAAAAGGGCCTGACCCTGGTTCAGATCCCGGCCATGGACGCTCAGGGCCGGGACAAGGCCGGCAATCCTGTGAACGCTCCTGAGCGCGATGCCGTGGCCAAGGCGGCCTTTGCCTCCGACATCGGCGTTGACAACGAAGCCCTGCGGGTTGCGTCCGGCTATGTCTGGTATGACGTGACCGGGATCGAGCCATCCCGCGAGAAGACCCTCGACGAGGTGCGCGATCAGGTGGCGACGCAATGGCGTGAGGATCAGGTGGCTCAGCGCCTCTCGGAAAAGGCGCGCCAGCTGACCGAGCGTCTCGAGAAGGGCGAGGCCATCGAGGCTGTGGCCCAGGAAGTGAATGTGCCGGCCAAGACGGCGACCGATCTCGCCCGCGGCTCCGCCAAGGATGACCTCTCAGCCGAGGCCGTGAACCGTATCTTCGCCACTCCCGTGGGCAAGGCAGGCAATGCGGCGAATGCTGCGGACAGCCGCGCAGTGTTCAAGGTCACGGCGGCGACCGTGCCGCCCATGGCCACCACGACGCAGCAGGCGCAGAACATCGAGAACCAGCTGCGCAACGGGATGGGCGACGATCTGATCAATCAGTACGTTGCCCAGGCCCGCCAGGATCTCGGCGTCACCATCAACCAGCAGGCCCTGCAACAGGCTATCGGCAGCGGTGAATTGTAGTCCATGAGCATTGCGCCCGATTTCGAGACTTTCGCGAAGGCCTACGAGGATGGCGAGGCAGGTGTCCTGCGCGCCACTCTCGTCGGCGATCTTCTCACCCCGGTCGCAGCCTTCATCAAACTGCGGCACCACCGGAAGGGCTCCGCCTTTCTGCTGGAATCCGTCGAGGGCGGCGCCACGCGCGGCCGCTTCTCGATGATCGGTCTCGATCCGGATCTCGTGTGGCGATGCCAGGACGGCGTCGCTGCAATCGACCGCAACGCTCTCACACGCGACAAGCACTTCGTCATCGATGAGCGGCCTGTCCTCGATAGCCTGCGTGCACTGATCAAGGAGAGCGCCCTGCCGCTCTCCGACGATCTTCCGCCCATGGCAGCGGGTCTCTTCGGCTATCTCGGCTACGACATGGTGCGCCTGATGGAGCGGCTGCCGGAGCCGAACCCGGACGTTCTGAAAGTGCCGGACGCCATCCTCATCCGTCCGACGGTGATGGTGGTGTTCGATGCCGTGAAGGACGAGATCTCGCTCATCACCCCCGTGCGTCCGCAATCGGGAATTTCAGCGAAGGCAGCCTATGAGGCAGCGCTCTCGCGCCTCGACGAGGTGATGCAGGCGCTCGAACAGCCCTTGCCCATCGAGGATCGCAGCGATCCCGCGTCCATCCATTTCGATCCGCCGGTGTCGAACACCACGCCGGAGGAGTTCGAGGGCATGGTGGCGAAGGCGAAGGAATACATCCGCGCCGGCGACATCTTCCAGGTGGTGCTCTCCCAGCGCTTCGAGTCAGCCTTCCCCCTGCCCGCCTTCGCGCTCTACCGCTCGCTGCGCCGGGTCAATCCGGCCCCGTTCCTCTGCTATCTCGATTTCGAGGATTTTCAGATCGTCTGCTCGTCGCCGGAGATCCTGGTGCGGGTGCGCGACGGCAAGGTCACGATCCGCCCGATCGCAGGCACGCGCCCTCGCGGCGCGACGGCGGCCGAGGACCGCGCGCATGCTGAAAGCCTGCTCGCCGACCAGAAGGAGCGCGCCGAGCACCTGATGCTTCTTGATCTCGGTCGTAACGATGTCGGCCGCGTGGCGGAGATGGGCACCGTCCAGGTGACGGATTCCTTCTTCCTCGAATATTACAGCCAGGTGATGCACATCGTCTCGAACGTGGAAGGTCGCCTCGACCCCTCCTTCGATGCACTCGATGCCCTGATCGCGGGTTTCCCGGCCGGCACGGTCTCCGGCGCGCCAAAGGTACGCGCCATGCAGATCATCGACGAGCTGGAGAAGGACAAGCGCGGCCCCTATGCGGGCTGCATCGGCTATTTCGGCGCCAATGGCGAAATGGATACCTGCATCGTGCTGCGCACCGCCGTGGTGAAGGACGGTCGCATGGCGGTCCAAGCGGGCGCAGGCATCGTCTACGATTCCGATCCGGCCTCCGAGCAGCAGGAATGCATCAACAAGTCGAAGGCCCTGTTCCGGGCGGCCGAAGAGGCCGTGCGGTTCGCAAGCCTGGCGAGGATCGGACAATGAAGGCATCAACGCTTCCCTTGACCGGGCGTCTCGCATACGCGAACGTCGGTGCGCCATGACCCGCGTTCTCGTCATCGACAATTACGACAGCTTCACCTGGAACTTGGTGCATCTGCTCGGCCCTCTCGCAACCTCGGTGGAGGTGGTGCGCAACGACGCCACCACCACGGACGAGGTGCTGGCCTCCCCGCCGGACGCCATCGTGCTCTCGCCGGGCCCCTGCACGCCCAACGAGGCCGGCATTTGCCTCGATCTCGTGAAGCGCGCCTCGCCCACGATCCCGACCTTCGGCGTGTGCCTTGGTCTTCAGACCATCGGCCAGGTCTTCGGCGGCACGGTCTCCCGCGCCCCTCTGCCCATGCATGGCAAGGTGTCCGAGGTGGAGCACAGCGGACAGGCGGTGTTCCGCGGCATCAACGGCCCCTTCAGGGCGACCCGTTATCACTCGCTGATCGTGGACCGGGGGACCTGCCCGGCAGACCTCGACGTGACGGCGGAGACCGCGGACGGCCTCGTGATGGGCCTGTCGCATCGCTCCCTCCCGATCCATGGCGTGCAGTTTCATCCTGAGAGCATCCTGTCGGAGCACGGGGTGACGATCATGCGCAATTTCTTTGATCTGGCGGCCGCCTGGAACGCCAAGCATCGCCCCGGCGGCGCAAGCACCGCTAACCCCAAGGCATAGACCCGATGGAATCCTTCAAATCCTATCTCGCTAAAGTCGCTACCGGCGCATCGCTGACCCGTGACGAAGCGCGATGGGCGTTTGACGATCTCCTCTCCGGCGAGGTGACGCCGGCTCAGGCCGGCGCGTTCCTGATGGCCTTGCGCGTTCGCGGCGAGTCACTCGATGAGATCGTCGGCGCGGTCACGGCCATGCGCGGACGCATGCTGCCAGTGAAAGCGCCTGAGAATGCCATCGACATCGTCGGCACGGGCGGCGACCATTCCGGCAGCTACAACATCTCGACACTTGCCTCGATCATCGTCGCCTCTTGTGGCGTACCGGTCGCCAAGCATGGCAACCGCGCGGCCTCGTCGAAATCCGGCACGGCGGATGTGCTCTCGTCTCTTGGTGTGAAACTCGGTCTCGACCCGCGAGGCCTGGAGCGCTGCGTGGAAGAGGCTGGCCTATGCTTCATGTTCGCCCAGACGCACCATGCGGCCATGCGCCATGTGGCTCCCGTCCGCGTGGAGCTCGGTACGCGCACGATCTTCAATCTGCTCGGACCACTCGCCAATCCGGCAAGCGCCAAGAACCAGCTTCTCGGCGTCTTTTCAGAGGCTTGGCTGGAGCCGCTGACCCAGGTTCTGAAGGAGCTCGGCTCCCGCAAGGTGTGGACCGTGCACGGCTCGGATGGTCTCGACGAGATGACGACCACGGGCCCGACCTTCGTGGTGGCGCTCGAGGATGGCGCGATCCGCCGCTTCACCGTGACGCCAGAGGAGGTTGGTCTGCCGACCTCGAAGCTGGAAGACCTGAAAGGCGGCGATCCGGAGCACAATGCCAAGGCGTTGCGCGCCGTTCTCGACGGTGCGCACAATGCCTATCGCGATGTGGCGCTTCTCAACGCTGCCGCTTCCCTCGTGATCGCGGATGCTGCGGCGAACCTGCGTGACGGTCTGGAGCGTGCTTCGCAGGCGCTCGACAGCGGCGCGGCCAAGGGCACGCTGGAGCGTCTCGTCAAAGTCTCGAACGCGTGAGGCTTTTTCGATGAGCGACGTATTGAGCAAGATCGAAGCCTATAAGCGCCAAGAAATAGCGGCGGCCAAGGCGGCAATTCCCTTGGAAGAGATGAAGCGTCTTGCACTGCGAGCCTCCCCCACGCGCGGCTTTGCGGAAGCCATCGAATGCCATCTCGCTGAGGGCCGCCCTGCGCTGATCGCGGAAGTGAAGAAGGCAAGCCCCTCGAAGGGCCTGATCCGCGCCGATTTTGACCCGCCGAGCCTCGCGAAAGCTTACGCGGAAGGCGGCGCAACCTGTTTGTCCGTGCTCACGGACGAGCCCTCGTTCCAGGGCAAGCCCGAATACCTTGCCCAAGCCCGCGAGGCCTCCGGATTGCCAGCGCTGCGCAAGGATTTCCTGTTCGAGCCATATCAGGTTTATGAAGCCCGCGCTTGGGGCGCGGATTGCATCCTCGTTATCATGGCAAGCGTCTCCGACGATGAAGCCCGCGCACTGATCGGCACGGCGTATGAACTCGGCATGGATGTGCTGGTCGAAGTGCACGACCGCACGGAACTGGAACGCGCCATTCCGCTCGGCACGAAGCTGATCGGCATCAACAACCGCAATCTTCGCACCTTCGAAGTGTCCCTCACCGTGAGCGAAGAGCTTGCGCCGCTCATCCCTCCCGACCGCATCATTGTCGGCGAGAGCGGCATCTTCACGTTTGAGGACATCATGCGGCTCCGGCACGTCAACATTCAAACGTTCCTTGTGGGCGAAAGCCTGATGCGCCAGGCGGATGTGACGGCGGCCACCAGGCGTCTTCTGTTCGGCGAAGCGGCATGACGAAGCTCACGCATCTCGACGCGAGCGGCGAGGCCAACATGGTCGATGTCTCGGAAAAAGACATCACCAGCCGCACCGCAATTGCCGAAGGATGCGTGGTGATGCAGCCCGAGACCCTGGCGCTGATCCGCCAGGGTGATGCGAAGAAGGGTGACGTGCTGGGCACCGCGCGGCTGGCGGGCATCATGGCCTCCAAGCGCACGCATGAACTGATCCCCCTCTGTCATCCGCTGTTGATTTCCAAGGTGAAAGTGGATTGCACCCTCGACGACAATCTTCCCGGCGTGCGCGTGACGGCGGAGGTGAAGGTGTCGGGACAGACCGGCGTCGAGATGGAAGCCCTCACAGCCGTCTCCATCGCGTGTCTGACGATCTACGACATGGTGAAGGCTGCCGATAAAGGCATGCGGATCGAGAACGTTCGGCTTCGCATGAAGAGCGGCGGGCGCTCAGGAGATTACCAAGTGCCATGAGCCTGATCCCGGTCGAAGATGCTCTGTCCCGCGTGCTGGCAAGTGTCGAACAGCCGGTCTCCATCGAGCATGTGCCGCTTAAGCATTGCGCGGGACGCGCATTGGCTGAGGACGTGAGCGCCCTTCGCGACCAGCCCCCCTTCCCGGCTTCGGCCATGGATGGCTATGCGCTGCGCAGCGTCGATGTGGACCGTGTGCCAGCAACTCTTCAGATGATCGGCACGAGTGCGGCCGGGCAGCGTTTTTCCGGCACGGTCGGATCGCAGCAGGCCGTGCGCATCTTTACCGGCGCTCCTTTGCCGGATGGCGCAGACACCATCGTGATCCAGGAGGACACGGAGGTTTCCGGCGATCGCGTGATCGTCAAGGAGCAACCGCGCCACGGTCAGCATATCCGCAAAGCCGGTCTCGATTTTGCGGCTGGCGATGTGCTGCTCCAGGCGGGCCTTTGCCTCGATGCACGCCATATCGCATTGGCCGCCGCCATGGGGCATGGCACGCTGCCCGTGCGGAGAAAACCTCGCGTCGCCATTCTCGCCACCGGCGATGAGCTGGTGCGCGCAGGCGAACCGGCGGGCCCTGATCAGATTACAGCCTCGAGCCTTCCCGCTACCGCCGTGATGGTGGAAAAGGTCGGCGCCGAAGCCATCGATCTCGGCATCGCCCGCGATACGCTCGAATCCCTGGAAGAGCGCATCCAGGCCGCACGCGATGCCGGAGCTGACATTCTCGTGACGCTGGGCGGAGCATCGGTCGGCGAGCATGACCTCGTGCAGAAAGCGCTGCAGCGTCAGGGCATGCAACTCGGGTTCTGGCGCGTGGCCCTGCGTCCCGGCAAGCCGCTGATGCATGGCAAGCTTGGGGACATGCTGCTCTTGGGCCTGCCCGGTAACCCGGTCTCGACCCTTGTCTGCTCCGTCCTGTTTCTCATTCCCGCCATTCGCGCGCTGCTTGGCGATGCGCAGCCCGATGCCGACCCGACGGAGACCGCCATCCTTGGGGCGGACCTCCCCGCCAACGGCCCAAGGCAGGACTACATGCGCGCCTCGCTCGCATGGGAAGAGTTCGAAACCTCCCTCACCCAGCGCAGCGAGCGCATGCCGCTGCCGGTCGCAACGCCGCACCTGATCCAGGACTCGTCGATGCTGAGCATTCTCGAACGCTCGGACGCCTTGCTGATGCGCCCGCCCCACGCGCCCGCAGCGCAAGCAGGAGAACCCTGCCGGATCGTTCGGCTGGAGCGCTTTTGCTGATTGTGTGAATCGATGTCCTCATCGGCCGGAGTGAAGCGGAGGAAAAGAACCCTCCATCACGAAACACGTGAGTGTGAACCGCCTGCCCAATTCTGCAGACTGACAGGGATGACACCCTCTCCCGTTATGGCCGGTCCGGCCCCGGTCCTCCCATTGCGAGCCCTACAGTGCTTTCCTGACGAGAGATGAACGGTTGATCAGGACAAGCACGCCCTGATCGAACCTCTCTCGGCACTCGGTTTCCGTGATGAGTGAGGTCGACTGCGCTCATGCTCCTGAGATGATGAGACGAAAAACCCCGGCAGGTTTGCTGCCGGGGCTGAGGTTCGGGTTTACGTCTGGCTCAGATCACGATGAAGTCGCTGTAGAAGATCTTCTGGTTCTTGCCGATATTGGCAAACGCCACCTGGCCACCGGCCTTGCTGCCGTTGGCGTCGTACCAGAGATCGCCGGTCTTGGCGTTGTAGCCGATGAAGTCGTCGGCATCGCCCGCCGCAGCGCCGAGCTTGAAGCTCTTGCTGCTCAGCTTGCCTAGAATCTTGAGCGACTTGAAGACCGCGTTCTCCAGCTGGATCGTGTCGTACTGGTATTCCCAATCCTTGATCCAGTCCTTGTTGGTCTTGGCGTTCAGGGCCGTGTTGAACACGAACACGTCCCGGCTGCCGCTGCCCTTGGTGCCATACAGGTAGTCGATGCCGGCCCCGCCATAGAGCCAATCGTTGCCGGCGCCGCCATAAAGCCGGTCGTTGCCGACCCCGCCCATGAGCGTGTCATGGCCGCTGCCGCCGTTCAGGACGTCGTTGCCGAGATTGGCGTAGATCCGGTCGTTGCCGGTCGTGCCCACCACGTTCTCGCTGACCCAGTCCGCCACCTGGATCGTGACGTCCTGCAGGAACCACAGATTGTTGCTCGCATCCTGATCGCCGTCGGCGATCGTGACCTTGAGCTTCAGCCCGTAGCTCCTGACCTGCTCGAAATCGAGCTTGGTTCCATCCGCCACCTCGATCGACTTGCCGTCGGCGCCGATCTTGAAGCGCCCGTCACTGGCCGCCGCCGTGCCGTCGGCCTGCACGATCTGGTACGAGAACGCCTTGTTGTCGGCATCGGCTGCCGTGAGGTCGCCGACCTTGGTGCCGGCCGCCGCCAGCTCGCGCGGCGCGATGAAGCTGGTGAAGGCGGCCCTGCCGGCCACCGCCTTGACCTGCACGTGCTCGACCACCGGAGTGCGGCCCATTGCATCGTCATCGACCGTGATCTCGAAATCCGTGCTCCGGATCGCGCCCGGATTCCCGGCGACCGGCGCGGCATCGAACTTGACCACGTCCATCATCACCTCGAGCGCCGCCGCTTCGCCGGTGAAGGTGTAGATGTAATAGTCGACGTTACTGATCGTGGTCACGCTCTTGACGACACTGATGCCGTTCGGGATCACCAGATCGCCATGATCCTTCAGGAACTTCACCGTCACGGTCAGGGTATCGTACTCGTCGTCGAAGAAGGTGAGACCCTGCAGGGGCCGGATGTCCGGCCCGGTATCGACGATCTTGGTCACGCCGGTGCCGTCCGTCACATCCACGACGGGCGCATGGTTGCCGATGATCTGGGTGACGACATCGAGCTGCGTGTTGGTGACCGCATTGTTCGTCGCCGCGTCGCCATCATCCAAGGTGATGACGAAGTTCGTCGTCACCGGGATTTCCGAGGCCATAGCCCGATTGGACGGGTTGAACTTCAAGTTGTCGAGCAGAAGCTCCAATACCTCCTTCGTTCCCGTGAAGGTGTAGATGTACTGCCCGCCGCTGTCCTCAGGCTCGACACCCCCAGTATTTTCGAGCTTGCCGTGCAGGTTGTTGAAGGCGATCCTCAGGGTGAGCGTACCGTCCCCGGTGATCGTAAAACCACCGAAGGCTGCAACGCTCGGACCCGAATCCGTAGCCGGGAAGTCGTCAGTTCCGACCAGCGTCAGACCAAGCGTCTGGCCCGACGGCGGCACGTTCTTCACCACCACGTTGACGTCGCGGAAGCCCGTCGCGCCCTCGTTGTCGGTGGTCGTCACACGCACCACGTAGGTCGTGTCCGCCGTGATGTTGCCCAGCGCCGCCGTGTTCACCGACACCGTGCCGTTCGCGTCAACCGTGAACGCGCCGGCCGGAAGCGGCGTGGCCGTGCCCGACGAGAGCGAGTAGCCCACGATCGTGCCGTCCGTGTCCACACCGTTCACGTCGAAGATCTGAACCGCGCCGGCGTTCTCGTTGACCTGAACGTTGCCGCCCACGATCGTGCCCGAGCCCACCGCCGTCGGCGCCGTGATCGTCGGCGGAACGTTAGCGTCGTCGTTGGTGATCGTGCCGGACGCCGTCGCGGTCGTCCCGAGCACCGCGTTCGTGCCCGCCGTCAGGTTCACCTGGAAGGTTTCGGCCTGCTCGAACACCGCATCGCGCGCCACCGTGAACGAGATCGTCTTCACGCTCTCGCCCGCCGCAAACGTCACCGTGCCGCTCGGCAGCGTGCCGCCGAAGTCGGCCGCATCCGCCGGGTTGGCGCCCGTGCCGGCCACCGCCCAATTCACCGTCGAGGCCTGCGACAGGTCCTGGCCCGTGCGGGTCAGCGTGTAGGTCACGGTGGTCGTGCCCGCCCCCGTGCCTTCCGCAACCGTCACCGCCGTCGTGCCGGTGAACTCAACCGAGGGCGTCGGCGCCGGGCCCTCAATTACGTCATTAGCGTAAACGCGGATAATCTTGCTCGTTGACTGCGCGTCCTGGCCGGTTGGAACGCCATCCACATCATAGCCACCCTGATCCGTCGCTCTGACGATGACTTCAACGTATTTCATCCCGTTTTTGGGATCGGAAGGGTCGTTGACGATCTTGGTCATCGTCTCCCAATCGAGCTCGACACCGCTCTTCAGCTTCAGCGTCTTGCCATCCGCAGGATCAATCTCGAACATCGCTCCGTCGAGACCGGTGTCGATGGAATAGACCCGGGGTCGTTCTCCAGAAATCGGGTCCTGCCACCAATCGTCGTCTTGGTCGAAGGAACTCAGAACGCCAATCGCGATCCCTGCCTGCTCCTCGTCAATCGTGTCGTTAGCTACCTGAACGTTTTCAGGAGCATCGTTGACGTCCGAGATCGAGCACCGGCCGTTGATAATATAGCTATCAACCGAGCCCATCGAGCTGACAAACTTGTAGGCGTTCTTGAAGAGGCCAGCTTCCGTTTCGTAGCTGATCTTCGTTGGATCGGCCACCACCAGAACCCAGTCGCCGATATTCCAGCCCGCACCGGCGGTTGTAGCTTTGATCACGGTGAAGCGGCCACTGTCAGTTCCTGGAGCGCCATTTGCCGTATCAGGGGTGAAGGTCAAGCCACCAATGTTGGTCTCATTGGCCGGAAACCCGGTAATCTTTGCTATGACCCATCCGGCAGGATGGTTTTCGGCAAAGCCGACATTGTTCACACCAAGGCTAACGGATTGATTGACAGGGGTAATGGTAAGATTTCTTGGCATGGAAGCCCCCTTGAATACGGAACTGAGATAAATGTCGATGCAACGTAACAGCGTTGCTTCACTCTGACAACAGAGAGTTCACGACTGGCCGTCACGGCCCCGATTCCGGGCTGAGAGGATCTCAGCCCGGAACCTTCGTTCTAGATGATGAGGAAGTCAGTGATGCTGAGATCCGGCTTCTCGGTCGTAAAGGTGGCGATCAGCTTAGCGCTGAAGCGAGTCCCACTGCCGTCTCCATCGTACCACAGCCGAGCCGCAGTGCTCGTCTTCTCGTAGATGATACGCGTGGTGCTCGACAGTTCGGACGTGGGCGAGCCTTCGTGGAATTGCGCCAGACTCAACGTCTGGCCCACATTGCCGCTGCCCAATCTGAAGATGTCCCACTTCAGGTGGATCTTATCGCCATCAGAGACCTTGAAGTCGACAATCGTGTCGGTGTTGTTCGCCGCCGCATCCGTGTCAAAGATGAACACGTCGGCGCCGTCTCCGCCTGTCAGGACGTCACGGCCGATGCCGGCCGACAAGGTGTCGTTGCCGATACCACCGGAGAGATTGTCATTCCCCAGGAAGGCGAGGATCAGGTTATCGCCATCATCGCCGGTGACGGCTTCACCAATCCAGTCGAGCACACTGATCTGATGATTGGCGACCTCACTGACGCCTCCATTATTATCCGTCGCAACCAGGATGATGTCGTGAAACGGATTCGCTTCTGCATCGAGCATCAGAGGATTCGAGACCTGAAGCTCGTTGTTCACGATCTTGAAGCGACCGTCATCCTTCACCAATTGCCCCTGGTCATCCATGATCCAGTACTCAATCGGATCCCCATTCCCATCAGTCGACTCAAGGTTGCCGATCAAAGTGCCCTCTGTGTCGAACTCGAAGACATAGCTTTGCGACAAAGTCGGCGCCGTCGGGGCCTCGTTTCCGCCCCCGCTATCACCGACCGCCGTGGACACCACGCTGATGTGAGTGTTGCGCACCGAGGAATTGCCGTCGCTTACGGTAATGCTGAAGTTCGTGGTCACCGGCGTCCCATCGGGATCCTCAGGACGGTCCACGGCGTGGAACTGCAGATTGCGCACCGCATTCTGAACATCCGCGATCAACCCTGAGACCGTGTAGACACCGGTCAACTCATTGTAGCTGCCGATTGAATAGCCCTCGAAGAAGCCTTCGTTGGCCGAGTCGAGAGCGATCGTCACCGTGATGGTGTCGCTGTCCGTATCCGAGAAGGTCACGTTGCCGAAGGGCAAGACGACGCCATTATCCTCGGTCGGAACCGAGAGATCGGTATCGGCTCCGCCAATCACCGGTGCGGCATTCGACGGATCGTCCGCCGTATCGGTGACATAGACCTTGAGGGTCTTCGTCAGCGAACGGTTGGTGGAGTCCGTCGCACGAACCGTCACCTCGTAATACTTGCCGAAGAAGTCCGTCTTGAGCAGCGGATCGCTGCTTTCCCAGTCGAGTCCCCCGACGGTCTTCAAGGAGATGCCGTCGCTGGCGATCGCAAAGCGGCCGTCCGTATCAGCCTCCGTGCCGTCCGCCAGCACGATCTTGTAGGTGAAGGTGTCGCCCAGATCCGGATCGATGGCCGCGAGGGTGCCGACCACGCGGTCAGCCAGGTTCTCGTCCACGAAGTTCGGCGTCAGGGTGATGTCGAGCGGATCGTTGCCGGATCCGCCATCCGGGTCGCCACCGTGGTGGGTGACCACATTCACGGTGTCGGTCACGGCGGCGTGAGTGGAATCCTGCACCGCGATGGTGAAGGTGGTCGTCACTTGACCCGCAGCGGCCAGATCTGGAGCCGGATCGAAGGTCAAGCCGCTCAGCAGGACATCGAGCGCGTCCGCGTTACCGGTGAAGACGAAGGTCCGCACGCCGCCGCTGACTGTTCCGAGATTGCCGTTCGTATTCCCGAGAACGCCGTGACTGTCGGTGAACGAGATCGTCAGAGTAAGGATGTCTTCCTCCGCATCCGACAGATCGACCGTGAGGAACGGCCTCACAGCAGGACCATTATCCGTCGCATCCGTGGAGTGGTCGGCAATGGCGATCATCGGCGGCTCGTTGGTGGTGCCTGCCCCACCCGTGCTCGTCTCGACCGTGACCTGACGAGTGACCGGCGCATGGGTGGAGTCCTGCACCGAGATGGTGAACGGCGTCGTGTTCGCCGTACCGTTCGCCGGGTCGAACGCGAGCCCGCGCAGGATTGCGTCCAGTTGGTCCGCCGAGCCGGTGAGCACGTAGGTCCGGATGCCGTTCGTCACCGTCGACGTGGTGGGCAGACCTGCCCCACTCAGCTGCCCCTCGTTCGCCTCGAAGGAGATCGTGAGCGTGAGCTGGTCGTTGTCGGCGTCCGCGATATCCACGCCGCGGAACGGATACACCGCCGGACCATCGCTCGTCGCTGCCGTCGTCTCTGTACCCGGCGCAATCATCAGAATCGGCGCCAGGTTACCGCTGTCGTCGCCAGAGGTTGTGTGCACCACAACCTGACCTAACACCGGCGCATGGCCCGTCTGATTGTCCGTCACGGAGATGGTGAACGGCGTGTCTACCGGGCCGCCCGCCGCCGAACCGTTGTTCGGGTTGAAGCTCAGTCCGTGCAGGATCGCGTCGATCGTATTCGCCGTGCCGGTGAAGGTGTAGGCGATGGTCTGGCCATCCGGCGACAGCACGCCCGTCACAGTCGTGCCGCCCAGCACACCCGCCGCCGCAGCGAACGAGATCGTCAGGGTGAGACTGTCGTTCTCCGCATCCGACAGGTCGACGCCGCGGAACGGATACACCGCCATTCCATTATCCGTCGCGTTCGTCGTCTCCGTGCCGGGAGCGATCGACAAGGTCGGAGCGGCATTCACCGGCGGCACGTCGTTAATATGGATCGTGACGGCGGTCGTAGACGTCGCTCCCTGCTGGTCGTAGGCAACGATCTCGTAGTCCCGGTCCTCACCATCGGGGTTGGTCACCTGGATCGCCTGCGGGTTTCGCAGAATGATCTTGTTGCCGACGATTTCGAATGCGCCGTCATCACTGATGAATGTCCCATTCCCAAAGCGGAACGAAACGCTATCCCCCGCGTCGGGATCGGTCGCGAACAGCTCCCCGACTTCCTCGCCTTCCGCAAGGGTTTCGTCGATGACACCGCCCGTCATCACAGCGAGCGTGGGAGCCTCATTCACATTCGTGATGTAGACCAAGATCTCTTGAGGCGAGGACTGGTTCTCGCCATCGCTGGCCATCACCTTGAGACGATAGAACCTGTTGCCGTTCGCATCCTCCTCGAGGCCTGACGCAATCGCATCCTCGAAGTTCAGCGCGTTCGCCACCTTGATCTGCTTGGTGGCGTTGTCGATCACGAAGTGACCGGCCCCGTCGAAACCGCTGACGAAGGAATAGGTCAGCGCCGTCGGGCTCTCGTCCGTGGCAGTGAGCGTGCCCACCACCTGGCCGACGCCCAGGCTCTCGGCGACCGTATCGGTGACACCGCCGTCCAGGCGAACGTCCGTCGGAGCCATGTTGTAATGTGCATCACCGGCCCGAGAATCGACGGTAAGCTCGCGTATGGCCGAAGCTCCCATCGTATCGAACAGGAATACGTAGAAGTGGGTGATCTCCGACGCATCGTCCGGCTCGTCTGGACGCGGCCTGGTGTGGAAGTGCAGGCCCCGGACGATCGCCGTCACTTGGTCGGCCGTGCCCCTCACGATGACTTGGCTACCTCCCGGTTCATAGGTCAGGATCGCGCCCGGGAAATTGGCCATATCCGGCAGGTTCTCGAAGTCCCCCTGGCCTATCTCGAAGTAGATCTGGGCCTCGATCCAGGTGTTAGGATCGTCATCGTTCCCGCCATCCTCGAGATCGGAGAAGCTCAGATGCTGGAACGGATCGACCACCGCGTCGTCATCCACCGTCCAGTTCAGCCGGCCGTTGGGCGCGAGTGTGATCACCGGAGCCGTGTTATCCGGCTCCACGTCGCTGATGTAAACCCTTATGGTCTGCGGCGCGGATGCCTGGCCTCCCGCTGTCGCGGTGACCTGAACCTCATACCAGCTCCTGCCGGTCACATTGTCGTGGTGCGGAGCTGTCTCATAATCCAGCGGACCGGCGACCACCAGGAACCATTCTGAGCCGGATTGCCGGATTTCGAACGGGACGTTCGGATCGACGAGGCTGAAGCCGGTGATCGCATCACCATCAGGGTCGGATGCGCTCAGAGGAGCCCCGATGGGGAAGCCTACGCCGGTATCCTCAGGAACATCATTAATCTCTTGAGGGGTGACGACCGGAGGTCTATCACCGGGTCCGTTGAGGATGGTAACGGTGAAATCCTGGGTGTCGGTCAGGAAGCCGGCACCGCCGTTCTTGTCCTTCACCGTCAGGGTGAGCGTGAAGGTCTCGTTCTGCGTCACCGCAAGCTTGCTGCTGTCGGCCACTACGATGCGCTTATTGACCGTATCGACCGCAAATGCGCCCGCCATAGCGGCCGGAACGCCCGAGAGCTCGTACACGAACTGCTCGTTCGCGTCCGCATCCGCCACCGTGAAGGTGGCCAACACGTCGCCGTTGACGGCTGTCTCGGCGATCGCCACCGTCGCATTGCCTGTGGCCACGTCCGGTGCCTCGTTCACGTCCGTGACGTAGACCTTGATCTCCTGCGGGGCGGACTGGTTCACGCCGTCGCTGGCCATCACCTTGAGACGATAGAATTTGCCGGTCGCGTCCTGCTCCAGGCCTGCCCCTTGCGTGGTCGTGATCGCATCCTCGAAGTTCAGCGCGTTCGCCACCTTGATCTGCTTGGTGGTGTTGTCGATCACGAAGTGACCGGCCCCGTCGAAACCGCTGACGAAGGTATAGGTCAGTGTTGAGGGGCTCTCGTCCGTGGCAGTGAGCGTGCCCACCACCTGGCCGACGCCCAGGCTCTCGGCGACCGTATCGGTGACACCGCCGCCCAGGCGAACGTCCGTCGGAGAATCGTTGCTGGTCGCGTGAACCGTCACGGTGATCTCGTCACGTGCGTTGCCACCATCGGTGATCCGCACGAGGAAGTCGGTCGTCACGGGATCCGTCCCATTCGGGCGATTAAATGGTTGGAACCGAAGCGCGGCAACCGCCTCATTGACCTGCAGCAGGGTGCCCGTGATCGAGTAATGGCCACTGAACGGGTCGTGGTCGCCGGCGATGATGTTGTCCAGAACGCCGTTGCCGGAATCATACCAGATTTCCACGGTCACCAGCCCTGTCTCGGGGTTGGTGTCCGGGTCTGTAAAGACGAGGTGCTGGAAGGCCGGAACCGCGATATTGTCAGGCGTCGTCCATTCGATCGGACCGTTAGCACTGACATCTGGCGGCGCATTGTTGCCGTGAACGGAATCCACCCTGATGTTCGGCGTGATGCTGACCGATCCGCCCTGGCCGTCCTGAACTTCGATATGGAAGGTCGTGGAATCGATGCCGTTCGGAGCCCCCGGCCGGTCGGTCGGATTGAACTTCAGATTATGAAGCTTGTTGAGGACATCCTGCAGCGTGCCGCTGAAGGAATAGGTCTGCTCCAGGTGCTCGACACCATCCGCATCTATGAATTTTCCGCCGAATTGCCCAATCATCGTGACCGTCACGGTGATTGTGTCGGTCGCATCGGGGTCAAAGATGGTGACACCCGCGAACGGCTTCACGAGATTGACGTTCTCGTCGTCCGCGATCGTGAAGGTCGCGGTCGGAGCGTCAATCGTCGGTGCCGTGTTGTTCGGATTGGCAGGGTTGATCGTGAAAGTCACCGGTCGGACAATGCTGTAGCCGCCGACGCCGCCATGGTCTGCGACCTTGACGTGGAGAGTAACGGATGTTGGGGCGCTCACATCCGGAAGCGTACCGGAGACTTTGATCTGACCGTTCGCAGGATCGATGCGGAACGGACCTGAATAAGCGGTGCCGTCGGACTGCACGAGTGAGAAACGGAAGTTCTCGTTCGGACCGGGAAGATCCGGATCGTCTACTCTCAGGAGGTTCGCAACGACCGTGTCGGCAGGCGCGTTCTCGCTGATCGAGGAGACGACGCTGAAGACCGCATCGGTCAGCGCTTCGTTCTCGTCGAGAACATTGACCCTGAAAAGGGTCGGCGCCGAGACCTGCATGTCGGTCCCGTCCCGTGCCACGACCTTGAGTTCGTAGTAGCGATTGGTCCCGTCAGTAAGGAGATCGGGCGACTCGTGGTTCAGTGCAGATACCACGGAGATCTCACCCGTTTCCTGATCAAGATTGAACAGGGCCTTCAGGGTATCCGAAACGCCGTCCGCCCACTCGTAGGTGACGCCCCACTGCTCCGGATCTTCCGAATCAGTGGCCACCGTGACGGAGCCGGTCGTATTCTCACTGATGTAGCCGTCCTCGACGAGCGGAGCGTTCGGAGCCTCGTCGATGTCGTTAAGCCTGATCGTGAGCTTCTGAACCGGGCCCTCCATGCCGTTGGAATCGATGGCCCGCACATAGATGTTGAGTGTGGGTCCGGATTCGTAATCCAGCCGTGCCCTCGGTGCCAACCGGATCTGACCGTCAGGATCGAGGACGAATAGGCCGTTCTGACTGCCCTGCGTGGGCACAAGAACGAAGTGGATCGGATCTTCGTTCGGGTCGGTAGCCTGGATCCGGAACGGAAGAACCGTCGAGTTCTCGTCGATGGAGATTGTAGTCTGATTGTTGCTCCATGTCGGCGCCGACGGCGCGCCGACGGCCGTGGAGTTGACGACAATGTCCTGATTGGTGACAGCCTGGTGATAGTCGTCCTTCACCGAAATGGTGAAATTGGTCGAGTTCGAGATTCCGTCCGCCGGGTCGAAGTTTGCCGCCTTCAGCACCTGATCGATGTCGTCGGCCTTGCCGGTGAGAGTGAAGCTGCGAATGCCGCCGAGACCCACGCCATTGTCGGTCACGGCCACGCCGGTTCCCGCCGCGATGGTCAAAGCACCGCGAACATCGAGGAACGACACCGTCACCGTCAGGTCGTTATTCTCCCGATCGAAAAGATCGACGCCATGGAACGGAGTCACGTTCTGGATATCGGAGATGTTCCAGATCTTCTCGGTTGCCGCGACGCTGATCATCGGAGGGTCGTTCGAGGGAGGCGTGGCCAGAGAGGTCACCACCTTGACGCGGCTGTTGGTCACGGGCGCGTGATAAGGGTCCTGCAGCCCGAGGGTGAAGATCGTGGTGTTGGCCACGCCGTTTTCCGGGTCGAAGCTCAGTCCGCGCAGGATCGTTTGGAGAACACCGGCCGTCCCGGAGAAGGTATAGGTGATCGTGTCGCCGGAGACCGACATCCCGGTGGCGGCGCCGGTGTTGATCAGATCACCGTCCGTCTGGCGGAACGAGACCGTCAGGGTCAGGACGTCGCCATCGGAATCCGACAGGGTGACGTTTGTGAACGGCGACACGGAAGCGCCCGTATCGGTCGCAGGCGTCTCGCCGGTGCCGGGCACGAAAATGACCGGCGCATTGTTCGTGGAGCCGGTACCGTGACTCGTCTCAACATGGATCTGGTTGTTGCCGACAGCTTGATGCAGATCGTCCTTCACCGTGATGGTGAAGCCCGTGGAGACAGGCCCGCCCACGGCCGAGTCATTGGTGGGGTTGAAGGTCAGATGGTGCAGAAGCGCCTCAACATCGCCGGGACGCCCCGTGAAGGTGTAGGTGCGAATGCCGTTGACCAATGTGCTCGTGCCGAGATCGGCGTTGCCGAGCACGCCGCTGTTGTCCTGGAAGGACACCGTAACCGTCAGCCAATCGTTCTCCTGATCGCTGATCCGGACGCCCAAGAACGGATAAACGGCAGGACCGTTATCCTGAGCGTCGGTGGTTTCCCAGCCTGGTATGACACTGACCAGGGGCGCGATGTTCGAGCCGCCACCGCCACTTACCGAAGTCTCGACATTGATGTCATGGTTTTCGACGGCCTGGTGCAGCGTGTCCTTGATCGTAATCGAGAAGTTCGTCGTGTTCGCGACGCCATCGGTTGGGTTGAAGGTCAATCCGCGCAGGAAATTCTGGAGGGCCAGAGCCTTGCCATGGAAGGAATAGGTCCGCAGGTCGCCATCGAGAACCGTTCCGGCATAGAAGCCGGACGAGGTATCCAGATTGCCCAGGGTGCCATGGGAATTCAGGAACGAGACTGTGATCTCCAGATCGTCGTCTTCCGCATCCCGTATCTCGATGCCCATGAACGGGGTCACGGGTGAGCCGGTATCCGTGGCCGGGATGGTCTCAAAGTCGTCGATGACGTTCAGCACCGGCGGCTGGTTGGATCCGGGACCGCCGGCAACTTCCGTGACAACCTTGATCTGATTGTTGCTGACTGCCTGGTGAATGTCGTCCTTCACCGTAATGGTGAACGTCGTCTCATTGGCCTCACCATCCGAAGGGTTGAACAGGAGGCCATGCAGAATGTCTTGGATGTCGGCAGCCGTACCTCTGAAGGTATAGGTGATGTCGTCATTCCAGATCACTCCTCCGGAAGCTCCCACCAATGTACCGAGATAGCGGTTGAAGGAGACTGTGACTGTGAGGATATCGTCCTCCGCATCCTGCAGGGTCACGCCCAGGAACGGTGAAACGGCCGGCCCGGTATCCGTTGCTGGAATCGTGTCCAATTCCGGATCGACGTAGATCGTCGGTGCCGCGTTGGCGCTGCCGGCTGCAGTCGAGGTGACGACCTGGATCTGCTCGCTCAGAACCGGCGCGTGCCTGCCGTCATCGACCCTGATGGTGAACTGCGTCGTGTTGGCGACGCCGTTGTGCGGATCGAACGTCACTTGACGCAGGATCGCTTCGATATCATTCGCCTTGCCTGTGAACTCGTAGACACGTCTCCCGTCCACGACCGTGGTGGTCGCACCGGTCGCTCCTGCGAGAACACCATGGGCATCCTCGAAGTAGATGGTCACGATGAGCGTGTCGTTCTCGCGATCGGCCAGGTCAATGCCCCGGAAGGGCTTCACCGCGGGGCCGTTGTCCACGGCCGGAGTGATCTCCGTCCCATGCGCAATTCTGATCGTGGGAGCCTGATCGATCACCACCTGGCGAGCGTCGTTCGTGACGGTCGTGATCCCGTCGGAGAGGGTCAAGGTGAAGCGCGTGTTGCCGAGGACACCGTCCGTCTGGTTCCATTTCAGCTGCGCCAGCAACTGCTGGAGATCGGCCGCCTTGCCATGGAACTCGAAGGTCCGGGTCAGGCCATCGGGGGACAAGCCCCTATCCACGCCACCATCTGTACCGCTCAGGACGCCGTTGGCATCCAGGAACGAGACCGTCAGCGTGAGATCGTTGTTGTCCTCGTCTCCGAGCCAGATGTTGCCGAAAGCAGGCGCGGCGGCCTCGTCGTCCGACAGGTAAACCAGCTCATCGCCCGCATCGATGGAGAGGGTCGGAGCATGATTGGCGAGCGCGTCGACATGGACCTGCGTGTTGGTGACGTTTAAGCCGAAAACGTCCGTCAGGGACAAAGTGAAGGACGTGGTGCCGGGAGCGTTGTTCGCAGGATCGAACCCGATATCGCGCAGGATTGTCTGCAGTTGGCTCGCCGTACCTTGAAACGTATAGATCTTGTCGCCATTGATGACCTCGACCCGGGTGGCCGCCTCGGCATTGGTCAGGTCACCGCGAATTTGAGCGAATGAAATCTTGAGCGTCTGGGTGTTAGGAACGCTTGGAACATCAAGATCGTCCGGATCGGCCAGCGTGACGCCCGTGAAGGGTTTCACGACGTCGCCGATGGTCGACGCGGTCGTGCCCTCTTTGCCTTCCGCAACGGTGATGGTCGGAGCCTCGTTATCATTCGAGACAAACAGACCGAAACCCTTTGAGACCGTTACATTTGTATTGGGATCCCTGACAGAAACTGTCAGGGAAATGTGCTGCAGCGTTGCAGCATCGATATCGATGCCGTCCTTGAGCTTCAGCCACGGCTCGCGAGTAAAGAAATCAAGCTCGATTTCGAAGTACTCGGCACCCTGTCCCGTTATCGTGTACTCGAGATTTGGCTTGTCTGCGGCGTCGTCGACGACAGAAATGTAGGCAAACCGCTGCCCTGGCTGAACGTTCTCCGAAACCGTAGAGATACTCAGCCCGTTCGGCATGTTGAGGAGCCGAATGTTCGAAGGATCCTCCTGCACGTTGTTCACCACAACGGTGAACTGCGCAGATGCCCAATTTTGGCCCTCCATGCTTCGCGCACGCATGTCGAATTTATACTGGCCATTCGACAGGCTCTCGTAGTCGAAAGCCGTGGGATCGACCACCTCAAGGTATGCGCTGCTTGTCCCGTTATTGACGATGCGCAACGCGGATCCTGCGTTACCGGTGAACTCCCAGAAAAGCGGGCCGCCTTCGTTTGAGATTCCGGATAGAGTCCCGACGGAAGCCCCGAGCTGGGGATTTTCGTTGATCGGCGCCCCCGACAACGTCAGATTGGTCGGGACTTCGGCTACGTCCGTCAACGTGAAGGTGATGAGCTGCGGCGCGCTGGCATTGCCCCATACGTCGGTCGCCGTTACGTTCACGTCGAACGTGTGCGTGCCGGGATATGCCTCATAATTCAGCAGAGAAGCGTCTTTAACGTATAATTCCCAGATCGTGCCAACCTTCCTAAGGCCGATAGCCGCACTTCCGGAGATCGCGTAATCCTTGATGCCGCTTGCATCGCTCGCCGACAACTCACCGAGCTTATCACCGGTCTTATAGAGGTTTTCCGCAAACGTCGTGGGACCGGAGTAGCGGATATCTGTCGGCGGCTGTTCTTCCGGCTCTCCGCCGGTGCCACCCCCACCACCAGCCGTCATGACCGGCTCGGTGATGGATGCGAACGAGGCACTCAAGGAGGAAACCTCGCCTTCATCGCCACGGGGCGCGGGATCCTGTGCGAAACCGAAAGCTGCCGTATCGGAGATCGAGGTATTTTCAGCCGCGCTCGAATTGTCCGTGAGCTGAATCTCATCGGACGACGCTTCGACAGGGGCCGTTTCACCATTCAACGCGGGAGTGTCGGACGGAGAAGTTTCGGACGGAACCGGAGCCTGGGCCTTAACGTCCGCATGGGTCTCGTCAGCCTGAAACGCCTGAATCGACCGTCTTCCCTCGTTCGGATCCTGCGTCACGTCGAGAACCGGCGCGCGGTTCCCATCGAATGCAACTTGTTCCTGCGCCTGACGGTCTTTGACGACCGTCTCGACCGCTCCACCGCCGAGCGTATCCACCAGCGCATTGCTGATGTCGATCTTTTCGCCGATGACGTTCTCGAAAACGGGCTTATTCATGGTGACGTCCCTCGCCTTTGCCGCTACGCACGTTCGCCAAAGCCAAGCAGGCCGAGGCGAAATGATTTAATATTACGTAACACATAGGCGCAACCTGGAACAAGGCAACGATATAACGCGAAAATACTTAATCGACTACTGGTTGTTGTGATTCATGCTTTTGCTATCCAGGAGTAGTCATGGCGAGACATAAGCAATCAATGAAGTTGAAAGCCGATGAGCTGATCCATTTCGCGCTGTCAACAGGATAGACATTTGAAATTGTTCAGTTTTTAGTCCTGCCCTAATGGCAAAGGGCCTGTTCAGCGGTCTGGAGATGGACAGCCTCATAGGCGAAGAACGATATAGATTTGCAAGGCTATCTTGCTCAAATGCAATCGGTTGTGGGCGTACAGATCTGCGGCGCGAGCATGACATCCTGCTTCAGTTGCATCAGAGATTGCAGTGGCAGTTGAGGCACGTACGCGAACAAGCCGCAGCTGGGCACAGGTGCAGTTGAGTGCCGCCGATCAGCGAGGATGCGTCGTGTCTCCCGCGAGCGGGGCTGTCGCTGCCTGGGCGCCCCTCGGCCGACAATTTCTGCTCCATCACCACGGGATCTTGAGCATGGGCTTGCAGAACACAGCAGGAACGACTACCCTGTTCTTGCTTTGTTTTCCAGAATCGCTCCTTTCCTGGAGCAGTAAGGGTCTGTCATGCTCACGCGCAAGCAGCACGAATTGCTCCGCTTCATTCACGAGCGGCTGCGTGAAACCGGGGTTCCGCCGTCCTTCGACGAGATGAAGGATGCGCTGGATCTCAAGTCGAAATCCGGCATCCATCGCCTCATCACGGCGCTCGAGGAGCGCGGCTTCATCCGCCGCCTGCCGAACCGCGCCCGTGCGCTCGAGGTGATCCGCCTGCCCGAATCCGTCGGTGCAGCCGCCGGTCAGCGCCGCTTCACGCCGAGCGTGGTCGAGGGCGGCCTCACCGACAAGAAGCCCGCACCGCAGCCGGTTGCCGAGGAGCGCTATCGCGACACGGCTACGATCCCGGTCATGGGCCGGATTGCCGCCGGTACGCCGATCTCAGCGATCCAGAATCGCAGCCACTCCATTACCCTCTCGGGCGACTTCCTCTCTCAAGGGGACCATTTCGCTCTGGAAGTGCGTGGGGATTCGATGGTCGAAGCCGGCATTCTCGATGGCGATCTCGTGGTGATCCGCAAGCAGGACACGGCGAATACGGGCGACATCATCGTGGCGCTGATCGACGACGAGGAAGCAACCCTCAAGCGCTTCCGCCGCCGCGGCTCCTCGATTGCGCTGGAAGCCGCCAACCAGGCCTACGAGACCCGTGTGCTTGGCCCTGATCGGGTCAAGATTCAGGGCAAGCTCGTCAGTCTGGTTCGCCGGTACTGATCTCTTCCTCAGGCAAATCCTGCTCGGGTACAGGCCGCGCCAAGCGCGGTCTTTCCCGGGTGGGAGGCAGCGATGCTTTTGCCATGGCCATCCATGGCAGAACCTCCCGCCCCTTCTTCACCGACTGGATTTCCGCGGCCTCGGGGTTCAGGCGAATGGCGGTTGCGCCCCGCTCAGCGAGCGCCTTGCGGTCAAGAACCACAGGTGCTCCACAGTTCGACGGCGCATCAAGCCGGGTGATGATGATCGCCGCACGGTGGCAATCGTCCCCGAACGCTGAAAATTCATGAACGAAAGCAATGGCGCGCTGCGTTTCCATCTCCACAACGCAGCCGAGCCTGTCACACCGTGCCGCTTGTCTGAGTGAAGCATCGTCGGAACGACGCCCGTCTCCATCAGCCCTGAGCCATTGCTCCACGACGAAATCGGAAGGCTTTCCGACGAGCGTCAGCTCTCCAAGTCCATTGCGGATTGCAGCCCCTGCCCCGTCGCGGTCAACATAAATGTCGTAGCGATGCGGCGTTGCTGCAAAGGCCAATCCAGCACCTGCGGGAATAAGCGCAAGCCACCGAAAGTCCGAGGCTGGGATCGTCAGCACGAGAAGACTCACGCTGAGGAACGCCAATGCGCCGGTGCCGAGCGCCGGCACCACGACAGTCGAGCCGCTGAAGCCGCCGACCCAGGCAGAGACATCGAGCACCTTTGCGACAGCGATGCCCATGACGTTCCAGACCGGCGCATCGAGACCAAAGGGATAGGCGAGCACGCCGAGAACGGCGGCAGGCATCACCACGAGAGACACAAGCGGCAAAGCGAGCGCATTGCCGATGAGACCGTAAGGGTTGAGACTCTGGAAGTGATAGGCCGCGAAAGGAGCCGTGGCGAGGCTCGCAACGAGCGTTGTCGTCACGAGGCCGAAAGCTGACCGGCCAGCCCATGAGAGCACCTTGTCGATCAGCATTGCAGGTCCGGCTTTCGCTCTTCGCCATTGCATCAACGGCACGAGCGTCATCATCGCGGCGACGGCGCCAAACGACATCTGGAAGCTCGGACCCAGCAGCGCTTCAGGCTCACGAGCGAGCACGATGAGGGCAGCGATCGAGAGATTGCGCAGGCTCAGCGCGGGACGATCGACCAGAACGGCCCCGAACATCACGAGCGTCATGATGAGCGAGCGCTCGGTGGCCACGTCCGAGCCCGAAAAGATGCAATAGGCCGTGGCGCCGATCATGGCGGCAACCGCTGCGATCTTCTTCACCGGCCAAAGCAGCGCAAGTCTCGGACTGAGCGCCAAGAATGCACGCACGAGCCAGAAGAACGTGCCCGCGGCCAGAACCATGTGCAAACCGGAGATGGAAACGATGTGATCAGCGGTTAGCCGGCACGCGTACTGGACTTGGCTGGACCGTTCAAGCGCCCCGAAGGATTGGCAGCACTGTCCTTGTGGATGACCGGTTATCCACAGCGCGGGGATCCGCCCAGGGATTTGTTTGGGACGGGCTAACGCATTGATTGCAGCTGCGAATCGGTCATGGCAGTGTCTCGGGTTCAGTTCCAAAGGAGGGCCGCATGGCCACGTTCTTCACGGCCGACGGGCATTTCGGACATGCCGGCATCCTGAAGCCGACCATGCACTGCCGGCGCGACCTGCATTTCTCGTCCGTCGAGGAGATGGACCGGGAGATGGTCGCGCGCTGGAACGAGGTCGTCGGCACCAACGATGAGGTGTGGTGCCTGGGCGACTTTGCGTACCGGTGCTCGGAAGAATATGCCCGGCAGATCTTTGAAAGCCTCAAGGGACGCAAGCATTTGGTCAAGGGAAACCACGAGAGGCTCGGGGTCCGGATGCCTTGGCTCTCGCAGCAGGACTACAAGGAGCTCACGGTCGACGGGCAGCGGCTCGTCCTGTTCCACTATGGGCTGAGGGTCTGGAACCAGATGAAGAGGGGGGCGCTGCACCTGTACGGCCATTCCCACGGCGCCCTGCCCGGCTGCTCGCAGAGCTCGGACGTCGGCGTCGACGCGTGGGATTTCCGGCCGGTTTCGCTCGACCAGATCCGTGCCCGCATGGCGACGCTGCCGCCCGCGTGTCCGGAGGGCGGCCAGGGTGCCGACGAGGACGCCCTGGCCAAGTGCGCGTAATCGTTTTGCATCATGGCGGACGCTGCGTAACGGATTTGCAGCGCCCGTAATCGATCTGCATCAGTCGGCGATTTGAGACCGGAGCAGCCCCTGGTAAGAAAATTGAGACCTTCATAAGCAATATGAGACATCCGCCGGTGGAAAACCTTCCGCACGGATGCTTCCCGCATGACGGTCGTCTTCCCTCTAGGTATCGTCCCGCAATGAGCGAAATCACAGACCTGCCGCCCACATCAGAGGCCCCCGTCACCGAGCCTGCCGACGGCACGCCGGCGACCAAGAGGCGTCGCCGGGAGGCCACCTCGACCGTGGGCCGCGGCAAGGCGATCACGCGGGAGAACGCTCCCGATGCCTCAGACTGGTCGGACGGGCAAACAGCCGTGTTCTTTGGTGATAGCCTCGACTTCTACGACCGCTGGGATACGCCGAACTGCATTGTGTCCGACGGAGCCTACGGCGTCCTTGGCTTCGAGGGCGACACCTCCGACCACACCGGCATGCCCGAGTGGTAGGAGCACGCCCTCACTGAAGGCATCGAGACGCGCCAGGTCCTCGGGGTGCCCGTGCGCATCACCTCGCCAGCCCGCACCGTCGTCGACCTGTTTCGGTTTTCGGCGTCCCGGTACCACACCGGGGCGGCGCTGACGACCGCCCTCAACGAGGGCGTCACCGGCGATGAGCTCCTGTCCCTGGCTGATTGCTTCGGCGTGCTTGGCGAGATCGAGCCCCGGCTCGAAGCCTACTTCTCCGCGATCTCCAACCCGCGGATGTCCTGACATGACCCTGAAAACCGATGCCGGCCTCAAGTCCTTCCGTGCCCTCCAGGAGGCCGCCCGCGCCGCCGGCCAGGACCTCCAGAAGGTCGGCCTGCGCTTCGCCATGGAGAGGTTCATCGCGCGCTGCTTCGATAGCCGCTGGTCCGAAACCTTCATCCTAAAGGGCGGCTTCCTGATTATGCTTGCGGAGGATGCGACGCCCCTCACCGGGCGCGGAACGACCGACATCGACCTCAACGTCCCCAAGTTCCGCGGCACGATGGAGGAGTTCCGGGCCATCATGCGGGAGGTCCTGTCCGCCGTCCCTCATATCGATGATGGCGTCCGGTTACGTCCGGGAATCGAGCAAGTTCGGCGGGGGCTCGGTAGAGGTCATGGCCCACATCGGCGGCGCCCAGTACAAGATCAAGATGGACGTGACGTTCGACGACCGCCACGACTATGCGGAAACGGTCGAGGCCTCGGTCCCGTCGATATTGAACCTGCCACCGCTGAAGGTCCGCAGGCCGGCCTGGAACCACGTCGTCGCCGACAAGGTGCAGGCCCTGGTCCGCCACGGCCCAGCGAACCACCGGCTGTGCGACCTGTACGATCTTTACGTCTTCCTCGGCCGCCCGGACGTAGACCCGGAGCGCTGCGCGCCGGCTATGTTGAAAAGCTTCGAGGCCTTCGACTTGCCGATCCCGTATGGGACGGACGCCATTGCTGCCCTCGCCCACGATCACGCGATCAGGCGTGAACTGTACTGGGAGAAGGAGAAGACGGCGAAGAAGTTCAAGACCGAGACGCCGCCGTTCCCAGAGCTTTGCGCGATCCTACGGGACAGGCTCCAGCCCTTCGTGGCTGCGGCCGCCGCGCTGCAGGGGCCAGCTTTGGCCCCTTGATGGGCCCTCACCTCCTCGTGCGCCGTTCACGTTATGCCCCCGTTATCCACAGAATCCCGATGGCAATAACTTTGCGAGGAATCCACACCTATGTTACTACGTGCGCTCAACTAGAAAGAAACGGTACCAGAGGGAGGATAAATCATTAGGAAGGATGTTATTTGAGCACAAACACGGTCGACACACTCTTCGAGCAGAGCGCCGAGCGCTCCTGGCGTGGCATGAATGAGGAGATGCTCCTCAATTTCCAGTTCACCGCCTCCGACCCTGAAAGCCTAGACGGCATTACCGAAGATCCTCCCCCGCCTGATGAGGATCCCGAGATCGAGTTCAGATACAACATGGCGGGCCGCGGCGAGCGGGTCCGGTGCGTATACTGCAAACACCCCAACCACTTTAAAGGCATCGTCGTCCGGTACCGGTCCGGCCGCCGTCTCGTGGGACGCGACTGCGCCCTCACCCACCACGGCGTGGAATTCGAAAAAGACCTGATCGACTTCGAGGCAGCCTTCGAGCGACAGAGCCTCGCCCGCCGGCGCCGCGCCCTGATGGCGGCCCGCCCCAAGATCTTCCAAGACTTCACAGACCTCAAAACGGACCCGGCAGTCGAAACCCATGACCGGCTGATGAAATCCTGGCGCCAAGGCTTCGGATACGTCGCGGTCGGCGTCGCCGATGTCGCCCGCCGGGACGAGAGGCTCAAGGTCACCAAGATCGAGCGCGACGAAGCTGCCGAGAGGGAGCGCAAGCAGCGCCTGGGCGACCGCTTCGAAGAGGAGCGGCGGAAAACCAAGGCGGCGGGAAAGCCGTGGCAACTCTACAAATCCGTCGACCTCGACGTCGGCCCACTCGACGGCGTCGTGTTCTTCAAGAACGGCATTCCGATCAGCACGCGCCTGGAGGCCATCCACGAGGCAGTACGGGCGGAGCTGATCACCCTCGCCAATGACGGGCTGACCTCTCGCCAAATCAGCACGGGGTTCAGAAAGCTTGCCGAGAAGGTCGACGAACTCGCCCGCGAGTTTGACCTTCTGGATGCCCTGGCCGAGGCGTTCAGCGCTGGCAACTTGGCCAACATCGCGAAGTGGGCGAACGCACAGGCCGAAGAGCAGGCGCGGCGCGAGGCCGTCGTGGAGAATCGGAAGCCGGAGCCGTTCTACCCCCGGTTCTTCGCAGACGGCCAGTCGCTCCGGTGGGGGACCGGCCGCCACCCGGCAACGATCACGCTTCCGGACGTGTACCGGCCCGCGCCTCGTACGCTGTTGTCAACGCTGAAAGAGGCGCTCTCGCTCGACTACGAGCCCTAGAATGAAGCGGCGGGCTAGGGTGGAAGTCCCTGGTCCGCCTTTCAGTACCGCTTCGCTGCCAGAACGTCCGCCTCCGCCTGCGAGGCCTCCGCCACCACCAGGATCTCTGCCTGCAGCGCCTGCGACCGGTCCAGTTCCTCAGGCGTCGCCGCGAGCGTGAGGCTGCGTAGCCGCGACCGGTTGCCGTCGGCGCGGGAGACCACGATGCCGTGCCATTTCAGCCAGTCGGTCGGCCAGGCCGGCGTCTTTCCACCCGGCAGCCGGGGCGTCTTGACCTCGACCAGGAAACCCTCGGCTGCCCGGATCGCTTGAGCCATCGTGTCACTCATTGTCCTCTCCCCTTACGTTCCATGGCGGCCCGGCGCCGGCGCACCCGACGCGGATCCCTAGCCTGCGGCCGCTCCCCCTCCAGGAGGGCAACCATGGCCTCGCCGAGCACCATGCGGCCCAGGATGTCCTTGGCGCTGCGCCGGGTGAGCTCGATCATGCGTTCGGTTTTCCCGGTGGCCGAACGCATCGTGACCGTCACGTGCTCTTGGCCATCGGCCGGGAGGAAGTCATCAATGTACGGTGTCGGTTCGGAGTGATACCCCATGATCAGGCCTCCTCGATCTTCGTGGCTGGGTCGAGGAAGACCTTGCCGGCGTTCTCGCGGGCAAGCTGGATGCGCTGCTGCGCCATCATCGCGTCCACGTCCATGACCTTGAGGACCTCGCCGCGGAACTGCTGCGCCATATGCCGAGCGAGGGACTAGTCGCGGGTGACCTTGACCGCCCGCAGGTGCTTCGGGGTGTTCGCGGCAGGGAAGACCGCAAACTGGGGCTCGGAGCGGTCCGACGCGATCGAGCCGGAGATGTCGGCCGGTGCGGAATCGCAGGCCTCAAGGACGGCGTTGTCGCCGAGCGTGAGCACGATGCCGTGGGGCTCCTGCCCGGCAGGCACCGGGATCCAGTCGCCGAGCGATCCGAAATTCCCGATCGTTTCAGAGAGACCGATCCGGCCCTTGCCACCGTACCGGGTGATGAGGTCGACCAGGCTCCAGGGAGCGTAGACGCGCTGGCCTTAGCGCAGACCGTCCATTGCCATGTCGTGAAGAACAACCGCCGGGCGCGCCACTACCAGTCTTACCCGGTGACTATCAGGACGGAACTCGAACACCGCATCTGGCGTGACATCGAGCAGCCTGCGTGAGGTTGTGCCTTGCCAACGGCCGAGGGACCCTGCCGTTCAAGAGGAGGTTCCCATGCGCAAATTTCTCGCCGCCGTCGGCCGGGCGATTGCCGAGGCTACCCGGGTAGCCTGGCAATTGGTCGTCATAGCAGGGAAACTCGCCTGGGCGCTCGTGCCCAAGCCGCCCGCGATCCAACCGCCAGTCAGCGCGGCCGAGGCCCTGGCCGACGAGATCGTGGCCGAGCATCTTGAGGACAAGTCGGCGATCTCGGGCGTGACGCACAGGAGCCCGCTCGGGGTGGCCGCGGCGCATTATGCAAGAGACCCGGCGATGGACGTGTCCGCTCTGCCGGAGGACATCCAAGTTTGGCTCGCCACCCTGACCGATGGCGAGCGCGCGAAGCTCGCCACGCTCATGCCTCACCAGATCGAGCGGCACGTCCGCGCCGGATCGGCGGCTGACCGGATCCGCGACCTTCCGCCGGTCATGCCGCTGCGGGTGGCTCAAGCGCGCGCAGCTGAGGCTTCCGCCGTCCGGGGGCTGAAGCGCCGCAAGGATCCGGACGATCAGCCGGAGCGCGAGCCGGCCTTCGCCATCTAAGAAGCAAAAGGCCCGCTCACCGGCGGGCCTTTTTCATGTCTGGGGGATTCGGTCAGTGCCGGGTCAGGCGGATCAGCGCGCCCTCGGCGCGGCATGCCCTGGCCTTGGTTTGTGCGAGCTCTTCGCGCAGCCGGGCATTCTCCGCGCGCTCAGCCGCGAGTTCCCGGCCCAGACGCTCGACGGCCGCCAAGGCATTCGCCTGCGAGGCCGCCTCCGCCCGCGCTTCGCGGACCGCCTGCTGGCGGGCGACGTCCGCCAAAGCCAGGGTCATCGCGGCACCTGCAATAACGGTGGTCGGGCGCTGCATCGGAAGGCCTCCTCGGTACTGACAAGCTTATACTTGTAGTGACCGGGGTGTCCGCGCAAGGGTGGATTTCTCGGACATGTCCGAGGTTGTCAAAAAGGGCACCCCCTTGAGCGCCCCGTTACTCCTATCAACTGAATCGTTTTTCCGAGTCCGACTTATCCAGCGGTTTTGGCCTTAGGATTGGCCGTTGCACGGCCCGCGGGAAACCTGCTGGGCATGCTTGAGATCGACGTTTCCCTCGACACCATCGCGTTCGACGCCAGCGTCGATGCCTACCTGAAGGACGACCTGCTCCCCGCCTTGGTCGACGCCATCAAAGACGTCGCCGAGATGGCGGAAGTGCGCCCGGTCGAGGCCATGGGCGAAGGCTTTGATCGGCCGAGCCCGTTCACGCTAGGTGGCGTCCAGTTCCTCCCGGCGCACCGCGGCGGCTCCCGCGGCCCGGCAGCGCTGATTTCCTTGATGCTGCGCCAGGCCGGCTACCTCGACCTGCAAATCCGCGGCATCTGGCCCGCCACGCGGGACGCGTACGGCGAGCTTCCGCGTGGACATGTCCTCAAGTGCTGCAGGATCCGAATGCGCTTCGGATGCAGATTAGGTATCCGGAGCCTAGTAGTCCAGAACGCCAGGTATCGATGCAAGTGCAGAGATCCACTTGGGATGGTTTCTGAACTCCTCCAAGATTTCCGGCGGGTAGGCTCTGCAGGCAACACCTTCGCGAGCACTCTGCAACTCCCGCTCATAGTCGCACATTCGGGTCCATGCTTCATAACGAATGGCCCCAGCACGAACCCCATTGCCCTCGGCCATCGCCTTGTTGAACGCAGGACCAAGCTCATCATCGTCTAGGTCCTTGGCCAACTTTGCCTCCAGCCAACCCTTAGCCTCTTCTAGCGCAGCCTCTCTGTCTCGTGTTGTTCCAGCAGCGATGCGACCCTCAGGGCCGGAGAGCTCATATGCCACTGTCCTCCAATCTTCCTTCTTCAGGCGGAATACACGCCCGTCCTCCCATATTTCCGTGGACCAGATCTCTTCCGGGTATCCGGACATCGTGTTCTCCATCATGAGGTCATTGCTGCAGGATGCTGGGGGCTCGTTTCGACTCATGGCAGATCCTCACCAAGACGTCCGGGTCTGTAGTCTTCGTCGTCGCGTCGAAGCTCGTGCCAACGGGTGTCACGGCCTTGCATCCATGCCCTGCGGCGGACCGTCGTCGACCCTGAGGAGCGGAGTCGGCAAGGCGTGATCCTGAACTTTACGGGAACGTGTTCGTCGTTCCGCTGTTTCTTGGCTTCCTGCAGCCGCTGATAATCTCTCTCAGCGGCAGCACGACCCGCCGCGTAGTCTTTAGCAAGTTCGGGGACCGTGCTGTGGTCCATGATCGGGAAGTAGTCCTCGGACCTATCACCAACTGCCCGGCGCGCCTCACGCGCAGCAATGATGCACAGCCGGCGGATCTCCCATATGCGCCACTCAATCTCCTGGACGTAGAACGGTACGGCGGAGCGAGCGCTAAGTTTAGCGGACGCTTGGTTCAAGAGCGCGTTCAATTCATCATTGACGGGCTCATAGGTGTCGTGGACCTTCTGGATGGCCGCATTAACGGCGATCCTCGTTTCACAAAGAAAGTGGAATTGAGCAGTCATGTAGAGCCTCAATGTCGATGATCTGTCAGAAGGCACGTGGTCTCATCGGATCCAACGTGAGGAATTCACCTTGGGCTATGCAGCGGTGGCCCGTTCCAGGAAAGCAGCTTGGAACACTGCCGCCCCCCTGCGCAGTCGGGGCGTCATCCGCCTTTGGTACGTCTCGAACTCCCACAGATACTGCTCCGAAATGCGGGGGCCACCCAGCGCCCTGACGCGGTCACACCATGCACGAGCACTGTTGTATTCGGGGATATCCCGAAGCTGCTGCCGTAAGACCTCTTCGACCAAGGCATCGTCCAGCTCATCGGTTACCTCTACGTGCCGCAGCAGGCCCCACATCTTCGTGCGTTCTTGATACTCCTCTTGCTGCCTCAAGGCCGTATCCGGGAGCTGGACCCAGCGGACCCAACCGGTCCCCATGCTGATGTTGCCTTCCTTCACAATCCGGACACATGCCGCCTCGGCCTCGGCCGCCCGTGCCTTCTGTTGGAGAATTTGCTCCCGCGTCACCTTCTTGGTCATCTCGGTCTCCGACGTGTGCGATGGGCACACCATGCCGGAACGGTGCTGAAAGTCTCGTGTTTCGTGCCACCTTGGTTAGCTTCTACTTGCTCATAGGGACTCTATGGTGGGTAATTGGCGGTCTCGGCCACAGAACTGCCTGACAACAACCTAACGGGCTTTCCAAAAGGCAGGCATACGCCGCTTGAGGCGGGTCTAGGCGTACGGGTGGTCCGCCACGTTCGCCTGCAATCTTTCGGCGACGTTAGCGCACTGCCCAGCAAGATCCTCAAAGTACCGGCGCCGCCGCTCCAGCATTGCCGCCAGGACAGGCCACACCCAAGCCGGAATAGGTCTCTCGCCGGCAGCCCAACGCCGCACGAGGCGCGGGTCGAGGCTATCCCGCTTCCCAGCCGGATGGCGGGGCCCGAGCAGCCGCGCCATTGGCTGCTGCCATTCCGCGCCGAGAAGCAGGCGGCCAGCCTTAGCTAGCGTTTCCTTGTCCATATCTTCTCCTCTCATTGGATGAAGCCGAAGTCGCGCAGCCGCCGGATGTATTCTGGCAGGAGGGTGAGGCTCTAGGGCTTACAGGCCCTGTTGCTGTACAGATCCTTTGGCGCGGTCACAAATTAGCTCGGTATGCTCTTACCTCCGCCTAAATCCACCCTGCCACCGTTATCGACCACGTTGCGCACGTTAGCGTTCAGCACGCCAACGCTGTCGAAGACCACGACGGTGAGGAGGTTGAAGCCGCATAGGCTAAGCTCGGAGCAGAGTAGGTGTGCATGTTGGATTTACCGAAAGATTGGTGCCCGAGCGGCGGGATGGGGATTCCCTCGTCGGATTTGGGGGGCCAAAGGGGACCACTGCCAGAGCCATGCCCAAACAAGAAAACTGGAACGATGACGCCCGTGAGACCCCGCTGGGCGAGTGCACTTTCGGTCAGAGTGTGGCTACGAGCCCATGGAGCGCTTGATCCGGATTGGGTTCTCCCGGCCTATGGCCCCAACGGAAGGCCCACCCTTCTCAACGGCAGCCACGCTCTACCCAGGTTATGGTCCAAGCCGCCTAAACGGATATCTTAGGAAGACTTCCGAGCTGTTCCTCCCTCTGGATCCTGTCCCCCTCCCGGCTCCCGCCGGCGAGGGGGCTTCTTTGCTCGTGGGCAGCGGCCTCGGACCGCTCAGGCCTTCGCCGTCCCGAGCGTGTCGGCCATGGTGGCACCGCGGGTGCCCATCGGCTTGTCCGGTCCGACCGTGCTGTCCTTGGCGGTCTGGTGCTCGATTTCGGAGTTCAGCTCAGCCCACAACAGCACGACGATGCTGGAGATCCGGATCCAGGTCATGAAGCCGATCACTGCGCCGAGCGAGCCGTAGGTGGCGTTGTAGCTGCCGAAGTTCGCCACGTACCACGAGAACAGCATCGAGCCGACCAGCCACAACACGGCGGCCACGAGACTGCCCGGCGTGACCCATTTCCACTCCGCCTTGTCGCGGCTCTGGCCGTAGCGGTAGATCACCGCCAGCCCGAGAACCACGACGGCCAGGAGGATCGGCCAGCGGGCGAGCGACAGCAGCCATTCGACGCCGCTGCCGAGCCCGACGAAGTCGAGCACGAGCGGCAGCACGACGATGCCGGCCAGCGCGAAGAGGACGAAGGCCAGCGCGCCCAGCGTGAAGGCAAGCGACTGAAGGTTCAGCTGCACGAAGCTCCGCTTCTCGTCCTCCTCGTAGACGATGTTGAGGGCGTCAAAGACCGCCTTCATGCCGGCATTGGCGCTCCACAGCGAGATCGCCAGCCCGATGATGAAGCTGAACCCCAAGGTGCCGCCGCCCTTCGAAGTGATGCGCTTGACCTGCTCGCCGATGACGTCGAGCGCGCCGCCCGGCAGCACGCCCGCGAGAGCATTGAGATGATCCTGGATCGTGGCCGGATCGGCGAAGAGGCCGTAGATCGACACCAGCGCCGCGATAGCCGGGAAGATGGCCAGCAGGGCGTAGTAGGTCACGCCGGCGGCCACCGCCATGAGCCGGTCCTGGCTGAACTCCTCCCAGGTGCGCCAGAGAATGTCCTTCCAGCCGAGGGCCGGAATTGCGGTGGGCGTGTCGGCACGGCGTCCGCGCCCTTTTTCCTCCGCCGCCCCGGGAGGGGCATGCCACTGCCCGCCCACGCCCGCAGGCGTGGGCCCGGACGATCCCGGCGTCAGGCCTCGTCCGTCGCCCGGCACGGCAACGGGGCGCCCGCTCCGCCTGACAACGAACCGGACCAGGGCCCAGCCCGCCACGATGGCCAGCATGGTGGCCGTTGCGGAGGGGACCTGGCCCCGCTGGTGAGACTTGGGCAAGGGCATCGTGGCAGTCATAACGTGGCGTGAACCTCGGGTGGTGCTGCCTGCCGTTCAGGCTTGGCTGTGAAACCAACCGGAACTGCGAGCCGAGGGTTCCCTCCTGCCAAGGCAACCAAGCGCGCCCCGACGCGCTGCGGTTGCAGGCGCTGCCCCATGGGCCTCGATGATCGCCACTTCACTCCCCACCGCCCGCGTGAGCGTCTGATGCCGCGCCTGGCCCGTTGCCGCCCCGCCGCGAAACCTTGGCCGGCCATGGGCATTAACATGGGTTAACAACGACAACGGACAGGTTCATGGCAATGCATCAGTTTCGTCCCGGTGATCGCGTTAAGCTTCGTAGCCTCTCCAGCGCGAACACCGCCGAAGCCTTTCTCGACCTCATGGTCCCGGCTGGCGTGCGCAAGTTTACCTCCGACGCGTGGGAGGTGATGCGCCTGCTGCCGCCCGACGGCACCGGGGCGCAGTACCACGTGCGGTCGGAGCGCGATGGGATGCAGCGGCGCGTGCACGAGGAGCAACTGGCTCCCGTCCACTGACCGCCGTGGCACCTCGAACATGGCCACGCTCCGGACATCCCATGCCGGCATCAACGATTTTCGCCACCCTTGCGCATGTCGCGGCCGCGACACGGGCGAACCGTTCTTCAAGTTCCCGAACACTTTGCACCCGAAGCTTGGCTAGTGGTTGACGTCCCGCCCACGGCTGCCAGTTAATGGTCCCAGGACGACAGGCTCGGATCGGCCCCGCCTTGGCTGCCTTGCCCGGCCGCTTGGGGCTCACACAGAGGAATCGGCATGGTTCAGCAGCTAACCACCGGCGAACGCCAGAACGCCCTGGTGATCCTTGTATGCATCGTCGCCGTCGGGGTGGCCATGGCGGCAGCCGGCGGCTCCGATGCGCTTGGCGTGCACGGGGTGATCGTTCTGCTCTTCGGCGCCGGCCTCGCTGCCCTGGTCATGCGGTCGTACTACGAGGCCGAGCCAGCCCAGGATCGTCTCTCGCACTACTATGACGACCCGACCAAGGTCGGCATCGCCCTGACGCTGGCCTGGGCGATCTTCGGCATGTTCATGGGTGTCTGGACCGCCGCCCAGCTGGCCTGGCCTGACCTCGCCTTCGACGCGGGCTGGTCGACCTTCGGGCGCCTGCGCCCGACCCACACGACCGGCGTGATCTTCGGCTTCGGGGGCAACGCCCTGATCGCCACCTCCTTCCACGTCGTGCAGCGCACCTCCCGTGCTCGCCTTGCAGGCCAGGTCAGCCCGTGGTTCGTGCTGCTCGGCTTCAACCTGTTCTGCGTCCTTGCTGTCACCGGGTACTTCATGGGCGTGACCCAATCGAAGGAGTACGCGGAAGCCGAATGGTACGCCGACCTGTGGCTGGTGGTCGTCTGGGTCACCTACTTCGTGCTTTTCCTGCGCACCATCGCCCGGCGCAAGGAGCCGCACATCTATGTCGCCAACTGGTACTACATGGCGTTCATCGTCGTGGTGGCGATCCTCCACATCGTCAACAACCTCGCCGTCCCGATCTCGTTCGGCCAGGCCAAGAGCTACACCATCTGGGCCGGCGTGCAGGATTCGATGGTGCAGTGGTGGTACGGCCACAACGCCGTCGCCTTCTTCCTCACGGCCGGCTTCTTGGCGATGCTCTACTACTACCTGCCGGTCCGGGCGCAGCGCCCGATCTTCTCCTACCGGCTCTCGATCCTCAGCTTCTGGGGCATCACGTTCTTCTACATGTGGGCCGGCTCCCACCACCTGCACTACACCGCCCTGCCGCACTGGGTGCAGAACCTCGGTATGACGTTCTCGGTGATGCTGCTTGTTCCCTCCTGGGCCTCGGCCGGCAATGCGCTGCTCACCCTCAATGGCGCTTGGCAGAAGGTCAGGGATGACGCGACCCTGCGCTTCATCTTCGTGGCGGTGGTCTTCTACGGGCTGTCGACCTTCGAGGGCTCGTTCCTGGCCATCCGGCCGGTCAACGCGCTGTCCCACTACACCGACTGGACCGTCGGCCACGTTCATGCGGGGGCGCTGGGCTGGGTGGCGTTCATCACCTTCGGGTCGATCTACACCCTGGTGCCCTCGCTCTGGAAGCGCGAGCGGATGTATTCGCCGGTGCTGGTGGAAGTCCACTTCTGGCTCGCCGTCGCAGGCACCCTCATCTACGTGTTCGCCATGTGGAACTCGGGCATCCTCCAGGGGCTGATGTGGCGCACCTACACGCAGGAGGGAACCCTCGCCTATTCCTTCCTCGACTCGCTCGTCGCCATGTACCCGTACTACATCGCGCGCGCCTTCGGCGGCCTGCTGTTCCTGCTCGGCGCCATGATCGCCGCCTTCAACATCTGGATGACCGTGCGTGCGGTGCCCGCCACCCTGGACCGCCGGGCGGATGTGCCCGACACGGGACTGGCGCCTGGCGCCGCAGCGACCCCGGCGGAGTGACATCATGGCCGAACTGTTTCACCGCAAGCTGGAGCGCACCGCCATCGGCTTCGTCGTCGCGATCATCGCCGCCGCCAGCGTCGGCGGCCTCGTCGAGATCGCGCCGCTCTTCACCATCCACACGACCGTCGAGGAGGCGCCGGATATGCGTCTCTACACGCCGCTGGAACTGGCCGGGCGCAACATCTACGTCCGCGAGGGCTGCTACGCCTGCCACAGCCAGATGATCCGCACCCTGCGCGACGAGGTCGAGCGCTACGGCCCGTACTCGCTGGCCGTGGAGTCCAAGTACGACCACCCGATGCTGTGGGGTTCGAAGCGCACCGGCCCGGACCTCGCCCGCATCGGCGGCAAGTACTCCGACTTCTGGCATGTCGCGCACCTCACCAACCCGCGTAGCGTGGTGCCGGAATCAAACATGCCGGCCTACGGCTTCCTCGCCCGCACCGCCCTGGACACGGAGGACCTCGGGCGGCATCTGCGGGCGCAGCGGTCGCTCGGCGTGCCCTACACGGACGAGATGATCGCCAATGCCGCCGGCGACGCCTTCGGGCAGGCGGCGCCCGACAGCCCGTTCGCCGCTGGCGTCACCGAGCGCTACGGCGACAAGACCCAGGTCAGCGCCTTCGACGGGGTGGTCACCCAACTTACCGAGATGGATGCGCTGGTTGCCTACCTGCAGGTGCTCGGGCGGCTGACCGATGCCGCCTATTCCAACACCGCGGCGCCGGAACAGGCGCCCAATCCCACCAACTGACGAGGGCGAAGGAGGACGGCTGATGGACATCGACCACGACACCCTCGTCGGCTTCGCCAAGAGCTGGGGCCTGTTTTATTTCATCGCCTTCAGCATCTGCGTGGCGGCCTACGCGTTCTGGCCGTCGAACCGGAAGCGTTTCGATGACGCCAAACGCAACATTCTCGATGGGGACGACCGGCCATGGCAGTAGAGGAACGCGATCCCGTCAGCGGCCGCCCGACGACGGGACACGAATGGAATGGCATCAAGGAGCTCGACACGCCGGTGCCGCGCGGCGTGCTGATGTTCATCATCGTCACGCACGTGTGGGCGCTGCTCTGGTGGATCCTGATGCCGACCTGGCCGATGGTCACCACCTACACCAAGGGCATCCTGGGGATCGACCAGCGCCAGGCCGTGCAGCAGGATCTGGTCACCGCACAGGCCGAGCGCGCGGCCTGGATGAAGGCCATCGAGACGGACAGCTACGAGCAGATCCAGGCCAACGCGGACCTGATGAGGGTCGTCCGCTCGACGGGGCGCCAGCTGTTCGGCGACAACTGCGCCGCCTGCCACGGGGCCGACGGCAGGGGCCGCGCCAACTATCCCGACCTGACGGACGACGACTGGCTCTGGGGCGGTGAGGTGGAGAAGATCGCCGAGACCATGCGGATCGGCATCAACTCGCGCCATCAGAACACCCGGGTCGCGCAGATGCCGGCCTTCGGACGCGACGCGATCCTGGACCGCACCCAAGTCGCGAATGTCGCGACTTACGTGCAATCCCTGTCCAATCCGGCCGTGTCGACGCCACAGAACGGCCCCCAGATCCATGCCGGGCGGGAGATCTTTCTCACCACCTGCGCCGCGTGCCACGGCGAGGACGGCAAGGGCAACCGGGAGGTCGGGGCCCCCAACCTGACCGATCAGTTCTGGCTTTACGGCGGCGACCTGCAGACCATTATCAACACGATCCACGGCGGGCGGCAGGGTCACATGCCGACCTGGGATGAGCGTCTGACCCCGGCGGAGATCAAGATCCTGGCGCTGTACGTCAACTCGCTGAGGGACGCGAAGCGATGACGGCCGGTCCCGTGGCAAAGCGGGCCAGGTGGCCCTTGCTGGCCTGGCTCCTGGCGGCCGCTGTGCTGCTCGTCGTGGCGGCCGCCAACGCGCATCTTGTCTACGTTGCGGTGGCCTCCCAGCCCGACTGCGTCGCCCACCTGAAGGAACCGGGCACCCAGGCGGGCGCGTACCGGGCGGCGAAGCCCGCCTGCTGAGAGAAAGATCGAGCGATGCACGATTTTGGGGAAGGCAGATGAGCGAAGCAGACGAGTCCTACGGACTTTTGAGCGAGACCTCCAGCATTGACGAGACGCGCAACCCGGCGCGGCAGCGCCACCTCCCGGCGCAGGCGGCGCTCAACTGGCTGCGGGCGGGCTGGCGCGACCTTCTGGTCCGGCCGGGCCTCAGCCTCGCCTATGGCGTTGCGGTCTTCGTGATCACTGCCCTCCTCGCCTGGGCCCTGATCGCCTCGGGTCGAGACTACATCCTGTTCCCCGCCATCGCCGGCTACATGATCGTCGCGCCCGTGCTGGCCATCGGCCTCTACGAGAAGAGCCGTGCCCTGGAGGCCGGCGAGCACCCGACGCTGGGCACCATGCTGCTCGTGCGGCCCCGGGCCGGGGCGCAGATCTTCTACACCGGACTGCTGCTCTGCCTGCTGATGCTGCTCTGGAACCGGGCCGCGGTCCTGGTGTACGCCCTGTTCTTCGGCGTCCGAGCCTTCCCCGGACTTGACGGGGTCGTCGCCATGCTCCTCACGACGCCGGTCGGCTGGGCGATGCTGATCGTCGGGACGCTCATCGGCGGCCTGTTCGCCGCCTTCGGGTTCGCGATCAGCGTGTTCTCGATCCCGATGCTGCTCGACCAGCGCACGGACGCCCTGACGGCCATGGGCACAAGCATGGCCATGGTCTGGAACAACCTCACCCCGATGATCGCCTGGGGCGCCGTCGTGCTGGCGCTGTTCGCGGTCAGCGCCGTGACGGGCTTCCTCGGCTTCATTGTCATCTTCCCGCTGCTGGGTCATGCCACCTGGCACGCCTACCGGGCCATGCGCTGATGCGCAGGCGGAGCGCCATGCCTTCGGGAGGATAGCGATGACCTGTTGCGCGCCCATCGCCGTTCCTTCCGACGTTCAGAGCTTAGGTCACCCTGAGGCCGCGCTGGAGGAGATCCGGCTGGCCAGCCGTGATCTCGGCAACGGCACGCGCCAGACAGACCTTTCCGTGCCGGGGGTCCATTGCGCCGCCTGCATAGCGGCGATCGAGCGGACGCTGAGGAAGTTGCCGGGCATCGAGGCCGCCCGGGTTAACCTGTCCATGAGGCGGGTCGCCGTCACCTGGCGCACCGCCGACGGCACGCCCCCCGACTTGATTGGCACCCTGCGCGGGATCGGCTACGAGGCGCACCTGTTCGCCATCGAGCGGGACGCGAGGGATCCGGAGCTGGCCCGCCTCGTCAAGGCTCTCGCTCTCGCGGGCTTCTGCGCCATGAACATCATGATGCTGTCGGTGTCGGTCTGGGCGGGGGCCGACGCCAGCTCCCGGCAGGCCTTCCACCTCATCTCCGCCCTGCTCGCCCTGCCGGCCCTCCTCTACTCCGGTCGGATCTTCTATGCCTCGGCCTGGTCGGCCCTGCGCCATGGCCGCACCAATATGGACGTTCCGATTTCCATCGGCGTGTCACTCGCCTTCGCCCTCAGCCTCTACGATACGCTCCACAACGCGCCGCATGCCTACTTCGACGCGGCGACCTCGCTGCTGTTCTTCCTGCTCATCGGCCGCACGCTCGACCACGTGATGCGCGAGCGGGCGCGCTCCGCCGTCGCGGGTCTGGCGCGGCTCGCCCCCGCCGGCGCCACAATCATCCGGGACGGGCGGCCGCTCTACATCCCGGTGTCGGAGATCGAGCCCGGTGCGGCGGTGCTCGTCGCCGCGGGCGAGCGCATCCCCGTCGACGGCGTAATCGACCAGGGCACATCCGAGCTCGACTGCTCGCTCGTTTCTGGCGAGTCCGCGCCCCGGAAGGCAGCGCTGGGCGAAGTGGTCCACGCGGGCGTGATGAACCTCACCGGGCCGTTGACAGTCCGGGCCACCGCGCGGGCCGACGACTCGTTCCTGGCGGAGATGGTCCGGATGATGGAAGCCGCCGAGGGCGGGCGGGCCCGCTACCGGCGGCTGGCCGACCGCGCCGCGGCGCTCTACTCGCCGGTCGTTCACACGCTGGCCCTGCTCTCCTTCCTAGGGTGGCTGATCGCCACCGGGGACTGGCACGTGTCCATCACCATTGCCATCGCCGTGCTGATCATCACCTGCCCCTGCGCCCTGGGGCTGGCGGTGCCCATCGTGCAGGTGGTCGCCGCGCGCCGCCTGTTCGAACGGGGGATCATGGTCAAGGACGGCTCCGCCCTGGAGCGTCTGGCCGAGATCGACGGCGTGGCCTTCGACAAGACCGGCACCCTGACGCTGGGCAGGCCTACCTTGGTCAACGCGGACGAGGTCGCTCCGTCGGCGATGCGGATCGTCTCGGCGATGACCATGGGCTCGCGCCATCCGGCGGCACAGGCGATTGCCGCGGCTGCGGCGCAGCGCGTGTCTCAGGTCCCGGCGTTCGACCGGATCGAGGAGGTCCCCGGCCTGGGGCTCGAAGGCCGGCTCGGCGACGCCACGTACCGGCTCGGCCGGCTGGGCTGGGCGACAGGGCAATGGGTTCGGGACGACGCCTCTACAGCCGCCTCGATCTCGGTCCTGGCCCGAGATGGCGAACTGCTGGCGACCTTCGTGCTGGAGGACCGCGTCCGCCGTGACGCGCGGGAGACCGTGGACGGGATGAGGCGCCAGGGCTTGACGGTGGAGATCCTCTCCGGCGACCGGGCGGCGGTGGTCGAGGATCTGGCGACGAAGCTCGGGATCCGGGACTTCGCGGCGGGGCTCCTGCCGGCGGAAAAGGCGGCACGGGTCGCGGCGCATGAGGCCGCAGGCCGGAAGGCCTTGATGGTCGGGGACGGCCTGAACGACGCGCCCGCCCTGTCGGCCGCCTACGTGTCCATGGCTCCCGCCACCGCGGCCGACATCGGCCGCAATGCTGCGGATTTCGTGTTCCTGAACGAAAGCCTGTCCGCTGTCGGCGACGCCCTTGGGATCTCACGCCGGTCCCGGCGGTTGATCCTCCAGAACTTCGTTCTGGCAGTCGGCTACAATGCGCTGGCGGTGCCCGTGGCGGTGCTCGGCTATGTGACGCCCCTCGTCGCGGCGGTCGCGATGTCGTTGTCCTCGATCATCGTCGTCGCCAACGCCATGAGGCTGTCACCGGCCCGCAAGGCCGCATGAGGCCAAGGACCCGGAGGAGGATCGGATGGGTTCCATGTGGTGGTTGATCCTCATCGCCCTGGGCATGGGACTGGCCGGCCTCGCCGCCTTCCTGTGGTCCCTCCGCAACGGGCAATACGACGATCTGGATGGAGCGGCGGAACGGGTCCTTCTCGAAGAGGATCCGGGCGACGAAGGTCAGGCCCGTCCGTAAAGGTGATATTCCCTGCATCGCCGGGCCCGTTCGGCACCGGGCGCGGCGCAGCGTCTGTCAGACGAGGTCGCGGATCACCGCCACCAGCGTCATGCCAAGTGCCGCGAGACTCGGCACCAGCACGGCGGCCCCCGAAGCCAGGGCGAGGATCGCCACCCAATCGAACGGCTTGTCAACGAAGCGAGGCACGGTCTGGCCCTCCTTGCCCGATTTCCATCCAACGAATCCCAAACTGCCTCCGTTCCAGCGGCCGCCTCAAACCGTTCGATGTCTCCGGCCCAAAGAGCACGGAAGCCGGGAGTGCGATCACGGTCTCTGGCCGGCAGGTTGGGATGCAGGCATCGACGAATCCGAAAGGACACCTGGAGCAGGAGGAGCAGCCTACCGGACCCGCAGCAGTCTTGGAAGCCTACGGGAAATACCTGAGCCACCACAGGCTCCGCGCTTGAGGCAGATCAACCCCTTGCCTTGTGCTGGCGTAAGGTTGTGCGGTTCTCAAACCATCAGGCGCCGCCATGCCCGCGATCACAGGACCGGTCTTCGTCGTCGACGATGGCGCCGCCGTCCGGCAGTCATTGAAGTTTGCCTTGGAGCAGGAGGGCCTGGAGGTGCGCCTCTACGAGGATGGCGCTCGGCTCCTCGCCGATGGTGAGCTGCCTTCGACCGGCTGCCTTGTCGTCGACCTCACGATGCCCGGGATGGACGGCATCCACCTTGTGAGCAGGCTTCGGGAGCAGCACTTTGACCTCCCTGCGATCCTGATCACCACCCCAGGTTCCCCCTGGCTGCGGGAGCGCGCCATGAGGACAGGCTTTCTTCTGGTGCTGGAAAAGCCCCTGGAGGACAATGCCCTGCTTGACGGCATCACCGGAGCGCTGGCGGCTTCCCAGTAGGACCGCCTAGAACAGGGACCTGGGCGCCTCCTGGCGCACGACGGCGGCTTGGGCTCACCAGCGGGAGGGCCCACTGACGGTTTCTCTCGCTGCTTGGCCTAGACGTGGGGATCGAATGGCTTGGCATGCCCCGCGAAGATCGCGCCAAACGACACGCTGAAGACAAGCTCACCTGCGGCGTTCTCGACCTCGATGGTGCAATCGTGAGGGTTTCGATCCCATGTAACGAACACGCCATCGAGATCCCGGGCCGCGCGCAAGGCCCCGTTGTGAGCTGTCACAGCATCGGGAAAGTCGAGACCCAAGTCATCGTAGCTCAGGGTCTCGCCGCGGCATCGGACATGAAAGAAAAAGCGGGGCATGGCCTTCCAGGGGCTGGTCGGTCGATGGCTGGACTCCCCTCCGTCCCAAGTTGGGAGGGACGCCGCGAGGGTCAAGCCGCCGCCAGGATCTCGTCGGCCGGTCCGAAGAACTCGTAGTGAATGCGGTTCGACCGCACACCTGCCAGGGCCAACCCGCCCACGAACGCCTTCAGGAACGGCCGCGGCCCGCAGAGATAGTAGCCCGCCTCGTCCAGCGGCGTATTGGCGCGCAGCCAGTCGATGGTGATCAGCCCAACGTGGTCGAAATCCTCGCCCTGGCGGTCCTCGGGCCGCGGCTCGACATAGAAGGTAGTGGCCTTGACGTTCGAGAAGGCTTGGGCCAGGGATCGGACGCGGTCCTTCATCGCATGGGTCGAACCGTTCAGCGTGCCATGCACGTAATGGACGGCCTTGTGGGGGTAGCGGGCGGCAACTGTCTCCAGCATGCTCATCATCGGGGTCAGGCCAACCCCGCCGCTCAGCAGCACCACGGGCCGGGGCGACTCCTCATTGAGGAAGAACTCGCCCGCCGGCGGCGCCACCTTCAGCACCTGCCCGACTTCGGTCTGATCATGCAGCCAACGAGAGGCAATGCCGTGCGGCTCGCGCTTGACCGAGATGCGGTAGGTCTCGCCGTTCGGCACGCTGGAGATGCTGTAATTGCGCTTGAGCGGATGCTGGCCCGGCACCTCGATCCAGAAGGTCAGGTACTGGCCGGGACGGTGAAGCAGGACCGGTCCGCCGTCCTCAGGCCGCAGCACGAACGAGGTGATGATCTCGCTCTCGCGCTGCTTGGCCTCGATCCGGAAGTCGCGCCAGCCGTTCCAGCCGCCGGGTGCGGTGGCGAGACTGGTGTAGATCGCCTTCTCGCGGCCGATCAGCACGTGCGCCAGGAACCAGTACGCTTCGCCCCAGGCCGCCAGGATCTCGTCGGTGGCGGCATCGCCGAGCACGTCCTTGATCGCGCCAAGCAGCGCCTCGGCCACATGCGGATAGTGTTCGGGCAGGATGTTCAGGCCGACATGCTTCTGGGCGATGCGCTCGACGGCGGGCGCGAGCGCGCCGAGATTGTCGATGTTCTGCGCGTACGCGAGGATGGCGGAGGCCAGCGCCTTGGGCTGCGAGCCGGTCTCGCCATGGTGCGACTGGTTGAACAGGTCACGGATCTCCTCGTTCTGGAACATGCGCTCGTACATGCGCTTTGTGACCGCGAGCCCGTGCTCCTGGAGGGCCGGAACGGTGGCCTTCACGAGATGAATGGTGGTGTCGCTCAATGTGTCCGTCACGGGATGGTCTCCTGGGATGCAGCATCACGGAAAAGGTACTGACGGACCAGTCCGGCATGCGGGAGGTCCGCCGTTCTGCTCCAGGCGTTACGCCGTCGGGGCTGGTGTCGAAACTAAGGGATTGCCCTGATCACCGATGCTCGCAGGACGGCACCCCGGTCACTGACGCCGCGGGACCGTGGTCGGGATCTCGGCGCTACAGGCTGCCCTCTCGACGGCCACCAGGACGTCCAGCGCCCGCCAGGGCTTGGGCAGGAAGCGCGCCGTCTTCGGCAACCCGTCCTGCGGCAACCGCACCCGCCCGGAGGTGATGAGCACCCGGATGTGGGGCCAGCGCGCCGCGCAGGCGAGCGAGAGGTCGACGCCGTCCGCCCTCCCCGGCAGCGTCACGTCGGTGAAGACCATCACCACCGCGTCGGCATGGTCCTGCAGGAAGGCCAGGGCCGCATCGGCGGTCTCGACCTCGACGACATCCAGGTCGGTCTCCTCGATCACCGTCGCGGCCAGATGACGGAGCTCCGGCTCGTCCTCGACCACCAGCACCTTTCGCCGGATCGCCTGTCCCATCACCATCTCCATGAAAGCGGCTTGAGGAGCGCAACAAGGCAGGAACTCCCGGGCCAACAGCGGTCCGGTGACAGTCCTGCGGCGCAATCCGCGGCACCGAAAACAGGCGGCCCACGCGACATGGGTCCCAACCTCATGCGGGCGCCCATGTTCCGGGCGCCGGTCGAAGTTCCGCCAGAGGCAGCCTGGATCCGGGGCGCCGGCCGCCCCTGGGGCTGGCCTCAGCGCATGGCGAAGAGCTCCTGATGGAACCGCTTGGCCACCTTCAGCCCCTGGCGTGCGAAGTCCCGGCGCAGCGCCTCCCCGAACCCGGCCGGGCCGCAGAACCAGAGGCTGGCCTCGCGCCAGCCGGGAACGGCGGCGCGGATGCGCTCGCCGGTCAATCGTCCGTCACGCTTGTCGTGGAGGACGTGCAGATGGACGCCGGCGGCCTCGGCGTCGGCCCGCAGCTTCGTGATGGCCTCGTCGCTGTAGTCGGCTGTCGGATGGAACAGGTGGATCTCCCGTGTCCGGGACGGGTCCGGCTTCGCCTGCCGTTCCCGGGCAATCTGCTTCATGCGGGCGATGAAGGGCGTGATGCCAATCCCGCCCCCGACCCAGATCTGGCGCGGGCAGTCGTCCGCGAAGGTGAGGCAGCCATACGGCCCCTCCACCGTCACCGGCTCGCCGACGTAGCGCTTGGCGCGCAGGGTGCGGGTGAAGTCGCCCAGCTCCTTGGTGATGAAGGTGAGCCGGTGCTCGGCCGGGTCCCAGGCCGAGGCGATGGTGTAGGGGTGAGGCCCGTCCGAAGGATCCCCGCTCAGGAAGGCGAATTGGCCGGCTTTGTGCCCCGGCCAGCCCTCAGGGATGTCGATCTCGCCCTCAAGGACCCGAAGCTCCGGGTAGTAGCGAAGGCGGCTGATCCGGCCCTCGACCTTGCGGCCGGTGCCGATCCGGCGGAACAGGACCAGCACGGCCGCGACCGTCCCCCAGGCCAGCAGGCCGGCCGTGAGCAGGCCCAGCGGCGTCGCCCAGGAGCTGAACTGCATCAGCACGACCGAGTGGAAGACCAGCACCAGATAGGCCACGGCGATGAGGCGGTGGGTCTTGTAGAACAGCCGGTAGGGAATCCAGCGGACGAGGGCCACGACAATGAGCAGCACGGTGGCATAGAAGGCCCACTCGCCGACACCCTCCGCAGTGCCGCGCTGTGTCAACAGGAGCTGCTGGAGCGCATTGTCGACCACCGGCTTGGCGCCGCGGGCCGGCCGCTCCAGCCAGCCGAGCCCGACCGCCCATTTCGGCCCTTGTGACCAGAGCCAGTGGGCCACCGCGAGAACCAAGCCGCCGATGCCAAGCCACTTGTGCAGGCGGTACATCTTGTCGAGGCCGCCGAGCCACCGCTCCGGCCAGCGCGGGCGCAGAGCCAGGATCATCGCCAGGCTCATGCAGCCCATGGCCAGCACACCGCTCAGCTGGACCATCGATCCGCGCAGGGCAAAGAAGCCGGCAGGCTGCAGCGCGAGAGGGTCGGCCAGCAGCCACAAGGCGGCGAGCAGGGCCAACGCGCCCCAGAATGCGATCTTGATGTGCCCCATCCGACACTCCTTCGTCTGCTCCGTGGCAGAACGGTTTTTGAACATTCAAGCGTCCAAGCGGCGGGCACTCTCGGAGCCCCGCCGCCTTCTGTCGTTGATCGGCGTCAACCTGCGGCAACGGCCTCTGTGCGTGGATGCCAAGGTCTGCCGGCGCTCAACCTGCTCTCAACGGGCCAGCGGCTTCCAGCCCGGGTGGTCGAAGTGGTCGCCATAGGCGTTCAGCGCCTGAACGATGGCCGCCGCGCCTTGCTGCTGGCCGCCCTCGCCCTTCAAGGCGTTGACGCCGTCGAGGAGTTGGGTCAGCGCCAGATGGAGCTGGAGGTCGGCGTCCCCCGGCAGCCGGCAGTTCGCCACCACGAAGTCGACCTGCTCCTGCACCCAGTCGCCGAGCGTGGACAGGTCGGCCGCGCTGTAGCGGCCCGAATGGATCAACGGCAGGGAGGCGTCGATCACCTCTCGAATCTGGCTCATGCCGGTCCGCAAGGCCTCGTCGGTCTGCCACTTCTGGCCGTTGTTGAGGGTCAGCTCCACGGTGGACACACCGTGGCTCTCGTGCCCCTGCGGGGCGGCCGCGAGGGCCACCCCGGAAAAGCCCGCCGTCAGGCCGAGTGCGACCAGCGCAGCGGCAATGGATTTGTTCATGACCATGATCGGATCTCCTGTTTCGTCGTTCGATGGGCTGGTTTGTGTTACCGTTCAGCGAAGCCGTGCCCGAACGAGTTCGCCTGTGGCCTGGGCGTACACGGCCTTGATCGGGAAGCCGCTGTCGTTCACGGCCCGGACCTCGTAGCAGCCGTGCTCGGCCTTGATCCGGCTCACGCGGTAACCTGAATCCTCCAGCCCCTTGCTCACCGCGCTTGCGGCGAAGGTCCGGCCGTCGGCGCTAGGTGCGCAGCGGCTGTCGGAATCGTCGGCCAATGCCGGACCGGCGAGCCCCGCCGCGAGAAGGGCAGTCGTCATGATGATCGTGCGCATGTCGGTCTCCTGGTGTCCTGATCCGAACGGGCATGTCCGGATCGATGGGGATGACATTAGCGGCCTGCCGCTTTCGGCCTGCTGTTGATCCATGTCAGCGAATTGTCAGGTCCGCGGAGGCATCATCAGCTCATGAACAGAACCCGCCGCGAAATGGTATTCCTCGGCCTTACCGCAGCCCTGCTGCCGACCGCCGTCTTGGCTGATCGCGAGCGCGACTCCGACCGGGCCCGCCATGCCGTTGAGCGGGGCGAAGCACTTGCGCTGGCCGACATCCTGACGCGGGTGCGTTCCGATCTTGGGGGCGAAATCGTCGGCGTGGAGTTCGAGCGCAAGCGCGAGCGATGGGTCTACGAGTTCAAGGTGATCGACCCGGGCGGGCGCCTGTGGGAGGTCTACGTCGACGCCGCCACCGCAGACATCGTCAGGCGGGAGGGCCACTGATGCGCATTCTGCTTGTCGAGGACGATGCCCGCATCGCGCGCAAGGTTGCGGCCGTCCTGACGGACGCGGGCTACGCCGTCGATCAGGTTGCTGACGGTGAAGAAGCCTGGTTCCGCGGCGACACGGAGGACTACGATCTGGCCGTCCTCGACCTCGGCCTTCCAAAAATGGACGGACTCACCGTTCTCAGGAAATGGCGGGCGGCCGGACGGGACCTGCCAGTGCTGATCCTGACCGCACGGGGCGCCTGGGCCGAGCGGGTCGAGGGCATCGATGCCGGCGCCGACGACTACCTCGCCAAGCCGTTCGCCATGGAGGAGCTGCTCGCCCGCGTGCGCGCCCTCCTGCGCCGGGCGGCCGGCCGGTCCACGCCCGTTTTCTCGTCTGGCCGGGTTGTGCTCGACACCCGCAAGATGCGGGTCACGGTCGACGACGTGCCGCTCAACCTCTCGCCGCTCGAATACCGCTGCCTGAGCTACCTCATGCACCATGCCGGGCGGGTGATCCCGCCCACGGAGCTGATGGAGCACCTCTATGCGCACGACCACGACCGCGATCCGAACGCGCTGGAAGTGCTCGTCGGGCGCCTGCGCCGCAAGCTCGGCGTCGACCTGATCGAAACCCGCCGCGGCTTCGGCTACCTCGTGCCGGAGCCCGCCCCCACATGAAGCAGGGCTCCCTCAGGCTGCGCCTTCTCGCGGCCGGTACGGCCTCTGTCATCCTCGCCCTCGCGCTGGCAGGCCTCGGCCTGCTGCTGCTGTTCGAGCGGCATGTGGAGCGGCGCATGGCAGCCGAACTCGGCTCACAGCTCAACCAGCTGGTGGGCAGCCTCGCCCGGACCGCGGACGGCGCGCTCGACATCGGCGTGCCGCCGGCTGAGCCGCGATTCCTCCAACCCCTGAGTGGGCTCTACTGGCAAGTCACTGAGGAGGGAGCCGGAACCGTGCTGCGGTCGCGCTCGCTCTGGGATGCCACGCTGCCCCTGCCGTCCGATGTGCCTGCCGCCGGGGAGATCCACCAACACGCGATCCCCGGTCCCGGCGGCGCCTCTCTGCTGGCCGTCGAGCGTCGGATCGCCCTGCCGGCAAACCTCGGGGGCGGAACGATCCGCGTCGCGGTCGCCCTCGACCGGGCGGAGGTCCATGCCGCCGGCCTCGCGTTTGCCTCCGATCTCCTCCCGTCCCTGGCTCTTCTGGCTGCGGTCCTGATCGCCGCCGCGTGGATCCAGGTCAGTGTCGGCCTGCGCCCGCTCGATGCCGTGCGCCGCCGATTGGCGCAGGTCCGCTCCGGCAAGACAGCCCGGCTGGGTGAGGCCTTCCCGGAGGAAGTCAGGCCGCTTGCCGCCGAGGTCGACCACCTGCTCGACGAACAGGAACAGGCCATCGCCCGCGCACGGGCACGGGCCGCCGACTTGGCGCATGGCCTGAAGACGCCATTGACGGTCCTGAGCGCCGATGCGGAGGAACTGCGAACACGCGGAGACACCCGCCTTGCCGGCGAGATCGAAGCCATCACCGCCGGGATGCGCCGGCATGTCGAGCGCGAGCTGGTGCGGGCCCGGATCGGCCTCCGGGCGCGGTCGGGCCCGGTCCAGCCGGTCCGTCCCGTGGTCGAGCAGGTGGTCGGCGTGCTCCGGAGAACTCCGCAGGGTCGGAAGCTGACATGGGAGATCGACGCCGTGAACAATCTGGGTGTCCAAATCGATGCCCAGGATCTGACCGAGATCCTCGGCAACCTGGCCGAGAACGCGGCCGCCTGGGCGGCCGGCATGGTGCGGATCAAGGGCCAGCAGGAACACAAGGCGGTCCTCCTCCTGGTCGAGGACGATGGTCCCGGCGTGCCCGAGGAGCAGATCGACACCGTGCTCGCCCGCGGCGGCCGTCTGGATGAGACCCGCCCCGGGACTGGGCTTGGTCTCGCCATCGTCGGCGATCTGGTCGAGGCCTACGGCGGCTCGCTCGCCTTGCGGCGCTCACCGCTCGGCGGCCTTCTTGCGGAGGTCCGGCTGCCGAGCGGGGGCTGAGCGGCAGCCTCAAGATGCGCGCTTGCGGCCCGTGATCATCGCCTTCACCAGGTTCTCGCCGTGCTCCAGGCCGGAGAAGACGACACCCGCCACATGCAGGACGATCAGGCCGATGGTCGTGTAAACAAGTCCCTCGTGAAGGTCCTCGACCCACTGGGAACCCCAAAACGCATCGGTGGTCATGGCGAAACCGGTGGCCGCGATGCCGCCGATCATGACGAGCAGCGCCACGACCATGGCGCCGCCTGCCGGGTTGTGCCCGAGAAACCGCGGTGCCCTGAACCGAAGCGCCTGACCTGCGTAGGTCGCGATCTCCCGTGGTGAGCGAACGAAGTCGCTGAACCGGGCGTGCCTGGATCCGACGAAGCCCCAGACGATCCGCAGTGCAACGAGAGCGGCAATGGCATAGCCGACGCGGATATGCAGCCACTCGCTCTCGTCTCCGGTTGTGAAGGCGAGGACAAACAGGCCCACGAGGCCCCAGTGGAAGATCCGGACGAAGGGGTCCCAGACGCGGACGGTCTTTCCCCGGGGTGAGGAGGCGGTGGTCGCCGGCATGGCGCCGGCGGCCTCGACCGCATGTTTGCTCGCGGTCATGGCGTCACTCCTTGGCGACGATCTCGCCGGAGGTGGGATCGACGAACAGCTCCGTACGGGCATTGTTGGGGTCGAGGGCGTAGATCTCGCCGCAGGCCTTGGCGATTTTGGCCTTCTGGACCTTGTAGCCCTGGGCCTCGGCTTTGGCCTTGAGGGCATCGACCGAGAGCCATTGGCTCTGGGGCGCCGTGGTGCAGGGCCGCCCGAGGCTGCTCGCTTGGGCTGAGAAGGCGCTGGCGATGACGGCAGCAGTTGCAAGGGCGATGGTGGTATAGCGCATGGGTTTCTCCTGTTGCGTCCAGCGCCGGTGGAGGCGCCTGGAATGCCGGGAGAGTGGCGAAAGTCTGCTGTCAGGCTGCTGTGGAAGGCTGTCAGCGAGGTGACAGGTTGGACGGGTTAGAGAGCATCTCTGCCGAAGGATCCGGTCTGGTCCTGCCCGGCTCCAGGGGCGGATTCGATCCAGCGCATGGCTGGGGAGCTCCCGGGATCCATAGTGGGCCGAGTTCTCCGGCGCAGAACTGTTGCCGGCCTGTACGGAAGGATGTCGCCGATGCCGCGTTACTCGAAAACCCTCATCATTCTCCATTGGGCCATGGCCCTGCTGATCCTGGCGGCCTAGTTCACCGCCGAGGGCGGACGGCAGGTCCGACTCAACCCGCCTCTTCTGCACTTCTCGCTCGGGCTTGCCGTGCTCCTTCTCATCGTGCCGCGGCTCATCGCCCGCTGGTGGGGCAGCCAACCCCGCATCGAGGATCCGCAGAGCCCCTGGCTCAATCTGGCGGCTAAGACCGGACATGCTGTGCTCTATGCCTTCATGATCGGCCTGCCGCTCACCGGCTGTTATGCCGCCTCGCGGCTGGGCGTGCCGGTGTCGTTCTTCGGCCTTCCCGTGCCCGCCCTTGCCGCGTCCGTGCAGGGCGCCCCCGGGACCATCGCGGAACTCCATGAGGCAGGCGGCACTGTCATTCTCGTTCTTGCTGGTCTGCATGCCGTGATCGCCCTGTGGCACCAGTTCGTGCTCCGAGACGGGACGATGGAACGCATGAACCCGGTCTAGGTGCGGTCTTGCACCGCCACCGGGAACACTGGCCGGCCGCGGACTTTGCGGTTTGGATTTGCTCCAAAATATTTTAGAAGAGTTCTAAACTATCCCCAACGATTCATTGGGATCCATCCCGCCGGCGCTTCAAGGAGCCGTCCATGCCGCCGCTTTCCATCCCGCAGGCCGCCAACCGCACCGTGCCGCTGGAGGATCATGCCCGTTCCCACGAGGACAGCGTGCATGACCACGCCCCTTTCGAGCCCTGGGCCATCGGCCGGATGGCGGTGGCGCTGTTGGGAGCGGCGATCCTGTGGTTCCGGCTTCACGAACCCCTTGCCCCAGCGAGTGTGATCGGCATCGCCACCCTCGCCTTCGCCGGCTGGCCGATGTTCAAGGAGGCCTTCGAGAACCTCTTGGCCCGGCGCATGACCATGGAACTCTCCATGACCATCGCCATCCTGGCGGCAGCGGCGATCTCCGAGTTCTTCACGGCTGTCGTTGTCATGCTGTTCGTCCTCGTCGCGGAGGAACTGGAGCACCTGACTGTCGCCCGCGGCCGCCTCGCCATCAAGGACCTGATCGACTTCGTGCCCCGCGAAGCACGGGTGCGGCGCAACGGAGACGTCCTGACCGTCCCCGTCGACAGCATCGTCGCTGGCGACACGGTGCTGGTCAGCCCCGGCGAGAAGGTGCCGGTCGACGGAACGGTGGTGAGCGGCCACTCCTATGTCGACCAGTCGCGCATCACCGGCGAGTCCATGCCGGTCGAAAAGGTTGAGGGCGCCAATGTCTACGCGGGCTCGATCAACCAGATGGGCGCTTTGGAAATCCGGGTCGAGCGCGTCGGCCGCGACACCAGCTATGGTCGCATTGTCGAGGCGGTTGAGCATGCCGAACAGACCCGTGCCCCGGTGCAGCGGCTGGCGGACCAGCTTGCCGGCTACCTCGTCTATTTCGCGGTTGGCGCGGCCATCCTCACCTATGTCCTGACCCGCGACGTGCGCGACACCATCTCGGTGGTCATCGTGGCCGGCGCCTGCGGCATTGCCGCCGGAACGCCGCTTGCCATTCTCGGCGGCATCGGCCGCGCGGCGCGGCTCGGCTCCATCATCAAGGGCGGCGTTCACCTCGAAACGCTCGGGCGCATCGACACGGTGGTGCTCGACAAGACCGGAACGCTCACGGTGGGCGAGCCCGCCGTGCAGGCCATCAGTCCGGCTCCCGGCATCGATCCGCAGGATCTTCTCCGCTTTGCCGCGGCTGCGGAACTGCATTCGGAGCATCCGCTCGCCCGCGCCGTCGTGTCGGAGGCCTCGAAGCAAGCCGTCCCAGTCCCCGAACCTGACAGCTTCTGTTACACCATCGGGCGCGGCATCACGGCGAGCGTCGAAGGGCGCACCGTTCTGGTCGGCAATCGGAAGCTCCTCGCGGAAGCCGGGATCGAGACGCCGATCCGTGTGGATGGCCAAATCGGCTCCGACATCGTCGTGGCCGCCGACCGACGCTATCTCGGCGAGATCATCGTTGCCGACACGATCCGCCCCGAGGCCCGCAAGGCCATCGAGGCCCTCCACGGCCTGAAGGTCCGCACGATGCTGCTCACCGGCGACACGGCGGCGGTGGGCCGGAGCGTGGCCCAGGAGCTCGGGATCGACGAGGTCGTCTCCGACATGCTGCCCGAGAACAAGCTCAAGACGGTTCGCGAGCTCGTGTTCCGCGGCCATGCCGTCGCCATGGTGGGCGACGGTGTGAACGACGCCCCCGCCCTCACGGCCGCCAACCTCGGCATCGCCATGGGATCCGGCACCGACATTGCCAAGGAGAGCGCTGACGTCGTTCTCATCGGCAACGATCTCGGCAAGCTGGTCGAGACCCTGCGCATCGCGCGGCGCACGCGCACCATCATCTGGCAGAACTTCGCCGGCACCATCGGGGTGGACGCGCTCGGCATCGCCCTTGCGGCGTTCGGTTTCCTCAACCCGCTGCTGGCGGCCTTCATCCACGTCGGTTCGGAGCTTGCCTTCATCCTCAACTCGGCCCGGCTCCTGCCGGTCGGACGCACATCAGGCACGCCCGGCCGCAGATGACCTGGAGGAGTTGGGCCTGCATCCGCTCCACGAGCGAGCCTCCTGGCCGTTGTTGCGGCCGCGCGCTTTGGACGGACTATGCCGCTGGCCGGCGACAAACATGGCACCGGGCGGAGCCATCCAACAGCGGCCGAAGGCGCCTGCTTCGACAGATTTTGATGGGCCCGGCACCGGTTCCCTTGGCCCAACCGCAGGATGGCCCCAGAACATCTGTCGTGCACCGCATCACACTCTTCGGTGAAAGAGGCGGCAGACAGGGCGGCATGTCGACCGCGCTGCCGGGTTTCGCGCTGGACGACGCCGTTGCGCCCGAACCGGCAAGCGGGGCCGGTCCATGAGTGATGCGCTGTTTCTCCTGCTCGCTGGCCTGCTCGCGGGCGGCATGAACGCCTTGGCGGGCGGGGGCACTTTTGTGTCCCTGCCGGCCCTGATCGGCGCCGGGGTGCCTTCGGTGAGCGCGAACGCCACCGGCACGGTCGCCTTGTTCCCAGGTGGCCTCGCCAGCACCTGGGTCTACCGGGACGGCCTGACAGCTGTATGCGGCGTGCCCCTCGTGCCGGTTGGCGTCGTCACGCTGGTGGGAGGCCTCAGCGGAAGCCTGCTGTTGCTGTGGACGCCGGCGGCCCTGTTCGACCAGGGGCTGCCGTGGCTGCTGCTCGTCGCCACGATCATGCTGGCCTTTGGCCGGCGGATCGGGCCTGCGCTGCGCGCCCGCTTCCGGGCCGGCCTTCCGACGATCCTGGCCCTGCAATTTCTGCTTGGCGTCTACGGAGGCTATTTCGGCGGGGCGGTCGGGCTGATGATGATGGCGGCCTGGAGCATTCTCGACGGCGCCGAGGTCAAGGCGCTGAATGCGCCGCGCACGCTGATGGTGAGCGCCGCCAACGGCATTGCCGTCCTGTCCTTCGTCGTTGCCGGCGCGGTTGCGTGGACGGCCTGCCTGCCGGTGGGGCTCGGGGCGGTCGCAGGCGGATGGTGTGGAGCGCACATCGGGCGGATCCTGCCTCCCGCGGCGGTCCGGGCCGGGACGTTGCTGCTGGCCGCCGGCACCACGGTGGCGTTCTTCGTGCGGGCTTATGGTTGATGCCGCCCCGCCGCGAGAGCGGGCGACCTCACGTCGCTCGGCCAGGCAGGCGGTCCGCCAATATCCGACGGCCGGTGCGGACAGCGCCCAAATTCATCAAGGCAGCCAAATGCAAAGCCTGAACTCTTTAGGAGGCGGTGGCGCCATGATATGACCCCGCGCCTGTGCAGCGTGGGAGGTGGGGGCAGAGATGGCGGATGGCGGGGTCGTGGACCGGCACGGCATGACGGCGGAGGTGGAGCTGCGCCTGCTGGCCGAGTACTGCACCGATGTCATCGCCCGTGTCGGGGCTGACATGACCTTCAGCTACATTTCACCGTCGGCGGAACGGATGTTCCGCCTGCCGGTCTCGGAGGTGATCGGGCATCCTGTGCGGGAGTTCGTTTATCCTGAGGACCTGCCGGTCATCGCCGCCGCGACGGAGCGCCTGGTGGCGGGGGAGGTTGACAGCTCGACCGTTACGGTCCGGGCCATTCGCGGTGATGGGACCCTGGTATGGGTTGAGGTCACGTCGCGGCCCATCGGTGATTATGCCCTTGGCCAGCCCGGCGACCGGGCCGTGGTGATGCGGGACGTGACCGAACGTAGGGCGCTGGAGGATCAGCTGACCGCCATGGCGACGAAGGATGGCCTGACCGGCCTCGCCAACCGCCGCTCATTCGATGAGACGCTTGCCCGAGAATGGCGCCGCACCGTTCGCGAGATGACGCAGATGTCGCTCCTCCTGCTCGATCTCGATCACTTCAAGGGCTTCAATGACGCCTATGGGCATCTGGTGGGGGACGACTGCCTCCGCGCGGTCGCAGCCGCCCTCCAAAGCCTGCCGCTCGGTCCTGGGGACCTGATCGCACGCTACGGCGGAGAGGAGATTGCGATCATCCTGGCACTGGCCGATGCGCAGCGTGCGGTGACGGTGGCGGAGCACGTCCGCGTGGTGATCGAGGCCCTGGCTCTTCCGCATGAGGCCACGTCGTCGCCCGGGGGCGTAGTTACCGCCAGCATTGGCGCTGCAACGGCCGTTGTCCGAACCGGAGGCTCGGCCGGGATGCCGCACGCCCTGCTCGCCGCGGCTGACCGCGCGCTCTATCAAGCCAAGGCTGGCGGCCGAAACCGGGTGGAGACGGCCCTGATCCTCGCGGCCCCGGACGAAGACTGATCAACCGTCACCGAGCGTGCGTCCCTGACATCCACCGGAGTGTTCTGCCCCCAGAATCGGAGTCGGTTTTCGACAGTGCATGGGTGGAATCAGGAGAGCGATTGGATCACAGCGTGTTGGTTGCGCGGCGGCGCTTGAGCAGATCATGGGCCAGTGAGGGCAAAGCCAACAGCAGCAGGAGCGATCCCAGGGGAAGGCACGTGGCAAAGCCCCAGTGTTGAAACCCGAACGCCCCAAACACACCCCCGGCGAAGAAGGAGCCCAGGAGCAGGCCCAGCAGACGTAGCTTCGGCCGGTCGGCGCGGACCCGGAGGATGTCCGAACGGGTCGGATCCCTGTTCCAGTACACGAGCTTGCCCAGCTCGATGCCGACGTCGGTGACCATGCCCGTCACATGGGTGGTTCGGATGCGGGCGCCGGAGATCTTCGTCACGGTGGCGTTCTGCAGCCCCATGATGAAGCAGAGCATGAGAACGGCCAGCGGGGTGAACCCGGGGTGCCCTGGGCCAAGCCGCCGAGCAGCCCGAATCCGAGCAGCAGGAGCGCCTCCAGCAGCAGGGGCCGGGCGAAGAAGTCGGGCCGGTTGCGGCGGCGGCCCCAGTTGATCAGGATGGCCGAGCAGGCCGCTCCGGCGACAAAGGACAGCAGCCCGCCCAGCCCCGCCGCCACGAGGCTGAAGGCGCCGAGGGCAAGGTTGTCGGCCAGGGCCGAAAAGATCCCGGACATGTGCGAGGTGTACTGGCCCACGGCGAGGAAGCCGCCCGCATTGGCCGCCCCCGCCACGCACGCGAGCACCATCCCAAGCTGGGCGTCGGCTCTCCCCGACCGTCCCGGGGCGATGGCCCGCCGGGCGGAGCGGACATACCGGCCAACCAGGCCCCAACGCGGCCGAAATCGGTGCTTCCGGTTCATCGCCGACCGTTACCACCGCACCATGGGCAAGACCATGATCCCGAGAGGTGGGCTGGGTTGCAACGAGGGGGCTGCACGGTTCCAGCGGGAGCCGCCGTTCCGAAAGCCCAATGGAGCCTACGCCATGTCAGAGGATCCAGCCTTGATCCGCTCGGCCACCAAGGCTTGCAGGTGCCAGAGGTTGCGGTCGCGGATGCCGTGCTCGTGCAGGTGCGCGACGGTGTTGTGGAGGTACTCGGCGCAGGAGCCCAATGCCCGCAGGCCGTGGCCAGCACGTCCGCCACCTGCTCCGGCGGCAGCCGGCCGGTGTAGAAGCGCGACGCCCGGTTCATCACGAACGCTACCGCGCGCAATGGCCCTTGGGCCGTCTCCACGGCAATCCATCGCGGAAGGTTGTTGGGCGGCTTCACGGTCATCTCGCGTCGGACCAGCTTCCCGAGCTGCCCTCCGAGGTTGTCCGGCGCAAGCCTGAACACAACGCCCCGGCACTGGCCGCCCCGGTCGAGGGACATCATCAGCCCGGGCTGGTCCTTGGTTGCCGCGGAAGCGCTCGATCCGGAAGCAGAACGAGCGGTGCCAACCCCGGGCCGTTCCCCGCCGCGCTTCGGCATGCTCCAGTTCCGGCTTCCAGATCAGGGAGCCATAGGCGAACAGCCAAGTGTCCGGCCCGCCGGGATGCGCGGCAAGCAGGCTTCGCACCACGGCGTCGTAGTCCCCGGCCGTGTGGTAGGCGAGGTTGGGGTCCGGGCCGGGATCCTCTAGGGTGCGGTGGACCCGCGCCACGTGCTGCGGCGTGAGCGCCATTCGGGCTGCCATTCGGTCACTCCCTGACGGTCGAGAGCCTCCGTCGATGATACCTGCGCAGGCGCGTTGCCGCCAGGATGCGCCCACCGGCATCCCGCCGGGCCGCCCCCACACAATCCGCAGCCGCGTTTAACCTGGGTCATGGCCGGCGCGCCTGGAATCGGGCAGCCTGGAAAGGCTTCAGAGTTCTTCCTCCCTCTGGATCCCCTCTCCCTCCCGGGGCTACCCCGGCGAGGGAGTTTCTTTGCCGGCCGTGGCATGGCCACCGGGGGCAGCCAGCGTCCACGTTCATGGGCCTGCCCGGCTTCCCTGCCATCGAGGGTTCGGCGACCTGACCTCAGCCCAACGGGCACCGCGCCTCCAGCTGGTGGAGAAGGGCCCTCAGGCGCTCGGGGACGGGCGCGTTCACAAGGTCCTGGTAGAGGCTGGCCAGCATCTGCCCCAGGATGAGGTTCACCTGGTCCTGGATCAGGTTGAGGCTGTTCGGAATCTGTTTCATCGGATCACAATATCTTTGGCATCCATCATCAGGCATGGCACCGCTTCCGCGCCATGCCTTGCAGCGGCTCGATTAACCTAGGTTATCGGCAACCCGCGAGGCCCTGGCCTGGTTTCAGCTGGGCCGCAATACACATGGCGGCCGAGCTGGGGCAGCGCCCAGGAACGGATGATGCCGCCACAAGGGCTGCGGCCAACCACCACAGGCGGGAGTTTTCTCGCCCGCGCAACCGGGCCGACCTTCAGAGAAGGCACGGTCCGCGGCTGACGGTGGCACGACGATCATTGGCTCAGGAACAGCATGGTCGCGACCCCGATGGACATGAGGATGGCGAGCGCCGTTCCGGTCAAGCCCAGCGCCCCCTTCTCAGGTGCGGGGGCGCGTCAAAGCCTATGATCGGCGGTCGCGATCAGCACCGCACCTGGCTCTTCCTCGTCCTGCTGACCCTCGCCGCCATGGAGGTCGGCGGGACCCAAGGTGATGCCTCCCCGCTCGGTTGGGTCGGCCCCGGCGCGTGATCGCGGGCCCGGGATTCCAGGCCGCCGCCATCCTGCGGCGTTTCCTGGAGCCGCGACGGGCCTCACCTGGATGGCGAGCGCGCTTTTACGTCTGTCTCGCCGCTATCGGCGGCCTGCTGTTCGCCGCCTACGGCATTGACTGGCGAACACTCAGGGATGCCACGCCGCCGCAGGATTCGCGCATCGCCGCGGAAGTGATCAGGCCGTCACGCGCGGACGCGTGAACACGTTCCAGTAAACCAACGCAAAGCCCACAAAGGCTCCGGCCCAAGCCAATCCCGCCACATGCAGCAGGGCGTCCGACCAGACGGGGTGGAGGGCCGCACAGACCCGCGCGAGTGCGCCGGCGACGAGCAGCAGATAGAGCCCCTGCATGGCCGCGGACGCGATCAGCGCCCGGCCGGTGTGCCCGAGGCTCGCCCGGGACATCACGGCCAGCGTCATGATGCCCATGGCGCCGCCCGACCAGGCGTGGACGCCGGCGGCGGCGGACACAAGCCCGAAGGCAGCCAGCCCGCTCAACACGAAGCCGAGCGGCACGAAGGCATAGGCGACATGGAGAATGAAGACGAGCCGGTCACGCCAGGTGCGCTCCCCGGCCCAGCGCGCCAAACGCGCCACTTGAAGCACGCCAGCCGCGATCAGCATCGTCCCGGTTATGCTCCAGCCAGGCGCGGCGATCCATGCCAGGAGGGCTGCGCCGGCGGCGCCCATGGTGACCATGTCGAAGCGGCCGAACGGCGCCGGCAGACGGCCGGGATTCTCGCGCGCGAGCCAGTTGCGGGTGAAGCTCGGGATGATGCGGCCGCCGATCAGCATGATCAGCATCATAGTGGCGGCAATCCCAAAGCGGATGCCGTAGTCGGCTGCACCCAGGACATGCGCCTCGACGTGGAAGAGGACGTTGCCGGCCAGGAGGACTCCGAGAGCGATCAGGACCTTGAGGTTGCGCCAGTTCCGGCCCTTGATGATCTCCCGGCCCATGGCCGCCGCGACCAGCAGCAGGAACGCATTGTCGATCAGGGCCGCGGCCTCCCAGCCGATCCATGCTGATGCGGTGACGGCAACGCGGCCGGCGGCCCAGGCCAGGACGAGGACAAGCAGCGGCCTGCCCTGAAGTGGCATGCGCCCGGTCCAGTTCGGCACCGCCGTCAACAGGAAGCCGGTGATCACAGCCGGAAGATAGCCGTAGAGCATCTCGTGGATGTGCCAGTCGCGCGGCGCGAAGGCCGTCGACAGCGCGAGCTCCCCATAGAACAGTGGCAGCCACGCAAGGATGGCCAACCCGGCGTAGAGCGAACCGAACAGAAAGAATGGTCGGAAGCCATAGGAGAGGAGCGCGGGTCCCGTATAGTCCCGCAGGCGGGGAATGGGAGCCATCACGGGCCTCCGTCTTTGGGGTTCACGCCATCAGGCGAACCCCGAGGAATGTGAGCGGCGCCAAGCCGCCAGCCGTGCGCACTGTCAAAATTTGGCGCCGCCGCGGCAGCTTCACCGCGGCAGCGTATGGGACTCACAGCACGAGGTTACTTCGCGGCCGTCGTTGTCGTGGCGAGCTTGTCGAACAGGGTGGCGAAGGCCTGCTTGGCCTTCCCAGGATGGGTCGCCGCCTTCGCCTGGTCCGCGTTGGTCGGCTCGCCGACGACGACCATGCCGACCATGCCCATGCCGTAGTGCGGCTTGCACTTGTAGCCGTACACGCCGGCCTTGTCGAAGGTGACCGAGATCTCCTCGTTGACCTTGCCGGTGAAGGCCTTGCCGCCCTCGGGCAGCATCGTCTCGATGCTCTCGACGTTGTGGCCCTTGTCGGCAGCCACGAACTTCACCGTGTCGCCCGGATTGATCTTCACCAGCGCCGGCTCGAACACCATCACCCCCTCGGTGCCCTTGTTGAGCATCTTCACCTCGACCTCGGCGGCGCCGGCGGCGCCTGCAAAGCCGAGGGCCGCGACGAGGGCGCCGAGCACGATGACATTCCGCATGATCCACTCCTGTTGCCTTGTGAAACTCGCGAGCTCCGATCCGAAGCTCTTGCGGATGGTGATACGTCGGGCGAGTCCGCCTGTGTTTGATCTCGCGCAATGAGTTGGCATTTTTGCGCGGAAAGCAGCGCGCGGCGGGGGCGCGACTTGCGCCAGGGCAAATATCGCCAGAGCACACGTCATGCGGGGCCTCCGGCAATTCGCGGCCCCGTTTGCGCCTGGTCAAAGAGCGGCCTGCCCCATCGGCGTATGCATGACGGGTCCCAAGGAGCCCGCCCAAGGAGCAAGCAATGGCCCGACAACTCGATCCCGACATCGTCGACTGCCTTCAGGACGTGATGGATCCCGAGATCGGCCTCAGCGTGGTCGACCTGGGCCTCGTCTATGCGGCGGAGCACGGTGACGATGGCGTCGTCGTGGCGCTCACACTGACCACCCGGGCGTGCCCGCTCGGCGAGATGATCGTGGAGGATGTCCGCGAGCGCCTGGCGCGCCGGTTTCCCGAGGCACGGAGCGTTGCGGTGAGTCTGGTCTGGAGCCCGCTTTGGACTCCTGACCGCATCACGCCACGGGGGCAGGACCTGTTGGGTCGTGCCCCGCGCAAAGCCGCATGATGGCTCCCCGCTGATCCCGCAGCCGCGTTGCGGCGGCGCGACGATGGTCCCGCGCCTTGAGTGCGTTGTCAGGAGAATTGATTGAATGTCTGACATGTCTTCATCGGCCACCCTGCCCCTGACAGGCGCCAGGCGCCGCCTGGAACTGCGGTTCGCCCTCTTGGCCCTTGGGGCCCTTGCCCTGATGGCTGGCCTGTACGGGGCGCTGGGACGGCTCGGCTGGGCGTTGCCCGCCGGCGGCTCCCTTGCCGCCCTGCACGGCCCGCTGATGATCTCCGGGCTGTTCGGGACCCTGATCAGCCTGGAGCGCGCGGTCGCCCTCGGCCGCGGCTGGAGCTATGCCGCCCCGGTGTTCTCCGGACTTGGAACGCTGGCCCTGCTCGCCGGCGCGCCGGAGGCCATGGGAGCAGGCGCCTACACGCTTGCGGCGGCCATCCTGGCAGGAGCGACCCTGCAAATCACGATGCAGCAGCCGGCCGTGTTCACCGGCGCGCTGCTGTTCGGCGCGCTCGCTTGGCTCGCCGGAAACGTCCTCTGGCTCATGGACGGCTCAGTGCCCGATCTGGTGGGCTGGTGGCTCGCCTTCCTGGTGCTGACCATCGCCGGCGAGCGGCTGGAACTCAGCCGCCTGATGCCGCAGCGCCGCGGCAGCGAACCCCTGTTCCTGTTCGCCGTCGGCCTTCTCGCCGCCGGCGCCCAGAATGGCCTTATGACCGAGAACGGCGCCATCCTGTTTGGCCTGGCGCTGCTCGTCACCACCGTGTGGCTGATGCGGCATGACATTGCCCTGCTGAACGTGCGCAGGACGGGACAGACCCGCTTCATGGCGGCATGCATGCTGACCGGTTACGCCTGGCTGGGGTTGGCAGGCCTCGCGCTGGTCACGTTCCCTCCGGGCGATACCAGCTTCGGATATGACCTCGCGCTGCATACGGTCCTGATCGGCTTCGTCCTCTCGATGGTGTTCGGGCACGCGCTCATCATCCTGCCCGCCGTCGCGCGGATCCGGGTGCGCTACGCGCCGGTCCTTTACGCGCCGCTGCTCCTGCTGCATGCGTCTTTGGCCCTTCGTGCGGGGGCCGGGCTCGCCGGCTGGGAGGCTGGGCGGATGGCCAGCGGCGTCCTCACGCTCCTCGCCCTTGCCGGGTTCGCCGCCAGCCTGACCGGCGCGTCGCGGAACGACCGCAAGACTGCTCGCCCGGCGGAACCGTGCGAAGGCGAATCCCGAGCGCATTGATCCACCCCAGCACAGGCCTAGGTAGCCCGCCATGACAGGGATCGAGCACAGCGCGAAATGGAGGCGACAGGTGACGGCACTTGTCTCCGCCCTGGCGCTGTTCCTCCATGTCGTCCTCATGGCCCTTGGGACAATGGGCCCGCCGCTCCCCCGAGATGGAACCCCTCTCCTCCGTGATGGAGGCTCGCGGGTTCATGCCCACCATGCGGCATCCACCGCCCGGCATGATGCGGACAGCCCGGCCAAGAGCCCTGAACACAAGCCGCCGTGCTGCATCCTCAGCGTCTGCCCGGGGCTGCCCGGCCCGCCTGTTGATCACGTCCTGGCTTGCCTGCCCGGGCGGGAAGCTCATGCGGCCGTCTATGGCCCTGACCGTCTCATCGCGGTGGCAAGAATTCCCCAGCTCCTTCCTGTCGGGGCGCGGGCGCCGCCCGCGCCGGCTTGAAGCCGCCGATCCACGACATCCCTCCATCCGACAGGAAACACTATGACCACGACCCTTCTTCGCGGGGCGCTTGCCGCCGCTCTCCTCGCGCTCGCCGGCCCGGCGCTGGCCCACACCACTCTTGAAACGCAGCAGGCCCCCGTGGCCTCCACCTACAAGGCGGTGCTGCGCGTCGGCCATGGCTGCGAAGGGGCGCCGACCCTGAAGCTGCGGGTGCGCATCCCGGACGGCGTCATCAGCGTCAAGCCCATGCCCAAGCCGGGGTGGGAGATGGAGACCGTCAAGGCGCCGTATGACAGAACCTGCGATTACTACGGCACGGCGATGGCGGAGGGCGTGCGGGAGATCGTTTGGACGGGCAAGCTGCCCGACGAGCACTACGACGAGTTCGTGTTCCGCGCCTACCTGACGGACAGCCTCAAGCCGGACGCCATGCTGTACTTCCCCGTCGTGCAGGAATGCGGTGGCGGCAAGGCCGACCGCTGGATCGAGATCCCGGCCGAGGGCAAAAGCGCCGACGACTACCAGTATCCGGCGCCGGGGCTGAAGCTCCTGCCGGCCAAGGCCACCCACTGACGAGGGAGCGGGGAGCCGCCCGAAAGCCGGCTCCCCGTGCCGCCATGAAGCGCGCGATCCTTCTCATGCTCTGGCTGACGCTCGCGCTCCTGGGCGGAGGCGGGTCTGCCCTCGCGCATGCGGCGCTGGTCGAGGCCCATCCGGCTGACGGCATGGTGGTCGAGCAGGTCCCCGCCACCGTGCGCCTGCGTTTCAACGAGCCGGTGTCGCCCCTGACCATCAGCCTGACGGACGCCCAAGGGCGGACGCACAGCGGCCTGGCGGCAGCCTCCCGCAACGAGATGCTCGACATCGCCGTGCCACCGGGCTTGCCCCGTGGCACCCAGATCTTAAGCTACCGGGTCACCTCCGGCGACGGCCACCCGATCAGCGGCACGGTGATCTTCTCGATTGGCGCCCCGAGCGGGTCCGGAGGTATCCCGGGAGCCGAAGTCAGCCCCGCCGCTCGCGGCGCCCTCTGGCTGGCGCGGGTGGCCCTCTACCTGGGCCTGTTCGCCGGGGTGGGCGGGGTGTTCTTCACGGCCTGGGTCGTCCCTAGACCGCCATCCAGCAAGGTGGCGCGCCCCCTGTCGGGCCTGCTTGCCTTGGGCGCCATTGCGGCGGTGCTCTCGCTCGGGCTCCAAGGCCTCGACGCCTTGGGGCTGCCGCTGTCAGCCCTGGGAAAGGCCGCCCCCTGGGCGGCGGGCTGGCGGACGTCCTTCTGGTTGACCGTGGCGGCCGCGGTGGCAGCCCTCCTCATGGCGGGAATGGGCCTGCATGACCGCGGGGAAAGGTGGCGGCGGGCCTGCGGCCTCTTGGCCCTGGCGTGTGTCGGGCTCTCCCTCGCGATGAGCGGCCATGCCAGCGCGGCGGCCCCGCAATGGCTGACCCGTCCCGCCGTGTTCCTCCACGCCGTCGGTGTCGCCTACTGGATCGGAGCCCTGATCCCGCTGGCGCTCATGGTTCGCCGGGCACCCGCACAGGCCCTGCCGGCCGTGCGCCGCTTCTCCAACGGAGCCCTGGTCGCCGTTGCCGCCCTCACGCTGGCCGGACTTGTGCTGGCGGCGGTTCAGGTGGAAAGCCTCGCGAACCTGACCGGCACTGCCTACGGGCAAGTGCTGATCGCCAAAACCATCCTCGTCGCGGGGCTGCTCGGATTGGCTGCCCTGAACCGGCTTTGGCTCACCTCTGCCCTGAGCAAGCCGGATGGCTCCGGCGGAAGGCGGCTTGTCCGCTCGGTTGTGGCCGAAATTGTGCTGTCCCTGGCCATCCTCGGACTGGTCGGCCTGTGGCGGTTCACGCCGCCGCCGCGGGCGCTGGAACCGGCGGCCGAGGCCGCCGCGGCGGCCAGCGCACACCTGCACACGCCGAACCTGATGGCGCAGGTGACCCTGTCGCCCGGACGGCCCGAGGCAATCCGGGCCCGGATCGTGGTCGCCTCCGGACGCGCCGCGCCGGTCGATCCGAAGGAGGTGACGCTCGTCCTCAGCAAGCCCGACGCTGGCATCGGGCCCATCGAACGCCAGGCCCGGCGGGCGGAGCGGGGCTGGGAGGTCGACGGCCTGGTTCTTCCGTTGGCCGGGCCTTGGCAGGTCAAGGTCGAAATCCTCGTCAACGACTTCGAAAAGGCCAGCCTTGAGGGGAGCGTCACGCTCCGGCCATGAGCGCTTGGAGCGTCCGATCAGGGTCGATGCAGCTCCGGCAAGTCGGCCCGCAGCCACGCGAGACGGGCGATGGCGCGCCCGGCGAGCGCCTGCACCCGCCCCAGCGCCTCCTCGTCCTGCAGAACGTCGCCGGCTTCGAGGTAGCGGTCGGTGAGCAGTTCGGCCAAGGCCACTGGGTCGTCCGGGGGCGTGCCCACCGGCCGGGCGCCGGGCACGGCGATGGGAGTTTGCTCAAGCTCCTGCGCATGCTGCCGCGCCTCGTCGGCGAAGCCCCTCAGGCGCGTGCCCTCCTGGAGCGAGGCCTTGGCTGCAAGGGGGGCGAGCAGATCGGCAAGCCGCCGTTCCAAGGCGGCAAGGTCTGGCCCGCCGTCCTCCGCCATGAGGCCGGTCCGCTGTTGCCCGCGCTCACTATGGAAGGCCTTCCGCCTCTCCCGCCGCAGGGTCGCCACATGCCCCAGTTCCTCGTGCGCCATCGTCTCCGCCGCGCGCTGGATCTCAGGGGCTTGCGCATGTGCCGCCACGTAGCTCCAGAAGGCGAAGGCGCGCTCCTCGTTGCGCACCGCCATCGAGAGCGCGCGATAGGCCCCCACCAGCTTGGGATCGGTCGTCGCCGCGCCCTCGTCGTCGAAGGTCTCCGGGAGTTCCCAGCGGATCCGTGCCGGATCGGGATCCTTCCCTTTGGTCTTCTGCGACCAGTGCACGACACCGTCGAGATGGCCCTGCTCGTCGGCGGACAGGCGCTCGAACACCTCCGCCAAGGCGGGATTGCCCTCCTGCCGCATGCGCGCGGCGATCTCGGCGTAGCGGGTCGCCGCCTCGTGCTCCATGGCGGCCGCGATGGCGAACAGCTCCTCCAGGGACGTCACGGTCCCCGCCGGCTCAGTCTTCAAAAGCGACATTGGAACTCTCCGAACGATGCTGACAATGGTGTCAAAGGTTGACGAGCGATGCATGATCCGTCAATTTGCGCCAGATCAAAGCAAGACAAGCTCGGCTGTTTCATACGGTGCCGGGCTTCGCGATCCTCCCCGATCCAGCCCCGGAAAATTACGACACGGTAAGCGGAACCTTTCTGGCCCGCTGACCGTTCCGTGTTTTCTGTTCAGAAGCACAATCTGACACTGGACGGTTCCTGTTGGAAAGATCGACCTCCGTACGCCCCGCCCGATCCTTCTCCATCACCATTCCGCTGATCCTTCGGTTTATGGCTCTTCTTGGCGCCATGATCCTTCTGCCGTGGGCCGGTCAGGCCCTGGCGGCCGGGCGCGTGCAGGAATACCTGCCGAAGGCGCAGCCCAACGAGTTCTTCCCCGGCGCCGACCGGTTCGGGCCGCCCCAGGGCGACCCGCCGCTCGTCCCGGCCCACCAGGGCGACCGGCTGCTCGGCTACGTCTACCTCAACTCCGACTTCACCGGCGCGACCGGTTACTCGGGCAAGCCGATCAACCTTCTGGTCGGGATCGATCCGAACGGCGTCATCACCGGGATCAAGCTCGTCGACCACAAGGAGCCCATCGTCCTCATCGGCATCCCGGAGCGGCGCATCGTTGCCGCCATGAACACGCTCATCGGCAAGGACATGAAGCCGGTTGCGACCGGGGCCGAGCGTCCGCCCCAGGTCGACATCGTCAGCGGCGCGACCGTGACGGTGCTCGTCATGGGCGACAGCGTGGTGCGCTCCGCCGTACGCCTCATCCGGAGCGGGCGCCTTGGGGCAGGCGCCGCGCCGTCCGCCGGAGCGGCCGCGCCGGCACCCGCCGCCATAAAAACCGTGGACCTGTCGAAGAGCGAGGTCCGCAACTGGCAGACGCTTCTCGGTGACGGCTCGGTCCGCCGCCTGTCGCTCACCGTCGGCGAGGTCAACGAGGTCTACGCCAAGGCCGGCAACCAGGAGGCGGCCAACAATGCCGAGACAGCCGATCCGGCCGACACGTTCATTGATCTCTATGTCGCCCCGGTGAGCGTGCCCACCATCGGGCGCAGCCTGCTCGGCGACGCCGGCTACGACCAGCTTAAGGCGCGGCTCAAGCCCGATCAGCAGGCCATCGTCGTGGCCGGCGAAGGCGCCTACTCGTTCAAGGGGTCCGGCTACGTGCGCGGCGGCATCTTCGACCGCATTGAGCTCTTGCAGGAGGGCCAGAGCACGCGTTTTCGCGACCGCAACCACACCCGCCTCGGCGACCTTGCCGCGGCGGGCGCACCCGCGTTGCGCGAGATCGCCCTGTTCGTGGTGCCGGAGGACTTCAAGCTCGACCTCACGGAGCCCTGGCAGTTGCAGTTGCTCGTGCAGCGCAATGTCGGCGCACGCGACAAGGCCTTCCTGACCTACAATCTCGAATACACGCTGCCTGACCAATATCTGCGGATCGAGCAGCCTCCTACGCCGGCACCGACACCCGCTCCGCAGGCACAGGCCCAAAACCAGGCCGGCACCCCTGCAGCGGCTGCGGCTCAGCAGCCTCAGGGACAGGGGCCGACCACGGCTCCGGCGCCTGTCTCACCGACCGAACCGTCCCTCAACGATGCGGACGCGCTCGCGGCCGGCGAGCTGGAGGATCCGCTCTGGCTCAGGATCTGGAAGACCAACACCGTCTCCATCGGCATCGCCGCCGTGGCGCTCCTGGTCCTCACCGCCATCTTCTTCTTCCAGGATGCCCTGGTGCGCCGGCCCACCGTCTACGTCTGGGTGCGACGGGCTTATCTGACCTTCACCCTCGTCTGGCTCGGCTGGTACGCCAACGCCCAGCTGTCGGTCGTCAATGTCCTGACCTTCACCAACTCGCTCATCACCGGCTTCAACTGGGAGTTCTTCCTCGCGGCGCCGCTGATCTTCATCCTGTGGGCGGCGGTCGCGGCGGGGCTGCTGTTCTGGGGCCGCGGCCCCTTCTGTGGCTGGCTCTGCCCGTTCGGTGCGCTCCAGGAGCTGACCAACAACATCGCGCAATGGCTGAAGGTGCCCCAGATCACCGTGCCGTGGGGCCTGCATGAGCGCCTGTGGCCGATCAAGTACATCATCTTCCTCGGGCTGTTCGGTCTCTCGCTGTACAACGTCGCGCTGGCCGAGGTCTTTGCCGAAGTCGAGCCGTTCAAGACCTCCATCATCCTGAAGTTCGTGCGCGACTGGCCCTTCGTCATCTATGCGCTGGCCCTGCTCTCGGTCGGGCTGTTCATCGAGCGCTTCTTCTGCCGCTACCTCTGCCCCTTGGGCGCCGCCCTGGCGATCCCGGGTCGGATCAGGATGTTCGAGTGGCTGAAGCGCTGGCCCGAATGCGGCTCGCCCTGCCAGCGCTGCGCCAAGGAATGCCCGGTGCAGTCGATCCATCCTGAGGGGCAGATCAACGTCAACGAGTGCATCTACTGCATGCATTGCCAGGAACTGTACCACGACGACCACCGCTGCCCGCACATGATCCAGGTGCGCCTCAAGCGCGAGAAGCGTGAGGCAATTTCGTCGCCGTCCATGCGCGGGATCAAAGACGGCGGCAGCGGACCCGCTAAACCGATCATCACCCACAAGGGCAAGGCGGTCGGAAAGCCCACGGACACGCCGACCACGGCCGATGTTCCGACAACATCCTCATGAGCACGAAGGAGACTTTCATGGCGAACGAAGAACCCAAAAAGGGACTGAGCCGGCGCGACATGCTCGGCACGACGGCTGCGGTTGCCGTTGCGGGAGCGGCCGGCGTCGCCGGCGGCGTCTCCCTGAAGGAGACGGGCGTGATCACACCCGCCGAAGCCCAGACCGCGCCCGGAGCGCCAGCGGCGCGTCCTGCCGCCGGCGCCAACAAGACCGAGGTCAAGCCGGGCGAGCTTGACGAGTACTACGTGTTCTTCTCCAGCGGTCAGACCGGCGAGGTCCGCATCGTCGGTCTGCCCTCCATGCGCGAGCTGATGCGCATCCCGGTGTTCAACCGCGACAGCGCCACCGGCTGGGGGCAGACCGACCAGAGCCGCAAGATCCTCACCGAGGGACTGACGCCCCAGAGCGTCGAGTATCTGAAGGACAAGGGCGGCGTCTATACCGCAGGCGACCTGCACCACCCGCACCTGTCCTTCACGGACGGCACCTATGACGGGCGCTACCTGTTCGTGAACGACAAGCTCAACACCCGCGTCGCGCGCATCCGCCTCGACGTGATGAAGTGCGACAAGATCCTCCAGCTGCCCAACCAGCACACGGTCCACGGACTGCGCGTGCAGAAATATCCGCGCACGGGTTACGTATTCTGCAACGGCGAGGACCGCGTGCCGATCCCGAACGACGGCAAGATCCTCGACGATCCGAAGCAGTATTCCTCGATCTACACGGCGGTCGACGGCGACACCATGAAGGTCGCCTGGCAGATCAGGGTCGACGGCAACCTCGACAACACCGACGCCGACTACCAGGGCAAGTACTCCTGGGCAACCTGCTACAACTCCGAGGAAGGCGTGACGCTCGCCGAGATGATGTCCAAGGAGCAGGACTGGGTTGTCGTGTTCAACCTCAAGCGCATCGAGGAGGCGGTGAAGGCTGGCAAGGCCGAGATGATCGGCGGCGTGCCCGTCCTCGACGGCCGCAAGGGGTCGCCATACACGCGCTACATCCCCGTGGCGAACAGCCCGCACGGCATCAACACGGCCCCGGACGGCATCCACTTCGTCGCCAACGGCAAGCTGTCGCCGACGGTCACGGTGTTCGACGCCCGCAAGCTCGACGACCTGTTCGACGACAAGATCCAGCCGCGCGACGTCGTCGTCGCGGAACCTGAACTCGGCCTCGGGCCGTTGCACACCGCCTACGACGGCAAGGGCAACGCCTACACGACGCTGTTCCTCGACAGCCAGGTGGTCAAGTGGAACATCGACCTCGCCAAGCGCGCCTTCAAGGGCGAGAAGGTCAATCCGGTGATCCAGAAGCTCGACGTGCACTACCAGCCGGGCCACAACCACACCTCAATGGGTCAGACCAAGGAAGCGGACGGCAAGTGGCTGATCTCGCTGAACAAGTTCTCGAAGGACCGCTATCTCAACGTCGGCCCCCTGAAGCCCGAGAACGACCAGCTCATCGACATCTCCGGCGACCGGATGGTGCTCGTCCACGACAGTCCGAGCTTCGCGGAGCCGCACGACGCCACCATCGTGCACCGCTCGAAGATCAACCCGGTGCACACCTGGAAACGCGACGACCCGTTCTTCGCCGACGCGGTGCAACAGGCCAAGGCGGACGGCGTGGATCTCATGGCGGATTCCAAGGTGGTCCGCGACGGCAACAAGGTGCGGGTCTACATGACCTCGGCCGCGCCGGCCTACGGGCTGGAGAGCTTCCAGGTCAAGCAGGGCGACCAAGTGACGGTGTTCGTCACCAACATCGATGACGTCGAGGACCTGACGCACGGCTTCGGTCTCGTCAACTACGGCATCAACATGGAGGTGGCGCCCCAGGCGACAGCCTCGGTCACGTTCACGGCCGACCGGCCCGGCGTGTACTGGTACTTCTGCTCCTGGTTCTGCCACGCGATGCATATGGAGATGAAGGGCCGCATGTTCGTTGAGCCGCAGGCGACCTGACGGTATGATGGGACATCGTACACTGGTACGCATGGGGCTGGCGGCGATCTTCGCCGCCAGCCTCGCCTTGCCCGCATGGGCGGAAACCTGGGTCATTGCTCCGGGCGAAGGCTCGCCCCAGGACAAGCTCGACCGGGCCGTGGACGGCGATGTGGTGCGGTTCGAGGCCGGCGAGCACCGCGGCCCCATCCGGATCACCCGCAAGGTGACGGTCGAAGGCGAGAAGGGTGCCATTCTTGTCGGGCCAGGCACGGGAAGCGTTGTCACCGTCTCGGCCCCCGGGGCCGTTGTGCGCGGCCTGACGATCCGCGGCTCCGGAAGGGACCTGGAAAAAATGGATGCCGGCGTCTTCGTCGAGAAGCCGGCGGCCGGCGCCGTGGTCGAGGGCAACCGGATCGAGGGAAACCTGTATGGCATCTATCTCCATGGCGCCGAAAATTCCATGGCCCGCGGCAACACCATCATCGGGATCGAGGAAGGCCGGCTGAACGAGGCCGGCAACGGCATCTCGGTCTGGAACGCCACCGGCGCCAAGGTGGTCGACAACAGCGTCCAGTACGGGCGGGACGGAATCTTCGTCATCACCAGCAAACGCAACGTGTTCTCCGGCAACCGCTTCCGTGACCTGCGCTTCGCGATTCATTACATGTACACCGACGACAGCGAGGTCACGGACAACGTGTCGGTCAACAACGCGGTTGGCTTCGCGCTGATGTTTTCCAGCCGCTTGAAGATCAGCGGTAACGTGTCGGATGGCGACCGCGACCACGGCTTCCTGTTCAACTATGCCAACGGCTCCCAGATCACCGGCAACACGGTCATGGGCCGCCTTCAGCCGGCCGAGCGGTGGACGGCCGCCGGCACGCGCGGCAAGGACGACAAGGAGCATGGCCTTCCTGCCACCGATGCGGCCGAGGTGGCGCCGGGCGCGGACGCTCGGCCGGGTCCCACCAAATGCGTGTTCATCTACAACGCCAACCAGAACCGCTTCCGTGACAACTGGTTCGAGGGCTGCGAGATCGGCATCCACTTCACCGCCGGCTCCGAGCGCAACGAGATGGTCGGCAACGCCTTCATCAGGAACCGAAACCAAGTGAAATACGTCAGCACGCGTTATCTCGACTGGTCCAAGGACGGGCGCGGCAACTACTGGAGCGACAACCCGGCCTTCGACCTCAATGGCGACGGGCTGGGCGACAGCGCCTACCGCCCGAACGACCTCGTCGACAAGGTGCTCTGGACCGCGCCCCAGGCCAAGGTGCTGATGAACAGCCCGGCCGTCCAGGTGATCCGCTGGGCGCAAGCCCAGTTCCCGGCCCTGCTGCCAGGCGGCGTGGTCGACAGCCGTCCTCTCATGGCGCCACCCGCGCGTCCCAAGGCCGTCGCGGAAGGAGGCCGGCCATGACTGGGACCGTCGAGATCAGGAACGTGGTGAAGCGCTTCGGCAAGGTCGAGGCGGTACGCGACGTCTCGTTCACGCTGCCGGAAGGCGAGACGGTGGCCCTCGTCGGCCACAACGGCGCCGGGAAGACCACCCTGATGAAGCTCATGCTCGGCCTGATTCGGCCGACGAGCGGCCACATCGCGGTGCTGGGCGACGATCCGGCGGCCGGCGAGTTCACGGCTCGCAAGCGGCTCGGGTACCTCCCGGAAAGCGTCTCGTTCAATGCCGCCCTGACAGGCCACGAGACGCTGGCGTTCTACGCGCGCCTGAAGCGTGAGCCGGCAAAGTCGGTTCCGGCTTTGCTGGAGCGCGTCGGCCTCACCCATGCCGCCAACCGCCGTGTCGGCACCTACTCCAAGGGCATGCGCCAGCGCCTCGGTCTGGCCCAGGCGCTGCTGGGCGAGCCTCGCGTGCTCCTGCTCGACGAGCCGACCACCGGCCTCGATCCGGCCCTGCGTCAGAGCTTCTACGAGATCGTCGAGGAGCTGCGCGGGCGGGGGACCACGGTCCTGTTGTCGTCGCACGCCCTGACGGAGCTGGAGGAGCGCGCCGGGCGCGTCATCATCATGAACCGGGGCATCAAGGTCGCGGACGGCACGCTTGACGAGCTGCGCCGCATCGCCCGCCTGCCGACGCGCATCCGCCTCAAGGTCACGGATGCCGGGCTGGCCAACGTGCCGAACTGGCTCGGTCCGGTCGATGGTTGGCGCCGGGTCAACGGGCACACAGTCGAGATCGATGCGTCGCCCGAGCGCAAGATCGGGGTGCTGCGGCGCGCCACCGGCGAGGGCGCCCCGGTCGAGGATCTCGACGTGGTCCCGCCGACCCTCGACGAGCTCTACGCCCACTTCCTTCTGTCGCAGGAGGCCGCGCGATGAGAAACATCCTGATCGTCGCGCGCAAGGAAATCCAGGAAGGCCTGCGCAACCGCTGGGTCTTGGCGACGACGCTCTTGCTGGCGGGCCTCGCCCTGTCGCTGACCTTCCTCGGCAGCGCGCCGACGGGCACCGTCGGTGTGCGTGCCCTCGACGTGGTGATCGTGAGCCTGTCCAGCCTCACGATCTTTCTGCTGCCGTTGATCGCGCTGCTGATCTCGCACGACGCTATCGTCGGCGAGATGGAGCGCGGCACCATGCTGCTGCTGCTGAGCTACCCGGTCGGGCGCTGGCAGGTGCTGCTCGGCAAGTTCGTCGGCCATCTTGCCATCCTCGCCTTCGCGACGCTCCTGGGCTATGGCGCTGCCGCCGGGGCTCTGGCCGTCATGGGCGAGGTCATCGACGCGGAGAGCTGGAGGGCGTTCGCCTCGATGATCGGCTCCTCGATCCTGCTCGGCGCCGCCTTCATCGCCGTGGGCTATCTCGTCAGCGCGCTGGTGCGGGAGCGCGGCACCGCCGCTGGCATCGCCATCGGCATCTGGCTGGTGTTCGTGCTGATCTATGACATGGCCCTGCTTGGCCTGCTCGTGGTCGACCAGGGGCAGACCCTTTCCGGCGGGCTTCTCAACGCCCTGCTCCTGCTCAATCCCGCCGATGCCTACCGCCTGTTCAACCTCACGGGCTCAGGCAACATCAGCGCCTTCTCCGGCATGGCGGGAGTCGCCCAGAACGCCTCTCTGAGCCCCTCCGTCTTGCTCGCCGCGCTCGCCGCCTGGGCTCTCGTTCCGCTTGGCCTCGCGGCGCTGGCCTTCTCCAGGAGAGAATTATGAGAAAGTCCTTCCTCGTTGCGGCCTTCGCCGGCGTGTTGGCGCTCGCTGGCTGCAACGACCAGAAGACCGCCGAGGCCCCGCCACCCCCGCAGGAGATGACGGACGCCGCCATCGGCCGCTACTGCGGCATGAACGTGATGGAGCATCCCGGCCCCAAGGGGCAGATCATCCTGGCGAGCCAGAAGGAGCCGGTCTGGTTTTCGTCCGCGCGCGACGCGATCTCGTTCACCCTGCTGCCGGAGGAACCCAAGGACATCCGCGCGATCTACGTGTCCGACATGGCCAAGGCGCCGAACTGGGAAGAGCCCGGGACCACGAACTGGGTCGATGCGAAGCAGGCCTCGTTCGTGATCGGCAGCCGCCTGAAGGGTGGCATGGGCGGCGAGGAGGCGGTGCCGTTCTCCGACAAGGCCGCGGCCGAGAAATTCGCGGCCGAGAACGGCGGGCGCGTCGTGACCTTTGCGGAGGTGCCGAAGGACTATGTCCTCGGCGGCACGGCCGAGCTGACAGGCTCGGTGGAGCAAGAGCCTGGAATGGATGAGACACAAGGCGGCCATGGCGGTCACTCCGGCCATGCCGCGCCCACCGCTCCCCAGACCGGCCACGTCCACTAGGAGTTCGCCATGCCCCTCCCCTCCCGCAGGCGTTTCATTGGGATCACGGCAGCTGCGGCGAGCCTGGGACTCGTGCCGTTAGGCCGTGCCGCCAGGGCCGAGGCCCACCTCGTGACCTGGCATGGACAGGCCATGGGCGCCGTGGCCACGCTGCAGGTGCATCATCACGACCAGGCTGCCGCGGAGCGGCTGGTCGAGCGCTCGCTCGCGGAGGTGCGCCGGCTCGAACAGGTGCTCAGCCTGTATCGGGATGACTCGGCCCTCTCCACCCTCAACCGCCAGGGCTTCCTGGTCGCGCCACCCGCGGCGCTCGTGGAGCTCCTGTCGGAGTGCCGCCGCTGCTGGGAGCTGACCGGGGGCGCTTTCGACCCGACGGTGCAGGCCCTGTGGGTCCTCTACCGGGACCACTTCTCCCGGCCCGGCGCGGATCCTGCGGGACCGTCCGGGCCTGCGCTCCGCGAGGCGCTGGAGCGCGTGGGCTTTGACGACGTGGCGTTCGACGCGAACCGGATCGTCCTGCCAAGACGCGGCATGGGGCTGACCTTGAACGGCATCGCCCAGGGCTACATGACCGACCGGGTCGTGGACATCCTGCGTGCGGGCGGCATCGCGAGCAGCCTCGTCGACATGGGCGAGCCCCGGGCCTTGGGGACCCGCCCCTCGGGCGAGCCGTGGCGCGTCGGCATCTCCGATCCAGATGATCCGGAGCGGATCAGCGAAACGCTGGAGGCTGTCGACCAGGCCGTGGCAACATCCGGCGCCTACGGCTTCCGCTTCGATCCGGCCGGCCGCTTCAACCACCTGCTCGACCCGCGCACGGGCGCCTCGCCCCACCTGCATCGCAGCGTCACCGTCGTGCTGCCGACGGCGACGGCGGCCGATGCCTTGTCGACGGCATTCAGCCTGCTGCCGCCCGAGGAGATCAGGCACACGCTTCAACGGCTCGGCAAGGGACAGGTCCATCTGGTGTCGGCATCGGGGGAGGCCAGCCTGCTCCGGGCCTGACCGCGCGGGGTCAGGAACATGGCCATGCGCGGATCATTGACCTCCCATTCTAACGGCAGGAGATCCGACGATGAAGGCACACCTCACGGCAACCGCGCTCTGCACCCTGCTCATGGCCCTGCCCGCAGCGGCCCAGCAGGACCAGCCCCGCTCCACGACCCCTTCGCGGGCCGAAACCAACCCGACGAGCAGCCCGATGGCGGACCCGCACAAGGATGGCGGCCGGCCGGAGAGCCATGGCGGCACCGTGCACACCCCCAGGTCGGCCAAGGCGCGGCCCTGCCGGCCGACATGAAGCCGACCGCCGAGAGCCTCGTCCGCAACACGGTGACGGCGCAGCAGTACGGCAACCTCGCCTCGAAGCGGCACACCAGCGGCGCGGTGCATGATCTCGGCGACCGGATGGTGCTCACGAACAGCCGCATCAACCGTGCCCTGACGGCCGCCGCCCCGGATCTGAGCGACGTGCAGATCCCGGACAAGGAGCGCGGCACCTTCGACAGCCTGGCACGGGATGCCGACGCGACGCAGTTCGGCGCCAATGTCGCGCAGTGGGTTGTGCAATCCTATCCGCAGGCGATCAGCGACCTGGAGAAGCTCGGCCAGCAGGGCCAGTTCAGCGAGTTGATGAATACGGCCGTGCCGGAGATGAAGGCCCAACTCTCGGAGGCCCAAAGAATCCTCCAGAGCGCGAGCAACACGCCGGGCGGGCAACCCACGTCAACGGGAACGGTCACCGACCCGAAGAAGAAGTCCGACTGACGCACGGCTGAACCTGTCGGGCGGGCGGCAGTCAGGGCCTCCGGCTCGTGCCGCCCGCCTCGTCGCCCTCTCTCGGCTCCGCGCTGAAGGACTGCTCGTACTTGCCCGGGCCCTGTTCATGGCATCCGCCTCGGCGGGCGGCGACTTCTTCCCGGTGATGTTGGGTCACTGCAAGGCATAACGCCGGTCGGCGTCGAGCCAGATCAGGTCGAAGGACTCCGAGTCCGGCGCGATGGCCTCCGCCGGGCACTCCGGCACACACACGCCGCAGTCGATGCGCTCGTCCGGGTGGATCGCCAGCATGGTCTCGCCCTCATCGAAGCAGGCGGCCGGGCAGACCTCGACGCAATCTGTGGATTTGCACCGGATGCAGGTCTCCAGCACCACATGCGTCATCACAGGCCTTTCGTCGGCGACACCCGGGATCGACGGGTACGACCCATGCGGGTTCTCCCCGGATGTCCCAGCGATGGCGGCCCGGCAGGCGATACCGATGCCTAGTGGCCCGTGTCGACGATGCGCGGCAGGATGTTGAATTGGTGGAACGGCGGCGGCGAGGACAAGGTCCATTCCAGCGTCGTTGCCCCCTCTCCCCACGGGTTGCCGGCCGCCCTCTCCTTGCGCCGGAAGGCGTCGATCACTCCGTATAGGAACACGAACAGGCCAATGAAGAAGATGTACGCTCCGATGGAGGAGACCAGGTTCCAGCCGGCGAAGGCATCCGGGTAGTCGGCGTAGCGGCGCGGCATGCCTGAAAGGCCCAGGAAGTGCTGCGGGAAGAACAGCACGTTGGCGCCGATGAAGGCGATCCAGAAGTGCAGCTTGCCGATGCGCTCCGAATACACGTAGCCGGTGATCTTCGGGAACCAGTAGTAGATCCCGGCAAAGATGCCGAAGACGGCGCCGAGCGACAGCACGTAGTGGAAGTGGGCCACCACATAGTAGGTGTCGTGTAGGTAGCGGTCGACGGGCGCGTTCGCCAGCACCACGCCGGTGACGCCGCCGACCGTGAACACGAAGATGAAACCGATGGCCCAGCACATGGCCGCCGTGAAACGGATGGAGCCGCCCCACATGGTGGCGATCCACGAGAACACCTTCACGCCCGTGGGCACCGCGATCACCATGGTGGCGAACACGAAATAGGCCTGGGTCTGCAGCGACAGGCCGACCGTGTACATGTGGTGCGCCCAGACCACGCTGCCCACCACCCCAATCGCGGCCATGGCGTAGGCCATGCCGAGATAGCCGAAGATCGGTTTCTTCGAGAACGTCGAGACGATGTGGCTGATGATGCCGAAGGCCGGCAGGACCATGATGTACACTTCGGGATGGCCGAAGAACCAGAACAGGTGCTGGTAGAGCACCGGATCGCCGCCGCCCGACGGGTCGAAGAAGGTGGTGCCGAAGTTGCGGTCCGTCAGCAGCATCGTGATGGCGCCCGCGAGCACGGGAAGGGTGATCAGGAGCAGGAAGGCCGTCACCAGCATGCCCCAGGCGAAGAGCGGCATCTTGTGCAGCGTCATGCCCGGAGCGCGCATGTTCAGGATCGTGGTGATGAAGTTGATCGCACCCAGGATCGAGGAGGCGCCAGCCAGATGTAGGGCCAGGATGCCGAAATCGAAGGCAGGTCCCGGGTGGCCGACGGTCGAGAGCGGCGGATAGGCGGTCCAGCCGCCGCCGAAGCCGAGCGAGCCTGGAGCTCCCTCCGCGAACAGGGACAGGATCATCAGGGCAAACGCCGCAACGATCAGCCAGAAGGAGATGTTGTTGAGGCGCGGGAAGGCCATGTCGGGGGCACCGATCATCAGCGGCACGAACCAGTTGCCAAAGCCGCCGATCAGCGTGGGCATGATGACGAAGAACACCATGATCAGGCCGTGGCCGGTCACGAAGACGTTGTAGGCCTGCGGATTGGAAAAATACTGCAGGCCGGGCTCCTGGAGCTCCAGGCGCATGCCGATGGAGAGCAGGCCGCCGATGATGCCGGCGGTAAAGCCGAAGATCAGATAGAGGCTGCCGATGTCCTTGTGGTTCGTCGAGTAGAACCACCGTCGCCAAAAGGTAGGATAGTCGCCATGATCGGTGGTGCCGGCATGCGCCGCATCAGCCATGATGATGCTCCTGACGCCCCCGAGCCTGCATTGCGAGGCTTCGCCCGCCATTCGTGGCCAGACATCGCCTTCTGTCTGGGCGTGCCGGCGGAACCGGCAGCCTGCCCAGGTTAGGGCGGTGGGACGGGAGGGCAACTCCGGAAATATCCGTAGGCGCTCCTCAGATGAAAATGCGGCGGCGCCGGGAACAGCCGGACCCCTCCCTTGTTGTGCCCTTGTCCCGGACGGTGAACATCAAGGAACCTGCGATGCGTCTTGCCCTTCTCATCCCCCTGGCGTTGCTTCTCGGCCCGGCGGCCGCCCACGCGCAGGATGCCGCCGCCGGCGAAAAGGTCTTCGCTGTCTGCAAGGCCTGCCACCAGATCGGCCCGAATGCCAAGAACGCCGTCGGTCCCGAGCTGAATGGCGTCATCGGCCGCCACTCCGGGTCGGTCGAAGGCTACAACTACTCCCCGGCCAACAAGAATTCCGGCCTGACCTGGGACGAGGCGACGTTTGCCGAATACATCAAGGATCCCAAGGCCAAGGTGCCCGGCACCAAGATGGTCTATGCCGGCCTCAAGGACGAGCAGAAGATCAAGGACCTCATCGCCTACCTCAAGCAGTTCGACGCGAGCGGAAACAAGTCCGCGGCGCTCCCTGAGACCCAACAGCTCGCCGCGCGATAGCCGGAGGCCGGAATGGACGGATCGGAAGGAGCCTTGACGGGATCCCCGCCCGACTACGGCCGGTACTTCCACTCGGCGCTCGATCAGCTTCGGTCCGAGCGCCGTTACCGTGTTTTCGCCGACATCGAGCGCATCGCAGGTCAATTCCCGACCGCGCTCTGGCACACGCCCGAAGAGACCCGGAAGATCACCGTCTGGTGCTCGAATGACTATCTCGGCATGGGCCAGAGACGGGACGTGACCCGCGCCATGGTCGAGACGGCCTGGCGCCTCGGCACGGGGGCCGGCGGCACCCGCAATATCTCGGGCAACAGCCACCCCATCGTTGAACTGGAACGGGAGCTGGCGGATCTGCACGGCAAGGAGGCGGGCCTCGTCTTCACCTCGGGCTACGTATCGAATCAGACCGGCATTTCGACCCTGGCCAAGCTCATCCCGGACTGCCTGATCCTGTCGGATGCCCTCAACCACAACTCCATGATCGAGGGCGTGCGCCAGTCCGGCTGCGACAAGGCAATCTTCCGGCACAACGACCTCAAGCACCTGGAGGAGCTGCTCCAGGCGGCTGGCGACCGGCCCAAGCTGATCGTGTTCGAGAGCGTCTACTCCATGGATGGGGACATCTCCCCCATTCACGCGATCTGCGACCTGGCCGAGCGCTGTGGCGCCATGACCTATCTCGACGAGGTCCATGCGGTCGGCATGTACGGGCCCCGCGGCGGCGGCATCGCCGAGCGCGAGGGCGCCATGGACAGGGTCGACGTGATCGAGGGCACGCTGGGCAAGGCCTTCGGGGTGATGGGCGGCTATCTCACCGGCACGAAAGCCGTGATGGACGCCATCCGCAGCTTCGCGCCCGGCTTCATCTTCACCACCGCCCTGCCCCCGGCCGTGGCCGCGGCGGCGACCGCCTCGATTCGCCACCTGAAGGCCTCCTCGGTGGAGCGGGAGAGACAGCAGCGCCAGGCCGCCCGCACCAAGGCCGTCCTGAGCGGCGTCGGCCTGCCGGTCATGGAGACGGTGACGCACATCGTCCCTGTCCTGGTGGGCGATGCGGAGGCCTGCAAGGCCGCCTCCGACCGCCTGCTGGAAAAGCACGGCATCTACATCCAGCCGATCAATTATCCCACCGTGCCCCGCGGCACGGAGCGCCTGCGCATCACTCCCGGCCCCTTCCACACCGACGCCCTGATCGACCAGCTGGCTGCCGCTCTCGTCGAGGTCTGGACGGCGCTCCGGCTCCCGCTGGAGCGGAAAGTGCAGGTCGCTGCGGGATTTTAGACGGCCTACGGGTCATTCCTGAGCCGGCCGTGGGCGCGTGCTTGAGGCAGATCAACCCATGCATGGTGCGGGCGGCGTAAGGTTTTGCAGTCCCCACATCATCAGGCGCCGCCATGCCCGCGATCACAGGACCGGTCCTCGTCGTCGACGATGACACCGCCGTCCGGCAGTCACTGAAGTTCGCCCTGGAGCAGGAGGGACTGAACATACGTCTCTATGGGGGCGGCGCCCAGCTTCTGGCTGAGCGCAGCTTGCCGTCGGACGGGTGCCTGGTCATCGACTACGCCATGCCCGACATGGACGGGATTGCCCTCCTCGACCGTTTGCGGGAGCGCCACATCGACCTTCCCGCCATCCTGATCACCTCCCCGGCTTCTCCGCGCCTGCGGGCACGCGCCCTGCGCGCGGGTTTCCGGCTGGTGCTGGAGAAGCCCTTGGAAGACGGCGCCCTGCTTGACGGCATTCACGGTGCGCTGTCGTCATCCAAGTAGCACCGCCTGGAAGGGACATTGAGCGTCCTGTATCCTGCGGCAGCGACTGAAGCCCACCGCACATCAGCCCGGCCTCTCCGCGCCATCGGCGGTTTGAACAGACTTTGGGAATTCTGTCGAATCCGCTACACCGCGGCCCTCTCCAAAGGAGTTGGTCGCGTGCCCATCCGAAACCGTATGTGGTCCCAGTGGCCTGGGGCGAAGCTCGCCCTCCGGCTGATCAGGTCGGGGCTGCACCTGCACATCGTCGCGGCTGTGATCGCGGCCAGCATCTTCGCCCTCTCGGGCACCGTGCTCTGGCAGGCCCGGCAGGACACGTGGCACGAGGCGGAGGAGGCCTCCCACAATCTGCTCACCGCCGTCGCCCGCGACATCAGCACCAACATGGAGCTCCTGGATCTCGCCTTGAAAGGCGTGGTGCAGGGACTGGCCTATCCCGGCCTGGCGCAGCTGCCGCCGGAGCTGCGGCACCTCATCCTGTTCGACCGCGTCGCCACCACCACCTACCTGGGCTCCATCCTCGTGCTCGACGAGAGCGGCAAGGTCGTCGCCGACGCGGCCTCGGTCAAACCCCGAACCGGCGACTTCGCGGACCGCGACTACTTCAGTGTTCACCGGGAGCGGACGGACGCCGGGCTTTATGTCAGCCGCCCGTACAAAAGCCGGTTCCGCAACGGCGACATCAGCATCGCGATCAGCCGCCGCCTCGCGCACCCGGACGGACGCTTCGCCGGGGTGGTGATCGGGGCCCTGTCGCTCTCGCACATCGAGCAGGCGTTTAAGAGCCTCAAGCTCGGCCGGGACAGCGCCGTCAGCCTGTTCCGGTCCGACGGCGTCCTGCTGACGCGGGAGCCGCTCATCGGGCCGGAGCTGGGGCAGGATCTCAGCGCCTCGGCCAACGTGCAGCGCTTCCTGCGCGAGCCGTCCGGCTCCTTCGTGGGCACGTCCGCGGTCGACAACGTCGAGCGCCTGTTCACGTTCAAGGCGCTGGACAACCTGCCCGTGGTGTTCACGCTCAACCGCGCGGTGGATGACATCTTCGACGAGTGGCAGGACCGGGCCCTCGTCCTCGGCCTGATCACCGCCCTGCTGTGCTGCGCCGTGGTGGCGTTGGCCGCGCTGTTCCAGCGCGAGCTGCGGCGCCGCACCGCGGCCGAGGACGAGCTCGCCCGCCTGGCCACCACCGACGGGCTGACGGGACTGCCCAACCGGCGCGCGTTCGACGAGGCCTTCGAGCGGGAGTGGAGCCAAGCCGCCCGCTCAGGCCATGCCCTGTCGCTGCTGTTCGTCGATGTGGACTTCTTCAAGCGCTACAACGACCGCTATGGCCATGGCGAGGGCGACCGGGTGCTGCGCGCGGTGGCCGAGGCGATCTCGGGGAGCCTGAAGCGGCCGGACGATTTCGGGGCGCGCTACGGCGGCGAGGAGTTCACGCTCCTGCTGCCGGCCACCGACCGGGCCGGGGCGGAAGCCATGGCCGAGGCCATCCGCGCCGCCGTGATGGCGCTGGGGCTGGCGCATGAGGACAGCCCGCACCGGGTGGTCACCGTGAGCGTGGGCGTGGCGGGCGCGGTCCCGAGGCCGGGCCAGCGCAGCCAGAGCCTGCTGCAGTCGGCCGACACGGCCCTCTACCGCGCCAAGGCCGCGGGGCGCAACATGCTCCAGGCGGCCTGATCCGCCGCGGCGCCATCGGCACACCGGGTACGGGAGCCCATTCCATCGTGAAGCTCCCGCTGCGTCCCCACACAGGAACAGGAGCCATGGCGGACCGAAACGGCGCGCCCGCGGTCGAGCTCCCGCCGGCAGCGGCGGCTACGGTGCACCCGGAACAGGTGACGCTCATGCCGCGCAGCAGCGCGGCATGCCGGTGCCCGGCTGTCGCGCCACGAGGGTCGCATCATGTCCTGCGGCGGTCCGATGTCGCGGGCGAGCGCCTCCCGTTGCTCCTGACCAAAGGCGGAAGACTGGCGTGCCCGCGCCCAGCCCGATTGCCCTTGCCTGATCGTCGTCACCAAACCCATGCCCATCTCCCTGCGTTCCGGCGAGCATGGGGAAGACGCGCGTGCGAAGATCGATCCGGCGCAAATCCAGGGCGCGTCAGTCGCCACCCGGCAGGTTTTGAGGCGGCGTGGGGATCGTCCCGGCACGCCGCCACGAGATCGGTTCCGGCCGTGGCTTCGCTGGGCCGCCCATCCGGTCAGGTCCGACGGAGCCGTCCTGCACCGGGATGCGTGTCATCGCCCCGCACCCCGGCGGTGGCTCCGCCGGGGTTTCATCTCCAGCGCGCCGTCCTGGTACAGGACCCGCGCCACGGCTTCCACGTCGGCGATGACCAGCCGAAGACGGAGGCGCCGGATCTGGCGCTGCGTCTCCCACGTCCGCAGCGTCCGGCTCACCGTCGGCAGGGTGCTGCCGATCAGGTCCGCCAGGTCCTGGCGGCTAACCGGAAATGGGATCTCGATTCCCTCCGGCACCTCCTGCCCGAAGGTCTCGACCAGCTTCAGGATCGCGCCCGCAAGGCGTTGCTCGACAGGCTCGTTCGAGAGGTCGCGCAGCCGGCCCTCCATCTCGCGCAGGCGTGCCTCCAGGTCATGGATGACGTTGAGTGCCACACGCGGGTACCGATCAATGAAGGTCCTGACCAACTCGGAGGTCCACTGCAGCTCTACGCCGTCCATGACCGCCACGGCGTCCACAGGGTAGAACTTGTCCAGCAGGGCGGGACTGCCGAAGATCTCGCCGGGCCTCACGTACTTGACGATGACCCGCGCTCCCCTGGGTGTGGCTTGGATCAGCTTGGCCGCTCCAGAGGCGAGCACGTGCACCGCGCGGGCGGGCTGCCCTGCCGTGAAGAGAACCTCGCCGGTGCGGACCGTGCGACGCTGCGCCTGCCGCAGCAGCTCGGCGGTGACGTCCGGCTCCAGCCCCTTGAACAGGCCTATCGATGCGGTCTCTTCGAACATGCAACCGGGCCCACCCCTGTCACTGCTGACATCCTGTACAGGGGTACGGCTCAACCGAGGCGATGGTTCCGCGCCAGGCACTGCGCTCACGAGCATCGGTCGATCCGCAGGGCCAGCGAGGAGAAGCCGCCGGCTGGGTACATGGCCCGCACCGGCGGCCTTTCCAAAACCAGCGCGATCCGGCGCGTGCGGGCCAGGAGCTCCTCCACCACGACGCGCAGCTCCAGCCGCGCCAGTTCCGCTCCGGGGCAAACGTGGATGCCGGCGCCGTAGAGCAGGTTGTGCGCTGGATCGCGGTCGAGCCGGAACGCGTCCGGATCGCCGAAGACGGCCTCGTCGCGGTTGGCCGAGGCCCAGATCAGGCTGAGGCGCGCCCCCGCCTCCAGCCGACGGCCGCCGATCTCCACCGCCCGGGTGGTGATCCGGCGGTTGGCGATCAGTGGGGCATGGATGCGCAGGATCTCGTCAATCGCCGCGGGCAGGATCGAGCGGTCCCCGCGAAGGCGGCTTTGCAGGTCCGGGTGCGCGGCCAGGTAATGAACCAGGATGCCGACGCTGGCCGCGATGGTGCCCAGCTCGCCCACGGTCCAGTTGCGCACGATGCTGACGATCTCCTCGTCCGTCAAAGGCCTGCCCCCGATCCGCTCGCGGAGCAAACGGGTGGTGACGTCGTCCGGCGCGGCGTCGCCGGCCTGGCGACGCATGTCCAGCAGATCCCGAACAAAGCCGTCGAACTCCAGCGCCACGTCGGCCGTCGCGGCCCGGTCGCCGGAGAGCGTCGCCTCCTGGTTGCGACGGGTCCATTGCCGCAGCGGCTCATGCAACCCCGCTGGCCAGCCCATGAAGGCGCACTGGATCCGCAGGGCAAAGTCCCGGGCGAACCCGCCCATCAATTCGACCTCGCCGCCGGCCGGCAGACGGTTCACCAGGTCGGTGGCGATGTCCCGGCACGCCGGCTCAAAAGCCCGCACCCGCTCCGGCGCGAAATACGGCTCGATCAGCGCCCGGTACGCCGTGTGCCCGGGCGGGTCCATGCCGTTGGGCACGGCGGGGTGGCGCGAGACGGCATTGCTGAAGCTGGCGTGGTCCTCCAGCACCCGCAGAACGTCGGTGTGCCGGAACACGGACCAGTGCAGGTACTCACTGTGTGCCACGGGACAGCGGCCGCGCATGCGGTCATAGGCGGCGATCTGGTTGTCGAGCACCGCCTGGGACCGGGGATCCCAGTCAGGCTGAGGGCTGTGGCTCATGGGATAGCTCTGATGGCAACAGAATGGGGCTGGTGTTCAACCGCGCGGAGGCGGCCGCTGGTTATGACCGTGTCAGGCGCGCCGCCACGCGGTTGCGGCATCGACGGCCACGGCTCCCGGGCCGCCGGGAAGGCGCTGCCGCACCGCCATGAGGCCGATGGCAATCGGAAGCCCGATCATGGCTCCCAGCAGCGCCAGCCCGGCGGCGAAGGCCATCAACGCCATTCCGGCCAGCAGCGCCGCGACGGCGAAACCCTGGCCAAGACGGCGCAACAGGGGATGATCAGACGGGATGGACATGGGCAGGCTCCGGGGCGGGTGACGTGTGCTTGTCGCCGGATTGGCGGCACGCCGCTTTGCGGCACAGCAAACAAGAGGGTGATTCCGCGCGGGGCCGGGCCGCGTGCCACCCTCCAGGCGCCACCCGGGGCAGGCAGCCTCCTGTCATGGGACGGCGCGGCATCTCTCCGCCTGCAGCGCCTTGATGGTCACGGCGTTCGGGCAATACCGCTGCACCACGGGAACCCATCCCCGGTCGAGGTCGCGCCGGCAGCGGCGTGCCGCCGCGCAGCCGGAGCAGACGACGCTCATGTCACGCATGACGTCCGCATGGGTGCGCGCCATTCTCTCCGGTGCCAGGCCGACGGCACTCAGGAGGCGCGGCAGCTCCCCGCCGGCGGCGCCGCGCGAGGCCAGTCGGGCCAGCCCGTCCGGGGAGAGCCCGACATCCCGGGCCAGCGCCTGAAGCCCGTCCGCGTCGAATGAGGCCAACTCCCGTCCCGCCATGCGGCCGGACCGCCAGTTCGTGATGAGGGTCATCAAAGTCATGGGAAACCTCCACGCCGTTCAATGATGATGCCACGGCCGCTTCCTGCGACTTTGCTCTGGCGCAAACCGAACGGCGATGTTGTTTCGCAGGACCGACCCGCGACGGCAGCACCTCCATGCCGGGTGGCCGCTCAGGCCGGACGGCGGCCGGCGCGCCTCATCAGCGCGTGGCCGGCCAATGTGCCGGCACAACCTCAGGCTCCATCAGGACCGCGCGGGCGGTCCCCTTCGTGATGGCGGCCTGCAGGTCGGCCAGGAACCGCACGCGGTCGGAGCCGTGCTCGCGGCAGGCGTCGTCCACGGTGTGGAAGCAGGCAATCGGGCAGCCGACGCAGCGCATCTGGTGGTTCAGGAAAACCCGGATCGTCGCCGGCCATTGCCGCATGACATCGTCGACGAGCTGGGTGGATTCGACAGGCATGATCGCCTCCAATGTCGCGTTCTTCCGCAGTCCCACGATTAGCAGGCCCCCTGCCGACGCTCTTTGCGCGGCGACAAGAACCGGAACGCGGCGACTGTCCAATCGGTGTTTTGTTTGAGGCAGGGCAAAGAAGACAGGGGTTCGTCCAGTCAAGGTCCTGCCGTCGAAACGGGAAGCCGAGGCTCACCGACGGACGCCATGCGCGCCGCTTCAGGACGCCTTCCCGCGGGGAGGTCGGCCGCGTTCGAGACCTGTCCGGAATCCCGATCCCAACACCGCCCGTGGCCAGGGGCTCCCCAGCCGCGCACCAAGGAACGCTGTCCAATGTGCAGTTGCAATGTCACCGAGACCATCATCGACGTCCGCCAGATCATGCCGCGGATGCGCCACCCCCTGATCTTTCAGACCTTCGATCAGCTTGCGCCCGGCGAGGCCTTCCTGCTCGTCAACGACCATGACCCACGACCGCTGTTCTACCAGTTCAATGTCGAGCGGCCAGGCGCGTTCGGCTGGGACTACCAGGAGGAGGGGCCTGACCTCTGGCGGGTCCGTATCAGCCGCGCCGCCTGACGGCGCCGGGCTTGTTCAGGGTGGGGCCCGCATGGGTTCCTCCTCGCGCCCGCCCGGACACCCTCCCGAAAGGCCTTGGCGATGACCGAGTTCTGCGTTGCCCTGGGTGCCTTCCTGGCAGCCCATCTGATCCCGGCAAGCCGCGGCCTGCGGGCCCGCCTGATCCTGCTGATGGGCCGGACGGCCTACCTGGCCGCCTACTCGATTCTGTCCCTGGCGCTCCTGGGCTGGCTGATCGTGGCCGCCCAGCGCGCGGGAACCGTGTGGCTCTGGGATCCGGCCCCCTGGCAGTGGCACGTGCCCTTCGTCGCCATGCCGGCTGCAACATTCCTCCTCGTCGCGGGCCTCATGGCAGCCAACCCCCTCTCGATTTCCCTGAGAGGCGGCACCGACCCTGGCCCAATCACCGCCGTCACGCGGCACCCGGTGCTGTGGGGCTTCCTGATCTGGGCGGCGACCCACATCCCCCCGAACGGAACCGTGGTCGCACTCCTGCTCTTCGGCGCGATGGCCCTGTTCTCCCTGCTCGGGTTCATCCTGCTTGACCTCAAGGCGCGCAAGCGCCTCGGCCCAGAGCGCTGGCGGGAACTGGCGGCCGGAACCTCCATCCTTCCGTTCGCGGCGCTCCTTTCCGGGCGGGCGCGATGGAACGCGTTGCGCCCTCTGGTCCTGCCGGCCCTGATCGCCGTTGCCGTCTACGTTTGGTTCATGCTGCAGGGCTATGCGCTCCTCATCGGCCCGGATCCCCTCGCCGGCCTCGCGGCCATGGGATAGCACCTGCCGGGCAGCGGGCGCCGATCTCGGCAGGCAAACCCGGAGATCTTACCGCATGAGGAAAGGACGACCGCTGCCGACGTTGCTCCGTCTCGGGACAGGAACGACGGCGATCCCGCCGGCCTTGGTCGGTCAGCCGCAAATGCTGTCCGTGGCAGCGCGGCCGGGCAGGCGCAGGGCTTTCGGGCCAATGTTGAGACCGATCTGCAGGCTGTCGGCGACGCGCCGCGCGCGGTCGATGAAGAACTCCGCGACATCATGCTCGCAGACCTCACGCGCCGTTGCCTCGAACAGGGCAAGCCAGCGCTCGAAGTGGCCCTCCACCAGAGCCATCCCCCTGTGCGCCTGCTGCGGCTTGCCTTGGTAGCGGCCTGTGCGCAGGGCGATGGACGACCAGAAGTCGACCATGATCGCCAGGTGCTCGTTCCAGCGGTGGGACAGAGCCTGGCGGAAGATCGGTCCGAGCTCTTCGTCCTGCAGAACCCGGTCGTAGAAGGTCTCGACCAGACGCCGGATCATGTCCTCGGTCACGCCCCTCGCCGGCTCGATCAGGGGAATCGCGGTCATTGAATTCATGCCAAAAGATGCCTTCGGAATTCCTGTTTGCTTACGCCCAAAAAGATGTATGTTCAATGCATCTTTTTGGGGTTCGAATGAAGCTCACATCCCACACCGACTTTGCGCTGCGCCTGCTGATGAGCCTTGCCGTGATGGAGGAGCGCCTCGTCACCATCGAGGAGCTCGCGACGCGCCACGGGCTGTCGCGCAACCACCTGATGAAGGTGGCGCAGACCCTGGTCAGCCTCGGCTACGTGACAGGCGTGCGCGGACGAACCGGCGGCCTGAAGCTCGCCAAGCCGGCCTCTGCCATCCGGATGGGCGAGGTCGTCCGCGCCCTGGAGGACGATACCGCCTTGGTCGAGTGCCTGGGCGATGGCCCGACCACCTGCATCCTGAGCGGTGCCTGCCTCCTCACGCGCACCATGGGCCGCGCGAGGGAAGCCTTCTTCGCCTCGCTCGACGAGGTGACGCTGGCCGACCTCGTCGCCCCGCGGATCCTGCTGCGCCAGCGCCTCGGGGTTGGCAACGGAAACGAACGCGGCCTTGCCGCCACTGCCTGAGATCAACATACCCAACGGAAGGAAATAAGAGCCATGCCGACCAAAGCCATTCTGACCGCCGTGCTCCTGCTCTCGGCGGCGCCGGCCTCCGCGGAGTGCGTCTACCGGAATGCCTACAACCACCTGACCAACGAATACGTTACCGTTCCGGTCTCCTGCCCTCCCGTAAAGGCAAGCCAGACCCCAAAGTATCGCAGCTGGCATGAATGCCCGGTCCACGAGGAGCGGAACGCCAAGACCGGCGATGTCTATCAGGTGCGGTCCTGCGCTTGACGAACCCATCGATGGCGGAGTGAGGGCCGTCATCACCGGAAGCGACACAACAAAGCCCACAGGAGTCAGGTCGAAGCTCGGCTCCTGTGGGCTTTTTGCTGCCGAGCCCAAGGCCAGTCGGTGGACCATCCCCCGGGAGGCCGTCCGCCCTTCATGAATGGGATCGTTCAGGACATCGAACCGGTGTTCCTCGCGCTGACCTAATACGATCCGAGGCTTTCTCCCTCCCGCACCGCACACACCGTTTGATCTAGATCAAACCCTTGACGGTTCTCGCCAAAATCCATCCGGTCTCGACCGCATTCGCCAATATATTTGCGCTGCAGCAAATAAGCCCCTGAAGCTGGAGAGTACAACGCCTTCATCCGATGACGGACCAGATCGATCCGCCAGGCGGTCCCACAGAGGAGACGATGATGAAGGCCATGAAGATCTCGGGACGCCGGCCGCTGCTTGCGACCGCTGCTGTAGTAGCCCTTGCCGCCGCGGCGTGGCTCGGCGCCCCGCTCGCAGCCAACGCGGGCGACAAGGTGGCGGCTGCCCCGGCTCACGCCCACGCTGCGACGGAGGCAGCCCCGGTCAGCGTCGTGCGCCTGCCGTCCGATCTGCCGGGTCCTATCGGCAAGCGTGGCCCGCAGCGGGTCAAGGTCGACTTCGAAACCACCGAAGTGACCGGTCATCTGGACGACGGCACCACCTACCACTACTGGACCTTCAACAATAAGGTCCCGGGCCCGTTCGTCCGGGTGCGGGTGGGCGACACGGTCGAGGTCAAGCTGAAGAACGCCGACGACAGCGTGATGATGCACAACGTCGACTTCCATGCGGTCACCGGCCCCGGCGGCGGCGCCAAGGCCACCGAAGCGGCTCCAGGCGAAACTCGCGGCTTCGAGTTCAAGGCGCTCAACCCCGGCCTCTATGTCTACCACTGCGCAACCCCCACGGTCGCCCAGCACATCGCCAACGGCATGTACGGCCTGATCCTGGTGGAGCCGGAGGAGGGCCTGCCGAAGGTCGACCATGAGTTCTACGTCATGCAGGGCGAGATCTACACCGAGCAGGCCCATGGCACGAAGGGGCTCGTGGAAGAGAGCATCGACAAGCTCCTGAGCGAGCGTCCCGAGTACTTCATCTTCAACGGCAGCGCGGACGCCCTGAAGAAGAACCCGCTCAAGGCGAAGGTCGGCGAGACGGTGCGCATCTACTTCGGCGTGGGCGGCCCGAACTATACCTCGTCGTTCCATGTGATCGGCGAGATCTTCGACGAGGCCTATCCGCTGGCTTCGCTCAGCTCGCCGATGAAGGACGTCCAAACCATCACCACTCCTCCGGGTGGGGCCAGCGTAGTCGACTTCAAGGTCGAGGTGCCCGGCAACTACGTCCTGGTGGATCACGCTCTGAGCCGGGTCGAGCGGGGTCTGGCCGGCATCCTCCAGGTCGAGGGTGCGAAGAACGAGGCGATCTTCAAAGACTACAACCCCGAGAAGTCGGCCATGTCGACCAGCGGCCACTGATCGCAGCGATACGATCTGGTGAAAAGTCCGGGCCAGGCCCGGACTTTTTGCATTTCAGGTCTTTGCGCGAGGGCAACGAAGCCGGGGCCGGCATCTGTCTTCCTGTCGGCACAGGGCCAACACCGCCCCGCTTCGAACCCCACGGAGAATGTTGATGAAGCCTGAACTGCGCGAGGTCGCCACTCCCGGCCCGGCCGCCCCACCCGCCCCCTCGCCTCTGCTGGCGCGCGTGCGCGCCGTCATGGACACCTTTGACCTGGACTGCCGCTGCCGCGGCAAGCTCGACGCCGCTCTGGAACGGTTCGAGGCGTTGGAGAACCGGCGCCAGCTCCGCGGCCTGATCCTTGATGCCCGCCATCAGGCGGAACGCATCGGAGCGCTGCTCGAACTCGTCGGCGAGCTCGACACGGTGTCGACGGACGAGGCCGACCTGAGCGTGTTTCAGGAGATCGCGCTGTTGTTCGAGGACATCAAGGCGGCGGCGACACGTGGAGCCGAGGACATGGTCCGGGCCGGAGGGCTTGATCTGCATGGCAGTGAAACAGCCTGACCTGTCCGGGCGCTGATTGCGCTTGTCAGAGGGCGTTCACCGGCCCGGCCGGCGCAGGGCTCCCGGCAGCGGCCGGTCGCCAAAGTCGATGGTGGAACGCTGCAGGATGCGCCCGGCCGCTTCGACGACAAGCCGCAGCCGCCGTCCGGCATGGAAGAACGTCAGGCGGAAGCGGCCCTCATCCTCGCCGATGCCGCGCTCGCACCGGCTCGTGATCGCCCCGCTGCGGAGCAGCTCCGGTACGCATGATGGCTCCACGCCCAGGCCCTCGCCGAGAACCGAAGCGTCAACCTGGATCGTGCCGTCCTGGATTTCGATCTCGGGCATGTTGGTTCCCTTCACTGGTGCGGCCAAGCCGAGCCACAGTTGCGTCAGGCCGCCGACGCGGAGGCTGGGCCCACGGCGGGCGTCAGCAGGACCACCTCCGGATCGTCGGCATGGTCGAGCAGCTGCCGGACGCGCTCCTGCCATAGCCGGCGGAACTCCTGGGCCTCCGCCGGGGAGGCCTCGCCACCAAGCACCCGCTGGAACAGCGGCCGTGCATCGGCATGAAGCGGCACGGCCGCGGAGTTCAGGCTCGCGATGACGCCTTCACCGGTGTCGCGACGGGTGAACCGGATCTCGCCGGCGATGGCGGCCCCGAAGGCGAGCCGGTCACGGCGCTCGAACCGCCCTGCGATGCCCTTGAACCCGCCCTCCCCGGCAGCTCCGGTGACGAGGGTGGCCACCGCGGCGACCACGCCGGCCACGCCCTCGGAGGCGTCCTGGCTCAGCGTGACGTCAATGTCGCCCCGCACCGGGATCTCGCCCTGGTACAGATGCCTAAGCGCCCGCCGCGTCATGAGGTAGGCGCCGGCCACGGTCGGGCACGAATGCCCGGCCAGCTTGACCGCATCGAGATACGTGTACTCGACCAGTCCGTCCTCCGTCGCGCCGAGAAAGGCGCTCAGCGGATCGTACAGCGTGATGCGCGGCGCCGCGTCAAAGAAGCTCGGATAATTCATCGGCATCTCCAGAGATCATGCCGAATGCTACCCTGGTTGCGCCGTCCGCTCGTTGCTCTGGCTCAACGAGGCTGATGGTTGCCGAGCCCGGGTCTGTGCTCTGAACACACCCTGCCGGGGTGCGGCGATAACTAGTCAGCCGTCGGGGCGGCTCGTCCTTTCCGCTGCAGGCCGGCAGCTCGGGCCGAAGGCCTAGAACACTGCGGCGAGCCAAGCGTGCATTTTGCCGAGCAGCGGGTGCTCGTCCACCGATGTGGACAAAGCCGCACGCTGCTGCACGCCCTCCAGGCGGGCCCTCACCTCCTCCGGTGCCGGCGCGTCGGCCTGCCGGCCGATGGCAAGCGTACCTTCGAGAATGGCCAAGTGCTCCTGGAAGGACTGAAGCCAGCGCAGGCGCGCGGTGATGTACGCCTCGCGCTCGCGCTCCACCTCCGGCGTGTCGGCACAGGCCAGGCGGGCGACAAAGGGCAGCAGGAGCTGGCGCTCCGCGTCTTCAGCCTCGTCGTTCAACTGCATGGCCAGCGCGCAGATCGGGCGTGAGAAGCAGTCCGGCATGTCCTGCACAGAGCGGACGGGCCGGTACGGGAACCCGGCCGCGACAATGGCGGCCTCGTTGATGCAGGTCCCGCCGTCCTTGCCCGGGAAAGTGTGCGAGCCTCGCTTCAGCTTCCAGTTCAGGATGTGATCAAAGTTGTCCATGGCGGCCATCCTTGCGGCGCGCCCCCACCACAGGATGGTGGTCTCCGCGCAGGAGCCCTGTCAATCGGACAATATGGCGTCGACGGGCGGATGCAGCCTCACGCCCGCCGCTACGGCCACGGTCCAGCGGACCTGCGCCAGACGTGTTCCGGCCGACCGGGCCCAGACGCCTCGTGCGGCTTGACCTTTTGCGGCCTTGTGCGTTGTCCCAGGCCCCATCGCCCGGCGACGGCCGCACGGTTCATGCATCGGCGGGGCTTGCCGACCGGAAAGGCTCACCTATGCCCACCCTTGCGTCCGCCGCCGTGATCGCAGCCATCCTGCTGGCTGTCATCCACGTCATCACGCCGTCGCTGCGTTTTCTTGAGGGCACCCCGCGCAGCATCTGGCTGTCCCTCGCGGGAGGCGTGTCGGTGGCCTACGTCTTCGTCCATCTGCTGCCGGAGCTCGCCGCCGGCCAGGAGCAGGTCAGCCAGGTGGTCCAAGCAAGCGAGACCTTTGCAGAGCGCCATGTCTACCTGATCGCCTTGACGGGACTGGCGGTGTTCTACGGCCTCGACCGGCTCGCCAAGACGTCGCGCTCCCAGCGTGAGGGGGCACCCGTCCAGCCCGGGCGGGGCAGCGAGGCGGCGGAGGCCAGCACCAGCCCGCAGGTGTTCTGGATCCACATGGGCTCGTTCGCCATCTACAACGCGCTGATCGGATACCTCCTGCTCCACCGCGAGGTGATGACGCTGCCGGCACTGCTGTTCTTTGCCGTGGCGATGGCGCTGCATTTCCTGGTGACCGACTACGGGCTCAACGAGGACCACAAGAAGCCCTACCGCCACATCGGCCGCTGGGTGCTGGCGGCCTCGATCCTGCTTGGGCTCGGCATCGGCTTTGCCACAGAAGTCTCCGAGGCCGCCATCGCCGTCCTCACGGCATTCCTGGCCGGAGGAGTGATCCTGAACGTGCTCAAGGAAGAGGTGCCGAGCGAGCGCCAGAGCCGCTTCTGGGCCTTTGCCGCCGGCATGGCCGGCTATGCGGCCCTGCTGCTGACCCTCTGAGGGAGTCCCGGGAGCAAGGAAGGCGCCAGCGGCCGCTCTAGAACGGGCGCTACCATCGTGCCGGCGATCAAGAGGTGCTGATTTCGATCCGGACCGTCTGCACGCCATCCTGTACCGTCACCTCCTTCACCTTGGCTCCAGTGTGGGCCTTGATGACGCTGAGGTTGCCGCTGCGTTCCAGGCGGGCCTCCTCCACCTGCTCCAGACGCGAGATGCCCTTACCCCGCAGGTCCTCCCAGAGGTCATGCTCGGTCATGTGCGTCACCCGCAACGCCGATGTGTCAACGTCGCCGTTGCAGACCAGGACGCGTGACTTGTCTTTGATCACTGTCCCGAATCCATGCCAGCGCATGGCGATGCCAGAGAACAGCCAGTGCATGCCGAGCAGCACCGCGGTCGCCGCAAGAGCAGGCAGAAACGGCGCGTTGCCGGTTACGGCGCGGCTGACAATGGAGCCGATCATGATGCCGAGGATCACGTCGAAGGCGGTGGCGCGTCCCATGAAACGCTTCTTGGCCAACCGGACCATGAGAACGGTGACCACATACACGATGGCTGCGCGCAGCCCCATCTGTAGGACGTTGATATCGCGGCTCTCCAGCCCGAGGCCCAGCGCCACACGCACGATCTCCTCAACCTGATCCATGCTTGCCACCTCCGAAAACGCACAGGGAATGGACGTAACGAGCCTGGTCGGGACGGGTTCGCCGCCGTTCCCAGGCCGCCTTAGACGTCACAGGCGGCTTGCCTGACCGGCGAGGTCCGCCCGCAGGGCCGCGATCTCGGTTCGCAGGGCGGCCAGATCGCTGCTGCTTGCGGTGTCTGTCTCAGGCGAAGCGGCATCCCGCTCGACGAAGAACGAGGCAAAGCTTGCGGTGATGTAGCCGAACACCGCAAAGCCATACAGCGACAGCAGGAAACAGAGGATGCGGCCCTCCAGGCTCTTGGGCCAGTATTCGCTGCCCATGGTGGTCAGCAGCATGCCGGTCCACCACAGCGCGTCGGCATAGCTGGCAAAGCCACCCTCCACCTCTGAGGCAGGCTCGAAGGCCAGCATGCCGCCGGCCCCGAGCAGCGCGATCAGCACAGTCAGACCAATGACATAGCCGAGCCCGCGCCGGCTCAGGCTGGCCCGCAGGGCGTTCATGCCCCGGTTGGCGGTGCCGACGATGCGCACGAGCCGAAAGCTGCGTGCTGCCCGGGCAACCTTGAGGAAGCGAAGACCCCGCAGCAGGCGGAAGGCGGGCACGACCAGGGCAATCACCGTGAGCCAGTTGCGCCGCAGGAAGGAGCCCTTGCGGGGAGCCAGCGCAAACCGGAGGGTGAACTCGGCGATGAAGGTGATCCAGATCGCGGTGCCGAAGACCTCCAGCATGCGGGTGGTGCCCCACACCAGCTCGACAATCACGAGCAGGAGCCAGGCGAAGCTGAGCACCATCATCGGCGTTTGCAGCCAGTTCTCAAGATCGTGGAGCACGCTCCAGCGCTCCTCCATCTCGCCCGCGGTCACGTGGGGCCTGTCGTTCATGGTCCGGCACTCCTGTTGCAACTCGGATGCCGGTGGGAACGGCGCCCGCGGCTGTCCGGGTCCTTGGCAGACGGCAGGATTATTCTTGGCCCCCCAAATAGCGGCCCCCGAATAGCGGGCGGGCACGGGGTCGGCCGTCGCGGGCCAAGGCCGAGGTCGGGCGGCTCCGTAGAGGGGAGCCCAGGCCGGACAGTAGCTTGGCCGGGAGGGTCAGGCTCGACGCCTGATCCTTTCGGATGACGGCCGGCTATCCGGGTCGGTGGGCGTGTACAATGTTCCGGATTTGGCGGAGAAGCCCATTGATCTCGGGGCAGGAGCCACGGCGGTCATCGCGACCCACTGGAACCGGACACGACCGCTGGGCTTTTCCAGCGTTGCAGCAAGAAAGCCCCGACGGGCATCCGAGCAGGAGGCATGATGCCCAAGAGGAGCGAGGGTCCCGGCCCTGAACTGAAGCGTCTGCACGAGTACCAGCGTGCGCTCGCCGCATTCGGTCGGATTGCCTCCGAGGTTCTGCCGCGTGAGAAGCTCTTGCACTACGTCACCGCCCAGGTTTCCCGCGTCACCCACATCAGGCATGTGAAGGTGTTGTGCTACCGCCCGGACCACGGCGACCTGCTGATGGTGGCAGGGGTGGGCTGGAAGCCCGGCGTGGTGGGACAGACGACCTTTGCCCTCGACAATGCCTCTGTGGCCGGACGATGCATGCAGACAGCGGCTCCGGTGATCGTCGAGGACCTGCCGAACGACCCTGAGTTCCGCATGCACCCGAGCCTGCGCGAGCATGGCATCGTCTCGCTCGTGAACGTTCCGGTGCGGATCGACGGGCGCACCTGGGGCGTGCTGGAGGTGGATGCGGAGGAGCCACGCACCTTCGACGAAGGCGACGTGACCTTCCTGTCCACCATGGCCAACATCCTGGGCGTGGTTCTGCTGCGGTTGGAGACCGAAGCCAAGGCCGCCGAGGCGGCCGCTGTCCATGCCAGGGAGAAGTCCTTTGCCGAGGTGGTCCTGCGCGAGTTCCAGCACCGGGTGAAGAACAACCTCCAGACCATCATCTCCTTTCTGGCGCTGCAACGGCGGCATGCCTCGTCACAGGAGGATCGGGACCGCTTCGTCAGCGTCATGGACCGGGTGCATGCCATCGCTCTGGCCCAGGATCAGCTCTCCTTCGAGAGCGGCATCAGCAATGTGGAGTTCGGCGATTACCTGCGGGCCCTGTGCGCCAACATCGACCCGCAGCGGGAGGCGGTGAGCATTGAGGTTGAGGCCAAGCGCGGAGCGCTGCTTCCTCTGGATCGGGCTGTAGCGGCCGGGCTGATCGTCAACGAGCTGGTCACCAACTCCCTGAAGTACGCCTTCGACGAGGACGGTGGCCTCATCCGGGTCAGCTTCACCACACGGTCCGAACTCGGCGAGGCCTGCCTTGCGGTCGCGGACAACGGACGCGGGATGGGACCACCGCGGAAGGGCGGGCTCGGCCTTCAGCTCATCGACGCCTTCGCCAACCAGCTTGATGGACAGGTGGAGCGGGAGGCAGTCGAGAAGGGCACGCGCACCTGCGTCAGATTTCCCTTGCCGCTATGAAGACATCCGGCTGCGGACAGGCGAACGTGAGGAATGATATGTCCCAAAATTCAACGTGGCCCGTAACGGAGAACAGGTGGTGCGGATGGATCTGACTGAAATTGTTGCCAATGCCATTTTGACTGCCGCCGCCGATGCGGTCGTGGCGACGGACCGCGACGGGATCATCCGCGTGTGGAACCCCGGAGCCGAGCGAATCTTCGGTCATCGTGCCGGCGAGGCGCTCGGACAGTCCCTGGACCTCATCATCCCAGAGCGCCTGCGGGCACGTCACTGGGAGGGCTTCCACCGCGTCATGACAATGGGCGAGAGCCATTACGGCGCGGGCGACCTGCTATCGGTGCCGGGCATCCGCAAGGACGGACAGCGGATCTCGCTGGAGTTCACCATCGTGCCGATCAAGGACGAGCACGGACAGATGCACGGCCTCGCCGCCGTCATGCGCGACGTGACCAGCCGCTTCGAGGAGATCAGAAGCCTGAAGCGGAAGCTGGCGGACGCGAGTGCTCCCCCGAGCCCGCACTGACCGGCATGGCGAACCCGTTCTATACCATCGGGCATTCCACCCGCACCATTCCGGAATTCGCGGACCTCCTCCGCGAGGCGAAAGTCGGGCTTGTGGTGGACGTCCGGACCGTTCCGCGCTCCCGGACGAACCCGCAGTTCAACCGCGACGCCCTGCCCGAGAGCCTTGCGGAGTACCAGATCGGATACGAGCACATTGCCGAGCTTGGCGGGCTGCGCGGCCGGCAGCGCTAGGTCGAGCCGTCCCCCAACGGATACTGGGAGAACACGAGCTTCCGGAACTATGCCGATTACGCCCTGACGGATCGGTTTCGGGAGGGGCTTGGCCGCCTGACTGTCCTCGGCAGCGAGAACATCACGGCGATCATGTGTGCCGAGGCGGTGTGGTGGCGCTGCCACCGCCGGATCATCGCCGATTACCTGCTCGCCTCCGGCCATGCGGTGTTCCACATCCTTGGGCCCGGCAAGATCGAGCCGGCGTCTCTCACGCCCGGAGCCCGGCCATCCACTGAATGGATCGTCTATCCCGCTGCCGTGGGATGAGGCCGCGCAGCCTCAGCTGACACCGGTGTAGCGGCCGGGCCTGTGGTTCGTCGCCAGCACGAGGTTGAGCACAGCGGTCCCCAGCAGCGACAAGGCCAGCCCGTCGACATCGAGGACGAACAAGGACGCAAGGAGGATCAGCGTGTCGATGGCCAACTGGACATACCCGGCCCTCAGGCCGTGGCGCTCCTGAAGGTATAGGGCCAGGATGTTGATGCCGCCCAGGCTGGCCCGGTGGCGGAAGAGAATCAGAAGCCCGATCCCGGCGAGCGCCCCGCCGGTGACCGCGGCGAAAATCGAGTCGAGATGGCCCATGCTGATCGAAGAGGCTGCCAGCTTCGAGAGCAGGGAAACCAGGAGGACGGCCAGGAAGGTCCTTACCGCGAGCATCCAGCCCATGCGTATGACGGCAAGGAAATAGAACGGAAGATTGATGACGAAGAAGACAGCCGCAAACTCGGATCCGGTTGCACGCGCCAGCAGAAGGGCGAGGCCCGCCGTGCCGCCGGTCAGCAGGCCGGCGGTGCTGAAGAAGGTGATCCCGAGCGCCACCATCAAGGTGCCCGTGAGGACGGCTGCCACATCCTCGTAAGGGCGATGCATGCTCGCCATGGCTTGATCCGTCACGGTCTTCCCCCTTGTGCCTGCTCCTTGCCCGCGCGCCTCAGGACATAGCCCCTTCCCGCAGGATCTCTCTTTGCCGACGAGCAAGGATCTGCACGATTGCACTCGCCTCGCGAAGGCTTTGGTCCGGCGGGTCAGCCCGCCGGGAACCCGGCGCCGGATGGTGGGTTCCTCATTCAGCCAAGCTTGAGGCCGTCGAGACGAAAAGGAGCGACGTGATTGTGACCAGTGAACGCTATGCCATCGGCCTGGCCCGCGCCTTCGGCGGCGCGATCATCTTCGGCATCCCGCTGCTGATGACCATGGAGATGTGGTCGCTCGGTTTCGCGATGGGCCGCGGCCGGCTGCTGCTGCTCATGGTTTTCACCCTCATGATGCTCGTCGGCCTCTCCTACTTCTCCGGCTTTGAGAAGACCTTCAGCCTGAAGGAGGACGCCATGGACGCGTTCGCCGCCTTGGGTGTCGGCGTGATCACGTCCGCGGTGCTGCTCCTGGGGCTCGCGGTGGTCACCTTCGACATGAGCTGGGGCGAGATCGTCGGCCGGGTGGCGCTGCAGAGCGTGCCGGCAAGCATCGGGGCGATGCTCGGGCGCAAGCAGCTTGGGGCGGAGCAGGACATGAAGGCGGAGGAGGAGCGCAAGCAGGAGGCAGGCTATGCCGGCGAACTCTTCCTCATGCTGGCTGGAGCCCTGTTCCTGGCCTTCAACATGGCCCCGACGGAGGAGATGATCCTGATCGCGTTCCAGATGACGCCGCGGCACGCCCTGGCGCTTGGGATCCTGTCCCTCCTGCTCCTGCACGTATTCGTCTACAGTATCGGGTTCTCCGGCCAGGAGAGCCGGCCCGAGGGCGGGACATTCCTGGCGACCTTCCTGCACTTCACCCTCGCCGGCTACGGCATTGCACTTTTGGTGAGCCTCTATGTGCTCTGGAGCTTCGGCCGGATCGATGGTGTCTCCGTGGCCGAGATCGCGAACATGCTGGTGGTGCTGGGCTTTCCGGCGTCGCTCGGCGCCGCGACGGCGCGGCTGGTGGTGTGAGACTGTGATGAACCGTGAACATAAGGTCGGCGAAATCCATCCCGAAACGTCCCGGCCGCAGGTGCCCTGGCTCGAATGGGTCGCTGCCGGCACCGGCCTCCTGCTGGGGCTCGGCATCTTCGGGGTGATCGGATGGCAGGCGTTCAATGGTGCAACCACGCCACCCGTGATCACCGTCGAGGTTGAGAACGTGACTCCCGTGGAGGGCGGCCACCGGGTTTTGCTCCGGGCGCGCAACACCGCCGGCGAGGCCGCCGCACAGGTCGAGATCGAGGGCAAGGTGACCATGGCTGGTGAACACGAGGAAACCAGCCGGGTTGTCTTCGACTACATCCCTGGGCACTCGGCGCGCCAGGGCGGCCTGTTCTTCACCCGTGACCCGAGGGCCGGCACCCTGATCGTGCGAGCCACAGGGTTCGCCGAAACCTGACCGAGCGCGCGGTTAGGAGCCATAGCCTGCAGGAGGAGCAATGGTCCGGTGGGATTACGACCGGCACGAAATCCTGGCGGACGGCATCGTGCATGGCCTGGGCATCGTCGGCGGGCTGGTCGGCGTGACCCTGCTGCTCGTCCTCGCCGCACCGACGGTCGGCCCCTGGGAGCTGACCGCAGTGGCGATCTACGGGAGTGGCCTGCTCGCGGTGCTCGGGATCTCAGCGGTCTACAACCTTTGGCCGGTTTCCCCGGTCAAATGGATTCTGCGCCGGTTCGACCACTCCGCCATCTACCTCCTGATCGCGGGCACCTACACACCATTCATCACGCAGATGCGGAACGACGTCACGGCGATCCTTCTGCTGGTCGGCGTCTGGACGGGCTCTGTGGCCGGGATGGCCCTGAAGCTGTGCCTGCCGGGCCGGTATGATCGGCTTGCGATCCTGCTCTACCTGCTACTCGGCTGGAGCGGCGTCATGGCGTACGAGGCCGTGCTCGGCGCCCTGCCCGTCTCGGCCCTTTGGCTCTTGGCCGCAGGCGGCGCCCTCTACACGGTCGGGTGGTCTTTCACGTCTGGGACAGCCTGCGTTTCCAGAACGCGATCTGGCACGCCTTCGTGCTTGTCGCCGCGGCCTGTCACTATGGCGCCGTGCTGGAGTGCATGGTGCTGGCCCGCGGTTGATCCTTCACGCGGCGACATCGGCAGACCTAGGCCGCCTCCTTGACGGATTGCAGGGCGGGATTGTGCTGACGCAAGGACGTCGGTGCAGTCCCGCGCCATTCTCCGGAGGAACGAACCGGAGACATCCCATGCCGAACACCACACGCCTTCAACCCCTGAAGCAACCCGCGGCATCCGATACGGCCATTGAGGCCATTGCTCGTCGGGCCTACGAGGCCTGCCACCGCGACGACACCTTCGACGACCTCAAGCGGCGGGCAGGCTTCTCGCGCGAGGCCGCCGGCCTGCTCCGCGCCTGGACCGAGGCGGCCCGGTCAGGACGCCTCAGTCCTGTCGGTTCGCCCTCGCCGGACCAGCCCGTTGCGGACGAAGTTGGCGCGCGGGCGGCCTGAGACGTCTCTGGACGCTGTCGCGGAGCCTTTCCCATGGGATTGCCACTCCCGGGCAACGACTGCCTGGCTGTGATGCCGTCCGCGGTTCCCCGACCGATCTGAACCGGGACGGCGTCCGGCGGTTGACCCGGTGCGGCCCGCCTCTGCGACCGAAGCAAGGCCAGGGGCTGACGTTTGTCCTGTTCGATCCAAGGGAGGTGGCATGGCCGGCGTTGATCGTTCCCTCGTGGCGAATGTTCCGGTCTTTGCCGGCCTCGCGCCGGAGCAGGTCGACCAGCTGCTTCAGGAGGCGCATTCCTTCTTCATCCTGCTGCACGGGCGCCTGCGGGTGTTCAAGCTCACTCCCGACGGACAGCAGGTCGTGGTCCGCTTCGTGACACCGGGCGAGGTCTTCGGCATCGCCATGGCCATTGGCCGCACAACCTATCCGGCCACGGCCCATGCCGTCGTCGACAGCATTGCCCTGGTCTGGCCCTCCACCGCATGGCCCCGGCTTGTGGCGACCCACCCGGGGCTGGCGGTCAACACCCTCCAGGCCGTGGGCAGCCGGCTCCAGGACGCGCACACCCGGGTGGTCGAGATGTCGACCGAGGAGGTCGAGCGCCGCGTCGCCCACGCCCTGCTCCGCCTGGCGCGGCAGGCCGGGCGCCGGATCGAGGCCGGGGTCGAGATCGACTTCCCGATCACGCGCCAGGACGTCGCCGAGATGACCGGCACAACGCTGCACACGGTGAGCCGCGTCCTGAGCGCCTGGGAGAACCGGGGGCTGGTCGAGGGCGGGCGGCAGCGTATCATCCTCCGCGACCCGCACAAGCTGTTCATGCTCGCCGAGGGCTCACCCGATTAGGCATCTGGACCAACCGGAGTGGCTTGCCGCCAGCTCGCGGCTGCGCTGGTTCCTGGGAAGATAGACCAAAGGCGTTCCCTCCCTATACTGGCAAAAGCCATGCGACGGGCGACCCCTTGGCGCGAACATCGAAGAGAACCGATCAATGGCCCAATTCACGCTTCCCAAGAACTCCAAGTACACCGAAGGCAAAACTTGGCCGAAGCCGGCCGGCGCCTCCAACGTCCAGGAATTTCGCATCTACCGCTGGAACCCGGACGACGGTGCCAACCCGCGCATCGACACCTATTACGTCGACCGCGGCGATTGCGGCCCGATGGTTCTCGACGCGCTGCTGTGGATCAAGAACAACGTCGACTCGACGCTGGTCTTCCGCCGTTCCTGCCGCGAGGGCATCTGCGGCTCCTGCGCCATGAGCATCATGGGCATGAACACGCTCGCCTGCACCCTCGGCATGGATGACTGCCACGGGGATACGATCAAGATTTACCCGCTGCCGCACATGCCGGTGATCAAGGATCTGGTGCCGGATCTCACAAGCTTCTTCGCCCAGCACGCTCTCATCGAGCCCTGGCTGCAGACGGAGACCCCCGCGCCGGAAGGTGAATGGCGCCAGACGCCGCAGGAGCGCTCCAGGCTCGACGGCCTCTACGAGTGCATTCTCTGCGCCTGCTGCACCACCTCGTGCCCGAGCTATTGGTGGAACGGCGACCGCTATCTCGGTCCCGCGGCCCTACTCCAGGCCTATCGCTGGCTCATCGACAGCCGTGATGAAGCTACCGATAAGCGGCTCGACACGCTGCATGACCCGTTTCGGCTCTATCGCTGCCACACGATCATGAACTGCTCGAACACCTGCCCGAAAGGCCTGAACCCGGCGAAGGCCATCGCCGAGATCAAGAAGATGATCTTCGCCCGGCACATCTAGCGGCGCCGGGATTGGCCAACCGGTCGCATGCGTCACGCGCAGCGCTGCCGCGACATTGCAATCCTCCTTCCCGGCGACCACGATGGCTGACGACATTGAGAGTGTATGGAAACTCGGCAGAGGATGAGAAACAAACATGCTGGTTGAGCGCATTCTTCAATCCGCCCGCGAACGCCTCGCGTTGATCAACCATGATGCCCCCGTCACGCAGGCAGCGGAGCTCATGTCCAAGCCGCATACCGATCTTGTTGTTGTGTGCGGCCGCGAAGGGGAGATGGTTGGCGTTCTGACGAAGACCGACATCGTCGCACAGATCCGCCAATGCACTGGGTGCGGATGCGCAGCCCAGGTCGAAGCCATCATGACCAGGAATGTGATCTCCTGCACACCCGATGTCCGGCTCAAGGAAGTCTGGGCGTCAATGGTGCGGCATGGTCTCCAGCGCATTCCGGTGGTGGACGCGGGCCGCAAGCCTTTGGGCATCCTCTATGCGCGGGACGCCCTTCAGAGCCTGCTGGGCGAGGTCGAGTACGAGGAGGCGCTCCTGCGCGACTACGTGATGTGCGTTGGCTATCGCTAGCGGATTGGCGATTTCATCCCGGAGAGTCCCGGCGCCCGGAGCCCACTGCGGGAACTCAGGTACAAAGACTTAGGCGGAATCGAACTCCGCCCGAGGGCAGCTGGTTCAGCGGTACGGCGGCACGAAGCGCACGGCGACGTCTTCGGCCTTCGCGAGATGCCCATCGCCACTGTCCTCGGCGATCATCCGCACCGAGTAGCCGCGCTGCAGGTAATACAGAAGCTCCTCGTCGGAGTGGATCAGGATGAGGCTCTTTGTTTCCGGCCGTTCGTCATGCGGGAGGCCTGGCGCCGCCACGCCATACCCGTCGCCGCGGGGGCCGGTCTTCTGCGGGACGAACCTCGCACCTTTGATGAAACGCTCGAACACGATCACCTCTCTCCTCCAGGTTTCTTGAGGCGTTGCCGTCCGCCGAACGGCTTGCGCCGGATCAGCATGTTTGCGTTGGCGGTCCGCCCCGCGGCACGTTCGGGACGCCCGCCAGGCGACCGCCAGATAGGCGCCCCCGTCATGGGCCGGTCAGTCTCACCTCGCCAATCCTGTAGTCCAGGCTGCCGCGCACGACGCTCCCGATGAAGCTGCAGTCCCGGGCGCGTTGCGCCGCCCGCGCGTATTCCTCGGCTCGGCTCCCGTCGGCATCGCGGATCTCGGGATCGACCAAGATGGTAGTGAACCGCATCTCCCGCGGGCACCCGGTCATCGAGCCTTCCGCCGTGACGTGAACCCGCGAGAACGGCAGCCCCGCATTCGTGAGGATGCGGGACAGGGTAATGCTGTAGCAGGACCCCACCGCGGACAGGAGCAGGGTCTCCGGATTGACGCCTTCGCCAAGTCCGCCAGCTTCGGCGCAAGCCGAATACCCAAAGCGCTTGTTCCCGCTAATGCAGACACCCTCCCCGTCCGCCGCTCCGCCATGCCACCCGAGAGCCACGCGAAAAGATCGGTCCGTCACGCCATCATCTCCTTCCCGGCAAGCGCATCTGCCCATGCGGCGCGGCCCATGCTTCCGGCCATCGGGCAGCTGGCCGAAGGACCGGGGCTCCTCGTCCCAGGGCTTGAGCGAGGTTCCCCGGCCACGACGGCTTCGCCCCCGCAGCCGTCCATGGGCTTATAACCGGTGACGGGACAGGCACTTTGTCGTGCAGCAAAGTCTTGGCAGCTCTGTGGGGCCAACCGCGCCGGTTTCCAGGCATAGGCCAGCCCGTCATGACGGCTCCAATATTCCTGGCTCCCGCCCGGCGCGGACCCGAAGACGGAGTCCGACTGCCGCGGTGCCTCCGGTAAATCCCGGAATGGTCCAGAGGCCGTAGATCGGGCTAAGTGTCTGATGAAACGTAGCATTTAGAACACTTCCAAACTGAGGCCTCGATGATCGTCTGCTCGTGCAATGTCTTTTCGGACGGCGAGGTGCGTGGCTGCCTCAACCCCGGGCCGGACTGCCCCCGCACCCCCGCCCAGGTCTACAGGTGTCTCGGCTGCGGCCCCCAATGCGGACGCTGCGCCACCACGATCCGCTCGATCATGGATCAGGAGCTGGCCCGCAAGCATGCCTGCACAGCCGACTGCAAAACGGACTGCCCCATGACCCGGCAGGCCAACTCCAACGAGCCGCCGAAGCTTGAGAGGTGGCGGCCCCGCTCCAACCTTAGAGGCACCGCAAGGCGGTGAGACCGTCAAGGGGAACACCAGCGGCGAAGACCAGCTCTTGCCCCTGGCCGGTGCAGGGGAATGAACTTGGGAGGGACTATGGCACTGAACCGCGTTAAAGCCGGAGATGTGGTCGACCTGCGGCCGCTCGGAGAAAAGCTGGCGGACGTAAAGACCACCGCCTTGACCAAGACGGAGGCCTTTGAGGCGATCCGGCTCGTGGTCCCGGCCGGCCGCAACATCGCACCCCATGAGGTGCCGGGGCAGCTCACCTTGCAGTGCCTGGAGGGGCGCGTCCTGCTGGAATTGCCTGATGCCAGCCTGGAGCTGTCCGCGGGCCAGTGGATCTACCTCGACGGCGGCGTCAGGCACACCCTCAAGGGTCTTGAGAACTCGTCGCTGCTGCTCACGATCCTGTTCGGCCGGTGAGCAGGCGCGCCCTTGACCCCGCATCCTGGCGCGTGCCCCGGTGGCCCGGGGCTTCCGCTCCGGTCATCCAGCCGATCACGGGCTCGCTGACGTCCGAACCCGGTTGAGGAACGCGGCATTCGGACAGAAGGAGGGCGCGGCATCGGCGCCCCCGCCCTCCAGCCAGCGCTGGCAGTCGGTGGCGCTTGGGCACGCCAGGCAGCGGCGGCACGCGGCCGCGAACCCGCCCTCGAATTGCTCCCGGGCCGCGGCGCCGGGATCCGCCCCGACCCGCTCCATCATCCGGCCGAACAGGCCGGCCTGCCGCTCGACCCACCGGGTCATGGGCCAGGCCCGCGCACGTGACGTCGACTTCCGGGGCGCCCTCGATCTCATGGACGTAGCCTCCAAGGGATGCATCAAAAAAGAATAGTCCGCTGTGGACCCTGTTCTTTGATCCAGGGCAAGGAACCTGACACCGGACGGGATCAATGACGCTGTGTGGAAAGGGCCGTGCGGAACCGTGAGATTAAAGCGATACTCTCCGCCTGGTCCCCAGCCACAACAGAATCCGGAGCGGGCAAAGGATGGACGTGCTCTTCAACCAAGCGACGGCCGGTCTCACCGAGTGCGGCCTGGACGGCCGCCTCGTGCGCGCAAACGACTACTTCTGCGCCATGCTCGGCCGCCGCCGCGACGAGCTCCTCGGACGCCACCTGCGCGAGATCGTCCATCCCGACGACCTGCCGCGCAGCGAGGAGCTTCTGGCGGGCCGGCTCGTGGAGGATCGCTTCGAGACCGAGAAGCGCTACCTGCGGCCGGACGGCTCGGAGGTTTGGACCCGCACTGCCGCCAGCCTCATCCGCAACGCGGCCGGCGAGCCGGAGCGGGGTGTCGCCGTGAGCGTCGACATCACCCGCGACCGGCAGCGCGAGGCGGCGCTGCGCGAGAGTGAGGCTGCCTTGCGCGAGAGCCAGGAGCGCTTTCGCCTGATCGCGAACGCGGCGCCTGGGATCGTCTGGGCCGCCAATGCCGCAGGCGGGATGACCTATGCCAACGAGCGCTGGTTCGCTTACACCGGACGCGCGCCTGGCGAAGGGCTCGGTCACGGCTGGCTGGAGACGATCCACCCGGATGACCGCCCCCTGGCGCGGCGGACCTGGCAGGAGGTGCGCACGACGGGCATCCCGTACGAGGCCGAGCTTCGTTACCGCCGCTCGGACGGTGAATACCGCTGGCACCTGGTGCGCGCCAATCCGCACCGTGATCCCGCAACCGGGCAGGTCGTGGCGTGGTACGGGCACGCGACGGACATCCACGCCAACAAGATGACCGAGGCCTCCCTGCGCGAGAGCGAGCAGCGGCTGCAGGCCACCTACGAGCATGCGGCCACCGGAATCGCCGAGTTCGACCGGACCGGCCGCTTCCTGCGCGTCAACGGGTGCATGTGCACGATTACCGGCTACGACGAGGCCGATTTGGTCGCGCGGACCTGCCATGCAATCACGCACTCGGACGACCGCGCCGCGGACCTGGAACAGTTCAACCGCCTCATGGCCGGGGAGATCGAATCCTACGCGTTGGAGCTGCGCTACATCCGCAAGGATGGTGGGTTGGTTTGGGTGGCGGCTTCGGCCACACGAGTCGATGACGAGTTCGGCCGGCCGCTCTACGGCATCAGGGTGATGCGCGACATCTCGGAACGGAAGCAGGCGGAGGAAAAGCGGCGTCTTCTGGTCAATGAGCTGAACCACCGGGTGAAGAACACGCTGGCCACCGTGCAGTCCATCGTCAGCCAGACGCTGCGCAGCGCCGGCTCGCCCCCGCAGGTGACGGATGACATCGTCAGCCGCCTGCTCGCCCTCTCGCGCATGCACGACGTGCTCACGCAGGAGAATTGGGAGGGCGCCTCGCTTGCCGACACTGTCTCCAAGGCCATCGCGCCCTACGCTGGCCGAGGCGACGGGCGCTTCGAGGTGCACGGCCCTGATGTTCGCCTCACGCCGCAGCAGGTCCTCGCGGTCGCCATGGCGCTCCAGGAGCTGGCGACCAACGCGGTGAAGTACGGCGCGCTGTCGAACGATACCGGCCGGGTGGAGATCGGGTGGACTGTCGAAGGCACGCCAGAGGGCCAGCGCCTGCGGCTCGTCTGGCAGGAGAGCGGCGGGCCGCCCGTCGCGCCGCCAACCCGCCGCGGCTTCGGCACGCGGCTGATCGAGCGAAGCCTCGCCAGGGAACTGGAAGGCATTGTGAGGATCGAGTTTGCGCCGAGCGGCGTCACCTGCCGGGCCGACGTTCCGCTGAGCGGCGGTGCCGCTCAATCGGTCCGGCAAGTGTGAGCACGACCCGGCTCATTGAGACGGCGTCGCAGCATCGGTTCGGAACCCAGATGCGGACCGAAGGGGCTTCCGCTTTCGGCGCCTCTCAGCCCGGCCGGCCGCAGAGGCGCTGGCAGGGAGATCCAAAGCTATAATGGATGGCACTGCTCCCATTTGCTTTCGCATCCGCCTCACTGATATTCCCATCCAATCCCAGCGCTGATTTCCGGCAGGTCTGGGCCCACCTTCAGTTGAAGGGCGATGACCGATGCAGGCGCACACTTTGTGGCGCGCTGCATCTCCTACGGCTGTGCTTGGCTGCATTCCCGCGCGTACAGGAAGGCGGACAGCGAGCGCTCGACCATGATGCGGTCGAGGCCATCCACGATGAAAATAACACGCGACCGGCGGTCATCGTCAGGCCACGCGGCCATATGCACCGGCGGGTGAACAAGGTGTTGCACCCCGTGCACGGCGACGGGTTTCGGCGAACCCGCGACATTGAGGATTCCCTTCACGCGCAGGATCCTGGTGCCATGCCGGTTGAGGAGCATGGTCAGCCAGATGCCGAAGGCGGTCCAATCGAGCGGTTGTCAAAGACGATGGCAAAGGCATGAATGCCGTCATCGTGACAGTTAAATCCAGATCCGTATGCTCCTCCACTGTACGCAAGAGGAGGGTCGGCCTGTCCGAGGCCTCCTGAAGAGTGGTCAGACCCGCGCGGCTGCCACTTTCCTTGGAGCTCCGTGGCAAACCAGTGCCGCGCCATCTCGCTCCTGTCTGCCAGCTCGAACACGCCATGGGTGCGCGCGAGCAGGTTCACCTTGAAGCCGCGCGCCTTTAGCCCGTCGGCCGCAGCCCTCACGAGATCATTTGTGCGCGCCAGGATGCGGATCTCGCTCTCCTCGATCCCGTCGGCCTAGCAGCGTTTGATCCATTCTACGAGCGCCGACATCTCGGCCTCCGGTGAGGAGGTGATGGCGATGTCCGGCTGCGGCCCGTGGAAGAGGCTGCGGTAGCCCTTCAGGTCGTCGGTGGAAATCGTCGAGGTCGTCGACCGTGACACCCTGGATGATGGTCTCGGCGAAGCGCCGGATCTCGTCGGAGGTGCGGTAGCAGATGCGGAGCTTGCGGCTACGCCCCCGCACGTTGATGCCGCACTTCGACATGAACGCTCGGCGGCCGTCAATGCGCTGGTGCGGGAAACGCCCTTGAGAGGGCGTCGCGCCAAGGCAGGTCTTACCGCCCCCGCGAGGACATTATCTGCGAGGGCGACCGACCCGGAACGGTCAACCTGCTGCTCGACGGTTGAGCCTGCCGCTGCAAGGGTGCCTCATCGCAGAGGGAGAACAGGAGATCGTGGGCCTCCTGGTCATGGTCCTCGCGCCTGGTCTCCGTCACGAGCTCGGTTGGAGGGGTGGACTCGCGGGACATGTCCACAGAGTCCCCAGCCTGGCCTCCCCCCTTGGTCTGCCCCCCATTCAGGGGGGCCAGGCGCTGCAGGATTGCGGCCTCGCAAGCGCCACCGTTCAATCCTCGCGCTTGATACTCCTCCTGGGCTTTCCGGAGAACGTCCTTGAGCCGGAAGCGCACCAGGTGGACCTCCGCGGGCCTGTCATCATGGCCCAGGCCTATGAGGACACAGTCTCGGAGGGCGTTAACGATGACGCGGTCGAGGACAACCGGATCCGGTACTCCGATCCTCTTGCGCTCGGCCCGTTCGACTGCCTTTCTCTCTCTGTCGGACTTTCGGCGGTCGGCGGTGCTGACCATAGGTGGTCTCCGTTTGGGGTACCCGCATCATCCACCCGGCGCTGGCAAGCCACAACGGCGGACATGTCCGCTATGCGACCGCGACGTTGGGATCCTCGAAGGCTTGTCTCAAGCGATCAATGTGCCACCGGAGTGTCAGTGCGGCCTCCTCGCTCTGCAGTCCACGAATGACCGCCTCAAAGAACTGCTTCGACCGGATGACCGCAAGAGGCCCGGCCGCTCGCAGGGCCTGGCCCGCCTCGCCGATGCCGTCTAGCACTGCTCCACCAACCGCTTCGTTGATCGCCCGCGTGACGGGGAAGTACGCCGCCGCCAACGTCTGCGGCCTCAGGTCGTGGTAGACACTTCGCAGCCGGGCCATGGCGGCGCTGGGGTCGTCGATCCACATCGCCGCCCGGTCGGTCTCGACCTCGATCATCGGCCTCCCGTCGCGGAATGTGGCAGGCGTGCCGTCCGCGCGCAGGAAGGGCCGCTCGCTGATAACCTGCGGAGCGCGGCCGTAGAAGGTCTCGACAAGAATGTCGCGCTCGACTGAGAGCCTGCGGTCTTCGAAGACCTGCGCGAGGTAGAAATCCCCCTCGATCCGGGTCGGCATCATGGGGCGAGGAGTGGCCGGCATCGTCTTGGTCTTAGTGGTCATGGCCGTATTCTGGCGCTGCGGATGGATGGGTTCCGCGCAAACTTGGGGAGTCCTGAACCGCCGAAGGGGCACGGTGTGACGTCGCCCGGGCCGGTGGATCAGCACGTCGGCATGGACAGCCTTTCCCCAGTCGTCCACATCTGAGCACTTGTCCAGCACGCGCTCGATGTGGTCGGCCCGGCGCCGAGCGGGAGCAGCCGCAGCGCCTGAGAGCCAGACGCTGTATTGTGGCCCACGACGGATCTTCCGCCACACGGCACCCGCGCCTTGCTCGCGCGCGGTCTTGACGAGGTCGAGCATGTGGGTCGCCGCGCCATTGTCGCCGACGCCTACGCCAAGGGACATCCGATTGAGAGCAGCCTGGGCCCACTGCTCGGTATCATCGCGAAGGCCGGGCTGTGCGACGCGCTTAAGGCCCATGCCCCTTTCTGGGGTTCGGCCGACTGCGATCTCGATCATTGCCTCCGCCCCGTCATATCCAGCAAGGCGGGCGACGCGGTCCACGTCCTCGTCGCCGGCCCTGGACGTCGCAACGCGCAATCCGGCCTGCGCATCCTGCCCTTCGCGTGTGCCCCAGACCGACTGCCGCTGCGGCACGAGCCGCGCCGTGATCCGGCGGACTTTGCCCTTCCTAACGGCTTGGTCGACCGCCTTCACAAGGTCCGATGGCAGCGTCCGCCCCTTTCCGATCACCGCATGTCCCTCGGCAACCGCGGCATTGATGCCAACCCCAGCCGCATGTACCTCAGCAAGAGCGACCGCGACCCGGTTCTTCTGATTCCAAAGTGCCTGGGCCGACCTCGGCCGGGCCCAGAGCCGCCCAGCCAGATCTTCCAGAGCGACGACCGACACGGTGCTCCGCGGTAGGTCGTTTTCAATCGCCCAGATGAGATCGCGGACAGTCGAGCGCTGGCGGTCGATGATGGCTTGACGCCGCGGCGTGCCGTAGAGCTCGCGGAGGGCTGACGCCACCGCCGAGCGCGAGGTCGACCGCTTTACCATCCAGACGTTGCGCCTCCCGTCCGAGCCGACCCGAGCCTCGCGGACTCGGTCGATCCAGACATAGCTCCCATCCGGCTGGAACTTGCGCGTATGCGTGTGGAAAAACCATATCTGCGAGACACTCAGCGCCCCACGCGGCCCCGCTGGCTTGAAGGGGACGAGCTTGCCACCGCGTCCCGGGACCAGCAGGCCGTTGTACCCGCCCATCTCGTGGAGAAGAGTGATATGTATTACCTCGTCGGTCAACGCGTCGCGGACACGCTTTGTCGCGCCCTTGCGGACAACCGCCCGCCGCTTGCGCAACACCATCCTGGCACAGAACTCCACTACTCGGTCGACTACTCCGCGGGCGTCCCCGTCATCCCATGTCTTGCCCGCTTCCGCGAGGCGCTGGGCGACCAGCCGCTCGATCTCAGGTCTGATGATAGGAGCAGGCAGGGTTGCCGTCGGGCCCGCCCCCTCACGGGCCAGCCGGGTGCGGGTCCATGCCCAAGCCGCACGCGCCACTGGCTTGTACAGCCACGCATTGTCCGCTCGCCCGGAGGCCATCGCAGGGTCAACGCCATTGATCGAGTAGTACCGGACGATGGAAGCGATAACCGAATCGATGATGGTATCGGTCAGGCCCTCCATCCCGCCTTGGGACTGGTGCCAAGCCGCTTCCGTCCGCAGGTAGTGCTCCAGCGCCGGCACGTCCGAAGCTCGCAGGCGCATCAAACCAGCCTTGCCAGGAGCAGGATCTCCGCCGCTCATCAGGATAGTGGAGACGGTCCAGCGGCGCGCCTTGGGGGAGAGGATCGCAAAAAGCTCAGGGTCAGCGCTCACGTGGAGATCCAGGGTGCGGGGAGAAGCGAAGGTCAGGACCAACCTTCTTCGATTATAAGATATGCAATTCGACGAATGGATCAATGCCAACGCCGAGATTATATTGACTTTTTTCTTCATTATATTGTGTACCATGAGGGGTCGGGCGGACCTCTGGTCCTGTCCGTCTTGGAGGGCGCATGGTCGGAGGCCGCCCTATCGACAGCCTGAAGGTCAGAGCTATAGCGGGCGGGAGGAACATTCCTCGATTATTGGATAGGCATGGCAGCGCACGAATGCCCCCTAAATTACGAGAATGTTTGAATTATTCTTTTTGTTAATTGTGTAGAGCGGTCGTCAGACGGGAGCCAGGCCCATCTCCATCGATCAAGGACGAGCCCGCTCCCTTGCCCGGCCCGTTCTCCAGCCAGTCCCAGACACCAAGGCCATGGCGCCTTGGGAGCGCGATCTCTCCGAGACCAGTCAGGACTGCCGGACGCAATTCGGATCGGTCGCCAGATCCTCAAGCTAACGGAGAACAAGCAATATCGCCCGATTCCAGCGTCTCCACCTTCCTCGGCATTGAGATTGGACACATCGTTGCCGGCCTCTTCGGCGACACCGCGTGTGTGATCATCAAGCCTAGCCAGTTGATCCTGCAGTCCGTCTCCACGGCCATCATTGGGGTGCTGTGCGCGACCTACGCGACAACCCTTCGCCAGGACGGCTGGCCCTGTTCTCGACAGACGTCGCGACCGCAAACGGCATCGCGTTCTTCACTCGCCTGACTGAAATGTCCGTCGCCGACGGTGTGTTCACAATGGCGATGGACTGGTCGAGGCGTCTGCGCCTGCCCGCCGCCATTTCCGGAGGGGACATCATCAACGCCGCCGTCGAGGAGGCTCAGGGCAAGGGAGACGCCAAGTGAGCCGACCGCTTGATGTTGCTCACCCTCGCAGGGGCGCTGCGGACCTGCACAGCCGGGGCGGCCGACACCTACACGCATAAGGCCCTGGTCTACCTTAAGGCACGTGCTGGAGCGCCCTATGGTGTCCTCGTCGGAGGGCGAGACCCGCATCATGCCGACCTTGGAGACGGTCCAGCAGGTTGTCCGGGACTGCGGCTGATCTAGCGCTCCTGAGTGGTGGGGCTGGCCGGGGCAGCGGACGCTGACGAACAACCTTGAGCGCACGAACAAAGGCCTGCCGCCGGCGGGTCGCCGCGGCCGCAAGAAGGTGTCCTAACCCCCAACAGGAACGACATCATTCACAACGAATTTCCCAACAGCCCGTTGGTGAATTCGTTGGAGGAACCTTATCCACGAGAAAGAGGCTCAATTTCGGGGCTTCCTGCAAATAGTTGTTGTGGTACGCCATGTGCGGCCCACGGTGGGCCGCACATAGGCCCATCATGGGCCCACGGGCCAGAAAACACCAACAGCGTAAAGACTTAGGCCAAGGGCCGCGAGTGCCGCTGCGAAGGCCGGCAGGGCATCGTGGTTAAGAATTCGTTTACTGATTCGTCGATTAACCATGCCGTCGCCTCTGTCTGCGAGTCCGTCGTTATGGATTTCCCCAACAACTAGGCAAGGTCTTCCTACTCGTCGGCAGGACGCAGGGGCGCGCCAAGCCTGTATGAGCCGTGATAGCTGATAGCCCAACCCTCCTCCTCGTCGGCAACTTGGATCACGCCGCTCACGAAGCGCGCACCATCCTCATGCCGGGGGTCTGGGCTGCCATGGAGGATGCCGCGGAGGTGCATGTCGCCGCAATCATTGAAAAGCTCGTAGTCCTCAACCAGGGGTGCCTCCGCCATCATGCTAGCGGGAGGCCTCCAACCCGGGGACAAGGGGTATCTTGAATAGCGCATGTGATCCTCAAGGCAGAGCCCAGGCCCGGCCCTCCGAGTGAAAGACGACCAGGCGGGCGGAATAGATTGGCCGGAAGTCCGGCCGAGTGGTGAAGTGGCTGACGCACCACGGCGAGTAGCCGATCTGGATGAGGTCGGCGGCATGGTCGACGGTGACGTCCTGGATCTCGCCTCGTATCCATGCGTGGACGCTGCGCTGGCGTCGTTCGAGGCAGCGCAAGCGCTCCGTCTCGCGCACGTGCATCGTGCACCTGGACAAGGTGACCATCGTCACGTGGTTAATGACCCGGCCGCGTTGCCGGATCGACCAGCGCTTCCTCGGGATGCACCAATAGACATCAGTCTCCATGGCCGCGCCGCGCCAGGTTGAGATTTCTCATGCAGTGCCAGGTCTCGACGATCTCCTCCGCCTGGGCGCGGAGATCTTCGACGATGACCCAGAGCGCCCGCACGAGCTCGTCGAGCCGCTGGGCGGAGGGATCCGTCCAAGCTGCCTGGGCGGCGGCGAGTGGACGTGCGTCGAGCAGCCGGAATCCTGCCGCGAGGACCGCGGCCTGGGCCACGGCAGCTCTCGTATCTCCTGCCATGACAGCCTCCGTTAGTGCGCGAGGCCAGGGGCGCTGCGCAACGTCAACAGGCGGTCGACGGCGCGCTTGAGCGGCCGGATACTTCCACCCCGCCAACCCCGGCGCAGGACGTCCATTTCCGTGGCGTCAAGGTCGGGCGTGAACCGTGGGTCGATGCCCGAGCCCTCGCGCACTTGGCGCAGTATCCCGGCGACAATCGCGTCGATGTCCTGCGCTGTCGGTGCTGGGCAGTACAGGACGAGCATGCGGTCGAGCAAAGGGCCCTTCAGAGGTCGTATGTCGTTGACCGTTGCGATGAATGTCACTGCCGATAAATCGATAGCCGCCTCCAGGAAAGGATCGAAGAACGCCTTCCTGCTGCCCGGCTCGATCTGAGCAAGGACTACGTCCAGGGCACTGCCGTTGAACCTGTTTGAGCTAGCCTTGTCGAGCTCGTCGAGGATCACGCAAGGATTTGCCACGCCCGCCCGCTTGATACTTTGCAATACGGTACAGGCTCGCCCTGTGGACCACTGCCGACTTGTCCCTCCAAACGAGGAGTCGGCCGCACCACCCATGGGCACTTCGGTCAGGGGTAGGCTGAGAACCCTCGCGACGGCCCTGGCATAATGTGACTTCCCGGCCCCGGCCCCTCCGACCAGGCAAATTGCGGACGGGAAAACAACGGCTTCCTTACCCACTACGCCTTCGAGGATCCTGTCGGTGACCGCGGACAACCACGGGAACTCGCCCTTCAGGACGGCGGAGGCCTCCGCCAAATCGGGCATCTTCACGAGCGGCAGGGCGCGCTGGGCCAGGTGCCCGAATTCGCTGCGCGGAGCGCCGCGGTCGTTTCGCTTGTCGGGCAGGTGATCAAGCGACGGGACGACGACGAGGCTCGGCCCGACGACCGGCTCATCGATTTCAAAATCGCCGGTCCGCGCGATGCCCTCCCGGTCGTCAAGGTCGGCGACGCGGCTGCCGCTGAACTTCCCCTTCGCCTCCTCCAGAACCTGCTCGGCAAGATAAGCGCGCTGTGCGAGGCGGACGTCCGGCACCAGCTCGCCGAGGCCAACGAGAACATCCAGCGCCCGGGTGCGCTCTCGCGCAACATCGAACTTGCCCCACGGGTATCCGTCTTCTGCAGTGCGCAAGGCCGCCAACATCGTCTGCGCAAAGCGGACCTTGAACAGCTCGGAATCGACCCGGCGCAACATGGCGGCCGCATGCTGGGCAACGTGTAACGCGGCCTCGGGTGACCCGAGGCACCAGGCATAGAATGCCGCTCTGGCGTAGGCGTCGCGCACGATCTCCAGTTCGTCGCGCCGCATTTCTGTCTCGAACGGCCCATGCAGGATTTCCCACCCCGCCTCGACGCAGGTCAGGGCCATCGTCTCGGTCGGGCCAGCCGCGAAGGTCCGCAAAAAATGCAGCAGCCGCTGCGCTGGGCCGATGCCGCGCAGGGCGAGCTCGGCGGCCCCGAGCCATGCCAGGGCGTCCGCCGCGAGGTCTCCTGCGAGGAGCGGTGAGCCCAGATAGAGCATCGAGGTGCTCGGGGCGACGGCGGCGGAGGTTTCGAATGTTCTCTCCAAGCGGCGCACGTCGTCGAGCAGCGCCAACTGGCGCTTCGTCTTGTCTGTCATGTCGGTTTCTCGCATCCGTATCGGGCGTCTCGGCATGTGCCGCAGCCGCCCTGTCGTTGGTCGAATCGCTACAGTTTCAGAGAGTGGTTAAGATCTAGTTAACGATCTTCGAGCTTGGGAGCCTGGTGCTGCGCCCGGCGAACCCTGAGCCAGTCGACCATCTCCAGCGCCTGCGCGAGGAGTACCTGGGACTTCACGGACACCTCGCCTTTGGCTCCGGTCGGCACGGATTTCACGGCGCTTTCGACAGCCCTGTCCTCGTACATGCGGGCGACAGCCAGCATGAGGTATCCCAGCGCCCTGGGCTCCTCGTAGGCGGAGGCCTCCGCCAGGGTTTTCAATGCGACGGACGGCAGGCCGTATTTTACAATGCGGTCGCGCTGCACGGTGCGGACATTGAGGCCGGTGACCAGCGAGAGGTCCTTGACCCACTCGGGCCCAAACACGGCGCTCGCCGCACGGTCGACGGCATCGACCAGGGCGGAGGCGATCTCGCGATGCTCGACAGGCTGCCCGGCGACGAGCGGGGTGCGCCCGTCGTAGACGAGCGGCTTGCCGTCCAGGGTGCCAACGGCGAGGCCGACATCTGAATCCGGCATGGGTTTCAATTCGATCTTCATGCTGCCCCCAGTGGCTTTGATGCCCGTTGCCGAGAGGCCTCCGCGAAGGCCTCCGGGGAACGGGCGGGGCCGAAGCCCCGCCTTGGATTACGTGTACTTCGCGACGATGCCGGTGACGTGGACGTGGACGCGGCAGTTCGCGTGCAGGCCCTCTCGCTCGCGGAACGCCATTTCCGCGTAGCGGGTCAGCATGTCGAGGTCGGCGAGGATGTCGTCTGTGGATTTGTAGCGCGGGTGAATGCCGATGGTGAAGCCACCCTGGACCGGGCTGCCGCTCCTGCGCTTGTGGGCGCAGGAGACAAGGATGGCCTGGCTGATCGGGTTTACGGGCTCGCCGGGACGGATGCTCATGCTGCCACCCTCCGGATCTTGCCGAGCGCCGCATCCCGGCTGCGCTCGTTGATGCTCTTGAAGCCGGCGAAGCGTCCGTCGCGCACAACGAGCTCGTCCCAGATGCCGAGAGTGTCCTTGTAGATGACGCGCAGCTTGGATAGGTCGTAGCCGTCGGCGACGAGGTCCTCGATCACGTTCTCGGCGTCGTTCGTCACGGACTTGCCCCCGCGGTCGAGGTCGACGATGCAGATGACGTCGCCGACGAGCTCGCAGGTGTAGCACGGGCGGTTGCCGAATAGATCGAGCGTGCGGTTGTCCGCGGCCGCGGCCTTGAGGCCGATGCGGCAGATGGGGCCCATCCCGGTCTCGACGGAGATCGGGTCGCTCAGCGGCTTGCCGCAGATTTTGCAGGCGGTGTTGGTGTTCTGGTTGATCATGGTCGGTTTCCTGCTTCCTGGGTTGGTGGGGCCGGCTTGTGCCGTGCCCCGCGGGTTGATGCTCAGGCGTCCTCGTAGCGCTGGATTTGGTAGAGGCCGTGCTCCTCCATCTCGTCGAAGGTCTCGCCGGTGGTCTCGGCGGCCTCGCCAGGCCTCGGGCTCGCTGTCGTGCCACTTGGAGAGCGGCTCCATGCTGCCGCCGACGACGCGCACCAGGCCCTTGGCCTTGCGCAGCTCGCGGCGCAGCGCGGTCAGCGAGGCGACCAGGGCCTCCTTCGCGGTCTTGTGGTCGCCGCGGGCGACAATCATGACGTTGTCCTCGGCGGCCTGGACGAGCTTGTCGGCCGCGGCCTCGATGTCGTCCTCGTCGCTGTCGACGGTGATGTCATGGGCGCGGGCGGCCTGCTCGTCGGAGAGGCCACCCCAGACCATCCACTCGGCGGTGACGGTCTGGTCCTTCATCTCGGCGAGGTGTTCGCGGACGGCCTCGGTGACCTCGGCCAGGAGGTCGGCGTCGGAGTATAGGTTGTCGCGGTACTCCTCGTTCTCGGAGTACGTGTCGATCATGTGGTTGGCGTCGGTCCAGTCGGCGTACGTGCCGGGGCCGGAGAGGCGCTCGTTCTCGGCGGCGCCGTCGATGATGTCGTCGATGATCTGCTGGGCGGTCGCGCCGGCTTTGAGGTTCGACATGGTGTGGTTTCCTGCTTCCTGTTTTCGAGACCGGCATCGTGCCGCGCCCCTAATGTCCGATCTAATAGGACAGCGAGACTATTTCAAGGAGGCTGATGAAAAAAGTTTGGCCTCGGATCTCTCCGAGGCCTTTGATGCCCGCTCGCCGAGAGCGGATGCCGGGTCACCCCGTGCGCGCGGGGGGCAGCCAGGGTTGCCCGCTCACGGGGAGCGGCATGAGGATCTCGTCTCGGATCGAGGCGGCCTCGGGCTTGCCCGCCTGCGCGGCGGTCGCTCGCTTGATGTGGAGCAGGCCTCGAAAAGAAAAAGCCCCGGATCTTTCCGAGGCCTTCTACCCGCTCTCGTGAGCGGACTAAGGAGCCAGACCCCCTGCGTTCCACTTCAGACGGCCTAAGATCAGGATACCGATTCGTTTTTCAGTCACCAGTGGAGAAGGTCACCGGCCCGCTGGCGCAGCGGGGATCGGCCATCGAAAGCATGTCCCGGGCGACGACAAATTCCCCGAGGCCTCGCGCTGTCCCATGCACGAACCCAGCCTGCATCCGGGCGACCCCGCCGCCCTTATGTGACGTCCACTTCCGGGTGCGCACGTCGGTCACCTGGCACTCAACTGAGACGTCCCAATACCCCGGCCCGGCGCGCCGGAAGTACAAGATGGTGTCCCGCGACACCCCGTCCTTCACCACGTGCGCCTCGGCCGTCCAGGTTTCACCCTGCATGACGTCGGAGGCAGCAGCCGGGGCGGCCGCGAGCAGGCAGGCCAGGGCGACGGGCAGCCTCATTCCTGGTCGTCCTGCGGCGGTTCGATTTGGGCAGCCTGAATGCGCGCGATGTCGTCCAGCGTGAGATCCTCGACGCGGAGCACTTGGCGCGGGTTGTTGTCATTGGTCATGCGGCCAAGGCTGCCAGCTCCGAGAATCGGTCGTCAAGAGTCCCGCCCTGGTGGTACCCGCGCGAATCGCTAGCATTGGAGATCTCAGCCCCGCGGAATGGATCACTGCATTCGACCGCACATCGCCCGGAGCATGACACGGGGCCCGGCCGGTTGGTGCGGGCCCCAATCGACTCCTGGGAGGGGAATCCATGGCTGAGCTCACGAAGACATTCGCCCGTGCCGTCCTGCAGGCGTTCTCCGAGGGACGGGCGAGCAAAGAGAGGGCCGAGAAGCTAACCTAAAGGTTCAGGCGGCTCTCCGTGCGCCGAGCAGGTCGAGCCCCCTCGCCTGCCCCGGAGGCCAGGACGCGACTTGCGGGACGTTGTCCATCCGCTCGACATTCCGCCAGGGCGTCCAGACGGACCCGTCGTCGGTCAGGGTCACCACGGATCCGAAGGTCCCAGTACGCACGACAAGCCGCCCGTCCACCATGCAGCGGACCTCGTCGAGGACCTGCCGCAGGGCCTGGTTCGCGGCGGCCCGGACGGCGTAGCGCTCCGCATCCGGGCGGCCGACACACGTCCGCACGGCCGCAATGAGAGACCGGCGCTCGCCGGGATCCGTCCGGGCCGAAACGGCCACGAGCTCCCGTTTCGCCTCGGCCTCCTGCTCCTGCAGCTCGGCGAGTTTCACGCGGCGCTGCGCCAGGCGGTCTGCGACCTGCTGGCCGGCCTCGGCCAGATCAATCAAATTCTCGATCTTCTCGGCGACCTCCCTGCGCTCGCGCTCAATGCCGGCCAGGCGCTCGCGGATCGGCTGCTCCGCGTCCGTCGCCGGGGAGAGGTGCTCGAACGTCTCGGCCCAGCGCAGGATTTCTCGCTCCAGATCCGGATACGGGACCCTGGTCGCGTTTTCGCAGACGCCGTTCCTCTCGCTGGAGCAGCGCAGCACGACCGTGCTTCTGGGGCCCCTGTCACGGTAGACCATCCGGCCTCCGCAGTGGTGGCACGCCGTCACGCCGGACAAAATGTTGGAGAAACAGGTGCCCTTGCGCCCTCCCGCATTGCCCGGGCCGGACCGCGCGCGGGCCTCCGAAGCGGCCCGGGCCCGCTGCCAGAGATCATCTTCAATGACCCTTGGATAATATCCCTCGATGGGCTCACCGACGGGCACCCGGACGACCTTGCCATCCCGCTTCTCGATCCGGTGTGGTTGGTACCGCCCGATGAGGGCTTCGTTGTCGGTCAGCTTCTGCACGGTCCCGCCGTGCCACTCCCGGCCGTGCGTCCAGGGCTTCTCGCCTTCCTTGTTCAGCCGGCGGGCGATCTTGTCCCGGCCGATGCCATTGGCGAGGTCTTCCAGGACGCGGATGATGATCTTCTTCCGGTACTCGTTGACGATGAAGGTGGTGCGGTCGTCACTCAGGGTCAGCCATGCCGGGCAGCGGGCGGTCAGCTTCTTCGTCATGTCCTCGCGCTTGCGGCGCCAGGCCCGGATCAGGCGGTCGGATTTGCGGGCGCTCTCCTCGTGGGCCCGGGACATGATCGACAGGCTGACAATGAGCTGAGCAAAGTTCTGGTTGATGGTCTCCTCGGAGTAGATGTAGCCGTCCCCGACCGTGGCTATGATGATCCCACCTTCAAGGATGTCCTGGAACACACGCAAGGCCTTGAGCACGTGGTCGCGCGACAGGCGGTCCAGGCTCTCGACAATCAAGTAGGAGCCCTTCTCTATATCCCCGGCCTTCACCTTGCGCAGGAAGACCGCCAGGGCTCCGCGGTCCCGGTTCGAGCCGTCGAAGGCCGAGACGCCCAGGTCGCGCAGCGTGTCGTCAAGGTCGAGGCCGTGCTCGGCGACGAAGGCGTCGCGCATCTCCTCCTGGCGCGCGAGGCTATCGCCCTTCAGCTGGCGCTCGGAACTCATGCGGATGTAGGAATAGGCCTTGGGACGCGGCGACGCCATGTGAAACGAATCCTCCATATACTTAAGGTAGCATGGATTAACCGCTCATCATGCGACGATGTGATAAATACCTGCCGCGCGCAGCACATCATTGGCCGGCTCGCCGATCAGCCCGCGCTTGCCGGTGACGAGCGCAGCGCCAACACCACCGGCTGCGCCACCGATGGATGCCGCAATGCGTTGCGTGAGCGTATTGCGGGCTTCGTCGACACGCGCCGCCAGCCATAGCGACCAGTCGAGAGAGGTCGGCGACTCAAGCTGACGCACGGCTCCCGTGAGCGAACCGACTGCGCCGATTCCCCGGTAATAGGCATCGCGCGCAAAATCGTATCCGCCCGGCCATGCCGGCTGTGGCGGCGGCAACAGCCGCGCCGTGCCGGCAATGAACTGGCCTGCCGACAGACGATCCCCGTTGCGAATGGAAACACGCACCAGAAGGGGCCGCTCGGCCTCGGTCACCCCCTGCAGGCTGGAGACCCGCAGCAGAATGCGCTTGCCTTCTTCCCGATCCTCTACCGCATCGATGAAACCGGAAATCGGCGCAATCACGGTTCGGGTCAACACCGGAGCCGCAACGCTGCGCGTGCGGATCACGCCCGCTGAGAATCCGGCAAAAACAGCGGCAAGGCCGACACAAGCAGAAAGCGCCAGGAGATTGTGCCGCAGCCACACGGCGGCAGCCGTCAGAACCGTCACGGCTCCCAGGGGTGCCCAAAGCGAAGGTTGCTCGGCCTGGAAGAACAGGATGATCCCGAAGCCGAAGCACACGGCAAGCCACGGGAACAGCCGCCGCTGCTCGATTTCGTGCGCAAGGTTGCGTTCCAGCCAACCGCGCCAGTCGAGGGCGCCCCAATCCAGGGCCAGGCCGGACGAGCGAGGCAGCGCCACGGCCCGCGCGAGGCTGCGCGGGATCCTGTTTGGCTCTCCTTTGTTGTCTACGGTCATGGCTTTGGCTTAACGCAGGGTCGGTTGCATGGTAGACGAGCCCACGCTTCGGCCCAAACCGCCCTGTGGATGAGCCGGACGCGTGCGAGCTTGCTGTCCAAGCCGCGTAATCTTTTGAGAATTTCAAGTTAAGGTTCCCTGCGATGACCGTTGTCACCCGCTTCGCTCCCTCGCCTACCGGCTTCCTGCACATCGGCGGGGGACGCACGGCCCTGTTCAACTGGCTCTATGCCAAGCGGCATGGGGGCAAGATGCTGCTGCGCATCGAGGACACGGACCGGGAACGCTCCACGGAAGCCGCCATTGCGGCCATCCTCGACGGCCTGACATGGCTCGGTCTCGATTGGGACGGCGACGTAGTCTATCAGTTTTCCCGCGCTGCCCGCCATCGTGAGGTGGCCGAAACCCTGCTTGCCCAGGGTCGCGCCTATTACTGCTACGCGACGCAGCAGGAGCTGGAGGAGATGCGCGAGACCGCCCGCAAGGAGGGCCGTCCTTTGCGCTATGACGGTCGCTGGCGCGACCGCGACCCGTCCGAGGCGCCCAAGGATGTAAAGCCCGTGATCCGCCTGAAGGCTCCCACCGAGGGCGAGACCGTGGTGGAAGACGAGGTGCAGGGCCGCGTGGTGTGGCAGAACAAGGATCTCGACGATCTCGTGTTGCTGCGCTCGGACGGCACACCGACCTATATGCTCGCTGTGGTGGTGGACGATCACGACATGGGTGTCACCCATGTGATCCGCGGCGACGATCATTTGACGAACGCCGCCCGTCAGACGCAGATCTATCAGGCCATGGGCTGGGATGTCCCAAAGATGGCGCATATTCCACTCATCCATGGCCCGGACGGAGCGAAGCTTTCGAAGCGTCATGGCGCGCTCGGCGTCGAGGCCTATCGCAGCATGGGCTATCTGCCCGAGGCCCTACGCAACTACCTCGTGCGCCTCGGCTGGAGCCATGGCGACCAGGAAATCTTCTCCACTCAGGAGATGATCGACGCCTTCGATCTCGAAAGTATCGGCAGATCCCCGGCGCGCTTCGATTTCGCGAAGCTGGAAAATCTCAACGGCCATTACATGCGCCAGGCCGACGACAGACGGCTGGTGAATGCGCTCGAGGATTTGCTGCCTGAACTCGGCGGCGACGAGCACCATCTGGGCCGCAAGTTCACTCCTGCCCTGCGTGAGAAGCTGATCGCCGCCATGCCGGGCCTGAAAGAGCGCGCCAAAACCCTCGTGGAGCTCCTGGACAGCGCCTATTACCTCTATGCCCAGCGCCCCCTGAAGCTGGATGAGAAGGCAGCAGGCCTCCTTGCTGACGGCCGCGCGCGTCTGGTCGGTATTATCGAGAAGCTGCAGGCCATCTCCGACTGGAACTCTCAGAGCGTGGAAGCGGTGATCCGCGAGCATGCGGAGGCCATCGGAGCCAAGCTCGGGCAGGTGGCGCAACCCCTGCGCGCGGCTCTGACAGGCCGGGCCACCTCCCCCGGACTCTTCGACGTGATGGCGGTTCTCGGCAAGGACGAAACCCTGTTGCGGCTTCAGGATCAGCTCAAGGACGCGCCTGCTGCGTAGCAGGCGCACCCACCTTTAGATGTGCTTGCCCCTTACCAACGGATAAGCTACCGAAGGCACCATTCTCATACCCGACCGGCTGACCTCGGTCCGGCAACCGAAGCTCGAAGGCCTCCTCCGAATACTTGGTTGCTCTAGGTTATGCCCGGCCTCCTGCTGAAAGGGCGAAGACCCATGAGTTCCAACTCCACACTCTCAGTTGACAACAAGGCCGTGGAACTAGCGGTGAAAGAGGGCACGATCGGCCCGAGCGTCATCGATATTTCGAAACTCTATGCCCAGACCGGGATGTTCACCTATGATCCCGGCTTCACCTCGACCGCTGCCTGCGAGTCGAAGATTACCTATATCGACGGCGACAAGGGCGTCCTCCTCTACCGGGGCTATCCCATCGACCAGCTCGCCGAGCACGGCGACTTCCTCGAGACCTGCTATCTGCTGCTCTACGGAGAGCTGCCGACGGCGGCCCAGAAGGCCGACTTCGATTACCGCGTCACGCGCCACACCATGGTGCATGACCAGATGAACCGGTTCTTCACCGGCTTCCGCCGCGACGCCCACCCGATGGCGATCATGGTCGCCTGTGTCGGTGCGCTCTCGGCCTTCTATCATGACTCGACCGACATCTCCGATCCGCAGCAGCGCATGGTCGCCTCCATGCGCATGATCGCCAAGATGCCGACGCTCGCCGCCATGGCTTACAAGTACTCCATCGGCCAGCCCTTCGTGTATCCGCAGAATGATCTCGACTACACCTCCAACTTCCTGCGCATGTGCTTTGCCGTGCCCTGCGAAGAGTACAAGGTGAACCCGGTTCTCGCGCGCGCTCTGGACCGCATCTTCATCCTGCATGCCGATCATGAGCAGAACGCCTCGACCTCGACGGTGCGTCTCGCCGGCTCCTCGGGTGCCAACCCCTTCGCCTGCATCGCGGCCGGCATTGCCTGCCTCTGGGGCCCTGCCCATGGCGGCGCGAACGAAGCCGCCCTCAAGATGCTGGAAGAGATCGGCACGCCCGACCGTATTCCCGAGTACATCGCCAAGGCGAAGGACAAGAACGATCCGTTCCGCCTCATGGGCTTCGGCCACCGGGTCTACAAGAACTACGACCCGCGCGCCCGCATCATGCAGAAGACCACCCACGAGGTGCTCAACGAACTCGGCATCAAAGACGACCCGCTCCTCGACGTCGCCATGGAACTCGAGCAGATCGCGCTCAAGGACGAGTACTTCATCGAGAAGAAGCTCTACCCGAACATCGACTTCTATTCGGGCATCACGCTGAAGGCGATGGGCTTCCCCACGTCGATGTTCACGGTGCTGTTCGCGCTGGCCCGCACGGTCGGCTGGATCGCCCAGTGGAGCGAAATGATCGAGGATCCGTCCCAGCGTATCGGCCGTCCGCGCCAGCTCTACACCGGCGCGCCGGAGCGCGACTACGTGACCCTCGCCCAGCGCGGGTAAGATCATCCGGAAACGGACACGAGAAAGGGGCCGAAAGGCCCCTTTGTCTTTTATGGTCACGGCTACACTTGCCGCGACTGCTCACGCCTTGAAGCATGCCCCTCCTCCTGAGGAGGTCGCATCGCGACCGTCTCGAAAGATGATCCAGTGCACACTAGAGTCTCCTTCGAGACGCAGACTTCATCTGCTCCTCAGGAGGAGGTTGAGGCAAAAGGTGGCGGATATGATGTCGGAGTGCGTAACTATCGACGCGCTTCCAGCACCTCCTCCACAATGCGCGCCGCACGTTCGCTCGGCATCTCGTCGCCGATCCGCATCAGCTCATCGAGGCGCTGGAGAGCGGCCTCCTGGCGCTTTCGTTCCGGCGTGTCGGACAGAAGCGGCAGAAGCGCCGCTGCCAGGGTTTCCGGCGTGCAATCCTCCTGGATGAGCTCGGGAATCGCGTTTTCGCCGAGCACGAGATTGGTGAGGACAATGGATTGCGCCTTGATGAGCGGACGCAGGATCACGGCCTCGATTTTCGACACTTTGTAGGCCACTACCATCGGGATGCCGGAGAGGCCGAGTTCAAGGGTCACGGTGCCTGAAGCAGCCAGTGCCGCGTCGGCGCTGCGGAAGGCCTGCCACTTGGCGGCCTCGCCTTCCACGATGCACGGTTTCACGCTCCAGGAGGCCGTGCGCTCCCGGATCTCCTGCGCCAGATGCGGCACGGCCGGGAGCGTGACCTCGAAAGCACGGGGCGAGCGTTGCTGAAGCAGCTTCAACGTCTCACCGAAGGTCTCGATCAGACGGCTCACCTCGGAGCGACGGCTGCCGGGGAGCACGAGGAGATTAAGCGGTTCATCCTTGTGAAAATTTCGCTCGCCGGGTGCGGGCCTGAACTCGCCCACCCGCTCGATCAGGGGATGGCCCACATAGGTGGTCGGCGGCCCGCCGAGGCGCTTGTGCGCCTCCGGCTCGAAGGGCAGGAGCGCCAGGAGGTGATCAACATAGGCGCGCATCTTGGCGGCCCTGCCCGGACGCCAGGCCCAGACCGAAGGGCTCACGTAATCGACGATTGGAATATGCGGTGCGCGCTTGCGCACGGCCTTGGCGACACGGTGCGTAAAATCGGGACTGTCGATGATGACGAGCAAATCCGGATTGGCGACCACGGCCGCATCGGCAGTCAGATTGATCCTGTTCAATACCGTCGGCAGCCGAGCAATGACGGCGACAATGCCCATGACGGCAATGTCCTCCAACGGAAAGAGGCTCTTCAAGCCCTCCGTTTCCATGGCGTGCCCACCGACACCGCAGAAGCGCAGGCGCTCTGCTCCGAGCCGGGTTTTCAGGGCACGTATGAGCTTCGCGCCGAGCTGATCGCCCGATTCCTCGCCCGACACGATCCAGATGTTCAACGGCTTCGGATCAGCCACGAGCGGCCTCCATCCAGGGCAGGTCGACGGCGATGAGGAACAGGCCGAGACGGTCAGCCGTGCGCAAGGTCTCCTCCTGCTCCAAGACGAAGGTGGAGCCCGCGCCGATGGCGATCCCGGAGAGGCCTGCTTTCGCGGCTTCTGCAACAGTGCGCGGGCCGATGGTCGGCATGTCAACGCGCAGATCCTGCCCGCGCTTGGCGGCCTTGATCAGTACCCCGCCCTCTTTCCGACGGCGAAGTCCGAACCAGGATTGGCGAAGGCCCGTAACTCGGCGCAGCATGCGGTCCGTACCCTCGGGTCCTTCGATGGCGAGCACATGCTTGCGCGCGATGACGGCGCCCTGCCCGATATCGAAAGCCGAAAGCGAAGCGAGCAGATCGAGGCCGACCGCGATGGCCTGCTGGTCATCCTCGTTCGGTTTCAAGAATCCGCCCAAAGAACGTGCTGCAACGAGATTCGGAGCAAGCTCATGCGCACCCACGACCCGATGACCGCGCTCTTCGATGAGCATCACGGCGCCTCGCAGAACCTGGTCGTCACCACGGGTGATGACCTCTTTCACCTCCTGCATGTTGCGCAGGGCCGAATAGGCTCCAAGCAATGCGGAAAAGCCCGGTCGACGCACGGCGCCGACGAGGGAAACCGCGCGCGGCTTCCAGCTGTCCAGGGTGTGCAGGATGGTCTTGAGATCGAGAAGGCCCACATTCGCATGGGCTTTCTTGCGCAGTTCCGGCGCTGCAAAGCCCCGGAAGGCAAGCACGCGATAATCCTGCCCCGTCTGTTCGAGGTGCTCGACGACCTGAATGGGAAGGCGTCCGCTCCCGGCAACAATGGCAATCGGGCCGTTTGCAGAAGAAGCCAGCTCATGGGAGCCGGCTCCTGCTTCTATCTCACGCTGGGGCTGCATTCAGCCTCAACCGGAGGAGCTAACCGGATCCCGGGGCGTGCAGATCGAGCGATCCTTGCCCTCACGGATGAAGTCCAGGATTTCGTGCACGAAGGGGTGGTTACCGAACTCAGCCGCCACATCCTCGACGCGCTCCGAAAGCGTGCCTTCGTCTGCGAAGAGCAGGCGATAGGCGCGGCGGATGTCGTGGATCTGCTCGCGGGTGAAGTTGCGACGGCGCATGCCGATGATGTTGAGGCCCGCGAGATGCGCGCGGTTGCCCATGGCCATGCCATAGGGGATGAGATCGTTCTCAAGGCCCGACAAGCCGCCCACGAAGGCGTGGTTGCCCACACGGGCAAACTGGATCACTGCGGAGCCACCGCCGAAGATCACGAAATTGCCGACCGTGACGTGGCCTGCCAGCATCACATTGTTGGACAGGATGCAGTCGTTGCCGACCTTTGTGTCGTGGCCCACGTGAGAGCCGGCAAGAAAGGTGCAGCGGTCGCCGATAAGGGTGCGCAGGCCGCCGCCTTCGGTTCCGGGATTCATGGTCACGCCCTCGCGGATCATGCAATCGGCACCGATCTCCAGCGTCGAAGCCTCGCCGCGATATTTCAGGTCCTGCGGGATATGGCCAATGGACGCGAAGGGAAAGATGCGCGTGCGGGGGCCGATCCTGGTCTTGCCGGCAAGCGCCACATGGCTCATGAGCTGGCAGCCCTCGCCCAGCTCGACCTCCGGACCAACAGTGCAGAACGGGCCGATCTTGACGCCGGCCCCGATCTTGGCACCATCCTCAATAATGGCAGTCGGATGAATCACCGTTTCCATCAGTCGGTCACCAGCATGGCGCTGACCTCAGCCTCGCAGACGAGCACGCCGTCAACCTTGGCCTCGCCCTTGTACCACCACATGTTGCGGCGGTTGTTGAGCTTCTTCATATGGAACTCGACCCGATCGCCGGGCTGCACGGGCTTGCGGAACTTCACCTTGTCGATCGTCATGAAGAACACCTGCTTCGGCTTCGCCTGCTCGGCCATCTTGGCCTTCACGCAGATCGCACCCGCCGTCTGAGCCATGGCCTCGATGAGGAACACGCCCGGGAAAATCGGGCGAGACGGGAAATGGCCCGTGAATTGTGGCTCATTGAAGGTGACGTTCTTGATGCCGATGCACGAATTGTCGCCGTCGATATCGATGATCTTGTCGATCAACAGGAAGGGATAGCGGTGCGGCAACAGCTCGAGAATCTCGAGAATATCGGCGGTTTGAAGCGTGGTGGGCGCTTCGGACATGACTGAATTCTCCGGATAGGGCTGGCGTATCGATATTTTAGGACGATGCGCCGTCGTCTTTGTCGGAATCGCCCGTGGATGCAAGCTTTTTCAATGCGGTGATTTCACGGAACCATTCGCGCATGGGTCGGGCGGGAATGCCGCCCCAGCGTGCGCCCGGGGGGACATCGCCGTTCACGCCGCTGGTGGCGGCAATCTGCGCCCCCATGCCGATCCGCACATGGCCCTTGACAGCAACTTGGCCGCCGAGAGCCACATAATCCTCGAGCGTGCTTGAGCCGGCGATGCCGACCTGGGCCACGATCACGCAATGCCGCCCGATGACAACATTATGGCCGATCTGGACGAGATTATCGATCTTGGTGCCCTCACCGATCACCGTATCGCGGCTCGCGCCGCGGTCTACGGTGGTATTGGCTCCGATCTCAACGTCATCCTGGATGATGACCCGCCCGATCTGCGGCACCTTGAGGTGCCCCTGCGGCCCCATGGCGAAGCCGAATCCATCCTGGCCGATGCGCACGCCCGGGTGCAGGATGACGCGGTTTCCGATGAAGGCGTTGGATACGGTCACATGCGGCGCCAAGGAACAATCCCGACCGATCTTCACATGCGGGCCGATGACCGTATGAGCGCCGACGATGGTTCCCGCACCGATTTCGGCATAAGGGCCGACGACCGCGCCCGGATCCACGGTGACGCCATATTCCAGGCGCGCTGTCGGGTGAACAAAGGAACCTGGCGAGATGCCCGTGGCGGCAAAGGAGGATTCCGGCCGCATGGCGGAGGGGAACATCCTGCCCATGACCTGAGCGAAAACCCGATAAGCCAGCGGGGTCACGATCGCGATGGTGTGAGAGGGCACCTTCGACGCGAAACGAGGCGTGACGAGGCAAGCCCCGGCGCGAGTGGAACCTAGGGCGCCCACATAAGCCGGATTGTCCATATAGGCCAAGTCATTCGGGCCTGCGCTCTCAAGCGGAGCGACGCCTTTAAGCAAAAACTCCCCGTCGGCACCGTCGGGGAGCGTTGTCTGCGCCATCTCCGCCACCTGACGCAGGTTCAGCGTCTGGATTTGCGGAAAGAAAATTGATTCTGTCATGAAAACGTGAGGGCGCCATCAAGGCGCCCTCCCCGATTAGAAGCGTGTACCGCCAGAGAAGCGGAAGGCCTGGGTGCGGTCGCCACCGATCCGCGTGCCATCCGCCTGAAGCTCACCCTCTTCCTTCGAGAGAGCCACTGCGTAGTCGAAGCGGATCGGGCCGAGGGGCGAGCTCCAGAGGAGCGAAGCACCGACCGAGGAACGGATCTTGTCGCTATCAAGGACCCTGATGCAATCCTGCGGCTGTCCCGCAACCCGCTCGCAGACTCCGCCGCCATCGGGATCGAAAACGCTTCCGCCGCCAGGATTGAATTGGGTCGGGCCCTCATAGCCGTAGAGCGTACCGGCATCGGCGAAGACGGCACCCTTCAGACCCAGATCACGCGGCAAACCGAAGAGCGGGAACTGGACTTCGAGCGAACCGCCGAAATAGGTGGTGCCGCCGATGGCGTTGGCATTGGCGTCAGGGCTCGAAATATCGCGCGGACCAAGCCCGTTCGTGGCGAAGCCGCGGACCAGCGACGGCCCCATGAAGAAGTGGTCCACAATCCGCAGATCGGCGCCGTCATTGTCGTTTCCAAGTCCGACGATGTGACCACCCTGGACGCGCGCGATACCCACCACATCCTCGAAAATCTCGTAGTAGTAACGAGCATCGCCAGTGGCACGGAAGTAGCGTGAGTCACCGCCGAGACCGGCGAAGTCCGTCTTCACTTCGGCATAGAAACCGTTGCGCGGATCGCGGGTGCTGTCGAGGGTGTTATAGTTGAAGGTCAAGCCGGCAAGCGACGTGAGAGTGTCGCCCTGCGACTCCTTGATCGCCAGCGACGCCTCGCCATTCGCCAGACAGTTGGTGCTCGTCGTGACTCCCGGGATCGGGAACGAGCAGTCGTTGTACGGCTTATCCTCATCGTTCGGGATCGTCAGATCCTGCTGATACAGCGAGTAGCGCAGGGTGAGCGTGAACTCTTCCGTCATCGGCAGGCCGAGGCGGAGCTGACCACCCGTCATGCGGTTCTCATAGCGGGAATATTTGGTCTGATCGCTGAACTTCGAGAACAGGTCGATACCAGCAGCCATGCGGTAGCCGAGGAAGTACGGCTCCGTGAAGGAGAAGTCGATGCCGTGCGCGCGCTGGCCCAGCTGGCCCGCCACGCGAACGAATTGGCCGCGACCCAGGAAGTTCGACTCGCTGACCGAAACTTCACCGATGAAGCCGTCAGCCGTCGAGTAACCGCCCGAGATCGAGAAGGCACCGGTGGACTGATCTTCCACATCCACGTTCACGACCACGCGGTCGGCCGAGGAGCCCGGCTCATTGGAAATGCGAACGCGCTTGAAGTAGCCGAGGTTATTCAGACGGCGCTCGGCGCGGTCGATGAATACCTGGTTGTAGGCATCGCCCTCACCCAGGTCGAACTCGCGACGGATGACGTAGTCGCGGGTACGGGTGTTGCCACGGATGTTGATGCGCTCGATGTAGATACGCGGACCTTCCTCGACCACGTAGCCGAGATTGACCGTGCGGGTCGAAGGATCACGGGTGCCAACGGGACGAACCTGAACGAAGGGATTGCCCTGACGAGCCACGGTCCTGGTAACGGCCTGAACCGACTTCTCCACAGCATCGGCATTGTAGACCGAACCGGAAGAGATCGAGAGGTCGCTGCGCAGAGCCTCAGCATTCACCGTCGGAATGCGGGAATCGATGCTGACACTGCCAACCCGGTACTGCGGGCCTTCCTCGATGGCGATAGTGACGATGTAGCCGCCCGCATTGGGGTCGAACGTCACATCGCTGGAGACGATGCGGAAATCGGCATAGCCGTTCTTCAGGTAGTAACGGCGGATCAGTTCCAGGTCATTGGCGAGACGATCCGGATCATAGACGTCGCTGCTCTTCAGGAAACTGAGGATGTTGGTTTCCGTGGTCTGCATGATGCCACGCAGACGGCCGGCGGAAATCTCGTTGTTGCCGACGAAACGAATCTCTTTCACGCCCGTCTTGTCGCCCTCGACGATGGTGTAGACCACGTCGACGCGGCCATTCGGCAGGTCCACGATACGTGGCGTAACCTGGGCAAGACCACGGCCCGTGCGACGGTAGATCTCCAGGATGCGCTGCACGTCGGCGTCGATGGTTGCCTGATTCACGGGCGTACGGGCCCGGGTCTGAAGCTCACCCTCGATGAGCGCCTTCTCGACCTTGCTGTTGCCCTCGATGGCAACGCGGTTGATCAGGGGCCCCTGGGCGGCGGAAGCGCGGCGGCTCGTCTGCGGCGCCCGCTGAGCGAGAGCGCTGTCCGCAACGGTAAGGCCAGCCATCAGCGCGCTCATGGCAATCACTGCGGTGGCGGCCGGCTTCTTCCGGCGTGGCGTGGTCGTCGACATCATCAACTGGCCCGTTTCTTTTATACTTTGTCCGTCGCGGGGCAGGCCCGCGGGCTGGCGACAGGTGTCCCAACCTTATTTGGTGCTGCCCCGCTTGTACAAACTTTCGCCGCTATTGCAAACGGCCCATACAAACAGAGTAGCAATTTTTAACCGGCGTTGCGCCCTTGTCACGTTCTGCCCACCACAAATCCTGTGGCAAGGTGAACGAGTCCTCATCCGAACGAGCGGGTCAGGTCGCTCCAGGTCGCCAGAAGCATCAGCATCGCCACGAAGGCGAAGCCGATCCGGAAGCCGATTTCCTGGGCCCTTTCGCTCAAAGGCCGACCGCGAACGGCTTCAATTGCATAAAACAAAAGGTGCCCGCCATCGAGCAGCGGAATGGGAAAAAGGTTAATGAGGCCAATCGAGACGGACATGAAGCCGATCAGGTTCACCAGGCTGTAGATCCCGCCGACCTCATAGGCAGTGCCCGCGATTCGAGCGATGCCCACCGGCCCGGAGAGCTGGTCGATCGACTCTCGGCCCAGGATTAGGCGGCGCAAGAAGTTGAAGGTCCGATCCACCTGATTCCAGGTGTCAACGGCGCCAGCCTTCAAGGCGCCCCAAGGGGAATAGGAGATGCTCTTGATAGCTGAGCGGTCCTGGGGAGCCTGAACGCCCAGGAGGCCGATGCGCTGCTTGCCGAAGGGCGTCTCCCGCTCCTCCACCTTGGGAGTGGCTGTCAGATTCACGGCCCGACCGTCGCGCTCAACCACGAAATTGAGCGCCTCGCCCGAACTCGAGCTGACGATCATCTGCATGTCGGCGAAGGTCTCAATACGGGTGCCGTCAATGAAACGGATGACGTCATGAGGCTGGAAGCCCGCCTCTTCGGCCGCGCTACCAGGAATAACCCTCTCGATCACCGGCTCCAGGACCATCTTCCCACTGAAGTAGTTGAAGCCCGCAAAGATGGCGATCGCCAGGATGAAATTGGCGATCGGCCCCGCCGCAACTGTGGCTGCACGCCTGGCGACACTTTGATGAGGAAAACTGATAGCCCGCTGCTCGGGCGACATCTGCTGGAGGCCCTCTGCATCCGGAACGCTTGCCGCATTCACGTCACCGACGAACTTCACGTAGCCTCCGAGGGGAATAGCGGAGATCTTCCAGCGGGTGCCGTGCTTATCCGTCCAGCCGATTAGTTCGCGTCCGAAGCCGATGGAGAAGGCCGTCACGCCAATTCCGCACCGGCGTCCGACCCAGTAGTGGCCGTATTCGTGGATGAAGACCACCACCGTCAGCACTACAAGGAAGGCAAAGATGGTCAGAGCGAACGATCCTGTCGCCCCGCCGATTGTTGAAAGCCAGCCCATCATCGTCCCTTTCACGCTCTCAAGAGCGCATTAAACCTGCTTGGCGGGAATGAAGCGCCGTGCCATGTCTCGGGCCTCGCCATCAATGGCCAAGGCTTCCGCGACCGTCGCCGGAGCCCTCCCGCCTCCAGAGAAGGTTGAGCAAACGTCCTCAACTATCTCAGATATTGTATAAAATCCTATTTGGTCTGCCATGTAGGCCTCGACCGCGATCTCGTTGGCGGCATTCAGAATCGTGGGCATTGCCCCTCCGAACTGAAGTGCTGCCTTGGCAAGTGCCAGGCACGGAAACCGCACCTCGTCTGCTCTCTCGAAGGTTAAACGGCCAATCGCGGCAAGATCGAGACGGGGCAGGTCCATGAACAGCCGTTCGCGATTCTGCAGGGCATTGGCGATCGGTACCTTCATATCCGGCAGCGCAAGCCCTGCAGTCACGGCGCCGTCACCCCATTGGACGAGGCCATGAACGATGGCCTCGGGATGGACGAGCACATCGAGGCGTTCGCCCTCCAGATCGAACAGGTGGTGCGCTTCGATCAGCTCCAGCCCCTTGTTCATTAAGGTGGCGGAATCGATGTTGATCTTGGAGCCCATTGACCAGACCGGATGAGCCGAGGCCTCCTTGGCACTGGCCTTGGCGATCTGCTCCCGCGGCCACGTGCGGAACGGGCCGCCACTTGCGGTTATCACCGCCTTTTCCACATCGCCGTTCCGCCCTGCCGCCAGGGCATGTTCCAGAGCATTATGCTCGGAATCCACAGGCATGATCTCGGCGCCGATCCGGCGTGCATCCGTCATGAAGGCAGTGCCCGCGCAGACGAGGCTTTCCTTGTTGGCGAGAGCAATCCGCCTGCCCGGCTTCAGAGCCGCATGGGTCGGCTCCAAACCGGCGGTTCCACTGATGGCCGCCAGGATGATCTCGGACGGACGATCCACCGCCTCGAGCACCGCGGAGCGGCCTGCCCCGCTCTGAATTCCCGACCCGGCAAGCGCGTCTCTTAAGGCTCCAGCCCCACTCTCATCGGACAAAGCTGCGAACTTGGCCCCCAAGCGCTTGGCCGTTTCCGCCAGTGTCAGCGCATTGCGTCCACCGACAACGGCCTCGACATGAAACGCATCCCGATGCGCCAGAACCACCTCCGCCGTGGAGCGGCCAATGGAGCCGGTGGCCCCGAGGATCGTGAGGGAGCGGACCATGAAAGATTATGTAACTCCGGACGCAACGAGAAGAACAATACCGGCAATGACAGCAACGGCCCAGAAACCGTCGAGGCGGTCCATCACGCCGCCATGACCAGGAATAAGATGGCTCGAATCCTTCACATCGCAATGGCGCTTGAGCGCCGACTCGCCCAGATCGCCGATCTGGCTTGCAATGGAAGCGACCATGGAAAGTGCTATCGTACCCCACGGATGAAAGGAATGTGTCACACCGAAGCGCTCGCCCACCCACACGACCAGAAAGCCGGCAAGAGATGCGGCAAAGAGCCCCCCAAAGAACCCTGACCAGGTTTTCTTCGGGCTGATGGCGGGGCAGAGCTTCGGTCCTCCAAAAGCACGGCCGGTAAAATAAGCGGCGATATCCGTCGCCCAGACCACCGCGAACATCCAGATGAGTCCGAGAACGCCGACGTCCGGATAGGCCCGGACCATGGGCGGCACGAGAACGATCACCATGGCGTAGGCAAAGCCGGTGGCTGCCCAGAGTTTGTTGTAGGTGCCCTTCGTGAGCAGCATGCCGAGAGCCAGGGCAACAAGAGCCGTCACGGCTCCGGCCGTGAAGCTCACGTCGGATAGGAAAAGCACGGTGAGAGCCAGAGCTCCCAAACCGAAAACTGTCTGCACGATCCGGCGCGGCTCGACCTTGGTCATGTCCGTCCATTCGACCATCACGGCGATGCCGGCCGCGAGCCAGAACAGGGCAAAAGGCCAGCCGCCCCAATAGGCGGTTCCCAAAGCCAGCGCGACCATCACGATCGCGGACAGAACCCGGGTCTTCAGCTCGCTTGTGGGTGGTTTAGGAGCGCTTGACGTCAAGGCGGGGCCTTCGTGGGAAGCCATCGTCAGCTAGCCTTGGCGCTCAGGCCGCCGAAGCGCCGGTCGCGGCGGGAATACTCATCAATGGCGGCCTTGAAGATCGCCTCGTCGAAATCGGGCCAGAAATCGGGCAGGAAGACGAACTCGGAATAGGCCGTTTGCCACGTGAGGAAGTTCGACACCCGCTGCTCGCCGGAAGTGCGGATGACGAGATCCGGATCGGGGATGCCGCGCGTGTCGAGCGCCTCGCCGATCATGCCCATGTCGATGGCGGACGGATCGAGCGTGCCTTCCTTGACCTTCTGGGCCAGAGCGCGCACCGCGCTCACGATCTCCTGGCGGCCGCCGTAATTGAAGGCAATCACCAGGGTCAGGCCCGTATTGTTGCGGGTCAGCTGCTCAGCCTCATCCAGCAGAAGGCGAATGTCGGAGGCCAAGCCCCCTCGTTCGCCGATGATCCGAACGCGCACATTGTTGGCGTGGAGCTCGGCCAGATCGTGGCGCACGAAGCGCTTGAGAAGCCCCATGAGGAAGGAGACCTCCTCTTCGGGGCGGCGCCAATTCTCGGCGGAGAAGCTGTAGACGGTCAGATACCGGATGCCGAGATCGGTGGCCGTACGCACGGCACGCCGGATCGCCTCGATGCCTTTGCGGTGGCCCTCGAAGCGCGGCAAGCCTCTCTGAGCGGCCCAACGGCCGTTTCCATCCATGATGATGGCAACATGGGCCGGCGCCCCCTCGCCCGTTCCTTGACGGGCCAGAATGGGAGCCGACCGCTTGGCTTCGCCGCTCATGATGCGTTTCCGATGCAAGTCTGAAGTTGATCAGACTTGCATGATTTCCTTTTCCTTGGCCACCAGCAGGTGGTCGATTTCAGCAACGAACTGATCGGTAGCCTTCTGGACTTGGTCACCATCGCGCTTGGCATCATCCTCGCTGATGACCGAGTCCTTCTCGAGTTTCTTGAGCAGGTCGAGACCGTCGCGGCGCACGTGGCGGACGGCAACGCGCGCCTCTTCAGCATATTTGTGCGCGACCTTCACCATCTCCTTGCGACGCTGCTCGTTCATCTCGGGGATGCGCAGGCGGATGACTTGGCCTTCCGTTTGCGGATTGAGGCCAAGATCCGACTCACGGATGGCCTTTTCCACGGCAGAAACCATGCCGCGATCCCACACCTGAACGCTGAGCAGGCGCGGCTCCGGGACGTTGACGGTGGCGACCTGCGAGATCGGCAGCAGCGAGCCGTAGGCATCGACCTGAATCGGGTCGAGAAGGTTCGGCGAAGCGCGGCCCGTACGCAGGCTGGCGAGGTCGTTCTTGAAAGCGTTGATGGCGCCCTGCATTCGGCGCTTGACATCGGCGAGGTCAAAGGTCGTAGCCATGGAGATCTTTTCCTTACGCGAACTCTCTAGAAACGGGCTTACGCTGCCCAAGGTCCCGCATCAAGGCCCCAGAGCATCGGACCCAAAAGTGGGCACCACTTTTGGGACTCATTCGATGCCTTTTTGAGTGACGCATCGTTTTGTGCGGAAAACCGGAACCACTTTTCCACACGATGCGCCTTACGGGACCACAATTGTCGACGGCACATTTCCGAGCAGGAGATCGGTGACCGAGCTCGGCGCGTGGACCGAACCGACGATGATCGAGAGCTTGCTCTCCCGGGCCAGGGCGAAGGCGGCCGTGTCCATCACCTTCAGATCCTTGGCGATGGCTTCGTCATGGGTGAGGCGATCGAAGCGGACGGCGCTGGGATCCTTCTTCGGGTCGGCGGAATAGACGCCATCTACCTGGGTCGCCTTCAGCACCGCATCGCACCTGAGTTCCGCTGCACGCAGCACCGCCGAGGTATCGGTGGTGAAGAACGGGTTACCGGTGCCGCCGGCAAGTACGATCACCTGTCCCTTGTCCAGGTGATGCAGAGCGGGCTGGCGGGCATAGGTTTCGCAGATCGTCGGCATGGATACAGCCGACATGGTGCGGGCCGGAACGCCTGCAGCGTTCAGGGCCGTCTCGATGGCCAGGGAGTTCATGACGGTGCCGAGCATGCCCATGGAATCGGCGGTGGGACGGTCGATCCAGCCGGCAGCGCTCATGCGCGCGCCGCGAATGATGTTGCCGCCGCCGATCACGACAGCGATCTCGAATCCGGCCTTGGTGGCTCTGGCGAGATCCCGGGCCAAGCGGGAAAGGACTTCGGAATCCAACCAATATCCATCGGGAGCCATCAAGGCCTCTCCCGAAAGCTTCACCAGAATGCGCCGGAATTGTGCCACTGTCGGTCTCCTCGTTTCGCGATCATTTCAGCATGGCTCGCCGGAAGCCATTATCCAGATGAGGGCTTCGGGCCATCTCAAAGGATAGGGTTCAGGAGAGTTTGCCGGATTTGTAGCCTTCTCATGAAAACGGCGGCTGAGAAGCCGCCGTTTTTGTTTCTTGCTTTAGGCCTTGAGACCGGCCTGGGCCGCGACTTCTGCCGCGAAGTCTGGGGCCTCTTCCTTCTCGATGCCCTCGCCGAGAGCGTAGCGGACGAAGGCCTTCAGAGCGACCGGCTTGCCGGCCTTGGACTCGGCTTCCTTCAGCACCTGCGTCACAGTCTTGGACGGATCGTGCACGAAGGGCTGCTCGAGGAGCGTGACTTCCTTGAAGTAGCTCTTCAGGCCGCTCTCGATGATCTTCTGCATGACGTTGTCCGGCTTGCCGGCGTTCTTATCGCGCAGGATCGCGGTCTCGCGGTCAATGGTGGCCTGGTCGACGCCCGAAGCGTCGAGAGCAACCGGGCTGGTCGCAGCCACGTGCATGGCGATCTGACGGCCGAGCGTGCTGAGAGCCTCAACGTCCCCCTCGGACTCAAGCGCAACGAGCACGCCGATCTTGCCGAGACCCTCGGCGACAGCGTTGTGCACGTAAGTTGCGATCACGCCCTTCGAGACTTCAAGCTTCGCGATGCGGCGCAGGGTCATGTTCTCGCCGATGGTGGCGATGAGCTCCTGCAGGCGATCCTTCACGGTCGTGGACGAACCGGGGAACGTAGCGGCTTCAAGCGACTCGATGGTGCCGTTGCCGTTCAGGCCGATCTTGGCGGCCTCGCGGACGAAAGCCTGGAACTGGTCGTTGCGGGCAACGAAGTCCGTCTCCGAGTTGACCTCGAGGATGGTGGCCGTATGACCGGACGACTCGACGGCAACGAGTCCCTCGGCAGCAACGCGGCCGGCCTTCTTGGCAGCCTTGGAGAGGCCCTTCTTGCGGAGCCAGTCGATGGCGGCTTCCATGTCGCCGTTGGTTTCGGCGAGAGCAGCCTTGCAGTCCATCATGCCTGCGCTGGTCGTCTCGCGCAGCTCCTTCACCATCGCAGCGGTGATATTCGCCATGGCTTATCCTTTCACAGGTTCTTGCATAGAGGGAGCCCGGCGCTCATGGAACGCCGGGCTCGATCATTCGTTCAAGCGCCGCCGGAGCATCAGACCCAAAAGTGGATTTGCACTTTTGGGGTCCATCCGATGCCCCTATAGAGTAGCGCATCGTTTATGGCGGAAAACCGGATCCACTTTTCCGCACGATGCGCTGCAGGCGGCGCCAAGAGATTTACGCCGCAGCGGCTTCGATCATCGCGCGGGCCTGATCGATCCAGCCGTCACGCTCGAGGCGGCCGTTCAGCTTCAGGTCCTTGTCGAGCTGGGCGATGTCGCCCGGCTGCATGGCGGCCAGCTGCCAGTAATGGAAGATGCCGGCTTCGTTCAGCTTCTTCTCGAGCTGCGGGCCAACGCCGTTCAGCTTGGTCAGATCGTCCGGAGCGCCGCGGGGAGCGGCCAGACGCTCGAACTGCTCGCCTTCATAGGCGGCGGTATCATTTGCCGGGAGCTCTTCGGCCATCGGGTTCTCGGACTCGCCGATGTCGATGCCCATGGCGCCAGCACCACGGGAGATGCCATCGAGAGCGGCGCGGGCAACGAGGTCGCAATAGAGCGAGATCGCACGGCCGGCGTCGTCGTTGGCCGGGACCGGGAAAGCGATGCCGTCCGGATCGCAGTTCGTGTCGACAATGGCAGCAACCGGGATGCCGAGGCGGTTCGCCTCCTTGATCGCCAGCTGTTCCTTGTTGGTGTCGATGACGAAGATCAGGTCAGGCGTGCCGCCCATGTCCTTGATGCCGCCGAGAGCACGCTCGAGCTTCTCCTTCTCACGAGCGAGCATAAGACGCTCTTTCTTCGTGAGGCCCTGGCCGCCACCGGCGAGGATCTCGTCGACCTTGCGCAGGCGCTGGATCGAGCCGGAGATCGTCTTCCAGTTGGTGAGCATGCCGCCGAGCCAGCGGGAGTTCACATAGTACTGAGCCGAACGCTTGGCAGCATCGGCAACGGCATCAGCAGCCTGACGCTTCGTGCCGACGAAGAGCACGCGACCGCCCTTGGCCACCGTGTCACTGACGGCCTGGAGGGCGCGGTGCAGCATCGGGACCGACTGAGCGAGGTCGATGATGTGGATGTTGTTGCGGGTGCCGAAGATGTATTGACCCATCTTCGGGTTCCAACGGTGGGCCTGGTGGCCAAAGTGAGCGCCAGCTTCCAGCAGCTGACGCATCGAGAAATCAGGAAGCGCCATAGTTTTTCTCCGGTTAAGCCTCCGCGGAACAGTGGACCGGCCCTGCCGGCCACCGGGATACCTCATGGGCTCACGAGGCGGTTTCCGCGTGTGGAATGGGGGCGCATATAGGGGTAAACGGCTCAAAACGCAAGCTGAAATGGCAAGGTAAGAGCCCACAGGAGACAAAGGTCTGCGGAAGATCGCGAATGTCTGGCCTATCCCTGGGTTCCTAGGGCTCTGCTTGTCCCCAGAGCCTTGCGCTTTGTCTCATTTTTCAGGGATCTGGTCAGCGGGTCCCCTCTCCAGATGCCCCGGCTCACATGCTCCGCCATGATGCGAAAGGTCGAATCGCCCGCTTCCCCGCCCCCACCTCGTTTTCACATCGTTACCGGCAATTGCGGAACTATGGCTCAGCGATAGAGGCCGCTTCCCTCGTCAAGCCTGACAGGATGAGAATGATCGGGCCCATAAGAGCGAAGGAGGCAATCATCGCCCAGGCTTCGTTCGTTGCCGCGGCCAGCCCCGCACGCTCGAGCAGCGGACGCACATAGGCCTGAACCATGGGATTATCGGGAGACGGCAAGGGTCCCGACAGGAAGCTTTCGGGAATACCGATGGCACGCGCGGCCTCAAGATCCCCTGTCGTGAGACGGGCCAGCAGGACCCGTGAATGCTCGGGAGCACGGGTCCAAATCACCGTGTCGATCAGGGCAAGACCGATCGCGCCACCGAGATTGCGCATGAGATTGAACAGGCTGCTCGCATTGGGCACGCGCTCGGGCGAAAGATGCCCCAGCGCGACGCGCGTCGGAGGCAGAAGACAGAGCATGATCGCAATGCCGCGAATTATCTGCGGCCAGAACATCTCATAGAAGTCTGCATCACGCGGCTGAAATGCGCTCAGACCGAGGCCAAGGCCGAAGAGTACAAATCCGATGATTGTGAGGACGACAGCGTTGACCCGGCGTTCCGCCCGAATGACGAGAGGAGCGGACACGAGTTGTGCGACACCGGTGACCAACATGATCTCTCCGATACGCAGCGCCCCATGGCCCCGTACGAAGGAGAGAAAGACAGGCATGAGGTAGACAGAACCATAAAGTCCGATGCCGGTGAGAAAACTCAATGCGCACCCGACGACAAGGCGCCGATCGCGGAGAGCCGACAGGTCCACGACAGGCTCTGAGGTCCGCAATGAACGGGTGACAAAAAGACTTCCTGCAACAATACAGAGAGCGAAGATCGCAAAGACACCCGGCGACAGCCACCCACGGTGGGGGGCTTCCTTCAATCCTATTTCCAGGGCGGCAAGGCATAAAGCAATGCTGACCAATGCGAGCCAATCGAATGCACGTGCCAAGCCGAGGTTCGAACGGTCCCGCGGCATGCAGAACAGGCCGACCAGGCCGGCGGCAAGGCCGGGAGCGACGTTGATCAGGAACAGCCAATGCCAGGAATAGGTCTGCGTGATCCAGCCGCCGACGACGGGACCCAGTGTCGGTGCCAGGACGGCAAGGACGCCGGCGATGGTGGTCGCAACCGGCTCGATGTTTTTCGGAAAAAGCAGGAAGACCGCTGAAAAGACCAAAGGAATCAGCGTCCCTCCCGCGAACCCTTGCAGCACCCGCCATGTCGTCAGCGAAGCGAATCCGGTGCTCGCGGCACAGCCGATGGAGGCCGTCGTGAAGATGGCGACGGCGATCGTGAACAGACCGCGCATGGTCAGCATGCGTGTCAGCCAGCCAGTCAGCGGAATCGAGATCACCTCGGCAATGAGATAGGCAGTCTGCACCCAACTCATCTGATCTGGCGGGATATCGAGTGCAGACCGGATTTCCGGCAGGGACGTGGCCACGACCTGGATGTCCAGGATCGCCATGAACATGCCGAGTCCCATAGCGCAGAAACCTGCCCAGGTGCGAAACGAAACGAATTCGTCCGGCACAATGCCCGCCGTCATCGCCCTACGTGGCCTGAGGTTGAGAGAATTCTTTGAGGGCCCGCGTTTCTGCTCGGATCCGAATCATCAGCACGGCAGCGTTCAAAACGGAAAACAGGAGGGCATATCCGATAAGCCCGAAAGCAAGGGGCAGAACGGCGACCTCGGCGGCGACAATGCAATAATTCGGATGATTCATGAACCGGTATAGTCCCGTACGAACCAGCGGCGCCCTTGGCAGGACGACGATCCGTGTGGTCCAGCGCTCGCCGAGGGATGCCAGAACCCAGAAACGCGCGACCTGCAAGGCGACGTACACTCCCGCCCAGCCCAGCGCCAAAGGACGATCCCAGGCCAGGATCCAGAGACCAAGAAGCCATGCAGCGTGCACAAGGACGATCAGCCCGTAATGCCCCGGCGCGACCTCGACGGCCCCGCGCGCCTTGAGGCGCCGCGTGTTGCGTCGAGCCCAGGCGAGTTCGCCCATCCTCTGCAGCGTTACGAGAGTCAGGAGAGCGAGGCCCAGACTCATGAGCAGCGTTCCAGGACGAGGCAGGTGGCCGTGAATCCGGGCCCCATGGCAATCAGAAGGCAGCGCTGCGGCAGGCCAGCGCGCAGGACTCTCTCCAGCACGAACAGAACTGTCGGGGCGGACATGTTGCCGTGCGTTGCAAGAATTTCCCGCTCATGGTCGAGCGTTCCTTGGTCAAGATGAAGGACCTGCTCGAGTGCCGTAATGATTTTCGGTCCGCCGGGATGGCACACGAAGCGGTCGATGGACGACATCGGGATATCGAGCCGTTGAAGAATGCCAGCGATGGCGGGTCCGAGATGGGTTTCGGCGAAAGGCGGCAGCGCCCGCGCGAGGACGACGCCGAACCCATCCGGGTCGATATCCCACCCCATGATGTCGAGAGTGTCGTGCCAGGTATGCTCGCCGGAACCCTGCGCCGTGGCAAAGCCTCCATCTCCGGCCCTGATAACGAGGGCTGCGGCGCCGTCGGCGAAGAGAGCCGTGGAGACCACGTTCGCAGCGGTCAGCTTGTCGGGCCTGACTGCCAGCGTGGACAACTCGACGGTGACGAACAGGATGATGGTTCCCGGAGAGGCTGCCGCCAGGCGTGTCGCGACCGCCAGCCCGGTCACACCGGCAGCGCAGCCGAGACCGAAGAGCGGGATGCGCGTCACATCCTCACGAAAGCCGAGCCGATCGAGCAGATACGCATCGAGACTTGGTGTTGCGACTCCCGTTGAGGATGCGGTGATGACCGTGTCGACATCGGACCCATTCAATCCGGCGGCGGCGAGAGCCTTGCGCGCCGCCTCCTCGAAGAGATCTGCACCGCTCTGCAGGTAGACCTCCGTCCGATCAGGCCAGCCATGCGGCTCCAGGTACCATTCGAGAGGCCGTGCGGCATGGCGCTGAATGACACCTGCCGTTTCGAAGACCTGGACAACTTTATCGAAGTCGCCAAATTGGTCGCCGAATACCTGCCGGGCAGCCACTGCGATATCCCTCTGTGTCAGGATATAGGGTGGAACGGCGGTCGCGAGCGACAGAAGGGCTGGGCGAGGAGCCATAGGGCGTTCTCACGCTTCCGCGGAAGCGATCACGATCCTCGGAAGTTCGACAGGCCAATTTTCATCAGTATACCAACAATTTCAGTGAGAGTAACCGCACAAGATGTTGAACTCATCGTGCGGATTGCTTCCGAACCTCCGCTCTGATCATCCACTGATCTGACGGCAATCGGATCGGCTTTGACGCTAGCTCATCTGCACATCCACCACGCCAGGAACGGCACGGAGAGCGCCTGCAATCTGCGGGGTCGCCATGTACTTGCCGGGAAGCTTCACCTCAACCTCGCGGTCACCTTCATCGAGAATGAGGACCAGGGAGACTTCGCCCTCTCCTTTCGCCCTCAGGCGCTCGTAGACGCTGCAGATGGGGCGCTCGTCCCGCAGAAAGATGCGCATGCCCTTCTGGTGCTTCGCGATGGCCTCCTCCAAAGGCTCGGCAGTGCCGATGCGCGCCCTCACCTCTTCGCCCTCGACACCCGCCTGGAGCATGAGCAGCACGGCAGTCCCCGGCTCGAGCGTGTCGCGATAGCGCATCAACCCTTCCGAGAAGATGATGGCCTCGAACTGCCCGGTCTGATCCGAGAGGGTGAGAATGCCCATCTTGTTGCCGGTCTTGGTGCGGCGCTCCTGCCGGTCGAGCACGGTGGCTGCGACTTTGCCGACCGAGTTGCCGGCCTTCACCGAGCGGCAGAAATCCACCCAGGTCTGGACGCGCAACTTCTGCAGAAGATCGCCGTATTCATCGAGCGGATGACCTGAGAGGAAGAAGCCGACGGCGTCGTATTCCCGCTGCAGGCGCTCGGCCGAGGGCCAGGGCTCGTAAGCAGGAATTCGCAACTGCACATCTGCCGCGTTCATGCCGCCGAACATATCGACCATGCCGCCATTGGCCGCCTCGTGAGCCTGCTGGGCGAGGCTCATCATGGCGTCGATGGAGGCACAGGCCTTCGCCCGGTCCGGCTCCAGCTCGTCGAACGCGCCGGCGGCGATGAGGTTCTCGATGGTACGCTTGTTGAGCGCACGCGGATTGATGCGGCGCGCGAAATCAGCGAGATCTTTGAAGGGCTTATCCCCCCTCGCCTCCACCACGGCCTCGATGGCCTGGCGCCCCACGCCCTTCACGGCGGCAAGCGCATAAAGGATTGAGCCCTTGCCCTCCTCGTCATAGACCACATCGAACACCACGCCCGAGCGGTTGATGGAAGGCGGGATCACCCTGAAGCCGAGACGCTGGGCCTCGCGGCGGAATTCGGAGAGCTTGTCGGTATTGTCGAGATCGAGCGTCATGGACGCGGCGATGAACTCGACCGGGAAATTTGCCTTCAGATAAGCAGTCTGGAACGCGACAAGAGCGTAGGCGGCCGCATGACTCTTGTTGAAGCCGTAATCTGCGAACTTTGCGAGCAGGTCGAAGATCTCGTTGGCCTTCGCCTTCTCGAGGCCGCCCTTGGCCGCGCCGGACACGAAACGCTCGCGCTGAGCGTCCATTTCGGCCTTGATCTTCTTACCCATGGCGCGGCGCAGAAGGTCTGCATCGCCGAGCGAGTAGCCGGCGAGGACCTTGGCGACCTCCATCACCTGCTCTTGGTAGACGATGATTCCGAAGGTTTCGCGCAGGATCGGTTCCAGCTTGTCGTGGGGATACCAATCCTTCTTGTTGTGCTCGTCCTTACCGAGCTTGCGCGCGCAATAGACCGGGATGTTCGCCATCGGGCCCGGACGGTAGAGCGCGACGAGGGCGATGATGTCCTCGAAACGGTCGGTCTCCATCTCGACGAGGGCTTTTCGCATGCCCACCGATTCCACCTGGAACACGCCGACCGTTTCGCCGCGCCGGAGCATCTCGTAGCTTTTGCGGTCATCGAGCGGTAGCGCCGACAGATCGATGTGGATGCCTTTGCGCTTGATCAGATCGACCGCCGTGCGCAGCACGGTGAGCGTTTTCAAACCCAGGAAGTCGAACTTCACGAGGCCCGCCTGCTCGACCCACTTCATGTTAAACTGGGTCACGCGCATGCCGGTCTTCGGATCTCGATAGAGCGGCACCAGTTCCTGCAGCGGACGATCACCGATCACAACGCCTGCGGCGTGCGTGGACGCATGGCGATGGAGGCCTTCGAGCTTCTGAGCGATGTCGAGCATGCGCTTGACGACCGGCTCTTCCTCGATCGCGGCCTGCAGCTTCGGCTCGCCTTCGATGGCCTGTGCCAGCGTCACGGGATTGGCCGGGTTCTGGGGCACGAGCTTCGTGAGCTTGTCCACCTGGCCGTAGGGCATTTCGAGCACGCGACCCACATCGCGCATTACGCCGCGCGCAAGCAGCGTACCGAAGGTGATGATCTGCGCGACCTGCTCCTCGCCGTAGCGCTTCTGCACGTATTCAATCACGCGTTCGCGGTTATCGACGCAGAAGTCGATATCGAAGTCGGGCATCGACACGCGTTCGGGATTCAGGAAGCGCTCGAACAGCAGGCTGAAGCGCAGCGGATCGAGATCGGTGATGGTGAGCGCGTAAGCAACCAGCGAGCCCGCACCCGAACCACGGCCCGGGCCGACCGGAATGTCGTGATCCTTCGCCCATTTGATGAAGTCCGACACGATCAGGAAGTAGCCGGGGAACTTCATCTTGCGGATGATGCTGATCTCGAACGCAAGACGGTCGTGATAATCCTGCTCGGTCAGGCCGGGCGCGGGGCCGTGCGCTGCGAGACGCTTGGCAAGCCCCTCCTCGGCCTGACGCTGCAGCTCCTCGCCTTCGTCGAGAGCCCCGGCATCGGGACCGGTGCCGAAATTCGGCAGGATAGGCTTGCGGGTCCGCACGCGCGTTGTGCATCGCATGGCGATTTCGACACTGGCATTCAGCGCATCCGGCAGATCGGAGAACAGCTCCATCATCTGCTGGCGTGTTTTGAAGTAATGCTCCGGCGACAGACGCCGACGGTCATCGTTGGAGACGATCTGGCCTTCCGCGATGGCGAGCAGTGCGTCATGCGCCTCGTAATCCTTCGGCGAGGCGAAGAACGGCTCATTGGCGGCGACAATCGGCAGGCCGTTGCGATCGGCAAGACCAATCAGCTCGCCCTCCACCAGCCGCTGCTCATCGAGGCCGTGCCGTTGTATCTCCACGTAGAGCTGGTGGCCGAAGGCGTTCTTCAGAATGTCGAGGCGCGCCTGCGCTAATTCCTGGCGACCGCCGTTGCGAAGCGCACAATCGAGCGGCCCTGTGAAGCCGCCGGTGAGCGCAATGAGGCCCTCGCTGTGCTTTGCGAGAATGGGTGCGGCGACACGCGGCTCCTCGCCGAGCGGCACGCCGAAATAGGCATGGCTGACAAGGCGCATGAGGTTGCGATAGCCCTCCTCATTCTGCGCGAGCAGCACGATATTGGAAGGCGCCGGCACCACGCGGGCGACGGGGTCGGCCTCTTCAAAGCAGACCGAGAGCTGTACGCCAGCGATTGGCTGAATGCCGGAACCGGCCATCTTCTCCGAGAATTCGAGCGCGCCAAAGAGATTATTGGTGTCGGTGAGCGCCAGTGCGGGCTGTTTGTCGGCGGCGGCGAGTTTCTGCAGCTGCGCGATCTTCAGGGCCCCCTCGAGCAGCGAATACGAGGAATGCACGTGAAGGTGGACGAAGCCGATGTCTTGGAGAATGCGCGCCATGAAACTCTACTCGACGAATGGCGCGCATATTGCCACGATTCTTGCCCCTGAATGTCTAACGGGGCTTGGGAAGGACTACCTTTCCTGTGAATCCCGTGGATCTTTGTGGATTGCGGGTATCAGGCGACGGGTGCCAGAACCAGAGCCCAGATTGCCACGGCAGAACCGAACATAGCGATAGAGGTGATTTCAGCGGCGGTTTCGAGGATGATGCGAAGCATGTTGGATCTCCGTGTTCTCTATGCGTTCATTTATGTTCGTTGAATGTTCCTTGTAAAGCGGCTGTGGACCGGCTGTTCGGATGGAGTCAACAAAGCCTTAAGACGCGCGAATGCGTGCCCTTGGCTATCCTAGGGACATCAGCTGTCGGATGCTGTGGAAAACCAGTTAAGGCAGCTGGAGGATCAGGCCATCGCGGATGGTTACGCGGCGGTCCATGCGGGCGGCCAAATCCATGTTGTGCGTGGCAATCAGTGCCGCCAGTCGTGAAGCCCGCACGATGGCGACGAGCGTCTGGAACACCCGGTCCGCGGTGTGTGGGTCGAGATTGCCGGTGGGCTCGTCGGCCAGAAGGAGGCGCGGCGCATTGGCGACCGCACGGGCGATCGCCACGCGCTGCTGCTCACCGCCCGAGAGTTCGCCGGGGCGATGCTTGAGGCGCTTGCCCAATCCGAGGAAGGTCAGGAGTTGGCTCGCCCGGTCCTCGGCCTCCGGCTTCGATAAGCCGCGAATGAGCTGTGGTATCACCACATTCTCCAGGGCCGACAGCTCGGGCAGCAGGTGGTGGAATTGATAGACGAAGCCGAGCTCTTCACGGCGGATGCGTGTGCGCTCCTGATCGTTCATATGCGACGTGGGCTTGCCACCTACATAGACCTCGCCGCCATCGGGCTTCTCAAGAAGGCCTGCCACATGCAGGAGTGTCGATTTACCCGTGCCCGATGGCGCGATGAGGGCCACGATCTCTCCCGGCCAGATCGCGAGCTCGGCCCCGCGCAGCACCTCCAGGAAGGTGTCTCCCTGGGGATAGCGACGTTCGACTTGGGAAAGGTGGAGAGCGGGCTGGGTTTGTCCGGACGCCATGATCAACCGTAACGCAACGCTTCGACGGGATCGAGCTTCGCGGCCCGCCAGGAGGGATAGAGAGTCGCCAGGAGCGACAGGACCATCGCCATGATGAGAATGGTGGCGACCTCGGCCGGGTTCACATCAGCCGGCAGGCGACTCAGGAAATAGAGTTCCGCCGGAAAGAGGTTGGTGCTCGTGAGTGTCGAGATGAAATCGCGGATGGTCTCGACATTGAGCGCCAGAAGAAGCCCCAGCCCGAAACCCGCAATCGTGCCGACGATCCCGATCGATGCTCCCGTGATCAGGAAGATGCGCATGATCGCACCGCGCGTCGCGCCCATGGTGCGCAGAATCGCGATATCGCTTGACTTATCCTTCACGAGCATGATGAGCCCGGAAATGATGTTCAGGGCGGCGACCAGAACGATCAGCGTAAGGATCAGGAACATCACGTTCCGCTCCACCTCCAGCGCCCCGAAGAATGTCCGGTTGCGCTGCCGCCAATCAGTCATGAGAACAGGCCTGCCTGCTGCCTCTTCGATGGCGGCACGGGCTTCGTCCACCTTGTCGGCATCGTTGAGATAGACCTCTATCAGCTGCACGTCGCCCTGGCGGTTGAAATAGTTCTGCGCCTCGGTGAGCGGCATGAAAACGAAGGTGGAATCGAACTCCGACATGCCGATCTCGAACACGGCCTTGACCGGATAGCCCTTCACGCGTGGCGCGGTGCCGAAGGGCGTTGCGGCGCCGCGTGGCGTGATCAGCGTCAGGGTATCGCCCGCCTGGATGGACAAGGCCTCCGCAAGACGGCGGCCGATGGCGACGCCCTCGCCTTCATCGAATTTGTCGAGCGAGCCTTGGCGGATATTGCCGGCGATATGTTCGATCTGGCGCAGGTCATTCGACCGGATGCCACGCACCAGCACGCCGCTGCCGCTATATTGCGAGGAGCCGAAGGCTTGGCCTTCCACGAGCGGGATCGCCCGCTTCACGCCGGGAACGGCGGCAATGCGCGCGGATACCTCCGGATAATCGGTCAACGGCCTTTCGATAGGCGCCACGAAGATGTGGCCATTGATACCTACGATCTTGTCGAGCAGCTCCTTGCGGAAGCCGTTCATGACAGAGAGCACCACGATGAGCGTGGCGACGCCAAGCATGATGCCGAGGAACGAGAAGCCCGCGATGACCGAAACAAACCCTTCCCGCCGCCGCGTGCGTAAATAACGCCCGGCGAGCATCCACTCGAAGAGCGAGAAAGGCTTGGTTCCGGTCGGTGCTTCTTTAGCCATGGACGCTTATTTATGTGCCGTCAGCCGCGCGGCCACATCATCGACCGACAAAAGCTCACGCTCGCCGGTGGCGCGGTTTTTCAGCTCCACCTTGCCCTCGGCGAGACTCTTCGGCCCGATCAGCACCTGCCACGGAACGCCGATGAGATCGGCAGTGGCGAACTTTCCGCCCGGACGCTCGTCGCGGTCGTCATAGAGCACATCGCGGCCGGCGGCGGAGATCTCACGATAGAGGCGCTCGCTCGCGGCATCCGTGCCGGAATCGCCGACCTTCAGATTCAGGATAGCCACATCGAACGGCGCCACGGCCTCCGGCCAGATGATGCCGTTCTCGTCGTGGCTCGCTTCAATGATGGCGGCGATGAGACGGCTCGGGCCGATGCCGTAGGAGCCCATATGGACCGGCTTCTCCTGCCCGTCCGGCCCCATGACCTTCGCGCCCATGGGATCGGAATACTTGGTGCCAAAATAGAAGATGTGTCCCACCTCGATGCCGCGTGCGGACATCTTCTTGTCGGCGGGGACGGCATCGAAAGCAGCCTGATCGTGCATTTCCGAAGTCGCGGCGTAGAGCGCTGTCCACTTGTCGACAGTGCTCTGGAGGCCCGGAATGTCGTCGAAATTGGTGTCGGCCGGCGGGATCTCGTAGCTGAGATAATCCGCGTGGCAGAACACCTCACTCTCGCCAGTGGAGGCAAGGATGATGAATTCGTGGCTCAGGTTGCCGCCGATGGGGCCGGTATCGGCGCGCATCGGGATCGCCTTCAGGCCCATTCGGGCGAAGGTGCGAAGATAGGCCACGAACATCTTGTTGTAGGAATGGACGGCACCGGCCTGATCCAGGTCGAAGGAGTATGCGTCCTTCATCAGGAACTCGCGGGAGCGCATGACGCCGAAGCGCGGGCGCACCTCGTCACGGAACTTCCACTGAATGTGATAAAGGTTCAGCGGCAGGTCCTTGTAGGAACGCACGTAGCCCCGGAAGATCTCCGTGATCATTTCCTCATTGGTGGGGCCGAAGAGCATCTCGCGCTCGTGACGGTCCTGGATGCGCAGCATCTCCTTGCCATAGGCATCGTAGCGGCCCGATTCGCGCCACAAATCCGCCGACTGGATCGTGGGCATCAACAGCTCGATGGCGCCCGAACGGTTCTGTTCCTCGCGGACGATGGCATTGACCTTGTTAAGCACTTTCAGGCCCAACGGCAGCCAGGCATAGATGCCCGCAGCCTCCTGGCGGATCATGCCGGCGCGCAGCATCAGGCGATGGGAGACGATCTCCGCCTCTTTCGGCGTCTCGCGGAGAATGGGGAGGAAATAGCGGCTCAAACGCATAGGACGCCTTCAGTCTCGGTCAGGAATGGAACAGTGAGTCACGACTCGTTTCCAGCACACAACACAGGCCATAGCGAAAACACAAGCTGCCATTGCTTGTCCCGGCCTGCGACGCAATGGATTAGACCAAAGATTGATACAACAAGTGTCGCAAAATGCATCACAGAGTGCCTAAAAAAGATGACAACGTAAGGTAAGTCACATATAAACGAGCAGCTAACGTCTCAGACCTTCAAAGAGGCAGAGGCTGCGGTCCGAGTTTCGGGAGGAACGCGATCTCCTAGCGCCAAGCAGGCGCCGGCGCCAAAAAGCCAGGGATCTAAACAACGCCAAAAGGCAGTTCAGGCAAGGCGAAAGCCTTGCTTTTTCTTTTGTTTCTCCCCTTCTTCAAGGCATCATCCCGTCTGGGGCAAGCAGGGTTTAAATGCGGATGTCCAGGGGCGATACCGGGCATGACGATGAAAGCTCCGGGGCTAAATCCTCAAAGCCCCGCCAGCGGGAACACGGCGGCCGCGATCACCAGGACGACGGATGCCACGAGCGTCGTCCAAATCGCCTTCTCTTGGAGCCCATGGACCGCCGGAGCTCCCGGCTCCGTCCCAGCCGCGACCTCTCCACTTTCCGCCTGACTGCGGACGCCGAAGGGCAGGATGGCGAAAAGCAGGATCCACCAAATCACGAAGTAAAGAGCGAGCCCTCCGGCCACACGCAGGCCGAAGACGTTGACGGCAATGGCGACGGCAAGGGCAGAGACAACAACCACGACGGCGAGCGTGGACCACAGCGAGAATGCCAGAGCTTTTACAAATCTTATCAACAACTTGTCCTCAGGCTTGCTCAAGTTCGATGAGGGTACCGTTGAAGTCCTTCGGATGCAGGAAAAGCACCGGCTTGCCATGGGCTCCGATTTTCGGCTCGCCCGAACCCAGCACCCTGGCCCCGGAATTCACAAGCCGGTCCCGCGCCGCGAGGATGTCCTCCACCTCGTAGCAGACGTGATGAATGCCGCCATCCGGGTTCTTCTCCAGGAACTTGGCGATGGGCGAATCTGCGCCGAGGGGCTCCAGAAGCTCGATCTTGGTGTTCGGCAGAGTGATGAACACGACCGTGACCCCATGCTCTGCAAGCGCCTCCGGCTCGGATACCTCGGCCCCGAGAGTGTCGCGGTAGAGCTTTGAAGCCGCCGCGATATTGCGCACAGCAATGGCAACGTGGTTCAAACGACCGAGCATGTTGGCTTCCCCTTCGAGTAAATCTCGGCCGGCTTATACCTCGATCACAAGGACATGACAGGCCGGCTTCTTGCCCCATTCCTGATTGACGGCGGCGCGAACCGCCCGGTGGACGGCGTTCTCGACCGCCTCCGGATCGCGACGCTTGGCCCTGGGGAGACCATCGAGTGTATCGGCCACTGTGTCGGCGATGATGTCGGTGAGATCCCGCCCCTGCCGGTTCTTCTCAGGAAGCCCCATGGCATCCACCACAGGATCACCTGCGATCTCGCCTCGATCGTCGATGGCAATCGCCACTGTCACGATACCGGCAAAGGCGAGTTTGCGGCGTTCCAGCAAAGCGCGCTCGCCGGCCGGAATGACGATGTTGCCGTCCTTGTAGACGCGACCTGCCGGGATGTTGTCGATGATCTCCGCCTTGCCGGGAGCCAGACGCACCAGGGTACCATTCTTCGCGCGCACCACTTCCGGTACGCCCTGCTGGCGCGCGAACTTGGCGTGCTCGGCCAGATGCAGCGGCTCGCCATGAGCGGGGATGGCGATGCGCGGCTTCGTCCACTCATACATCTGTGCAAGCTCGCCCCGCCGCGGGTGCCCGGATACGTGCACGAGTTCCGTGCGATCGGTGATGACCTCGATGCCCTGCTCGATCAGGCTGTTGATGATGGCGCCCACAGCCTTCTCATTGCCGGGAATCGCACGGGACGAGAAGATCACGCGGTCACCTGCGGACAATGCGATGTCAGGATGCTCGTCGAAGGCAATCCGCGCAAGCGCCGCGCGAGGCTCACCCTGGGAGCCGGTGAGAACGGCAACGACCTTGTCGCGCGGCATGTAGCCGAAGTTTTCGGCCGAACGGAACTCCGGCAGATCGTCGAGATAACCGCACTCCCGTGCGACATCGACGACGCGATCCATAGCTCGGCCAACCACCACCACGTCACGCCCGCACTCGCGCGCCGCTTCCGCTACCGAGCGGATGCGGGCAACGTTGGAGGCGAAGGTCGTGATGGCGACGCGATGCGGCGCGTCCTTGATGAGAGCGGCGAGATTCTTGGCAACATCGGCTTCGCTCGGGCTCGTGCCCTCGCGTACCACGTTGGTGGAATCGCAGACGAGGGCGAGAACGCCCTCCTCACCCAACTTCCGGAAGGTCTCTTCCGAGGTAAGGCTGCCGAGATAGGGCGTCGGGTCGAGCTTCCAGTCGCCCGTGTGCACGACGAGGCCATGCGGCGTACGGATGGCGAGCGCATTCGATTCCGGAATCGAGTGAGCAACGGGCACGTATTCGATATCGAAGGCGCCGAGCTTCAGGCGCTGACCGGGTACGATCTCGTTGAGCTCGATCTTTGGCGCATCCGATTCGGACAAACGGCGCGTTTCCAGAAGGCCAATGGCGAACTTCGTGGCATAGACCGGCGCGCGCAGGCGCGGCCACATCTCGACCAGCGCGCCGATGTGATCTTCGTGCGCATGGGTAATGAAGATGCCGAGCAGGTTGTGACGTTCTTCCTCGATGAAGCGAAGGTCGGGATAGACGAGGTCGATCCCCGGAAGCTGCTCCTCGCCGCCGAAGCCCATGCCGCAATCGACAAGAATCCACTGCCGGTCCGTCTCCGGCCCGAAACCGTAGAGGGCGGCGTTCATACCGATTTCGCCAAGCCCGCCGAGGGGCAGAAACACCAATTCGTCCTGGGGGGATGCCATGCTTGATTGAGACCCTGTCATGCCAGCTCTAGGGCTTGGCTATTCGTGCAGCAATTGAGGAAAATAAAGATCGCCTGCATCGATGAGTTCCGCCCCTGAGACCGTTTTCAGCTGCAGGCGACCGAACCGATCGAGCCCTTCGAAGATACCGCGCTTCTCGCCGGACGGAAGGCGAAGGGTCACCTCCTGCCCTAACCCTGCCGCCCGCTCCAGCCAGAGCCGCCGGATGGGCCCGAACGGGTCGTTGGCGTTCATGCGCGCCGCATTGCGCCAGGCGGAAAAGGTCTGGGCGAAGCTTGCAGACAGGGCCTGGAACACATCATCACGTGTCAATCCGGGTCTCACGCTTTGCAAGGCTTTGGTTGGATACGGCGTGCCGGTTGGGGCAAAGGCTACGTTCACGCCCATGCCGATGATGATCGCAAGGGGCCCGCTGCCCTGGAGCCGGTGCCCTTCGAGGAGGAGGCCCGAAACCTTCGCTCCATCCAGTAAGAGATCGTTCGGCCATTTCAGGGAAAGACGAGGAGCGCTCACACCCGTGACTGTCTCGATCGCCTCGTGCAAGGCGAGCCCGGCGACGAAGCCGAGCTGTGGAGCGTGCTGCGGCTCGCAAGGATCGATCAGCACAAGGCTGGCATAGAGATTGCCTGGAGGCGATGACCATTGCCGGCCATGCCGTCCCCTGCCCGCGTGCTGCTCGGCCGCCACGATCCACAGCTGACCCGGATCGCCGGAGCGCGCAGCCTGGAGCGCATCATCGTTGGTCGATTCTGTCGCTTCGAGCGAGATGAGCCGATAACCGGCGGCCTCGGCTTCCGGCGACAGATTCACCATCAGAACAGGGAACGCGCAGCGGCGCCCGCAGCCGCAACCAGCGGAGCCGGAACGATGCCGAACAGCACCACGAAGATGCTGGACAGAGCCAGCACCAGCTTCACGCCGGCAGGCATCGTGTCATAGGTGGCAGCGGGCTCATCGAAGTACATGACTTTCACGATGCGAAGGTAATAGTAAGCGCCGATCACGCTGGTCACGACACCGATGATGGCGAGTGCCACGAGGTTGGCGTTGATGGCCGCGTTGAACACCGCGAACTTCGCGAAGAAGCCAGCGAGCGGCGGAATGCCCGCAAGCGAGAACATCATCATCGCGAGGCAGAAGGCCAGGACCGGATGCGTGCGGGCAAGACCCGACAGATCTTCGATGTTCTCGAACATCACCTTGCCGCGGCGAAGTCCGAGGATGACGGCAAAGGTGCCGAGCGTCATGGCGAGGTAGATCGCCATATAGACGACGACGCCCTGAATGCCCTCGACCGTGCCGGTGGCAAGTCCGATCAGCGCATAACCCACGTTGCCGATGGAGGAATAGGCCATCAGGCGCTTGATGTTGCGCTGGCCGATGGCCGCGAAAGAACCCAGCGCCATGGAAGCGATGGAGATGAAGACGATGATCTGCTGCCACTGGCCGACGATATTCGGGAAGGCATCGATGAACACACGGGTGGCCATCGCCATGCCGGCCATCTTGGGAGCGGCGGCGAAGAAGGCAGTCACCGGGGTCGGCGAGCCTTCGTACACGTCCGGCGTCCACATGTGGAACGGAACGGCGGAGATCTTGAAGGCGATACCGGCGGCGACGAACACGATGCCGATGATCGCGCCGATGCCTACCTGGCCCTGAAGTACGCCAGCAATCGCCGGGAACGATACGGTGCCGGTGAAGCCATAGACCAGCGACGCACCATAGAGCAGCATGCCCGAGGACAGCGAACCCAGCACGAAATACTTCAGGCCAGCTTCCGTCGAGCGCACGTTGTCGCGGTCGAAGGCGGCGATCACGTAGGACGAGAGGCTGAGCAGCTCGAGCCCCAGATAGAGAGCGATCAGGTCGTTCGCCGAAATCACCATCAGCATGCCGAGCGTCGAGAGCACGATCAGGATCGGGTACTCGAAGCGGCTGATGCCCTCGCGACGCATGTAATCCATGGAGAGGATCACACCGCCCGCCGAGGCAACGAGGGTAAGCGACTTCATGAACTTCGCGAATCCGTCGATCACGAACGAGCCGTTCATGGTCTCGATGCGCTCGCCGGGCAGCATTAGTACCGCTACGAAGGTAACGGCCAGAAGAGCGAGGGCGATGATGTTCATGCTCTCTCCGGAGCGCTCTCCGCGGATTGCACCGAAGAGAACCAGGACGAGAGCGCCCGCTGCCAGGATGATCTCCGGCAAAACGGGTCCGAAAGCGGGAATGGTGAGGACGGGGTTCATCATGACCTCAGTGTGCGGTGAGAGCCGCCGTTTTAACAGTGGTGAGCGCGGCCTGGACACTCTTCAGGAGCTGATCCGTCGGCACCGCAAAGGCGTCGAGGATTGGGCCGGGCTGTACGCCATAATAGATGATCAGCAGGATGAGCGGCGCGAAGATGATCATCTCGCGACGGTTCAGATCCGTGATGGTCTGAAGCGCGGGCTTGTCCAGCTCTCCATAGACCACCCGGCGGTAAAGCCAGAGCGCATAGGCCGCCGAGAGGATCACGCCCGTGGCGGCGAAGAAGGCCACCCAGGTATTGGAGCGGAACGCACCCATGAGGGTCAGGAACTCGCCGATGAAGCCCGATGTGCCCGGGAGCGCAACGTTGGCCATGGTGAGGATCATGAGCACCACTGCATACATGGGCATGCGGTTCACGAGGCCGCCATAGGCCTTGATCTCGCGGGTATGCATCCGGTCGTAGATCACGCCGACGCCAAGGAAGAGCGCGCCGGAAACCAGGCCGTGGGAAACCATGGTGAACATGGCGCCCTGGATGCCCTGCTCGTTCATGCTGAACAGGCCCATGGTCACGAAGCCCATATGCGCCACCGAGGAATAGGCAATGAGCTTCTTGATGTCTTCCTGCATCAGCGCGACCAGCGAGGTGTAGATGATCGCGATGATCGAGAGAGCGAAGACCAGGGCCGAGAAATACACCGAGGCGTCGGGGAACATCGGCAGCGACACTCGGATGAAGCCGTAGCCGCCCATCTTCAGGAGCACGCCCGCCAAGATCACGGAGCCGGCCGTCGGCGCCTCCACGTGTGCGTCAGGCAGCCAGGTATGGACCGGCCACATGGGCATCTTCACGGCGAAGGAGGCGAAGAAGGCCAGCCATAGCCAGATCTGCAGGTTGTACGGGAACTTGAACGCGAGCAGCGTCGGGATGTCCGTGGTGCCCGCCTGCCAGTACATGGCCATGATGGCGAGCAGCATCAGCACCGAACCGAGCAGCGTATAGAGGAAGAACTTGAAGCTGGCGTAGATGCGCCGCTTGCCGCCCCAGATGCCGATGATGAGGAACATCGGAATGAGGCCCGCCTCGAAGAACAGGTAGAAGAGCACGAGATCGAGCGCGCAGAACACGCCGATCATGGTGGTCTCGAGGACGAGGAAGGCGACGTAGTATTCCTTCACCCGGTGCCCGATGGATTCCCACGAAGCGAGGATGCAGAACGGCATCAGGAACGTGGTGAGCAGGATAAGCGGCATGGAGAAGCCGTCGACGCCGAGCTTGTAGCGAATGGTTTCCGTCAGCCAGGCGTGGCTCTCGACCAGCTGGAAGCTGGCGGTTGCCGTGTCGAAGCGGCCCCAGGCCACGAGCGAGAGGACGAAGGTCGCGAGCGTGGTGGCAAGCGCCGCCCAGCGTGCGTTGGAGCGGGTCGCCTCGCTGTCACCACGCAGCGTCAGGATGAAGGCCGCACCGACCAGCGGCAGGATGAGAAGGCCAGAGAGGATGCCGAAGCCGAGCATTAGTGGGCTCCCCTGAAGAGATAGAAGGTCACGAGAGCCGCAACGCCGATCAGCATTGCGAAGGCGTAGTGATAGACGTAGCCGGACTGCAACCGCACTGCGCCGCGCGTCACGTCCAGCACCCGGGCGGAGATGCCATCAGGCCCGAGCCCGTCGATGATCTTCTGATCGCCTGTGCGCCAGAAGAAGCGACCGATGGCCATGGCGGGACGCACGAAGATCGCGTCGTAGAGTTCGTCGAAGTACCACTTGTTGAGCAGGAAACGGTACAAGATCGGGTGATCCGCCGCGAGCCGTGCCGGCTGCTTGGCGTCGATGATGTACATGTAGTAGGCGAGCACGAAGCCACCGATCATCATGAGGGTTGGGAGCAGTGGAACCCAGCCCGGCAGATGGTGCATCTCCTCGAGGATGTGGTTGTTCGGCCCAGTGAAGAGCGCGCCCTTCCAGAACTCCTGATAGCCCTCGCCCAGGAACGCCTCGTGGAAGAGGTAGCCGGCAAAGACGGCACCGATAGCCAGCACGACGAGCGGCAGCACCATCACCAGCGGGCTCTCGTGAGGCGTATGAGCCCCATGGTGGCCGTGCTCATGCTGGGCGTGAGTGGCGGGCTCCACGTCATGACCGTGCTCGTCGTGCTCGACCCCTTCATGATCGCTCGGAGCATGGTGGTGGGAATTCGCCCAGCGCGCATTGCCCTCGAAGGTCATGAAGAACAGACGCCAGGAATAGAACGAGGTCATGAAGGCTGCGACTACAGTTGCAAGGAAGGCAAAGGAGCCTGCCGAATTATGCGAGGCATAGGCCGCCTCGATGATCGCATCCTTGGAGTAATAGCCTGCTGTGAACGGGAAGCCGGTGAGCGCGAGCGTGCCGATCGCCATCATCGCTGTGGTCAGCGGGATATAGCGGCGCAAGTTCCCCATGTTCCGCATGTCCTGCTCGTGGTGCATGGCATGGATGACCGAGCCAGCCCCTAAGAAGAGGAGAGCCTTGAAGAAGGCGTGCGTGAAGAGGTGGAACACACCGGCGCTGTAGGCGCCTACGCCGAGCGCCACGAACATGTAGCCGAGCTGCGAGCAGGTCGAATACGCGATCACGCGCTTGATGTCGTTCTGCACGAGACCCACGGTCGCGGCGAAGAAGGCCGTGATGCCGCCAATCACCGTCACGACGGTCAGAGCGGCAGGCGCATATTCGAAGACCGGCGACAGGCGCGCGACCATGAACACGCCGGCGGTCACCATCGTGGCGGCGTGGATGAGCGCGGAGACCGGGGTCGGGCCTTCCATCGCGTCCGGCAGCCAAGTGTGCAACAGGAACTGCGCCGACTTGCCCATGGCGCCCATGAAGAGCAGCAGGCAGGCGATCGTCAGGGCGTGCCACTCGATGCCGAGGAAGGTGAAACGGGCATTGGCGAACTCCCCGACGCGCGGGAAGATCGCATCGAAGGTGACGCCGTTGAACAGCACGAAAAGGGTAAAGATGCCGAGCAGGAAGCCGAAGTCTCCGACGCGGTTGACAATGAAGGCCTTCATGGCCGCCGCATTGGCCGAGTCCTTTTTGTACCAGAAACCGATGAGCAGGTAGCTCGCCAGGCCCACGCCTTCCCAGCCGAAGAACATCTGGACAAGATTGTCCGCCGTCACCAGCATGAGCATGGCGAAGGTGAAGAGAGAGAGATACGCGAAGAAGCGCGGACGGTGCGGATCCTCGTGCATGTAGCCGATGGAGTAGAGGTGCACGAGCCCCGACACGGTGTTGACCACCACCAGCATCATGGCGGTGAGCGTGTCGATGCGGAACGCCCAATCGACCTGAAGGTCGCCGACGGACATCCACTGGGCCACCTGCACGCGGGTCATCGGCTCTTCGCCAAAGCCCACATGGATGAAGGCCGCCCAGGAGAGCACCGCCGCCACGGCAAGCAGCGCCGTGGTGATGATCTCGCTCGGTCGGGCACCGATGACGCGCCCAAGGAGGCCTGCGATGAGGAAGCCGACGAGCGGCAGAAAAACGATTGCGTGGTACATTGTCGTCTACTTTGCCGTTAGGGCTTAGCCCCTCATCATGTTCACGTCTTCAACCGCGATGGAGCCGCGGTTGCGGAAGAAGACCACCAGAATGGCTAGGCCGATGGCCGCCTCTGCCGCCGCGACCGTGAGGATCAGCAGAGCGAAGACCTGGCCGACGATGTCGTTCAGATGTGTCGAGAAGGCCACCATGTTGATGTTCACCGAGAGCAGGATGAGCTCGATGGACATCAGGATGACGATGACGTTCTTCCGGTTGATGAAGATGCCGAACACGCCGAGCGTAAAGAGCACGGCGGCGACGGTGAGATAATGGCCCAGTCCGATAACCATCGCGTGTCTCCTTAGATGCCCTGGCGGAAGGGAACCTTCCGAACCTCGACGGCGGTTTCCTGTGTGCGGGCGTTCTGCTTCGTGATGTCCTGACGGCGCACGCCGACGCGCTCGCGAAGCGTCAGCACGATGGCGCCAATCATGGCCACCAGCAGGATCAGGCCGGCGGTCTGGAAGAAGTAGAAGTAACGGGTGTAGAGCACCTGGCCGAGCGCCTCGGTGTTGGTCATCACGTCAGCAGCTGGAATCGGAACGGCTGGCGTGCGGATGAGGCCCGGGTCGATCACATAGGCGCTCACCACGAAAATCAGCTCGATCAGCAGCACGATGCCGATCAGGGCTCCGAACGGCAGGTACTGCAGAAAGCCCTGGCGGAGCGCCGCGAAGTCAACGTCGAGCATCATGACGACGAAGAGGAAGAGCACCGCGACCGCGCCCACATAGACGATGACCAGGATCATCGCGAGGAATTCGGCTCCCATCATCAGGAACAGGCCCGCCGCGTTGACGAAGGCCAGGATGAGGAAGAGCACCGACTGCACGGGATTGCGCGAGGCAATCACCATGAAACCGGAAGCGATCGTAATCGTCGCGAACAGATAGAAGAAGGCGGCGGTAACCGTCATGCTCAAACACAAGCCGCCCTAAGAGCGGCCCCTTCCGACGTGGCCGTACGAATCTGACGGCCTGTCTATAGATTCCGAACCCGACAGGAACAACCCGCCGGACATGCTTGCCCCCTGCCCTTTGCGGGCAGGAAGCGGTTGTTAGCGATAAGGTGCGGTCTTCGCGATGTTACGGGCGATTTCCCGCTCCCAGCGCTCGCCGTTCGCAAGCAGCTTGGCCTTGTCGTAGAGAAGCTCCTCGCGGGTCTCCACCGAGAACTCGAAATTCGGCCCTTCCACGATGGCGTCCACCGGGCAGGCCTCCTGGCACATGCCGCAATAGATGCACTTCACCATATCGATGTCGTAGCGCGTGGTGCGGCGGGTTCCGTCGTTGCGGCGCGGACCGGCCTCGATGGTAATGGCCTGAGCGGGGCAGATCGCCTCGCAGAGCTTGCAGGCGATGCAGCGCTCTTCCCCGTTGGGGTAGCGGCGCAGCGCGTGCTCACCCCGGAAGCGCGGACCGCGATGGCCCATCTCGAACGGATAATTGAGCGTGGCCTTCGGCTTGAAGAAGTACTTCGTGGTCAGGACGAATCCGGCCACGAATTCCTTCAACAGAAGGGCGTTGAAGAACTGAGCGATCTTCATGTCGCCAAACTCCTTTAGCGCATACCCGGCGCGAGGCCGGTTGCCATCAGCACGCCCGCCACGATGATGACCATGGCGAGAGACAGCGGAAGGAATACCTTCCAGCCCAGGCGCATGAGCTGATCGTAGCGATAGCGCGGCACCAGGGCCTTCACCATGGCGATGAGAATGAAGAGGAAGCTCGCCTTCAGCACGAACCAGATCACGCCCGGCACCCAGGTGAAGGGCGCGAACGGGATCGGGGACAGCCAGCCGCCGAGGAACAGGATCGTGCCGAGCGCGCACATGGTCATGATGGCCACGTATTCGCCGAGCATGAACAGCAGGTACGGGGTGGAGGAATATTCCACCATGTAGCCTGCCACGAGCTCCGATTCAGCTTCCGGCAGATCGAAGGGCGGGCGGTTCGTCTCGGCCATGGCCGAGATGAAGAACACCACGAACATCGGGAACAGCGGCAGCCAGTACCAGCCGAGGATGCCGAGGCGCGTATTCTGCGCTTCCACAATCTGCGACAGGTTCAGGGTGCCGGCACACATGAGCACCGTCACGATGACGAAGCCGATGGAGACCTCATAGGATACCATCTGCGCCGCCGAACGGAGCGCGCCGAGGAACGGATACTTCGAGTTTGAGGCCCAGCCGCCCATGATGACGCCATAAACGCCGAGCGACGAGATCGCGAAGATATAGAGGATGCCCACGTTGATGTCGGCAATCGCCCAGCCGGCATTGAGCGGAATGACCGCCCAGGCGGCGAGCGCCAGCGTACACATCACCAGGGGGGCCAGCAGGAACATGCCCTTATTGGCCGAGGACGGGATCACCGGCTCCTTCAGCACGAACTTGAGGAGGTCGGCGAAGGACTGGAGCAGGCCCCAGGGGCCGACGACGTTCGGACCGCGCCGCAGCTGAACCGCAGCCCAGACCTTGCGGTCGGCATAGAGTGCATAGGCGATGAAGATGAGAAGCGCGACGAGCATGAGCAGGCTCTTGCCCAGCATGATCGCGACTGCGAGGAGGATATCTCCCATTTCCATGATCCGCTCCTCTCTTACTCGGCCGCTTCGAGCTTCAGCTCACGGGCGAGTGCGGAGCACTCGGCCATGACGCCGGAGGCGCGGGCGATCGGGTTCGTCAGGTAGAAGTCTTTCACCGGACTCGAGAACGCTTCGCGGCCGGCGGTGCCGCCGATGCCGGCAAGCGCCTGGATGGCGGAAGCCGTATCAGCCGGTTGGATAGTCTCGATGGCTGCAAAATGCGGGTAAGCCGCATAGAGCTTGGCGCGCAGCGCGTTGAGCGAGTCGAACGGCAGGCGATGGCCCAGCACGTCGGACAGAGCGCGCAGGATCGCCCAGTCCTCACGGGCCTCGCCCGGCGCGAAGGCCGCGCGGTTGGCCATCTGCACTCGGCCTTCCGTATTCACGTAGGTTCCGGACTTTTCCGTGTAGGTGGCCGCCGGCAGGATCACGTCTGCGCGGTGAGCGCCACGATCACCGTGGGTGCCCTGGTAGATCACGAAGGCGCCGGGGGCGACATCAATCTCGTCGGCGCCAAGGTTGAACAGCACCTCCACCGCGCCTTGAGCCATCTGCTGGGCGGTCAGGCCGCCCTCGCCCGGCACGAGGCCGAGATCGAGCGCACCGACGCGGGATGCTGCGGTGTGCAGAACCGAGAAGCCATTCCAGCCGTCCTTCACCGCACCCACGTCGCGAGCGAGCTGCGCAACGGCGGAGAGGATCGCGAGACCGTCCGGACGCGAGAGCGCACCCTGCCCCACGATGATCAGCGGACGCTCGGCGGCGCGCAATTTCTCGACGAAGCCGTTCCGGCCTGCGACCAGCTCGGCGAGGGTATCGGGACCCGCACCGAGATATTCGTAAGGATAGGTCAGGTCCGCGTTCTCGCCGATGAGGGCAATCGGCGGGGGAGCGATGCGCCAACGCTTGCGGATACGCACATTGACGAGCGAAGCCTCGATACGCGGATTAGAGCCCACGATCAGGATCGCGTCCACATCCTCGATGCCCGCGATGGTGGTGTTGAACAGATAGGAGCCGCGGCCATAGGCCGGCGACAGCACGGTGCCGTCCTGGCGGGCGTCTATGTTCGTGACGCCGAGGCTCTGCATGAGGAGCTTCAGAGCGAACATTTCCTCGACCGCAACGAGATCGCCGACGATGGCGCCGATCTTCTGAGGCGACGTGCCCTTCACCTTGGCAGCGACGGCGGCGAAAGCCTCCTGCCAGGAAGCCGGACGCAGACGGCCGTTTTCACGCACGAATGGACGATCGAGGCGCTGCAGGCGCAGGCCGTCGACGACCTGGCGGGTCTTGTCGGAGATCCATTCCTCGTTCACAGCCTCGTTCACACGAGGCAGAATGCGCATGACCTCGCGGCCCCGGGAATCGACACGGATCGAGGAGCCGACCGCATCCATCACGTCGACGGAATCGGTCTTGGTGAGCTCCCACGGACGGAAGTGGAATGCTTCAGGCTTATGGGTGAGCGCGCCGACCGGGCAGAGATCCGCGATGTTGGCCTGCAGCTCGGAGCCGAGCGCCCTTTCCAGATAGCTCGTGATCTCCATGTCCTCGCCACGCCACAGAGCGCCCATGTCCGGCACGCCCGCCACCTCGGCGGTGAAGCGCACGCAGCGGGTGCAGTGAATGCAGCGGTTCATGGAGGTCTTCACGAGCGGACCGAGATACTTGTCGGTGACCGCGCGCTTGTTCTCATGGTAGCGGCTGGTGTCGACGCCATAGGCCATGGCCTGATCCTGCAGGTCGCACTGGCCGCCCTGGTCGCAGATCGGGCAATCGAGCGGGTGGTTGATCAGGAGGAACTCCATCACACCCTCGCGCGCCTTCTTGACGGTCGGCGACTTGGTCGAGATTTCCGGCGGCTCGCCGTTCGGACCCGGACGGCAATCGCGTACGCCCCAGGCGCAAGATGCGACCGGCTTCGGCGCGCCCTTCACCTCGACGAGGCACATGCGGCAGTTGCCGGCAATCGAAAGCCGCTCGTGGAAGCAGAAGCGCGGGACTTCCGCGCCTGCGGCCTCGGCGGCCTGGAGCAGCGTGTATTCGGCGGGAACGTCGACTTCGACGCCATCAACGATGATTTTAGCCATCTTTATCTCACTCCGCCGCGATCATGACGGATTCTGAATGCGGGTTCGCCGCGTAGTCGTCGATCCGCTTCTCGATCTCATGACGGAAGTGGCGGATCAGGCCCTGCACCGGCCAGGCCGCCGCGTCACCGAGCGCGCAGATGGTGTGACCTTCGATCTGGGTCGAGACTTCGAGCAGCATGTCGATTTCGCGTTTCTGGGCGCGGCCCTCGGCCATACGGTTGAGCACGCGCCACATCCAGCCTGTGCCTTCGCGGCACGGCGTGCACTGGCCGCAGCTCTCGTGCTTGTAGAAATACGAGATGCGAGCGATGGCGCGGACGATGTCGGTGGACTTGTCCATGACGATCACGGCAGCGGTGCCGAGACCGGAGCGCAGATTGCGCAGGGTGTCGAAGTCCATCGGTGCATCAATGATCTGATCGGCGGGCACGCAAGGCACGGACGAACCGCCAGGGATCACGGCGAGCAGGTTGTCCCATCCCCCGCGGATGCCACCGCAATGTGTGTCGATCAGCTCGCGGAAGGTCAGGCCCATGGCCTCTTCCACATTGCAGGGCTTGTTCACGTGACCGGACACGCAGAAGAGCTTGGTGCCCACGTTGTTCGGCCGGCCGATGCCGGAGAACCAGGAGGCGCCGCGACGCAGAATCGTGCCCGCAACCGCAATAGACTCCACGTTGTTCACCGTGGTCGGGCAGCCATAGAGGCCCATATTCGCCGGAAACGGAGGCTTCAGGCGCGGCATGCCCTTCTTACCCTCCAGGCTCTCGATGAGCGCCGTCTCCTCACCGCAGATGTAGGCGCCTGCGCCATGGTGGACGTAGAGGTCGAAGGGATAGCCGTGGACGTTGTCCTTGCCGATGAGCTTCGCGGCATAGGCCTCGTCCACCGCACGCTGGAGCGCATGCTTCTCGGCGATGTATTCGCCGCGGATGTAGATGTAGGCCGCGTGCGCACCCATGGCGAAGGAGGCGATGAGGCAGCCCTCGATGAGAAGATGCGGGTCATTCCGCATGATCTCGCGGTCCTTGCAGGTGCCCGGCTCCGACTCGTCGGCATTGACGACGAGGTAATGCGGACGGCCATCCGACTGCTTGGGCATGAAGGACCATTTTAGGCCCGTCGGGAAGCCTGCGCCGCCGCGGCCACGCAGTCCCGATGCCTTCATCTCGTCGATGATCCAGTCGCGGCCCTTCTCGAGGAGGAACTTGGTTCCATCCCACGCGCCGCGCATCTTCGCGGCGTCGAGGCTCGGCGAATGGAAGCCGTAGAGGTTGGTGAAAATGCGATCTCTATCGTGAAGCATCTCAGTTCACTCCCCCTCAGGACGTCTTGTTGTCTTTGTCGACGACCACGCCCGGCTTGCTTTCGCTGCCGTCGCGACGCGTCTGGGCTTCAGCCGGAGGCGTACCAGCGTTCGGCGTCGTGGGGCTTGTCGGCGTAGCGTCCTCACCAGGCGAGGCCACATAGGACTTGCCGCTCTGCGGGGCAGGCTTGGCAGCGTCTTCCGTGCGCGGCTCGACCTTGGTCGCGCGTGACGGGTCAGCCGCTTCCTTCTGGTCGACCGGGTTCACGGGAGCCTCGCCTTCCTTGGCGCGCTTGGCGGGCGTATCGGCGGCGTTGCTCTCGATGGGACGGCCAGCTTCAGGCTTTGCAGCCTTAGCCTGCTGCGGAATGGATGCGGCGGCCGCAGCGGGCTCGCTCGTAGCCGCAGGCTGGGCCTGCTCCTCGAAACGCTTGCGCCAAGCACCGACCAGGGAACCGTCGTAGAGCGAGGGATCCTGCAGGGTTTTGACGGCATCGAGCGGCTCGGAGCTCTTGCGTCCGTTCTGGGAACCGGTCTTCACCGGACGACCTGCTGCGAGATCGTCGAGAAGCTTCTCGAAGTTCTCCGTCGTCAGGTCCTCGTAGTAATCGTCGTTGATCTGCACCATCGGAGCGTTGCAGCACGCGCCCAGGCATTCGACTTCGAGCCAGGAGAACTTGCCGTCGGCAGTGACGTGGTTCTGGTCGCCGATGCGCTTTTCGAGCACCTTCTTGATGTCGCCCGCGCCGCGCAGCACGCAGGGCGTGGTGCCGCAGAACTGGATGAAATATTTTCCAACCGGCTCCAGGTTGAACATCGTGTAGAAGGTCGCCACTTCCATCACGCGAATGAAGGGCATGTCGAGCCGGGTAGCCACAGCCTCGATGGCCTTGCGCGGCAGCCAGCCACCGGCCTGTTCCTGCGCCTTCCACAGCAGCGGGATCACCGCCGAGGCCTGACGGCCGGGCGGGTACTTGGCGATCTGCTGCTCAGCAAAAGCTTCCGTCTCGGACGAGAACACGAAGCTCTCGGGCTGCAATTCTTCAGGCGCGAGCTTACGAACGGCCATTTTGACTCTTCTCCTCATCGTCATGGCCGGGCTTGAACCCGGCCATTCACGACTTGAACTCTTCCATCACGCTTTCTTCAGAGCGTGGCGCCGGACCTGAAATCGAGTCCGGATTTTTACTTACCGGTCCACTTCACCGAACACGATGTCGATGGCACCCAGGATGCCAGCGACGTCGGCCAGCATGTGGCCACGGCACATGAAATCCATGCCCTGCAGGTGCGCGAAACCCGGAGCACGGATCTTGCAGCGGTACGGCTTGTTGGTGCCGTCCGACACAAGATACACGCCGAACTCGCCCTTCGGCGCTTCAACGGCGGCATAGACCTCACCTGCGGGGACGTGAAAGCCTTCCGTGTAGAGCTTGAAGTGATGGATCAGCGCCTCCATGGAGCGCTTCATGTCCCTACGCGAGGGCGGAGCGACCTTGCCGTCGAGCGTGGTGACAGGCCCCTGTCCGTCCGGTGCCCGTAGCTTGTCGATGCATTGGCGCATGATGCGCACGGACTGACGCATCTCTTCCATGCGGATGATCTGACGGTCGTAGTTGTCGCCGTTCTTGCCTACGGGGATGTCGAATTCCATCTCCTCGTAGCACTCGTAGGGCTGCGACTTGCGCAGGTCCCACGGAACGCCGCAGCTGCGAACGATAGGGCCCGAGAAACCCCACTTCCAGCAATCTTCGAGCGTCAGGACACCGATGTCGACGTTACGCTGCTTGAAGATACGGCTGCCCATGACGAGCGTATCGAGATCGTCGAGCACCTTCAGGAACGGATCGCAAAAAGCCTCGATGTCATCGATCAGCTCCGGCGGAATATCCATGTTCACGCCGCCGGGACGGAAGTAGTTGGCGTGCATGCGGGCGCCGGATGCGCGCTCGTAGAAGATCATCAGCTTCTCACGCTCCTCGAAGCCCCAGAGAGGCGGCGTGAGTGCACCGACGTCCATGGCCTGCGTGGTCACGTTGAGAAGGTGCGAAAGCAGACGTCCGATTTCCGAGAACAGCACACGGATCAGCTGCGCGCGGCGCGGAACCTCGATGCCGAGGAGTTTTTCGGTCGCCAGGCAGAAGGCATGCTCCTGATTCATCGGCGCGACATAGTCGAGCCGGTCGAAATAGGGATTGGCCTGAACGTAGGTCTTGTACTCGATCAGTTTCTCGGTGCCGCGATGGAGCAGACCGATATGCGGATCGACGCGCTCGACCACCTCGCCGTCGAGCTCCAGCACGAGGCGGAGCACGCCATGCGCAGCCGGGTGCTGAGGACCGAAGTTGATCGTGAAGTTGCGGATATTATGCTCGCCCATGGGTGGCCCTTTCCGCCTTTATGCCTTGGCCTTCTCGTCGCCGGGCAGCACGTAGTCCGTGCCTTCCCAGGGAGAGAGGAAGTCGAAGTTGCGGAATTCCTGGCTGAGCTTCACCGGCTCGTAGACCACACGGCCCTGACCGTCGTCGTAGCGAACCTCGACATAGCCCGTAAGCGGAAAGTCCTTGCGCAGCGGATGACCCTCGAAACCGTAATCGGTCAGGATTCGGCGCAGGTCCGGATGACCTGAGAACAGGATGCCGTAGAGGTCATAGGCCTCGCGTTCGAACCAGTTCGCTGCCGGAAACACCTCGACCAGCGAGGGGACTGGGGTCACCTCGTCCGTCTCGACCTTCACCCGGATGCGGCTGTTCTTGTAAGGCGACAGCAGGTGGTAGACGACGTCGAAACGCTTCTCGCGGGCCGGATAATCCGCACCGCAGATATCGATGAAGCAGACGAAGCGGCACTGAGGATCATCCCGCAGGAACGAGATCACCTGCACGATATCCTCGCGGCGGGCAACGACCGTCAGCTCATTATAGGCAATGGCGCGATCCTCGATTGCCTCGCCGAGGGACGAGGCGATATGATCGCTCAGGGCTTGGAGCTCAGCACTCATCAGTCAGACCTTTGCTCAGCGCTCGATGGTACCGGTACGGCGGATCTTCTTCTGAAGAAGCAGAACGCCGTAGAGGAGCGCCTCCGCGGTCGGGGGGCAGCCAGGCACGTAGATGTCGACCGGCACGATACGGTCGCAGCCACGAACCACCGAATAGGAATAATGATAGTAGCCGCCGCCATTGGCACAGGAGCCCATGGAGATGACGTAACGCGGCTCCGGCATCTGGTCATAGACCTTCCGGAGCGCAGGGGCCATCTTGTTGGTGAGCGTACCGGCAACGATCATCACGTCCGACTGGCGCGGTGAGGCGCGGGGCGCGAATCCGAAGCGCTCGGCGTCGTACCGGGGCATGGACATCTGCATCATTTCGACGGCGCAGCAGGCCAGGCCGAAAGTCATCCACATGAGCGAGCCAGTACGCGCCCAGTTGATGAGGTCCTCGGTCGAGGTCACAAGGAAGCCCTTGTCGGACAGCTCGTCGTTGATGGAGACGAAATAGGGATCGGTCGAGCCCACCGGCTTGCCGGTATTGGGATCGATGATGCCGCGCGGGGCGGGAGCCACCAGGGCAGACTGGTTATCGGAGATCAATCCCATTCCAGGGCTCCCTTCTTCCACTCATAGACGAAGCCGATGGTCAGGACGCCGAGGAAGATCATCATCGAGATGAAGCCGAACCAGCCCAGATTCCCGAACACGATGGCCCAGGGGAACAGGAAGGCGACTTCCAGATCGAAAATGATGAAAAGAATGGCGACCAGATAGAACCGCACGTCGAATTTCATGCGTGCGTCATCGAAGGCATTGAACCCGCACTCGTAAGCGGACAGCTTTTCCGTATCAGGCTTGCTGTAGGCGACGATGAACGGCGCCACAAGCAGCGCCACCCCGATCAGGAGCGACACGCCGATGAAGATCACGAGAGGCAGGTAGTCGGCGAGGAGATTCGTCATACGACACCCAGAAGGAACGGAGCGCGGCCGGAAGGCCGGCGACATGCCACGCATTTAAGCCACAAAAAGGCCCGAAGACAGACCCTGCGACAAACGGCGGTTGTGGCGGGAGGCTTATCCGAGATCCCCTTCCCTGACAAGTGTTTGCGATGCCGTAAAAAGAACCATTCCAAACTAAGATGTGGCCTTTTCCGCAGCCTGGGCTGCCTTGCGGTTAGCCCTGTGTTCTGCCTGATTTGCGGCGGTTTCAGTCTTGGCCCTGGCCTCGCATTTGGCCCGAATCTCATCGAGTTCCTCCTGCGTCAGGTGCTCGATACCAATGAACACATTCTGAGCAGCGCTTACCCGGATCAGTTCATCGAGCTTGGCCTGAATCGCTGCCCCGTCCCTGTTCTGGGTATTCTGAATCAGAAACACCATCAGGAAGGTCACAATCGTGGTCCCGGTATTCACCACCAGCTGCCACGTATCGGAGAATCCAAAGATCGGACCACTCAAAGCCCAGAGAAGAATGACGATCAGGCTGACGGCAAAGGACATCGGGCGCCCGGATATCTGGGCCACCCAATTGGAAAAGCTGGTAAAAAGCCTCGAAATCATCAGGACAAACCCTACCCTGCACTCTTTTCCAGACCGCTTTGGGGACGAGACGCTGGAACTCTGGGGAAATGCTCAAGACCCCAAAAAGTGCCACGCTTCGGAACTTGGGCGGGAATGCAGACGCAGAGCAACCGCCCGAAGCCAAGGCTCAGAACCTTCGTTACGTTCGAATTGTCCTGGAGAGAAGTGGCGCGGGCGACGGGGCTCGAACCCGCGACCTCCGGCGTGACAGGCCGGCACTCTAACCGACTGAGCTACGCCCGCGCATCGGACCGCCGAAGCGGTGTGTGGGGTGCGGTTTAAGGGCCGCCCTGCCCCCTGTCAAGCGTCCCCTGCAAGCATTTTTGGATCGACGGCAAAAACCTGCATAACGCATCCGAACCTTCCCGACTCCTTCGCGAAGTCAGGCGCGGAAAAGGGCTCCGGCCTATTCAGACGCAAGCGTTTCAGTCGGGGTCTTCAGGGACCTCAGAACACGATCGCATTCGACCAGCTCATCCAGGGCTGCTCGCAGCTTGTGCAAGGCATCATCCGACAGAAGAGATTCGGAGGCCACGATAACGGGGTCAGAGTTCCCGGACGCGACAAAATCCTCATCTTCCTCGGCAACCGTCTCCCTTGGCTCGGGACGCGGCGCAGCCACGCTCTCCTCGCCCCGGCCGACGGCCTGGACGAAGCGGACACCCTCCTCCTTGAGGATGCGCTGCACGCCCTTGATGGTGTAGCCCTCGCCATAGAGGAGATGGCGGATGCCCTTGAGGAGATCGACGTCATCCGGACGGTAATAACGACGCCCACCGCCGCGTTTCAGAGGCTTGATATGAGTGAAGCGGGTTTCCCAGAAGCGCAGCACATGTTGCGGCAAATCAAGGTCCTCGGCCACCTCGCTGATGGTGCGGAACGCGTCAGGGCTCTTGTCCATAGCGCCGCCCGGCATCGAGGCGTTAATCCTCGCCCTCGACGATTTCACCGTTGATATAGGCCTTCAGCACGTTGGACGGCTTGAAGACCATGACCCGACGCGGATCGATCGGCACCTCGACACCCGTCTTCGGGTTGCGGCCGACGCGCTCGCCTTTGCTGCGCACGACGAAGGAGCCGAAGGACGAGAGCTTCACGGTCTCACCGGCAGCTAGGCTGTCGCAGATCTCCGCCAGAACCCTCTCGACCAGTTCGGCCGATTCGGTCCTCGAGAGGCCCACCTTCTGGTAGACAGCCTCGCTCAGATCCGCTCTCGTCACAGTTTTGCCAGCCATTGAGCTCCCCAGCAAGAATGAGTTCTTTGGTCTTTCAATCAGTTAAGACGCTATGCAGATGGCTCCGTATGGTCAACCTTAGAGTTGGCGTCAAGCGGTTACCATATAGGCCATACGGTCTATATTCCTACCAGCGAATGAGCGCGCTGCCCCACGTGAAGCCGCCGCCGATGGCCTCGATCATGACGAGGTCGCCATCCTTGATCCGCCCGTCCTTGCGGGCGACATCGAGAGCCAGTGGGATCGAAGCCGCCGAGGTATTACCGTGCCTGTCGACGGTGATCACCACCTTCTCGGGCGCGATGCCGAGCTTGTCGGCACTGGCGGTAATAATGCGCTTGTTAGCCTGATGCGGCACGAACCACTTCAGCTCTTCGGGCGTCGTTCCGCTGGCCGTGAAGGCGTCCTGCACGACATCGGTGACCATACCGACGGCGAACTTGAACACCTCCCTGCCCTCCATCTTCAGGACACCGGTGGTCTTCGTGGAGCCCGGGCCGCCATCGACATAGAGCTTCTCGCGGTAGCGACCGTCCGAGCGCAGCTGCGAAGTCAGAACCCCCCGGTCGGCAGAGGTCCCCTCGCCCTCCTGGGCTTCAAGAACGAGCGCGCCGGCACCGTCGCCAAAGAGAACGCAGGTGGTGCGATCGTTCCAGTCGAGGATGCGCGAGAAGGTCTCCGCACCGATCACGAGGGCACGCTTGTGCGAGCCGGACTGGAGAAATTTGTCGGCGGTCGCAACCGCATAGACGAAGCCGGTGCAGACGGCCTGCAGGTCGAAGGCCGCGCCATGCGTGATCCCTAAACCGTTCTGGATCATCGTCGCAGTGGACGGGAAGGTATGGTCCGGCGTCGAGGTGGCGCAGACGATGAGATCGATATCCTGCGTCGTCAGACCCGCATCGGCGAGCGCAGCCTCCGCGGCCTTGATGCCGAGAACCGACGTGGTCTCACTGTCATCCGCGATATAGCGTTGCTCGATACCGGTCCGCTGCACGATCCACTCGTGCGTGGTGTCCACGATTTTCTCGAGGTCCTGGTTGGTCAGCTTTCGCTTCGGCAGGTAGGACCCAACGCCGCGTACGATGGAACGGATACGTTTCAAGGTAATACTTTCCTCAGGCCGAGTGCCCGACCGGATCATGCTCCAGCATGCCCCGAATTGTGTTCATCAATTCAAAATGCGCCATGTCGTAGGCCACGTCGATGGCACTAGCGAAACCGAGATCGTCCGTGCCGCCGTGGCTCTTCACGACCACGCCTTCGAGGCCAAGGAAGACGCCGCCATTGACCTTGCGCGGGTCCATCTTGTCCTTGAGAGCGTTAAAGGCCTGTTTCGCGAACAGATAGCCGATCTTAGCCATCAGCGTGCGGCTCATGGCTGAACGCAGGTATTGTCCGATCTGCTTGGCCGTGCCCTCCGCGGTCTTCAGGGCAATGTTGCCCGTAAAGCCCTCGGTTACCACCACGTCGACGGTCCCCTTGCCGATATCGTCGCCTTCCACGAAGCCGCGATACTCCAGATAAGGAGCATTCATCTCCTTGAGAATGCGGCCGGCTTCCTTGACGGCCTCGATCCCCTTGATTTCTTCAGTGCCCACATTGAGCAGCCCCACGGTGGGGCGCTCCAGGTCGAACACGATGCGCGCCATGGCGGCACCCATGATGGCCATGTCGACGAGGTGCCCCGCATCCGCACCGATGGTGGCGCCCACATCGAGCACGATGCTCTCACCCCGCATGGTCGGCCACATGGCGGCAATCGCTGGGCGCTCGATATGGACCATGGTCTTCAGGCAGATCTTGGCTGTTGCCATCAGAGCACCGGTGTTGCCGGCGGAGACGCAGGCATCCGCCTCCCCGTCCCGGACGGCTTGCACCGCCTTCCACATGGATGATTTGCCGCGACCCATACGGATCGCCTGGCTCGGCTTCTCGTCCATCGCAATGGCGATGTCGGTGTGATGGAGCTCGGTCGCGGCCTTCAGCTTGGGATGAGCATTCAGAAGGGGCGCAATCACCGCCTCGCTGCCGAACATGAGAAAACGGATATCGGGATGCCGCTCGAGGGCCAGGGCCGCACCAGGGATGACGATTGACGGGCCGTGATCTCCCCCCATCGCATCGAGCGAAATACGCACTGGCTTCGACATAACCGGTTTTTCTTTCTTTCGGCTTGAACAGGGGGCGGAAAATACCGGTTTGCGTTGGCATCGCAACCGAATTCTGTAGCCCTCGGCACAACAGGGCTCAGAGGCTGGAGAGCCTCTGAAAGCCATCCTTTCCAAGGGATCGTTTTACTTGTCCGTCTTCAGCTTGCCCAGAGCAGCAAAGGGCGAATCCTTCTCGTCCCGGAGGTCGCGGTAGTCGAAATCGACCCCCGGCTTGCGCGGATAGGGATCGAGGCCGAGAGCCAGGAACTCCGCGGTGAGCGCGCCGAGATCAATCTGACCGTTGGTGATCTCATCCGGCGGCTCGTATTCGTTGATGTCCGTCGGCGGCTCCGCGGGCATCCCTGAGGGTTCCGCGAAATCCACCTCGACCTCCTCCTCGATATCCGAATCGAACGAATCGAGGGTCACGACGCAGATCTGGGTGATGGAGGCCTTCACCACGCCCGTCACATGAATGCCCTTGGCGGAGGTGCTCAGCTTGAAATCCCCAGAGAGGGCCTGAATGCCGGGGAGCCCGAAATCCTTCGCCAAAGCGGCGCGTTCCTCGGCGCTCGCCTCAACATGGACTTCCTGCCCTCGAGGCGGAATGTTCATGACATCCACGAGGCGCGACAGGGGACCTACGGTTTCAGGTGTCATCGGCTTCCCTCCTCTGTGAAGGCTTCGGGCGTTGGGAAAGCGGGCCCGGTTTCGAGTAACACGTCAAGCGTGACGGCCTTAAGACCCTTGTCCGCCGCCAGGGCATAACGCGCCAGCGAAGCGGCAGGCGCATCGCCCCCCAAGGCGTTCCGGCCGAGCGCCTCGGCCAATGCGCTCTCGTCCCCGGTATTGAAGGCCGGGTCGTAGGCCTGGGTCCGGCCATAAAAGGCCGCGGCCACCTTCTTCATGCGCTTGGGCACAACCGTGTCGCCGACGCCCATTTCCCGCAAAGAGGCGTCCATGTCCCGGAAAAAGGCGTCCGTCAGGTCCTTGGCCACATCATCCGCCGGGGGAGGAAGCTCCCTCAGAGCGCGCAAAGTAAGGATCATGTGGAGTGAGAGGGCCTCGAACCGTCCCTCGAGACTATCCGGAATGCCGAGTGCCGCGTAGAGACCCGGATTGCGGGAGGCATTGGCGATTCTCGCATAGAGAGCCGCGATGGTCGTGCGCCGGGGGTCCTTGCGGAAGAGACTGAAGATCACAGCCCTTTCCCTTCTAAGCTTGTAAAAATCGAACCTTCGGGTTACGCCATCACGATCCACAGGCGCAAGTATCCGCGCCGCATTCCTGGAAGAACCGTACGATGCGTCGATATCATACCCTTTTGGTACGCTTGGCTACTGCGACTTTCCTTGCCACCTCCGTTGCCGCCTGCACCATTGGCGAGGAGTATGCCCGTGGATACCAGCTGGACGAGAACGCCGTGGCCCAGGTCAAGAAGGGCATGAGTGCCGATCAGGTGCTCCAGACCCTCGGCACTCCCTCAACGGTGTCCACCGTCGGCAACAAGAGCTGGTACTATATCAGCCAGAAGTCCCGCCGCCCCCTACGGTTCATGAACGAGACGGTCGTGGACCAGCGGGTCACTGCGGTCTACTTCGACAACAACCTGCGCGTCGAGCGCGTCGGTCTCTACGGCATCCAGGATGGCCAGGTGTTCGACTTCATCAGCCGCACCACTCCGGCTGGCGGCCAGGAGACGAGCTTCCTCGGACAAATCCTCCGTGGCACGAACAACTTCAACCCGTTCGGCTCATAAGAAAACTTCTCATCTCGACAGAAGAAGGCTGGGCTCATGTCCCGGCCTTTTTTGCGCCTCTGCGAAAATCGAAAACCCGCGGTTTGTGCCGCGGGTTTGCAGGGGGGCACTTGTTTGGCGTTACGAATGCGCCAGGATCGCCAGCAGCAGCAGAGCGATGATGTTGGTGATCTTGATCGCCGGATTCACGGCAGGGCCTGCCGTATCTTTGTAGGGATCACCGACGGTGTCACCCGTCACAGATGCCTTGTGAGCTTCGGAACCTTTGTGGTGCGTCGTGCCGGAAGCATCCGTGAAGCCGTCCTCGAAGGACTTCTTCGCATTATCCCAGGCTCCGCCGCCGGAGGTCATGGAGATCGCGACGAAGAGACCCGTCACGATCACGCCGAGGAGCATCGCACCCACGGCCGAGAAGGCCTGCGACTTGCCCGCAATCCAGAGGATCACGAAGTAGGTCACGATCGGCGCCAGCACCGGCAGGAGCGAGGGCACGATCATTTCCTTGATCGCAGCGCGGGTGAGCATGTCCACCGCACGTCCGTAATCGGGACGGTCGGTGCCTTGCATGATGCCCGGCTTGTCGCGGAACTGACGGCGCACCTCTTCCACCACGGAACCCGCCGCACGGCCCACCGCCGTCATGGCGATGCCCCCGAAAAGGAACGGGATCAGGCCGCCGAAGAGGAGACCAACAACCACGTACGGGTTCGCTAGAGAGAAGTCCGGCTTCACGTCCTGGAAGTACGGATACTGAGCCGCATTCTGCGTGAAGTGGTTGAGGTCGGAGGTGTAGGCCGCGAAGAGCACGAGAGCGCCAAGACCTGCCGAGCCGATGGCATAGCCCTTGGTGACGGCCTTCGTGGTGTTGCCGACCGCGTCGAGCGCGTCCGTCGACTTGCGCACTTCTTTCGGAAGACCCGCCATTTCGGCGATGCCGCCTGCGTTGTCGGTCACCGGACCGAAAGCATCGAGTGCCACGATCAAGCCGGCGAGCGCCAGCATGGCGGTCACCGCAATCGCGATGCCGAAGAGGCCGGCGAGCTTGTAGGCGATGATGATGCCTGCAATGATCACGATGGTCGGCAGCGCCGTCGATTCGAGGGACACCGCAAGGCCCTGGATCACATTCGTGCCATGGCCCGTCACGGAGGACTGGGCGATGGAGCGCACGGGACGGAAACCGACACCGGTATAGTACTCGGTGATCACGACGATGAACGCCGTGACCGCGAGACCAATGACGGCACACCAGAACAGTGACTGGCCCGTGTATTCGGTGCCCGCAATCGGTCCGAAGCCGATCATCTGCCAGGTCACGACGCCGATAGCGACGATGGAGAGAATGCCCGTCACGATGAGGCCCTTGTAGAGCGCGCCCATGATGGACTCGTTCTGACCGAGCTTTACAAAGAAGGTGCCGATAATCGAGGTGAGAATGCAGACCGCGCCGATGCCGAGCGGGTAGAGCAGCATCGTTTCCAGGAGCGGCTGACCGGCGAAGAAGATCGCAGCCAGCACCATGGTGGCGACTACCGTTACCGCATAGGTCTCGAACAGGTCGGCGGCCATGCCGGCGCAGTCGCCGACATTATCGCCCACGTTGTCGGCAATCGTTGCGGGATTGCGCGGATCGTCTTCCGGAATGCCCGCCTCCACCTTGCCCACGAGATCGCCACCGACGTCCGCACCCTTGGTGAAGATGCCGCCGCCGAGACGGGCGAAGATCGAAATAAGCGAAGCGCCGAAGCCAAGAGCCACGAGACTGTCGATCACCACGCGGTCGGCGGAGTTGAGGCCGGCGATGCGGGTGAGATAGCCAAAGTAGAGCGCAACGCCGAGAAGCGCGAGCCCCGCTACCAGCATGCCCGTAACGGCGCCTGCCTTGAAGGCCACGTCCAGACCGCCGCCGAGCGATTGCGTGGCGGCCTGGGCGGTGCGGACATTGGCCCGAACGGAAACGTTCATGCCGATGAAGCCTGCAGCGCCGGAAAGGAGGGCCCCGATGGCAAAGCCGATCGCGACGCGAATGCCGAGGAAGTAGGCGATAATGGCAAAGAGGACCATCCCTACGATGCCGATCGTCGTATATTGCCTGCGGAGATAGGCTTTCGCGCCTTCAGCGACCGCGCCTGCAATTTCCTGCATGCGCTGAGAACCGGCGTCCCGCTTCATCACGTCGCTGATGGCCCAGAGGCCGTACGCAATCGAGAGAAGCCCGCCCAAGATAATTAGGGTGAGTGCCATCATGCCATCCTTGTTATGGGAAGGCAGAAAGCCGGTTTTCAAAGCCTGAATTTTTGGCCCTGAACGGCCTCCACCCCCAGCGAACTTTATATTTGGTGGCAAAAAACTAGGCCGTTCGCAATGATACCTGCCTTTTTACTCACAGGAACCCTGTAAGACTTTAAGCGGGTATAGTTGCTCGTGCCCTATGCTGCCAAGCTAGCAGAAGTAGAGCAACGACGACGGGCGGGAAGACCATAGAGTTCACGGTATCCCAGCCGCCCGCATTGAGGAGCCTACCGGAAGAGAACGATGCGGCGGCGACGGACCCGAAGATCAGGAAGTCGTTGGCAGCCTGAACCTTCGTGCGCTCCTCCGGGCGGTAGCAATCGGTAACCATGGCGGTTGCACCGATGAAGCCGAAATTCCAGCCGATGCCGAGGAGGATGAGGGTCGCCCAGAAATGGGCGATCTCGATACCCGACAGGCCGACGGCCGATGAGAGAGCGATCAGGCACAACCCGGCAGCCGTCACACGCTCCTTGCCAAAGCGGCCGATCAGGCGTCCCGTGAAGAAGCTCGGGCCGAACATGGCCAGGATGTGCCATTGGATGCCGAGCGCCGCTGCCTCGATGGGAAGACCGCACCCGACCATGGCCATGGGAGCGGCCGTCATGACAAAACTCATGAGGGCATAGGAAACGAGGCCCGCCACCGCCGCGACGACGAAGCGGGGTTGCCGGACGATTTCGCCCAGCGGCCTGCCGCCTCCGGCCTTCGGTGCGATGCCGACAGGCACGGGCCTCAAGAACGAGACGGCCACCATGGACATCAGAGCCAGGGCCGCCTGCCCCAGGAAGGCACCGGAAAATGGCGCGGTGTGGACCGCATCCCTGAGCCAGATCACCGTCTGAGGACCGAGGACACCAGCAACGAGCCCGCCGGTCATGACCCAGGCAATCGCCCGGGGCTTGAAGGAATCGGAGGCCGCATCGGTCGCGGCAAAGCGGTAGCTCTGGTTGAACGAGCCGTACATGCCGATGATCATGGTGCCAAGGCAAAAGAGCACAAAGCTGAAAGAGGCGATGCCCAGCGCCGCAAGGCACCCTCCGAGCAGACCGATCCCGGCGCCCACGATATAGCCGATGCGCCGCCCCGCCCGCCGCATCAGCATGGCAGCGGGAATGGTGCCGAGCGCCAGTCCGAGATTGAGAAGGCTGACGGGAAGCGTAGCGAGTTCCTTGTTCTCGGCAAGGTTCTGTCCCACGAGACCGCCAAGCGACACCACGATAGCCGGGCTCGATCCGCCGAGCGCCTGGGCGCAGGCGAGCACGAGTGCGTTGCGTTTGGCGAGGGTGTCAGAAATGTGAGAATGAACCTGCATCGTAGCGTCTTTCAGAAGCTTGCATCCGAAAGACCGGGATCTCATGCCCTTGAACGACTCGGCCTATGGCGGACAATATTATGCCCACGCTATCGGCCTCTTTCATGAAACTGTCGAGATTCTTTTCCGGAACCGTGCAGAGAATCTCATAATCATCGCCGCCCGTGACGGCCAGATCGTAGAGGCTTGGATCGACTTGGATGGCCTTCCGCACCCCTGGAGAGAGCGGCACCCTGTCCGCCTCCACGACGGCCGACGCGCCGCTCACCCGCACCATCTTGGCGAGATCACCCGCAAGCCCGTCGGAGACGTCCATGGCCGCGTGCGCATGGGTTCTCAACGCCCGAGCAAGCTGATGACGGGGCTGAGGATGAAGGTAGCGGTCGGCGAGATGCGCCCTTTCCTCCGGCAACAGGCTCTCAGCCCAGGCTGGAGCTTTCCGAAGTCTCAAGCCGAGGGCCGCATCGCCGATGGTGCCGGTGATGCAGATGATATCTCCGACTTGTGCCGTGGTACGCCGGACCATGCACCCCGTCGGCACTTCTCCCATGGCGGTCACGGACAGCGTGAGAGCCCCCCTCGCCTTCACGGTATCGCCCCCGAGCAGCGGACAGGCAAAATCTCGCGCGGCCTCTCCGAGACCGGCGGCGAAAGCAGCCAGCCACTCCTCGGTCCAGTTCTCAGGAAGCGCGAGACTTAAGAGAAAGCCTGCCGGATCCGCGCCCTTGGCCGCAAGATCCGAGACATTGACCCCTAGCGCCTTCCGGGCGATGGAACCGGGCGAGTCCTCGGGGAGGAAATGAACCGTCTCGACCAGCGCGTCCGTCGTGAGCACGAGATCGTGCCCCGGCGTGGGAGACAGGCAGGCGGCGTCATCCTTCAGGCCAAGAGCGCCCTCGCCCGCCAGAGGCGCGAAGAAACGGGCGATAAGCCCGTCCTCATTGGGGCGCTCCCGCGAGGTCATGGCCTGACGATCCCTACCATGTGAAGGCTTACCGCTTCGCCTGTCCGGCTGCCTTTTTTTCCAGCTCTCCGGGGCGAACGTCGCGGGCGAGTGTGTCGAGAACCGCGTTCACGAGACCCGGCTCGTCCTCGCCGTAGAAGCCGTGGGCCACTTCCACATATTCTGTGATGACGACGCGGGCGGGCACGTCCTTGCGGAACATGATCTCATAGCCGCCGGCGCGCAGGATGGCGCGCAGCACGGCCTCGACACGGCGCAGGGGCCAGCCCTCGGCGAGAGCCTTGTCGATCTTCACGTCGATGGCGCGCTGGTTCTGCACCACGCCGGAGATCACATTGCGGAAGAACTCGATATCGGATGGCTTGAACTCGATGCCCTCGACCTCGCGGCCGATCCAGAAGGCTTCGAACTCGGCCAATGCATCGACGACGGTCTTGCCGGAAAGATCCATCTGGTAGAGGGCCTGGACGGCGGCAAGACGAGCGGCAGAACGCTCTGCAGGCTTTGCCATGATGATCAGGCCTCCAGATTCTTTTTGATGCGCAGAACGGCGAGCGCTGCTTCCACCGCACCCCCACCCTTATTCAATTCATTCACGCTCGCCCGGGTCCAAGCCTGCTGCTCATTCTCCACGGTCAGGATGCCGTTGGCGAGCGGGATCTTGCGGGCGACCGACAGATCCATGAGGGCGCGGGCACTCTCGCCCGCCACGATGTCGTAATGCCCCGTCTCGCCACGGATCACGCAGCCAAGCGCCACGACGGCATCGTAGGGCTTGCCGGCCCTCTCGGCGGCATCGAGAGCGATGGCGACGGTTGACGGGATTTCGAGGGCGCCATCCAGGGTCAGCAGATCCATGGTCGCCTGGGCGGCCTCGACGGAGGTCTGCGCGCCCCGCAGCAGCTCGTCGGCGATATCGTCATAGAACCGAGCCTCGACGATGAGGATGCGTGCGCCGGGAACCGGCGGGCGGGAGCTTTGCGGCTTTGCGGAATGCGAGACCATGAGGCAGTCCTTCAGCCTCTCCTCAATGGAGAGGTTTGGCGCCGATCAGGCGGCGCCGGAGATGGTTGGAACAGGAATGAGTTGCGCGTTCCCTACCCCGCCCGACGAGCGTCTGCAAGGCGTGCGGCGTAGCGGGCCATGAGATCGACCTCGATATTCAGCTTGTCGCCCTCTTTGCGCTCGCCCCAGGTGGTCACCGCGAGCGTATGGGGGATGATGAGCACGGAGAAGAGATCGCCATCAACGGAGTTCACGGTCAGCGACGTGCCGTCGAGGCAGACGGAGCCCTTCTCGGCGATGAAGGGAGCCAGATTGGACGGAGCTTTGATGGTGAACCGGGCAGTCGGCCCCCAAGGATCATCGCCTGCCGTGATCGCCTCCACCTTCACGATGGTGGCCAAGCCATCAACGTGACCGGTGACGATGTGGCCGCCGAGCTCGTCGCCGATCTTGAGCGAGCGTTCCAAATTGATCTTCGTGCCGGGCTCCCAGTTGCCGACCGTGGTGCGCTCGAGCGTTTCGGCGGCGGCATCCACATCGAACCAGCAACCGCCGTCACGCGGGCCAACGGCCACGACCGTCAGGCAGGGTCCGCCGCAGGCGATGGAAGCGCCGAGCGTGATCGTCGCGGGATCGTAGGACGAGCGGATGCGCAGGCGTTTCAGAGTGCCTTGCGATCCCTCGGCGGACACGACCTCGCCGACATCGGTGACGATACCCGTAAACATCAGGGCTTCTCCCAAAACATGAAAAGATCGGGGCCGACCTGCTCGTCAGCATAAAGGTCAAGGGCATCCATGCGATCCTGCAGCGCAAGTCCGAGGGCCGGTACATCGCCCTGATCGCGGGCGGAACGGCCCGTGATGAGGATCAGCTCGTCGATGAGATCGGCTTGCGCCAGGGCATCCGCCAGACCCGGTCCTCCCTCGCAGAAGACGCGAGTCAGGCCACGTGTGCCGAGAAGCTGAAGGGTATCGGGCAAGGACACATGCCCCGCCTGATCCGTCGGGGCGCGCAGAACCTCGATCCCCTGCGCCACGAGCTCATGCTCGGCCGCGATGGGCGCCTCAATGGTGGTGATGATCCAGGTCGGGATGTCACGTGCGCTGGTCACGAGGCGCGAGGCGAGCGGCGTGCGCAGATGAGAGTCGATAACGATGCGGATCGGGGAATGGCTTTCGAGACCCGGCAGACGCACGTTCAGCAGCGGATCGTCGGCAAGAACCGTGCCGACCCCCACCATGATGGCATCCGCATGAGCTCGCATCAGATGCACTTTGGCATTCGCAATCCCGCCCGTGATCATCAGGCGCGGTCCCTGACGCGCCCCGGCGAGCCCCTCCGTCGTGCGGGCAAGTTTGACGATGACGGCGGGATGACCTTTCGTCACGCGAGTGATGTGCCCACGATGGGCGCGACGGGCCAGCGGCTGAAGGCAACCCGTCACCACTTCTATGCCGGCCGCGCGAAGGCGGGCATGGCCGAGACCGGCGACGCGGGTATCGGGGTCCTCGAGAGCGGAGACGACGCGGGTAATGCCCGCCTCCACCACCGCATCGGCGCAGGGTGGCGTCTTGCCATGATGGGAGCACGGCTCCAGCGAGACATAGAGCGTGGCACCCTTCGCGCGCCCTCCGGCTGCAGCGAGCGCAACACGTTCGGCGTGGGGACGCCCCCCCGGCTGTGTCGCGCCTTGCGCGATAATAACGGGAGCATCCCCGCTCTTGTCGACTACGACGGAGCCAACGGAAGGGTTGGGCCAGGTCAGGCCGAGATTGCGCTCACCAAGGGCAATGGCAAGCCGCATGAAGCGCTCATCCTGTTGGGTTTGGCCTGCGCTCATTGCTCGGATTGCGCCGGCTTCTTCTTCAGGCGCGGAGTCTCCTCCGGTTCCGGCTCTTCCGCCAACTTGCCAAGGATTTCCTCGAAGTCTTTGGCCTCGCGGAAGTTTTTGTACACGGAGGCGAAGCGGACATAGGCCACGTCGTCCAGGCCCTTCAGGCCTTCCATGACGAGTTCGCCCACGGTTTCACTCGGCACCTCGCCGTCGCCCATGCTCTCGAGCTGGCGCACGATGCCGTTGATCATGCGCTCCACGCGCTCGGGATCCACCGAGCGCTTGCGCAAGGCCACTTCCACCGATTGCTGGAGCTTGTCGCGGTCGAACGGCACACGACGACCCGAGCGCTTCACCACCGTCAGCTCGCGCAGCTGCACGCGCTCGAAGGTCGTGAAGCGACCGCCGCAATCCGGACAGATGCGGCGGCGGCGGATGGAGGAGGAATCGTCCGTCGGCCGGGAATCCTTCACCTGCGTGTCGAGACTCCCGCAATAGGGACAGCGCATCGATCGGTCCGAGTGTTAAGCGTAGATCGGAAAGCGGCGGGTCAGCTCGTGAACACGGGTCTTCACCGATTCCTCAACCGAGGCATTGGCTTCCTCACCGTGCTTGGTAAGTCCGTCGAGGGTCTCGACGATCAGCTCGCCGACCTTCTTGAACTCGGCCACGCCGAAGCCGCGCGATGTGGCAGCCGGGGTGCCGAGACGGACACCCGAGGTGACCATCGGCTTTTCGGGGTCGAAGGGCACGCCGTTCTTGTTGCAGGTGATGTGGGCACGGCCAAGAGCCGCCTCGGCAGCCTTGCCGGTCAGCTTCTTCGGGCGCAAGTCCACAAGCATAAGGTGGTTATCCGTGCCGCCGGCCACAATCGCATAGCCGTTCGCCAGCATCGTGTCGGCCAGCACCTTGGCGTTCTCGACGACCGAGCGGGCATAGAGCTTGAACTCGGGACGCAGTGCCTCGCCGAAGGCCACGGCCTTCGCAGCGATCACGTGCATAAGGGGGCCACCCTGGAGGCCGGGGAAGATTGCGGAATTCACCTTCTTGGCGATGTCCTCGTCATTGGTGAGGATCATGCCGCCGCGCGGGCCGCGCAGGGTCTTGTGGGTGGTGGTGGTGACCACGTGAGCGTGAGGGAACGGAGACGGATGTGCGCCACCGGCCACGAGACCCGCGAAATGCGCGATGTCGACCATGAAGAAGGCGCCGACCTCATCGGCAATCTCGCGGAAGCGGGCAAAGTCCCAGAAGCGGGAATAGGCGGAGCCGCCGGCCACGATCACCTTCGGCTTGTGCTCACGAGCCAAGCGGGCGACCTCGTCCATGTCGATGATCTGGTCGCTCTCGCGGACTTTGTAGCTCACGACATTGAACCACTTGCCGGACATGTTGACCGGCGAACCGTGGGTCAGGTGGCCGCCGCAGGCAAGATCGAGACCCATGAAGGTGTCGCCCGGCTTCATGAGCGCCATGAACACGGCCTGATTGGCCTGGGAGCCGGAATTGGGCTGCACGTTCGCGAATTTACAGTCGAAGAGGCGCTTGGCCCGCTCGATGGCGAGCTCCTCGGCCATATCGACGAACTGGCAACCGCCATAGTAGCGGCGGCCCGGATAACCTTCCGCGTATTTGTTCGTCATCACCGAGCCCTGAGCCTCCAGGACGGCGCGGGAAACAATGTTTTCGGAAGCGATCAACTCGATTTCATCGCGCTGGCGGCCGAGCTCGAGCCCGATGGCACGGGCGATCTCAGGATCGCTGTCGGCGAGGCTTGCCGAGAAAAAGCTGTTGGAGAGGTGATTTCTTGCTGCTTCGCTCGCGCTCATGGTCATTCTCGCCTTGCTGTGAGCCCCGCCTGGCTGGCGCTCAGAGTTCCCGATGGCCTTGGCCTTTATCATGGCACCCCAAGCGCGCCAACCCGCTCTGGAGACATGTTGACCCGGCTTCAGAAAGGCAACAGCCCGCCTCAAGGGCGGGCTGCTGTCGGCATAGGCCTGTGGCCTTAGTTCTGGAGGAACATTTCCTCATCCGGTTCAGTCGGAGTGCGGCTTGCCACCGGAATGGAGCTGCCGAGCCCGTCCTTATTGTAAATGTCGTCGCGGAACTGCACGAGGCCATCCGGGGTGGCCCAGGCGGTCATGTAGATCCAGTGGATCGGAACCGGCTGGGCAAGACGGGCATCGATACGCTCGCCCGACTTGAAGGCCGCGTCGATCTGCTCGCGGCTCCAGCCGGGCGTATCCTTCAGGAGGAATTCGATGTAGTCGCGCACGTTCTGCACGCGGATGCAGCCTGAGGAGACGAAGCGGAAATCGTCGCCGAAAATGCCCTTCGAGGGCGTGTCGTGCATGTAGACGCCGTGCTGGTTAGGAATGTTGATACGCACGAAGCCCATGGAGTTCAACTCGCCGCCCGGATCCTGGCGGAAGCGGTAGCGGGTGGCCTCGTCCGAGAACCAGTTTACCTGGGACGGCGAGAGCTCCTGATTGCCGTTGAAGATGCGAATCTTGTTGTCCGTCAGGTAGTTCGGCTCCTTCTGCATCTTCGGGATCAGGTCCTTCTTGATGATCGAAGCGGGCACCGTCCAGAACGGGTTGAAGTTGACCTCGACCACCTTGGAGTTCAGGAGCGGCGACTGACGGTCGATCTTGCCGACGCCGGCAGCGTGGCGGGTATGAACCATGCCACCCTCCACCGTCTCGACGAGCGCGGCAGGGATGTTCGCGACCACGTAACGGTTCGGCATGCCCCCGGCCACGAGGCTGCGCAAGCGCGCCACGTTGATCTCAAGCTGGCGGATACGGATGTCGACCGGCACGTTCATGGCGGCCACCGTGGCCGCCGTCATAGTGCCGGTAGAGCTGATCCCGTGGCGGGCCTGGAAGCGACGCACTCCTGCCTCGACATAAGAGTCGAAAATCGGCGACTCGCCGGCAGCCGGATCGAGGTCACCCGTGATGATGAGGCGCTGACGCAGGGCAACGACCGCGGGGCTCTTGGAGCCGACGCGCAGGCCCTGTACGCCCTGAACCGGCTGCCATCCGCCGCGGGCGGCGATGTTGCGGTAATACTCGATCATCTGCTCGGTGGCGGCCAGGGATTCAGCCGAAAGCATCGGAGTCGAGGTCCGTTGCACTCGGGTGCGGGAGACAGCCTCGTAATTCTGCGACCACTCGGCCTGGGTCTGCGCCATGGCAATGGTGGCGGGGGTCAGGATAAGGGCGAGCGATCCTGTCAGGAGGGCACGGCGGGACAACATGAGCGCAGGCTCTTCTCGGTTAGTTGTGGGTCGGCTTCGGAAACTGCCGGGATTGGATTAACGAACGGTATCGAAAACCAAGAACATCGGGGCCGTTTTGTGGCAAAATGTTCCTTAATTGCATCTTCAGCCTCCGAAACCTGGCTGAAGAGGGATGTAACTCTGAACTGTGTTCTTGAGGATACACTTCTCTGTGAGGAGCTTGACCTTAAGCGCATGGCAGAGCTGCATGCGCCTCAACAAAGCTGCACGGGTCTCAACAAAAATCTCTCCGCATCTTGGTAAGTCTTTGATCCCGAAAATATTTCCTACTCTTCCCGAGCTGCCAGCCAGGACACCGCGATGTAGATGGCGATCAAGGTCAGAAAGAACAGGATCGTCAGAAGGCTGCTCGCGACAATAGTGGGAAAGAAGGCCGCAAGAATCAGGTGGCTCATGACGGCCAGCAGCCACATGATTCCACCCCAGGTGCTCGCCATCCATAAGCCCACAGCGGCGACGAGGTCGATCAGGGCGAAATAGATAATAGTGGTCTGATAGCCCATGGTGCGGGCCTCGAACTGGCCGGCCGGCGTCCAGATGCCGAGGATAACCGCCCAGGAACTCAACCCCTTCATGATCCAGAGGATCGCAAGCACCCGCATGAACCAAGTGAGAATGAAGCTCCAGCGCATGGCGGCCGGAGCCGACGGGCGTTCCTCAATCCTGTCGGAAAGATAATCCCGGGCTGCGTCGTTCGGTACGCCATGGTTGCCGTTGCGGGGCATCAAGCGGTCTCCAGTTCGTGCGGACCGAGGCTCGCAAAGTGATGGTCGATGGCCTCACGCTTCACGGCATCGAGAGAGGCCGGCTCCCAGCGAGGCTGGTTGTCCTTGTTGATCAGGACCGCGCGAACGCCCTCGAAGAAGTCCTTGCCCTCGCCGATGCGGGAGACGATCCGGAACTCCGTCTTCATGGCCTCCTCAAAATCGAGGGACGCGCCTCGGCGCACCTGCTCGAAGGCGATGCACATGCTTGTGGGCGACTTCGTGCGCATACCTGCCGCTGTCCTGGCGGCGAATTCCGAGCCTTTGCCCGCCGCCTCGTCGAGGCGCTGAAGCACGGTGGCCACGCTCTCGGCAGAGAAGCAGGAATCGATAACGGCACGATGCTCACTCAGAGGCGCGGGACCTGGATCGCTCGCGGCCTTCGCCAGGGCCTCATTGATTGGTTCGCCGGCGATCAGTGTCTGACGCAGAGACTCGATGACTTCGCTCGCGACGGAATGGGTGGCAAGACCCAGCATCACGGCATCAGCCCGCTTCACCCGCTCGCCTGTGAGTGCGAGATACATGCCCGTCTGGCCTGGAAGGCGTGGCAGGGCATAAGTCGCGCCTACGTCGGGAAAGAAGCCGATGCCGACCTCCGGCATCGCGAAGAGATAGCGCTCGGCCGCGACCCGGTATGAACCATGAAGGGATATGCCGACGCCACCGCCCATCACGATGCCGTCGATGAGAGAGATGTACGGCTTCGGGTAGCGCTTGATGAGAATGTTGAGCTGATACTCCTCCCTCCAGAACGCGAGCGCCTCGTCGCGCTCCCCCGCCTGCAGGAGATCGGTCAGGCGGCGGATATCGCCCCCTGCGCAGAAAGCCTTCTCGCCTGCCCCCTGCACGATCACGCGCGTGATTTGCGGATCCTTGGCCCAGGTCTCCAGGGCCTGGCGCATCTCGCGAACCATGGTGAGGGTCAAGGCATTGAGGGCGCGCGGTCGATTGAGGGTGAGGACACCGGCCTGGCCTTGCTTTTCGCAAATGACTTCCGCGTTCTCGTCCATGGAGCGCTCCCCTCGCTTGTCTCTCTAAAGCCTGCTTGCGGATTAAACAGGGTGCAAGGTTACCGTCAATGCATGGCTGCCCTGAGCCGGTTTTCCCTCCGTATTGTTCCTGATGCGACGCCGAGCCCTTTTTTAGAGCGTTTTAAATGTGCTACCCCTCTTCCATATTCGTCGGCGCAGCGAAGCCGACGTCGGATGAGGACCATGTCGAAACTGTCGCCGTTCCCCCGCCCCGCGGTCCAGGAAGCTGCTTCCTCCCTGAAACTGCCCCACCGCCTGCGACGCAACCGCAAGGCCGAGTGGTCCAGGCGGCTCGTGCGGGAGAACGTGCTGACGACGAACGACCTCATCTGGCCACTTTTCGTGGTCGAGGGAGCAAGCGGCCGCCAGCCGGTCGCCTCCATGCCGGGTGTGGAGCGCCTGACCATTGCCGAGGTGGCGATAGAAGCCGAGCGGGCTGCAAGTCTCAACATGCCCGCCATCGCGCTCTTTCCCTATACCGACCCGGCGCTCCGCGACCATACGGGTTCCGAAGCCCTCAATCCTCGAAACCTCGTCAACCGCGCCGTGCGTGAGATCAAGCGCGTTGCGCCCGAGATCGGCGTGATCACGGACGTCGCGCTCGATCCGTACACCAGCCACGGCCATGACGGCGTGCTCGATGGCGAGAAAATCCTCAATGACGAGACGGTGGCGCTTCTGGCCAAGCAAGCCGTTCTTCAGGCTGAAGCCGGCTCCGACATCATTGCGCCCTCCGACATGATGGACGGGCGCGTGGGCGCGATCCGCGCTGCACTCGACGATGCAGGCTTCGAGGACGTGCAGATCATGTCCTATGCGGCAAAATACGCCTCGGCCTTCTATGGTCCGTTCCGCGACGCCATCGGCACCAATGCCACGCTCGTCGGCGACAAGCGCACCTATCAGATGGACCCGGCCAACACGGACGAGGCCATGCGCGAGGTCGCCCTCGATCTCGAAGAGGGCGCGGACATGATCATGGTCAAGCCGGGGATGCCCTATCTCGATATCGTGCAGCGGGTGAAGGAGACCTTCGCCGTTCCAACCTTCGCCTATCAGGTGTCGGGCGAGTACGCGATGATCCAGGGTGCCGCCAACAACGGCTGGATCGATGGCGAGCGCGCCATGATGGAAAGTCTGCTCGCCTTCAAGCGTGCGGGCGCCGACGGCATCCTGACCTATTTCGCGCCGCGGGTGGCCGAGAAGCTGAAGGCTCAAGCCTGACCGCGCAAGGCCGCACATGAAGGGGGCAGGTTTCCTCAGGGCGTGGCGTCCGATTGCCTGTCTTGCGGGTCTGCTTTTCCTTGCGGCATGCGGATTGTCCATCGACGCGGATCAGGCGCGCGTGTGCCGGTCCGCCCTGCCCGCGCTCAATCCAGGCGCGGCGATCGTCGTGCATCGCATCCAAGAAGGCCCCACTCCGCAGAGCTTGAGGGTCCTCTATACGGCCCAATATCCAGATCGCCCACCGCTCGACCGCTTTGCCGTCTGCACCTTCGCCGCAGCGGGACTTTCGCTCAACAAAGCGGAACTGACCGGCCTTGCCACGGAGGAAGGGCCGATCTCGGGCGCGAGTCTCTATCTCCTGAAACAGTACTATCTCAACACACCGGAAGGCGTCGCCGCCGATCCCGGGAGCCCGCCTGCGGCGGATGTGATCGAGCTTCCCGCCGGCCTTGCCTATTGGGCGCAGCAGATCCTGGTCAGCCTGCCGCGCACCGCCATCTACGCGCTCCTCTCCGTCGCCTTCGCTCTCGTTTTCGGGCTGAGCGGACGAGTCAATCTGGCGTTTGGCGAGTTGGCAGCGATCGGTTCGGCGGCAACGGTCACGGGAGCCTCTCTGGTTCTGGCGTCAGGCCTGAACTCTCCGCTTCTTGGCATCGCGATCGGCTTCGTCGGCGCGTTGTTCGCAGGCGCCATGCACAGTGCCGTCGGCGGATATTTCACCATCAGCCGCATCACGACTGCCAGCACCCAGCCGAGCCTCATCGCCACCGTCGGCCTGTCGCTCGCGCTGATGGAATACCTACGCCTCGTGCAGAGCCCCGTAACGGTCTGGCTGCCCCCGATCTGGTCGGAAGCCCTGCCCATTGCCCGTTCGGAGGACTTTCTGGTCAGCCTTACGCCGATCAGCCTCTTCACATCTGGTCTGGGCCTTGCTGCCGCGCTCGCCCTTCTTTGGCTGATGAAGGCAACAGGCTTTGGGCGGTCCTGGCGCGCCTATGCAGATGATGCCAAGGCCGCGGCCCTCATGGGCGTCAACGGCCCCCGCCTTCTCACCGAGACGCTGGCGCTGGCAGGCGGAATGGCCGGACTCTCCGGCATGCTGATCGTAGCGCAATATGGAGGCTTGGGCTTCGCCGGCGGCTTCCAATATGGCCTCAAAGCTCTCATCGGCGCAATCATTGGGGGTATCGGCTCGGTTCCCGGTGCCCTGTTAGGAGGTTTCATTATAGGATTGTTTGAAACCATCTGGTCGGCTTATCTACCGATCGAAGCGCGTGACATCGCTCTCTATGCTGCGCTCGTCGTCTTTCTGATCTTCCGGCCCGGAGGCCTACTGGGCTTTCAAGAACCAACACCAAGGCCCGTTTAGGGGTATAATAAAAATCTGGAGGAAACCTTGGCCGATTACGCCATCACCCTGCAGGATGTGGAGCACGCAGCCAGCATGATCCTTGGTCAGGTACTGCGCACGCCGCTCGTGCCCGCCCCGCGCCTGTCGCAGAGCACGGGCGCCAATGTCTACGTGAAGCACGAGAACATGCAGCCCACGGGCTCCTTCAAGGAGCGCGGCGCGGTGAACAAGCTGGAGAGCCTCACCCCAGAGGAGCGCAAGCGCGGGGTGATTGCCATGTCGGCCGGCAATCATGCTCAGGCTGTAGCCTACCACGCTCGCCGCCTCGGCATTCCAGCCACCATCGTCATGCCGGAAAGCACCCCCCTGGTGAAGGCAGAGAACACCCGGTCTTACGGTGCGCGCGTGATCCTTCACGGCGAAACCCTCTACGAATCCGCTCACCGCGTCCGCGAGATCATCGAGGCGGAAGGCCCGGTTCTCGTCCATCCTTACGACGATCCGAAGGTGATGGCCGGCCAGGGCACCATCGCGATGGAGATGCTGGCGGATGCGCCCGACCTCGACCAGATCATCGTGCCCATCGGCGGCGGCGGTCTGATTTCGGGCATCACCGTCGCGGCAAAGGCCATCAAGCCTTCCATCGAGATCGTCGGCGTGGAGGCATCGCTCTACCCCTCCTTCACCAACGCCATCAAGGGCGAGGACCGGCCTATCGGCGGCGCGACGCTGGCTGAAGGCATTGCGGTGAAGACCGTGGGGCAGCTGCCTCTGCCCATCGTGCGCGATCTCGTCTCCGATATCATCCTCGTTGAGGAGCCCCTGATCGAGCGCGCGGTCAACGCCTATGCGACCTTGCAGCGGACCATGGCCGAAGGAGCGGGTGCGGCGGGCCTTGCCGCGATGCTGGCCGAGCCGAAGCGCTTCGAGGGCAAGCAGGTGGGTCTCGTGCTCTGCGGCGGCAATATCGATGCGCGCATCCTTGCGTCCGTCATGGTGCGCGAATTGGAGCGCGACGACCGTATCACCTCCTTCCGCATCACCTCCCATGACAGGCCAGGACTTCTCGGCCGCGTCGCGAGCCTCCTCGGCAGTCTCGGCGCGAACATCCTCGAGGTCTCGCACGGCCGTCTCTTCCTCGATGTGCCTGCGAAGGGTGTTTCGATCGACATCACTATCGAAACTCGCGACAGACAACATACATTGGAGGTGTTCGAGACCCTGAAGGCGGAGGGGCTCGCTCCGCAGCGGATCGACTCCCGCTGCCTCTCTGAGACCGCCTATTGAGGATTTACGACAATGGTCAATCGGCCCTACCCGCCGACCATCGAGTACAACGCCTATCAGGCCGATACCCGCCTGACGGAAGGTGTCATCGCGCGCCGGTTCTGGGCCTATCTCATCGACCTGTTCGTGATCGCGCTCTGGGTGGTGCTGATTTCCATCGGTATCTTTTTCCTCGGCATCATCACCCTGGGGCTCGGGTGGGGCCTGTTCTTCGCTCTGCCCCTCACTGCCCTTATCTTCATCGTCTACAACGCAGTGACCATCGGCGGTCCCAATCAGGCGACGGTCGGCATGCGCACCATGGGCCTCCGCGTCATCGATCCGACGACGGGACGACGCGTCTCCATGCTTGCCGCGGCCGTGCACGCCCTGTTCTTCTACGTTGCGATCTCGACCTTCCTGCTCTGGCTCTGCGACGTGCTCGTCGGCTTCCTGCGCAATGACGGACGCTTCATCCGCGATCTGCTCACGGGCATGATGATCATCCGCGTCGACTAAGGAGACTGCGACATCCCTCCTCTTTTCCTGGACGGGGCGGGCACCAATGTTATTCTCTAAGCGTTGAATCAGCGCTCAAGGTTTCTCCACAAGGCTTTCCGGCTTGACGAGTCACTCCCGCGACGCACCGCAATTCTATCTCACCTCGCCCTCAGCGTGTCCGTACCTGCCGGGCAAGGAGGAGCGGAAAGTCTTCACGCATATCGTCGGCCGGCGCGGCCGCGAGCTGAATGAGATCCTCACCCAAGGCGGCTTCCGACGCTCGCAGACGATTGCCTACAGACCGGCCTGCGACACCTGCCGCGCCTGCGTGTCGGTTCGCGTTCTCGTCGATGAATTCGAACCCTCGGGAAATTTGAAACGCGTTCTGAAAAACAATGTCGACCTGATCGGCCACGAGATTCCCAACCGCCCATCCTCGGAGCAATACGCGCTCTTCCGCCGCTACGTGGACGCGCGCCATGCCGATGGCGGCATGGCGGACATGTCGGTGCTCGACTACTCCATGATGGTCGAGGACAGCCATGTTGATACGAAGCTCATCGAGTATCGTCGGCGTGGCATCGACAGCGGCATCACGGGTAGGGGTGAAGGTAATCTCATCGCCGTCAGTCTGATGGATGTGATGAGCGACGGCCTATCGATGGTCTATTCCTTCTATGACCCGGACCAACAGGATCGAAGCCTCGGCACCTTCATGATTCTCGATCACATCCGGCGCGCGCGAATGATGGGCCTGCCCTATCTCTATCTCGGCTATTGGGTCGAGGGCTCGAAGAAGATGGGCTACAAGGCCCGCTTCACCCCGCAAGAGCGCTTAGGAGGTCATGGCTGGGTGCGAGTGGGGTAGGCCTCGCCCAAACGTGAGCATAAGGCCCTCTGCAAAAAACGGCTGGAACAACGGCACGAGCCGCTCGTTCGTTGCGAGACCCTCGAGCATGAAGGGATGCGCAATGGCGAGGATCCTGGTCCTCTACTATTCCTCCTACGGTCACATCGAGACGATGGCTCAGGCCATTGCGGAAGGCGCCCGCTCGGTGCCCGGCACCGAGGTTTCCGTCAAGCGAGTTCCTGAGCTTGTGCCTGAGGAGATCGCGCGCAAGTCCGGCATGAAGATCGACCAGAACGCGCCTATTGCAAGCCCGAACGAACTCGCTGACTACGACGCCATCATCTTCGGCACTCCCACGCGCTACGGCAACATGGCGGCACAGATGCGCAACTTCCTCGACCAGACCGGCGGCCTCTGGGTGAAGGGTGCGCTCGTCGGCAAGGTTGGCAGCGTGTTCGCATCCACCGCCACCCAGCACGGTGGCCAGGAGACCACGATCACCTCGTTCCACACCACGCTGCTGCATCACGGCATGGTCATCGTCGGCTTACCCTATTCCTATCCGGGCCAGACCAAGATGGACGAAATCTCGGGCGGCACTCCCTATGGTGCGACGACGCTCGCAGGTGGCGACGGCTCTCGCCAGCCGAGCGAGAACGAGCTTGGAGGCGCACGCTTCCAGGGACGACACGTGGCGGAAATCGCAGCCAGATTGGAACGCGGGGCCGGCGAACGCGGCCCCGTACCAGCCGACATGCAGAATCCGACGGAGACGACCGGCGGGACGGCGGATCAGGGCTAAGACACTTCATCACCGGCCTTGTGCCGTGATCTCGATGACGAGAAGCGCAGCGCTCTTCTAAACCAGGATGGCCGGCTGATCCCCGGATCAAGTCCGGGGACGGCCATGACGTGGAAAGTATCCTCTGTACGATCCCGGACTGGCTCACACCATCCGGGATCGCTCATGACCGACCTAACAGAAAGACACGGGAGTGCCGCTCACTCCCCGAACTTGTTCGACTTCGGGAAGCCCTTCGGCGGCAGGCGGCCGGCTTCGGTGCGGTCGCCCATCCAGTCGCGCAGATCCTCCTTGGCAACTGTCCAGGTGCGGCCGGACGTGTCCTTCCAGGTCAGGCCTTCCTTCAATGTGAAGACCTTGGCGTCGGAGACGCCGCCATCCTTGTAGCGCTGGAGGCGCACGCCCTTGCCGCGGGTCATCTCCGGCACCTGCTTGACAGGGAAGATCAGGAGCTTGCGGTTCTCGCCAATGATCGCAACGTGATCGCCCTGAGCATCGGTGCAGACGACCGTGGTCGCCGGTGCATCGAGGTTGAGGATCTGCTTGCCCTTACGCGTATTCGCCGTGACCTCATCGGCGGGCACGATGAAGCCGCGGCCATCGGAGCTTACGACGAGGAGCTTCGAACCCGCCTTGTACGGGAAGGCTGCGATGAAATCCGCGCCTTCTTCCAGATCCACCATCAGGCGGATCGGATCACCGAAACCGCGACCACCCGGAAGCTTCGATGCATCGAGCGTGAAGAAGCGGCCGTTGTTCGCCACCACGATGATCTTGGAGGTAGTCTCCGCAAAGAAGGCCGTCTTGAGCTTGTCGTCGCCTCGGAACTGCAGCGAGGAGAGATCCTCCTGATGTCCTTTCATCGCGCGGACCCAGCCTTTCTCGGAGACGATGACCGTGATCGGCTCGCGCTCGATCATGGCCTCCGCGAAGTCGATGTCGGAGGTGTCCGGCGCCTCGGCGAAGGTGGTGCGACGCTTGCCGAGAGCAGTATCGAGACCGAAGGTCTTACGGACCTCCTTGATATCGGCGGCAACGGCCTTCCACTGGATCTTCTCGGAGCCGAGCAGTTCCTCGATCTTGGCCTTCTCTTCCTGCAGATTCTTCTGTTCGCGCTTGAGCTCCATTTCCTCGAGCTTGCGAAGCGAGCGCAGGCGCGTGTCGAGGATGGCGTTGGCCTGAACCTCGGTGAGTTTGAAGACGCGCATCAGCTCCGCCTTCGGCTCGTCCTCCTCGCGGATGATTTTGATCACTCTGTCGAGATCGAGATAGACGATGAGTAGACCGCCCAAGATCTCCAAGCGCCTGTCGATGGCAGAGAGGCGGAATTTGGAGCGGCGGATCAGCACCTCGCGACGATGGTCGAGCCATTCGCGCAGACATTCCGCAAGACTCAACACCTTCGGCACCTTGCCGCCGGCGAGCACGTTCACATTCATGGGAATGCGGCTTTCAAGCTCGGTAAGCTTGAAGAGCGACTCCATGAGGATGATCGGGTCGACGGTCTTGGCGCGCGGCTCCAGGACCACGCGAATATCCTCGGCCGATTCATCGCGGACGTCCGCCAGCAGCGGCAGCTTCTTTTCCTGCAGCAGCTCCGCGATTTTCTCGATCAGGCGGGACTTCGGCACCGCATACGGGATTTCGGTAACAACGATCTGCCAGTTGCCGCGTCCGAGATCCTCCTTGTGCCAGCGGGCACGCACGCGGAACGAGCCACGGCCCGTGCTGTAGGTCTCGGCCATGGAAGCCGGCGTGTCGACGATGATGCCGCCGGTCGGAAGATCCGGCCCCGGCACGAATTGCATCAGTTGCTCGGAGGTCGCGTTGGGCTTCGAGATGAGATGCAGCGCGGCATCGCACAGCTCCGCCGCGTTATGTGGCGGGATGGAGGTGGCCATGCCGACCGCGATGCCCTGCGAGCCATTGGCGAGCAGGTTCGGGAAAGCGGCGGGCAGCACCACCGGCTCTTCGTTCGCCTGATCGTAGGTTTCGCGGAAATCGACGGCATCCTCATCGATGCCTTCCAGAAGCAGGCGCGCAACTTCCGTCAGCTTGGCTTCGGTGTAGCGCATGGCGGCAGCGCCATCACCATCGATATTGCCGAAATTGCCCTGCCCGTCCGCCAGCGGATAGCGCTGGGCGAAATCCTGCGCCATGCGCACCAGGGCGTCATAGATCGATTGGTCACCATGCGGATGGTACTGACCCATCACGTCGCCGACGATGCGGGCGCATTTCTTCGGCGCGGACTTCGGATCGAGCTTCAACAGCCGCATGGCGTGCAGGATACGGCGGTGGACGGGCTTCAACCCGTCTCGCGCGTCCGGCAGGGCACGGTGCATGATAGTGGAGAGCGCATAGGCCAGATAACGCTCTTCCAAGGCGTCCTTGAGATTGATGTTCTCGATGTCGCCGCCAGACGGTGGATTGACCGGCTTACCCATTACCTGAATTCCTCAATAGCGAATCGCTTCTTTATCACCTGAAATGAGAACATAACAGAAACAAACCTTATTCATCCCCAGCTGTCGCAAGTGCGACGAAACGCGCCCGTTCCTCCGGTGCCCGCTGCCCCTGAGGGTCGAAGACGTTCTGATGCAGGAAGAAGTCCGTGAGTGCAAATCCGGCCCGGATTTCACTCTCGCTCGGGCGGTTGGCTTTCATCTGGCCGATCAGGAAACCGGGAAGTTTGAGCAGGCGGTCCTTGTAGGGTTCTCCCGCCGCCGCACTCACCGCCCGTCCGCTTCTCGGGGACACATAGATGAGGTCCCTTTCCGTGCCTGTCGCTGCGCAGGAGGACAGGTCCAGCCCGAAGCCGAGTTCGGACAGCATGGCGAGCTCGAACCGCACGAAGAGGGCCGGGGCAAGGTCCGGGTCGTCCAGGTGGTCGACCAGAACGGTCAAGGTTTCGTAGAGACCAAAATGCGGATCCCGTTCCGGCACGAAGCGCAACAGGTTCGCCAGCGCGGCAAGACCATAGAGCGCCATAGACGAGTTCATGAGACGAGAGGCCCTTAAGCTCAATCCCTCGACCTGGAAATTGCCGAGATGCTCATCGAGCCGCGCCCGCCATGTGGCCTGCACGGTGTTGCCCGGCTGGAGCACGGCCTGGAGAGTCTTTGAGCGGCCACCATGGACGAGGCCCGAATGGCGGCCGTGCTCGCGCGTCATCAGTTCGAGGATGACGCTCGTCTCGCCATGTTTGCGGACGCCGAGAACGACGCCTTCATCGGTCCAGCGCATCGGGAGCGGGTGCTTTCTTCAAGCCCAATCGGCTGAAGTCCTGATGTAAGCATTCAGCCGGCTTTTTGCCAGGTTTTACAACAGCATCGCGCAAAATTGTTAAGATATTTCCAAAGATCCGAAATACCCCAAAATGGAACCAAAGCGACAACCTTAGCATTCCCGATCAGCTTAAATCTCAGAACGTGAATTGAGTATCATGAAAATCACCAATCTATTTCTTGCAAGCACCGCTCTCCCGCTGATGATGCTGTCGGCAAACGCTTCGGCGCTCCAACCGCAGACCTCAGCTCCTATCACTCTCGCTCAGGCCGAGTCCGGCGACCAGCCCCAGCTGCCTCCGAGAGCCCGCCAGAGTCAGCAGGGACAGGATGAGCAGGCCCCTCCCGGCCAGCAGCGCCGTCAGGAGCGGCGCGGAGCGGATGAGGAAGGCGGCCAGCGTCCACGCCGTGGCGGTGGTCAGGAAACAGCCCCCGAGGCCCCGCGGCTGCCCCGCGCCGGGAGCCCTGAGGAAGAAACGCGCCCGGCTCAGCGCCCAGGCCGCGAGCAGCGCCAGCCGGCCGAGCGCCAAGAGCAACGCCCTGCACGCCCGACACCGCCATCCGGTGCCGAACCGGCGACCCCGGCTCGCCCTGGACAGGCTCCTGCCGAGCGGACTCGCCCGCCGGTCGAGACGCCGGAGCGTCCCGCCCGTCCCGGCGCTCAGGAGCGCGACCAGCGCCCGGCGGAGCGCCAGCGCCAGCCGGAACCTGAAACACCGGCACGTCCTGCAACGCCTCCGGCCGTGCAGCCTGCGACACCGCCGGCACCAGCCCAGCCCCGCGTTGCACCGAGCCCGCCAAGTACCCGCGATGTACCGCAGCCCGAACGTGAGCAGCGCCGCACCCCGCCAACGGCGACACAGCCACGAACCGAGCCCACGCCCCCGGCTCCGACGCAGGCTCCGGCGCCCCGCACGCAGCCTGCGCCGACGCCCCCTGCTCCGGCTCAGACTGCGCCCGCTCCGGCAGCACCTGCGGCCCCCCGTACCCAGCCACCGGCAGCCGCTGCTCCGGCCCCTGCAGCTCCCCAGGCAACTCAACAGCCGCTCGATGCATCGCGTGTACGAATCGAGGATCTGCGCAGCCAACGGCGTGAGCGCAGGGAGGGCAACCGCGTCATCATCGAGGAGCCGGGCAACCGCGAGATCGTCCGCGAGGGCAACGACATCATCATCCGCCACGACGAAACGGAACGCTTCCGCCGTATCTACGGTGCCGATGACGTCCGCGTGGAACGGCGCGGCGGCAATGAGGAGGTCACCATCGTTCGTCGGCCCGATGGCTCGGAGATCGTCACGGTGCGCGACGAATACGGTAATCTCATCCGCCGCGTGAGGCGCGAGCCTGCCGGTCGCGAGGTCGTTCTCATCGAGAACCGGCGCAGCGGCATCGGCGTGCGCCCCGGTTATGGCTACGTGGAAGAGGACGTGCTCAGGCTGCCGCCGCCGGTGGTCCGCATTCCGCGCGAGGAATACATCGTGGAAACGGAGCGTGCTTCCCCGACGCAGATCATAGAAGCCTTCACTGCCCCGCCGGTGGAGCGCATCGATCGCGCGTATACTCTCGACGAGGTCCGCCGCAGTCAGCCGCTGCGTGAGCGCATGCGCCGCGTGGACTTGGACACGATCAACTTCGAGTTCGGCTCCTGGGAACTGCCGCCGGATCAGGTGAACGCTCTGAGTGTCATCGCCGAAGGTCTGCGTCAGGCCATCTCCCGCAACCCGAACGAGATCTTCCTCGTGGAAGGTCACACCGATGCGGTCGGCTCGGACGAGGACAACCTCACCCTCTCCGATCGCCGTGCGGAAACGGTTGCGACGATCCTGACGCAGCAGTTCCAGATCCCCGCCGAGAATCTGACCACACAGGGCTACGGCGAGCAGTATCTGAAGGTGAATACGCAGGGTCCCGAACAGGAGAACCGTCGCGTCACTCTCCGTCGCATCACACCGCTGCTGCAAGGCCAGAACCAGCAGTAACACGCGCGGTTGAGATTCTTGAAACACTATCACCCGGCGATGTGACAATCGCCGGGATTTCTTCTTATCCGCGCCAGCTTCGCGCAGGCTTCGATCACCACAATGACGCCAGGGAATCAATAATCATAAGAACGGGACGATAATGCTCGGTCTTCTGCGACGTCGCACGCCTCAAGAATCCTCTCAAGACATTGCGGCCTTTGAGCCATTGGCTACACCTGATCCCATTCCCGTGAGCGACAGGAAGCGGGATGTACGGGATGTAGAGGTCGTAAACTCGCTGGAAGCAGACGTGCTGAAAGCGATTCAGGGAGTCACCCAAGCCATTGCCGTAGCCGCAGCCGACGTCGCGGCGGTGGAGAAGGATCTTGTCGAGATCCGCACGCATGCAGAGGAACTCGCAGCTTCAGGACGCACCGCTTCGAGTGAGACGCTCTCGCTGGCCTCCTCGACGGAAGAACTCGCCACGACGGCCTCCGAGATCGGCCGAGCGATGGATCACGCGAACGAGCAGATCGACAATGCGGTCCTGGCGGCGCAAAGAGCGGGTGCTCTCATTACCCAGCTTTCCTCAGCGACCGCTGAGATCGTCGGCATCGTCGATACGATTTCCGCCGTTGCCCGCCAGACCAATCTTCTGGCGCTCAACGCCACCATCGAGGCGGCGCGCGCTGGCGAGGCCGGACGCGGTTTCGCAGTCGTCGCCAGCGAGGTGAAGGCCCTCTCGACAGAAACCGCCAAGGCTGCTGACAACATCCGCCAGCGCATCGACCATTTGCGCGAAACGGCGGAGGCTTCCACGAGCGCCGTGACATCGGTCGTCGACGTCGTGCAGGGTGTCCGTCCCGTCTTCGATACCGTGCGCCAGGCAGTCAGCGAACAGAATGTAGCCATTGATGAGGTCTCGCGCCTCGCGAATGTTACGTCGAGCAGCGTGGGCAAGGTCAGCGACCGCGCGGGCGACGTGGACACCATCTCTCTCGATGCGAGCCAGCGTGCGAACCAGGCCGATCAGGCCACGAAGACAGCAGACGGCTTGGCAAAGGCTCTGGGGCAGCGTTTCGTCACGGTCATTCGCCAGAGCGAACTCGGCGACAGGCGGCAATCGGATCGCTTCCCTGTCGAACGTCCCGTCACAATCCGGATCGGCGCGAACAGCATCACCTCACGGCTGATCGATATCAGCACTGGCGGCATGCTTCTGGCAGGGACCGACACGGTGCGCATGGCCCCCGGTCAGCGTGCCGAGATCGAGACGCAGGAGATGGGCCGCGTTGACATTCGGATCATCGCTTCAAGCCCCATGGGCCTTCATTGCGCTTTCGATCATCCCACCACTGAGGCCCGCAGCCGTATCGAGAGCTTCGTCGGCCAAGTCGAGGCAGCCTATAAGCCGCGCATCCTGCTGGCCCAGGAAACCGCGCGCCAGGTCGAGACCCTCATCGAGCAGGCTGTGAAGGACGGGAGCATTTCCCGTGATGCCGTCTTCGATACGGATTACCAGCCCCTCTCCGGCACCGATCCTGCGCAGTACAGCACCGCCTATCTTCCCGTGTTCGAGAAAATCCTGCCGTCCGTGCTCGAAAAGGTACTGGCCTCCGACGCTACGATGGCCTTCTGCCTCGCAATCGACCGCAACGGCTACATCCCGGTGCATAACCGAATCTACTCACAGCCCCAGCGCGCGAACGATCCGGTCTGGAACGCCGCCAACTGCCGAAACAAACGCATCTTTGATGACCGCGCCGGCATCACGGCTGCGCGCTCGACACGTCCCTTTATCGTGCAGGCCTATGCCCGCGACATGGGCGGCGGAAAGATCGTGATGATGCAGGAAGTGGACACTCCGATCCGCGTCCTCGGACGTCATTGGGGCGGCTTGAGAACGGCTTACCGCGCTTGATAAGAGCGCGATAATCCTCAAACGATTCAGCCCTTCGGGAATTCCAATCCCATCTCGCGATAACGCTCGGGATCGTCGCTCCAGTTCTCGCGCACCTTCACGAAGATGAAGAGATGCACGGGTGCCTCCGCGATCTCGGCGATCTCCTTGCGGGCCGCCTGGCCGATGGCCTTGATGGTCTGGCCGCCCTTGCCGAGCACGATCTTGCGCTGGCTGTCGCGCTCCACGAACACCGTCTGCTCGATGCGCACGGAGCCGTCCGGACGCTGCTGCCACTGGTCCGTTTCGACAGTTGATTGATACGGCAGTTCTTCGTGCAAGCGCTCGTAGATCTTCTCGCGGGTGATCTCGGCCGCGAGCATGCGCAGCGGCGCGTCGGAAATCTGATCTTCCGGATAGAGCCAGGGGCCTGGAGGCATCATGGCGGCAAGCTGGCTTTTAAGCGTCTTGATGCCATCACCCTTCAGGGCCGAGATCATGAAGGTATGGGCAAATGGCACCTTCTCGTTGAGCTTCGCGGCGAGTTCCAGAAGCTTCGAGCGTTCGATCAGATCGATCTTGTTGAGGATGAGGACCTTCGGCTGCTTCAGCTCGGGCAGCTTGTCGAGGATCGCCTCGGCCTCCTCGTCGATCCCTTTGCGCACGTCGAGCAGCAGCGCAACGACGTCGGCGTCCCCAGCTCCACCCCAGGCTGAGGTGACCATGGCGCGGTCGAGGCGACGCTTCGGCTTGAAGATGCCGGGCGTGTCCACGAACACGATCTGCGTATCGCCTTCGATCGCTATGCCACGCACCAGAGCGCGCGTCGTCTGAACCTTGCGCGAGACGATGGAGACCTTGGAGCCCACGAGCGCATTGAGCAGCGTCGACTTGCCCGCATTGGGCGCGCCGATGAGCGCGACGAAACCTGCCTTGGTGTTGGTCGGCTCAAGATTTTCCATGCTCGTCCTCCGTCCAGACGCCCTCTCTGAGGAGAAGACTACGCGCGGCGGCCTGTTCCGCAATACGCTTCGATGTGCCGAGCCCGAATTCGGTTTCCGTGCCCTTCACCTTCACCATGACGCGGAACTTGGGCGCGTGATCGGGGCCGGTCTGCTCCGCGATGGTGTAGGTCGGAGGCGGCAGGCCTCGTCCTTGCGCCCATTCCTGCAACGCGCTCTTGGGGTCGCGCAGGGGACGGCGCGGCGCTTCGAGCAGCGCCTTGAACGAGCGTTCCACGAGGGCTTTTGCAGGTTCATAGCCGCCGTCGAGGAATACGGCCCCGATGATCGCTTCGCACACATCCGCCAGGATGGTCTGATTGCGCCGCTCCCCGGAATGCGCTTCGCCCGCGCCCAGCTTGAGGTAAGGTCCCACATCCCAGGCAACGGCGATCTCGGCGCAACTTTCACGGCGCACCAGTTCCGCCAGTCGACGCGAGAGTTCGCCTTCGGGCGCACTCGGGAACGTCTCGTAGAGCGTCGCGGCAATGGCAAGGCCGAGCACCCGGTCGCCCAGGAACTCGAGACGCTGATAGCTCTTTCCGCTGGCCTTGGGGGCGCTCACATGGGTGAGAGCCTCATCGAGAAGTTCGGGCTTCTGAAACTGATATTCCAGCTTCTTCAGCAACTCGTCATAGTTCGGCTTGCGACGGGCCACGGCTTAATGGATCCGCTCGAACATGCGATCCCAGCGAATGCGCTGCGGCCATTCCCAGAAGCGGAACAGGGACGCGCCTTCATCGATGGAGAAGAAGATGATCTCCGCTCGACCGACGAGATTCTCCGCCGGGACCTGTCCCACATTCGCCTCGTCGCGGGAGTCGGTGGAATTGTCCCGGTTGTCGCCCATCATGAAGTAATGACCAGGCTTCACCGTGTAGACATCCGTGTTGTCCCAATAGGCGCGGTCCCCCTTCAGCTCGATCACAAAATGGCTCGAACCGTCAGGGAAGGTCTCCTTGTAGCGAGGAACGGCGGTGGGACGACCGTATTCGTCCGTTGTCTTGTAATCCTCGACACGCTCGCGCTGAACCGGCTGGCCGTTGATATGCAAAACGCCCGCGATCACCTGGATGCGATCACCCGGCAGGCCCACCACGCGCTTGATATAATCGGTCGAGTTGTCCTTCGGCAGCTTGAATACGACGATGTCGCCGCGCTTCGGCTCGGAACCGAAGATGCGACCGGAGAAGAGCGGCGGGCTGAAGGGCATCGAGTGCTTCGAGTAGCCATAGGCATACTTGGAAACGAAAAGGTAGTCGCCGATCAGCAGGGTCGGGATGAGAGAGCCCGAGGGAATATTGAAGGGCTGGAACAGGACGGTGCGGACAACCACCGCGATCAAAAGCGCTTGGATGATGACCTTGATGGTTTCCCAAAGGCCTTCTTCTTCCTTCTTCTTCACGGAATTTCTCATGGTTTGCTTGGCGTTGTCGCTCACGTCGATCGACCTATGCTTGAGGAACGTGGCGGCATGAGCCGCCTATGTTGTCGCAAAGTCGAGAGCGGTTTGCACTTCAGTGCCCCCAAGTGCAAACCGCTCTCGAGAATTCGAGCAGCCGGGCGCCAGATGCCGGCGCCTGCCCTTCGCTCAGGCCATGCTCTAGCCTATGGCGGGGTTCGCCGCAATGTAGACGCCTCCGCTATGGAGAGGGCTTCGATGATCACGAAGGCCTGAGCCAGGGGCGGATCATCGGTCAGAGAGACATGGACGAACGGCTCGTACCCCTCCGGCGTCATCTTCCACAGCCGTTCCAGGGCCCCGCCGGTCAGCCGCATCGTCGGGCGACCGCTCGGCAGATTGACCACCTCCATGTCCCGCCAGAACACGCCTTGGCTTAAGCCCGTCCCGAGGGCCTTCGCGCAGGCCTCCTTGGCGGCGAAACGCCGGGCGTAAGAAGGCGCGCGGGCGGCGCGGCGATCGCTGCGGACCCGCTCGCCCTCCGTGTAGATGCGGTGGGTGAAGCGGTCGCCGAAGCGGTCGAGGGAGCGCTCGATTCGGCGAATGTCGCAGAGGTCTGACCCGATTCCGAGGATCATGCCGCCACCTGCGCCCTGCCCTCGTCCATGGCGGCGCGCATGGAGCGAACGGCCTCGTCGAGCCCCATGAAGATAGCGTCGCCGATCAGAGCATGGCCGATATTCAGCTCCACGATCTGCGGAATGGCCGCGACAGGGCGAACCGAATCGAGGGCAAGCCCATGACCCGCATGGATCTCGAGGCCGATGCCCGCCCCATGAGCCGCGGCGCGGCGCAGGCGCTCCAGTTCGTGAGCGACCCTGGCTTCATCGCCAGCGGCGACGGCCTCGCAATAGGTGCCGGTATGAAGCTCGACCACGGGCGCGCCCAGGTCGCAGGCGGCATCCATGACCGCAACCTCGGGTTCGACGAACAGGGACACCCGGATACCCTGGGATTTCAACTGCTGAATCATCGGACGCAGATGGGAAGCGCCGCCGATGATGTCGAGACCCCCTTCCGTCGTCCGCTCCTCTCGCTTTTCCGGCACGAGGCAGCAGGCATGGGGGTGGATGCGGGTGGCAATCTCGATCATCTCCGGCGTCGCTGCCATCTCGAAATTGAGCGGCACGAAGAGCTGGCGCTTCAGGCGCTCCATATCCTGGTCGCGGATATGCCGCCGGTCCTCCCGAAGATGGGCCGTAATCCCGTCCGCGCCTGCCAGCACGGCCATATGGGCGGCCCGGATGGGGTCCGGATGGATGCCTCCACGGGCATTCCTGACGGTGGCAACGTGATCGATATTGACGCCAAGGCGAAGAGGAGGAGCTTTCATAGAATCTTTTGTAGCAGAGAGCCGCTCATTTCCTAGGCCCTGAACCCAGGCTGGAGCCCTCTTAGCTCTGGATGAATGTCAAAGAGCCTGCGGGCGCGCGGCAGCGTCCTCGCGGCGTGGTGGCCCGAGGGTGAATGGGTCGAGGGGTCGCGCGAGGAGCGGTCCGGCTCGATCTGAGGTGGAAGCGTGGAACCGAACGGCTCCTCGCGCACGGCTTCTTTAGGCGGACACCGCATCGGTCACTTGCGACATGCGGGCGGCCTCCTGCCCGGCGGCTGTGCGGTCAGCTCATCCGGCAGGACCGTGCCCCGGCTCCACAGTCACGACGCCTCGCGAGCGCGCCCCTCGGTGAACCAGGACAGGAAACGATATAGCCGAGCTTGCAGCGGCAGTCAAGAACAAAGTGAGAACATTCTTGCTTGCCGCTTCCGCTGCCCTCTCACCTCTGGAAGAGGATGAGCCGCGCCTTCTGGAATGCAAGGCTTCTCACAGTCGGGGCGGCCGGAAATGCAGGCGCAGCCCCTCGTCTCCCTTGCCATTCCAGACCAAATCGACTATAGCCCCCGCTTCGCGTTCGCTCCGGCCGGGGGCTGAACGGACGGTGCGGCTTGCCGCATAGGGGCTTTAACTCCCGTCGTCCCGTGTCTCCGCCTTCGACAACCGCTCGGGCCTTGCAGGCTCGAAGGGCTTGGCGCCGATCGGACGCGCGAAACCGGCCTGAACACTTAAAACAGTGCTTCAGGCCTGAACCTCAAACCTGAGAAAGGCCCATTATGCCTCTCTACGAGCATATCTTCCTGGCTCGCCAGGACGTGACGCCCCAGCAGGTCGAAGCAATGGTCGACCAGTACAAGGGCGTTATCGAGCAGAACGGCGGCAACATCGAGAAGACCGAGATGTGGGGTGTGAAGTCCCTCGCCTACCGTATCAAGAAGAACCGTAAGGCGCATTTCACGATGTTCAACCTCAATGCTCCCGCAGCTGCGGTGGCTGAGATGGAACGCCAGATGCGCATCAACGAAGACATCCTTCGCTTCATGACCATCAAGGTCGACGAGCTCGAGACCGAGCCGTCCGTGATGATGCAGAAGCGCGACCGTGACGAGCGCAAGGACCGCGAGCGCCGTGAGCGCGATGGCGGCTTCGAAGGCGGCGAAGGCGAGGAGATCTGATCATGGCATTTGGTGCTACTGGTGGCGCTGGCGGCGGCCGTCGCCCCTTCTTCCGTCGTCGCAAGACCTGCCCGTTCTCGGGCCCGAACGCGCCGAAGATCGATTACAAGGACACGAAGCTCCTGTCGCGCTACATCTCGGAGCGCGGCAAGATCGTTCCTTCGCGCATCACGGCCGTGTCGGCCAAGAAGCAGCGTGAGCTCGCTCAGGCGATCAAGCGCGCCCGCTTCCTGGGCCTGCTGCCCTACGTGATCCGCTAATAAGCCTTCAGCGGGCTGCCGCGTGCAGCCCGCTTTTCCAATTTTCGCCCAGCGGTGAAACCCCGCCGGGTCAGTTGGGGCAAAGGGCCCCTAACCCTGCCAGTGAGCAGCGGGACAGCGAGAACCATGAACTTTATCGCAACAGGCATCGGCGCGGGCCTCGTATCGGCCCTTCTGACAGTGGTGGTCGTCAAAGCGACGCCGCTTGCTGCCGTCCTGTACATGCTCGCTCCCGTGCCCGTCCTGATCGTCTCGCTCGGCTGGAATCATCGCTCCGGGCTCGTGGCCACGCTCGTCGGCGCGCTTGCGATTGCTGTCTTCACCGCCTCGCCCGTCAGCGCCCTTGGCTTCGCGGTCATCACCGGATTGCCCGCCTGGTGGCTCGCTTATCTGGCTTTGCTGGGACGCCCGACGGCTGAAGGCGCGATGGAGTGGTACCCGGTCGGACGTCTTCTGGCCTGGGTTGCGGCGACAGCTGCTCTCACCATCGTGGCCACTGGCATCATCTCGTCCGACGGCGATTACAGCGCCTTCCAGACCAGGGCGCGCCAGATTTCGGAAGCCTTCGTCGACATGTTCTTCGAAGTCCCTGAGCAAGGCAGCCAGGACGCCCGCGAAGCCATGATCGACGCCTTTGCCACCGCGACACCTGCTTTGTCCGCATTCGGCTTCACGATGTTCCTGGCCTTTTATCTCTGGCTCGCGGCAAAGGTCGTCTCCGTGTCCAAGCGCCTGCCGCGCCCCTGGTCTCCGATGCCGGAACTGGCGATGCCGCGCTCCGCTCTGCTGGCCCCGGTTCTGGCTTTCGTCCTGGTCCAGTTCGACGGTTTCATCGGCGCTCTCGGCTACGCGATCTTCGGTGCCTTCCTGATGGCGTTCACCCTGCAGGGCCTCGCCGCCATTCATGAACGCACCCAGGGCAAGCCGGGACGCGGCTTCATTCTGGCAGGTCTCTATGTGCTGCTATTCCTGACGCAGGGCGTCATGGTCGCCGCCCTGTCCCTCTTCGGCCTCGCCGACACGCTTTTTGGCCTTCGCCGCCGCTTTGGCGGCAACAGGCCGAATCAACCGCCAACCCCTTCAACCTGATCACGAACATTAAAGGAGAAAAACCGATGGAAGTGATCCTTCTCGAGCGCGTCGCAAAGCTCGGCCAGATGGGCGAAACCGTTAAGGTTCGCTCGGGCTATGCCCGCAACTTCCTCCTCCCGCGCGGCAAGGCTCTGCGCGCCACCGAGGCCAATAAGAAGCATTTCGAGCAGCAGCGCGCCCAGCTCGAGGCCCGCAATCTCGAGCGCCGCAAGGAAGCCGAGGCCGTTGCCGAGAAGCTGAACGGCCAGAGCTTCATCCTCCTCCGCCAGTCCGGCGAGACGGGCGTGCTCTATGGTTCGGTTTCGACCCGCGACCTCGCCGAGGTGATGACCCAGAACGGCTTCACGGTCGATCGTAACCAGATCGTCCTCAACACCCCGATCAAGACCCTCGGCCTGCACAATGTGCCGGTCGCCCTCCACCCGGAGGTCGAGGTTACGGTGACGGCGAACATCGCCCGCAGCCCTGAGGAAGCCGAGCGTCAGGCTCGCGGCGAGGCGGTCACCGCCCGCGAAGAGACCAACCTCGACGATCTCGGCCTCGAAGTCGGCGCTGCTCTGGCCGACGCCGGCGACGTGGAGCTGTAAGGCTTTACGCGAACCTGAGCCTTGCTCCGGTTCATGTTTTGTTCCAGAATGAGTGCTCCTCATCGATTCGATGGGGAGCGCTTTTTCGTTGGGGTTCGGGCTTGTCCAAGAGTCAAGCGGAGCGGCCGGCGAAAAGATGCGCTTGTGAGAATCGAGGACAGCGAGGACAGCCTGCGCGAAGTCTCTGCCTGTCCCTGATCAGCAACGGTTAGGACACCAATTGCGGTCTAAGAGCCTCTAAACCTCAATTCTGTTCCCGGAGCGCCAGATGGCCACCGCCAATGCCCTGATCGCCCGTCTTGAAACCGCCGAGCCGCAGTTTCGCACGCCTCCCAGCAATCTCGAGGCCGAGCAGGCCCTGCTGGGTGCGATCCTGGTCAACAATGACGCCTATTACCGTGTCTCCGACTTCCTCGAGGCCGAGCACTTCATCGAGGATCTGCACCGCCGCATCTATGAGGTCGCCACCAGCCTGATCAAAGCCGGCAAGGTCGCGACCCCGATCACGATGAAGACCTTCTTAGGGGATCAGGATCTGGGCGGCATCACCGTCTCGCAATATCTCGCTCGCCTCGCGGCGGAGGCGACCACGGTCATCAATGCCGAGGATTACGGCCGCACGATCTACGATCTCGCGATCCGCCGCAGCCTCATCAATATCGGCGAAGACATCGTCAACAAGGCCTTCGACGCACCCGTCGACAGCCCCCCCCGCGACCAGATCGAGGAAGCAGAACGGCGTCTTTACTCCATTGCCGAAACGGGCCGTGCTGACGGAGGGTTTCAACGCTTTTCCGATGCGCTCACCGCCGCCATCGACATGGCCGCCGCCGCCTACAAGCGCGAAGGCGCACTGTCCGGCGTTTCAACGGGGCTCATCGATCTCGACAAGTCTCTCGGCGGCCTTCAGCCCTCCGACTTGATCATCCTTGCAGGCCGCCCGGCGATGGGTAAGACCTCGCTGGTGACGAACATCGCCTTCAACATCGCCAAGGCCTACAAGGCCGAGAAGCAGCAGGACGGCTCACTGAAGACGGTCAATGGCGGCATCGTCGGCTTCTTCTCACTCGAAATGTCGGCGGAGCAGCTCGCCACCCGTATCATCGCCGAGCAGTCGGGCGTTCCGTCCTACAAGATCCGCCGCGGCGATATGCGCGAGGACGATTTCTACAAGATCACCGAAGCTGCCCGTGAGATGCAGTCGATCCCCTTCTACATCGACCAGACCGGCGGCATCTCCATCGCGCAGCTCACCGCCCGCGCACGGCGTCTCAAGCGCCAGCGCGGCCTCGACGTTCTCATCGTCGACTACCTCCAGCTTCTCTCCGGCTCCGCCAAGAAGGGCGAGAACCGCGTGCAGGAGCTGACCGAAATCACCACGGGATTGAAGGCGCTCGCCAAGGAACTCGCGGTTCCGCTCATCGCCCTGTCCCAGCTTTCCCGTCAGGTGGAAGCGCGTGACGACAAGAGGCCGCAGCTCGCCGACCTTCGTGAATCGGGCTCGATCGAGCAGGACGCCGACGTGGTCATGTTCGTTTACCGCGAGGAGTATTATCTAAAGAACAAGGAGCCGAAACCCGGCACCGAAGAATACTTCAAGTGGCAGACGGAAATGGATCAGGTCCACGGCAAGGCCGAGGTCATCATCGGCAAGCAGCGTCACGGTCCCACAGGCACCGTGCAGCTGGCCTTCCAGGCCGACATCACCCGCTTCACCAACCTCGCAGACGAAGACAAACTTCCCGATCGGATCGGCGATTGACCAAGACAGAACAGACCAGCACCGCCAGCTACATTCCTGCGGAGATGGCCGGCGGCCTCCTCCACATCGACCTCTCGGCGCTTAGCCGAAACTGGCGCACGTTGCGCGACAACGCGGGCCGCGCGGAAGCCGCAGCCGTCGTCAAGGCGGATGCTTACGGCACCGGCATCGAGCAGGCCGTGCCTGCTCTGCGCCAAGCCGGATGCCGCACGTTCTTCGTCGCGCATTTGAGCGAGGCGATCCGCGTGCGCGCAGTTGCGCCCGATGCCACGATCTATGTGCTCAACGGTCTGTTTCCCGGCACCTCTCCGGTTTATGCGGAGCACAAGCTGCGCCCCGTTCTCGGCTCCTTCGAGGAGATCGAGGAATGGGCGGCGTTCTGCCGCTCTCAAGGCCAGAAGCGTGAAGCTGCCATCCATGTCGATACCGGCATGAACCGCCTCGGCCTCACCGTGGCACAAGGCCTGACGCTGAAGGATCGCGAGGAGGTGAAAGACTTCGAGACCGCGCTTCTCATGAGCCATTTCGTCAGCGCGGAAGAGAGCGAAAACCCGCTCAACATTTGGCAGATCGAATCCTTCAAGGCTGTTCGCGAGACACTTCCCGGCGTGCGCGCATCGCTCGCCAACTCCTCCGGCATCTTCCTGAAGCAGAAGCCGCACTTCGATCTCGTGCGTCCAGGTTACGCACTCTATGGCGGCAACCCGACGCCGGATCGCCAGAATCCCATGAGTGCCGTGGTCGGCCTTGAGGCGCGCATCGTGCAGCTGCGCTGGGTCGAGTCTGACGACACTGTCGGCTACAACGCGCGCTGGCTCGCGCTCGGACGCCGCCGCATCGCCACGCTCTCTGTCGGCTATGCGGATGGCTATCCGCGCTCCGCAAGCGCACGCGGTAAAAGCGGCGAGGAGCTTCTTGCAGGCACAGTTCTGGTAGCCGGACGCCCCTGCCCCTTCGCCGGCAACGTCTCGATGGATCTGATCACGATCGACGTCACCGACATCCCGGACAGCGAGATCAAGCGCGGCGACACCGTGACGATGATCGGCGGCTCTCTCAGCTTGGACGAAGTGGGTCGCAGGGCCGGCACCATCGGCTACGAGATCCTCACCAATCTGGGCCGGCGTTATGCGCGCAGCTATCGCGGGAAGCAGGGCTGATGGCCAAACAGCGTCACCCCTCTTTCGTCTGCCAGGAATGCGGCGCGGTCTATAACCGCTGGAAAGGCAAGTGCGAGGCCTGCGGCGGCTGGAACACCATCGTCGAGGAAGCAGGCTCCGCAAGCCCGATGTCGGGCCCCGCCGCCACGCGCCCGTCTCGTGCGAAGGGGCGTATCTTCCCGCTCGAAGGTCTCTCCGGCGAATCCAAGGAGGCTCCGCGCACACCCTCCGGCATCGCAGAACTGGACCGCGTCACCGGCGGCGGCTTCGTGCACGGCTCCATCATCCTGCTCGGCGGCGATCCCGGCATCGGCAAGTCGACGCTGCTGATGCAGGCTTCCGCCGCTCTCGCCAATCGCGGCGAGCGCGTGGCCTATATCTCGGGCGAAGAGGCGGTGGCGCAAGTGCGTCTGCGCGCGGAACGCCTTGGCCTCGGCCAAGCTCCAGTGGAGCTCGCTTCCGAGACAAATGTGGAGGACATCGTCGCGACCTTGGGCCAGGGACGTCCTCCGGCGCTCGCCATCATCGACTCGATCCAGACCATGTGGACCGAGACGGTGGAATCGGCGCCCGGTACGGTCACACAGGTGCGCGGCTCGGCGCAGGCGCTGATCCGTTTCGCGAAGACGACCGGCACTGCCGTCATCCTCGTCGGCCACGTGACCAAGGACGGCCAGATCGCAGGTCCCCGCGTCGTCGAGCACATGGTCGATGCGGTTGTGTCCTTCGAGGGCGATACGGGCCACCATTTCCGAATCCTGCGCGCGGTGAAGAACCGCTTTGGTCCCACCGATGAGATCGGCGTCTTCGAGATGTCGGACCAGGGCTTGCGCGAAGTTCCGAACCCCTCCGAGCTGTTCCTCGCCGGACGCGATATGGCGACACCGGGTACGGCGGTCTTTGCCGGCATGGAAGGCACCCGCCCGCTGCTCGTGGAGATCCAGGCGCTCGTCGCCCCCTCGTCTCTCGGCACGCCGCGCCGGGCCGTGGTCGGCTGGGATCAAAATCGCCTGTCGATGGTCCTCGCCGTGCTGGAGGCCCATGGCGGCCTGAAGCTGGGGATGCATGACGTCTATCTGAATGTGGCCGGTGGCCTGCGGATCACCGAGCCCGCCGCCGACCTCGCTGCAGCGGCAGCTCTCGTCTCGTCCCTGTCCGGCAATCCGCTTCCGCCCGATACGGTCTATTTCGGCGAGATGGGCCTCTCCGGGGCCATTCGCCCCGTGGCTCAGGAGCAGGCGCGGCTGAAGGAAGCTGCAAAACTCGGCTTTTCCAGTGCGGTCTCCCCGGCCCCGCGCCTGGACAAGAACAAACCGGAGAAGCTTCCCCTTGCGACATCTTCGATCGGCCATATCACTGATCTCGTTGCGGGAATTGCAGCCCGCCGCCGCAAGGCATCCTAAGACACCCTCCCCCTCAGCCAAATTCCATAGGCCACCCGGTCTAATTGATCCCTCTCGGCCATCTTGTATCACTGAAGCCATAGCCCTGCCGGTGTACCCCGCGGTGGGAGCCAGAACGGGCCCTCGGGCCGTCAGAGGAAAATATGGCTGCAGTTCTTCTCTCAAACCTGACCGTCCTTGAGACCGCACCGGCCGGTACGGTCATCGGCACGCTGAGCGTCTCCGAGATCAGCGGAAACGAGACCTTCACCTTCTCGCTCGCCGATAGTCTGAGCGACCGTTTCGAGATCACGCTCAACACGACGTCGGGTCTCTACGAACTGGTTGTGAAGACAGGTGGCAGCAGCCTGTTCGATTTCGAAACGGCCGGATTGGAGGAATTCGCGATTTCCGTGACGGCCACGGGCGACAAGGGCACCGTCATCAGCGACACTCCCTTTACGATCACGGTGACCGACAACACGGCTCCGACCGACATGACCCTCTCGAATGCCTCGATCACCGAGCATGCGACGAATGGCACGGAAGTCGGCGTTCTTTCTGCGATCGATCCTGATCTGAACGAGACCTTCACCTTTACCTTGAAGACCGACGAATCGGGCGCCTTTGCCATCGTTGACGGAAAGCTCGTTGTGGCTGACGGGTCGAAGCTCGACTACCTGACCGACAGCCTGCACCAGGTCACCATCGAGGTGACGGACGCGGACAACAACGTCTTCGAAAAGACCCTGGACATCTCCGTGACCGATGCCTTCGATTTCATGAACGGCACGGCAAAGAACGACAGGCTTGTCGGCACGGCCGGCGCCGACATGATCAAAGGCCTCTCCGGCAACGACAAGCTCTACGGTATGGCCGGTGACGACGTGCTCGCCGGTGGCTATGGCAAGGACTTCCTCTACGGCGGAGCCGGCAAGGACACCTTCGTGTTCGACAACCCTGTCAAGAAGGGCCATTTCGACCACATTGCCGACTTCACCTCGGCGGACGATACGATCCAGATCAGCCTGTCGGCCCTCAAGGCCTACAAGGTGAAGGTCGCCAAGGAAGAGGTCTACGAGTCGCTCGAAGGCACACGGGCCGGCAAGCAGAAGGGATTTTTCAGCCTCGACAAGGTGTTCGACAAGGGCAAGCTGGAGAGCAAGTTCTTCGCCAAAGGCCATGCCAAGGACGTCTATGACTTTGTCACTTACGACAGCAAGACCGGCTTCGTTTACCTCGACCTGGACGGCTCTGGCGGCGGCAAGGGCTTTGCGATCGCCAAGCTGAAGCCGGGCACCTACGTTCAGGCTGACGACTTCGTCTTCATCTAAAAAGATCCTCTCTCCTCCCCTCGACCCCGGCGGCCTTCGCCGGGGTTTTTTATTGGCCGCTCCTCAGCTCCACTTTCACAGCTCTTCAGGCAGGGGTGACGAAAGCGTCTCTTAAGGCTATACAGCCTGGCCTCGATCCGCGAATGCGGCCCTTGTCCCTGTTTCTGCGTAGGCTCGGCTCATGCCCTTTTCTGTCCTGGACCTTGTTGTCATCGGAATCGTCCTGATCTCGGCCCTCCTGGCTGCCGTACGCGGCTTCACCCGCGAGGTCCTGGCCATCGTGGCCTGGGTCGTGGCCGCCGCTGCGGCCTGGTATCTGCACCCTGCCGCCCTGCCCATCGCGCAGCAATATATCAGCAGCGGCACGGTGGCACTGGTCGCCTCCATCGGCGGCATCTTCGTCATCACCCTGATCATCGTCTCGATCATCACGGTCCAGATCTCCGATCTGATCCTCGATTCCCGCATCGGCGCTCTCGACCGGACACTGGGCCTGTTCTTCGGTGCGGCCCGCGGCTTCCTGATCTGCGTGATCGGCTGGGCCTTCTTGGGCTGGCTGCTCCAGGGCAAGGAGCCCGAATGGGCAACCGCCTCCCGCACGCGCCCGGCCATGGAGAACACCCGCGACAGCATCATCGCCATGCTGCCGGAGAATGCCGAAGCCTTGATCCAGAAGCTCAAGAAGCCGACGCCGGAGGGCGAACCCGCCGAGCCGGCTGAGCCTGATCCGCAGCGCGGCGGCGCGGCTCCCGCTCCTGCCCCGCAGGTGCAGCCCCCGCAGCGTCGGGGCTGATCCTCCCTCCTGTTCACACTTTCGAAGAGCGACAGGAAAACCCATTGGCGTTTGGCCTCAAGGCGATTACATAGGGCCAGCGCCGGTAGGGGCGCGGATCCCAAGGAAATCATGATGTCTTCCAGGTCTGAGACGTGGCAGGTCACCCCTAAGAAGGTGGACCTCGACCTCGACGGCGATACCCTGCGTGAAGAATGCGGTGTCTTCGGCATCTACGGTCATCCGGATGCGGCGGCAATCACCGCCCTGGGGCTCCACGCCCTGCAGCACCGCGGCCAGGAGGCGGCGGGCATCGTCTCTTTCAACGGCGATGTGTTCCATTCCGAGCGCAAACTGGGCCTTGTCGGCGACAGCTTCTCAGACCGCGCAACCATCGAGCGTCTCGAAGGCCTCTCCGCCATCGGCCATGTGCGCTATTCGACCACCGGCGAGACCGTGCTGCGCAATGTGCAGCCGCTGTTCGCAGAACTCGACGGCGGCGGCTTCGCAGTGGCCCATAACGGCAACCTGACGAACGGCCTCACCCTTCGCCGCAACCTGATCCGCGACGGCGCGATCTGCCAGTCCACCACGGATACGGAAGTGATCGTCCACCTCGTGGCCCGCAGCCGCAAGGATAAGGTGGTGGATCGCTTCGTCGAAGCAATCCAGAAGATTGAAGGCGCCTATGCGCTCGTGGCGCTGACCAACAAGAAGCTGATCGGCGCCCGCGACCCCATGGGCATCCGCCCGCTGGTGCTCGGCGAACTCGACGGCCGCTATATCCTCACCTCCGAGACCTGTGCGCTCGACATCATCGGCGCCCGCTTCGTTCGCGACATCGAGAACGGCGAATGCGTGGTCATCTCGGACGAGGGCGTCGAGTCCTTCCGCTTCGCCGAGAAGGTTCCGCCGCGCCCCTGCGTCTTCGAATACATCTATTTCGCCCGCCCCGATTCCATCGTGAACGGCCGCAGCGTCTATGAAGTCCGGAAAGGCATGGGTCGCGAGCTTGCCACGGAATCACCGGTCGACGCGGACGTGGTCATTCCGGTGCCGGATTCCGGCGTTCCGGCGGCGTTGGGCTTCGCCCAGAGCTGCGGCCTTCCTTACGAGCTCGGCATCATCCGCAACCACTACGTCGGCCGCACCTTCATTCAGCCCACGCAGTCGGTGCGCGAACTCGGCGTGCGCATGAAGCACTCGGCGAACCGCGCAGCGATTGCCGGCAAGCGCATCGTGCTCGTGGACGACAGCCTCGTGCGCGGCACGACATCGGTGAAGATCGTGCGCATGATGCGCGAAGCCGGCGCGAAGGAAGTTCACTTCCGCATCGCAAGCCCGCCGATCACCCATCCCGACTTCTACGGCATCGATACGCCGGAGAAGGAAAAGCTGCTCGCCGCCACCCATGATCTGGAGCAGATGCGCCAGTATATCGGCGCGGATTCGCTGGCCTTCCTCTCCATCGAGGGCATCTATCGCGCCATGGGCGAGAAGGGCCGCAACCCGGCTCAGCCGCAATTCACCGACCATTGCTTCACGGGCGATTACCCGACACCGCTGACGGATCTTTCCGTCGCCACGCCGCGCCGCCTCGCCCTCCTGGCCGAAGCCGACTAGAGCTGCTTCCACCTGCGTGGAATCATCTCTCTTCTTGGTTTGGCACATTTCTTGACGGCAAACCGGATCCACTTCGCCGAAAAATGCTCTGAGGACGTCTCATGGACAAGCCCCTTCTCAACCGCGTCGCGGTCGTCACCGGCGCATCGCGCGGCATCGGCCGAGCAGCGGCTTTGGCCCTCGCGGAAGCCGGCGCGCACATCATCGCTCTCGCCCGTACACAGGGCGCGCTCGAGAGCCTGGATGACGAGATCCGCGCCAAGGGTTCGTCCGCAACCCTCGTGCCGGTGAACCTCAAGGACCTCGACGCCATCGACCGCCTGGGAGCCGCGATCTACGAGCGCTGGGGCAAGCTCGACATCCTCCTCGGCAATGCAGGCCAGCTCGGTGAGCTCGCGCCGATCGCCCACATCGATCAGCCGGTCTGGGACGAGGTGATGACCGTCAACGTGACGGCAAATTATCGCCTGCTTCGCTCTTTCGACCCGCTGCTGCGCGCCTCCGATGCCGGACGCGCCATCTTCGTGACCTCCGGCGCGGCCCACAAGCACAAGGCCTATTGGGGCGTCTATTCCGTATCGAAGGCTGCCCTCGAAGCACTTGTGCGGACTTACGCCGCCGAAACGGTGACGACCCCTGTTCGGGCCATGCTCATCAACCCCGGCCCCCTGCGCACTTCCATGCGCAAGGCGGCGATGCCCGGCGAGGATCCGCTGACGCTGAAGACGCCCGAGGATCTCGCACCTCACATCGTCAAGCTCGCCCTGCCCTCGTGGACCGAGACGGGCAAGATCTACGATTTCACGCACGACGGCAAAGTCATCGAGCCGCAGCCGCCAGCCTAAGGAGAGCTAGCTGCCTCTGGTTGAGGACGCCTGCTAAAGGTTACGCGAGTTCCGCAGAGGTTACGACGTGTGTGCCGGGACGTGGCACGACGGCAGCTTCCACCAAGACTTCCGCAATCTTCGTGGCCGGATTGATACGCAGACGCCGCGGCAGAACCGGTTTCATGATCCCGAGAGCAACCGAGGCCAGCCTTTCAGCGAGGCGTAATTCGTCTCGTTTCCCGCCGATCAGCCCTGGACGCACGAAGGTCAGGGACTGGAAGCCGATGGTGGCAAGGTCCCGTTCCACTTCGCCTTTCACGCGATTGTAGAAAAAGCGTGACGAGGCATCCGCCCCCATCGCCGAATTGAGAACGAAAGTCGGCGTGCCGTGTTGCTTGGCAAGACGGGCGACGGCGAGCGGATAATCGTGATCGACACGCCGGAAGGCCTCTTGGGATCCAGCCGTCTTCATGGTCGTCCCGAGAGTGCAGATGACCGCATCAACTCGCCACCATTCTGCACCTTCAGGCAAATGCTCGAAATTGACGATCGGTGCGATCAGTTTCGGATGCTCCGGCAGACGGCGCCGCACTGGAGCGACGACACCGTAAATGCGTGGATCGGCGAGCGCCAGATTGAGAACGCTGTGCCCCACGAGTCCTGTCGCCCCCACAAGAAGAAGCTTCATTGACAGCCCTCTCGATTTCCGGATCACGTCCGGACAATGCTGAAAACACCAGTTTACTTCCTAAGTTTAGCGTGTGTTGCAATATTACACTAGTCGTTTCAGCAGAAGTTCATATTGGAAGCGATAATCGATTTCTTCATCAAGACCTTGCCTCACCAGCGAATTCTTGAGAGAACGCCTTCTCACCATCGGAATTTATTCAAAATACATCAAAAGCCCTTGTCCGGACAGACACGCAAAATGCGGCGTTCGGATAAGGTCTAAAGCGACACGCTGCGTACAGGGCCGAAAAGAGTTCCGACGCTGCGGGTTGCGTGGGGCAGACCATGTTTATCCAAGCGGTAGCGCCGGCACCTGCGGCGCAACGGGGGCGGCTGGCCGCTCTCCTCTTTCACCTGACGCAGCGCAACGCCTTCTTCGGGGATGTCTGGGCGCTCGCTCGTCCCTACTGGCAATCGGAAGAAAAATCCTACGCACGGCGCATGTTCGCGCTGCTGCTCGCCATCAAGTTCACCACCATCTGGATCTGCGTGCAGCAGAACAACTGGTATGCGGGCTTTTATGCCGCCATCGAGCATCATGAAATCACGGAATTCTTCAAGCAGGTCAGCATTTTCGCGCTGATCGCCGGCAGCTTCGTCGCCACCCTCGTCTATTCCCACTGGATTGCAGAGAGCCTGAAACTGCGGTGGCGCGACTGGCTCGTGCGCCGCTATACAAAGGACTGGTTGGACGACCGCGCCTATTACCGCCTGCAGATCAGTGATGCACCTGCCGTCAATCCCGATCAGCGGATCGTGGAAGATCTCGGCCTTTTTGCCGGGCAGACGATCAATCTCGTCGTCGGCTTCCTCGATGTGGCGGTGAGCCTTGTCGCCTTCACCGCCATTCTCTGGTCCTTGAGCGGCACAGTCACCATCGCGGGCTATTCGATCGCCGGTTACATGGTCTTTGCCGTGTTCGGCTATACGTTCCTCGCGAGCTGGTTCACGCATCTCATCGGCCATCCGCTCGCGAAGCTGCACACCAAGAACCAGAACCTGGAAAGCGATTTCCGCTACAGCCTGGTGCGTCTGCGTGAGAATGCCGAGACCATCGCGTTCTATCGCGGCGAGGAGCGTGAGGCAGCGGTCATCGACGAGCGTTGGGCGAAGGTGGTGCAGAATTTCTGGGGCATCATGCGCCGCGAGCGCGCCATCGGTCTCTTCGCCCATGCGCATGGCCAGTTCAGCATCATCCTGCCCTTCCTGCTCGCTTCACCTCGCTATTTCTACGGACAGATCGGATTTGCGCAAGTGATGCAGATCGCAGCGGCTTGCGGAGCCGTGCAGGCCTGCCTGAACTTCTTCATCACGAGCTACGGGCAGATCGCGCAATGGCGCGCAACGACAGAGCGCCTCAGGAGCTTCCGCGATCAGATCGATATTCTGAAGACAACGGCCACCTCCTCCATCGAGGCGCAGCGCAAGGGCGAGGCTTTCATCGTGCGCGATCTCGAACTTTCACTGCCCGATCAGCGCACGATCACGGCCGGCCTGAACATGGAGGCGGCCTCCGGCGAGGCAGTTCTCATCAAGGGACCGTCAGGTGCCGGCAAGAGCACCCTGCTGCGCGCCGTGGCAGGCATCTGGCCTCACGCGAAAGGCCAGGTCTCATTCCCTGAAGGCGACGTGTTCTTCGTGCCGCAGAAGCCTTACCTCCCACTCGGCACTCTGCGTCAGGCGGCTTTCTATCCGGCAGCACCTTCGACAGACGATGCGGAGATCGCACGTGTTCTCGAAGCCGTGCGCCTCGGCCATCTTATCGTGCGTCTCGACGAGGTGGATCAATGGAGCCACCGCCTCTCCGGCGGCGAGCAGCAGCGCCTCGGCTTTGCCCGCGTGCTGCTGGCCAAACCCCGCACAATCTTCCTCGACGAGGCGACCTCCGCGCTCGACGAAGACACCGAGCGGCAGGTCTATACGCTTTTACGGGAGGCCGAGTGGAAGCCCACCATCCTCAGCATCGGTCACCGCTCGACCCTGGCGCAGTTTCATGACACCACGTTCGTGATGAAAACGGCGGCTTGAATGCTTTTGGTGACGCGTCATGCCCGGGCTTGTCCCGGGCATCCACGCCTTTTGGTGCGGTGTTTGCAAGACGTGATGGCCGCAACAAATACGGCCACGATGTGACGATGCCCCGGGAGAAACGCCTTACTTCCGTTCCTTGTCGTATGGGTTCTGCCCCATGCGAAGCGACACGCGGATCGGTACGCCGGGCAAGTCGAAGGCCTCGCGGATATTGTTGACGAGGTAGCGGGTGTAGCTCTTCGGCAGGGCGTCGAGCTGGTTCCCGAAGATGGCGAAATGAGGCGGGCGCGATTTCACCTGCGTCATATAGCGGATCTTGATGCGGCGCCCTGAGACCGCGGGCGGCGGGTTGGCGTCGATCGCCTCCTGAAGCCACTGATTGAGCTTCGCGGTGGAGATGCGCCGGTTCCAGGTTTCATAGACCTGGAACACCGCCTTCATGAGCGGATCGATGCCGCTGCCGGCAAGGCCCGAGAGCGGCACCACGGGCGCGCCCTTCACCTGCGGCAGCAGGCGTGCAGCCTTTTCCTTCAGCTCCGCCAGCAGGCCCGGCTTGTCGGCGACGAGGTCCCACTTATTGAGGCCGATGACGAGGGCGCGGCCCTCCTGCTCCACCAGATCGACGATGGAGAGGTCCTGCTTCTCGAACGGAATTGTGGCATCGAGCAGCACCACCACGACTTCGGCAAAGCGCACGGCGCGCAGCGCATCGGCCACGGAGAGCTTTTCGAGCTTGTCCTCGACGCGGGCTCGCTTGCGCAGGCCAGCCGTGTCGAACAGCTTCACCAGGCGACCGCGCCATTCCCAATCGAGAGAGATGGAATCGCGGGTGATGCCGGCTTCCGGACCCGTGAGCAGGCGATCCTCGCCGACCATGCGGTTGATCAGCGTCGATTTGCCCGCATTGGGACGGCCGACAATGGCGACCTGAAGCGGCTTGTTGGGGTCTTCCTCTTCCTCTTCCTCTCCCGGCTCGGGGAAGAGAGGCATCAGGGCCTCGAAGAGATCGGCCATGCCCTCGCCGTGCTCTGCGGAGAGCGGAATCGGCTCGCCGAGACCGAGCGAGAAGGCGTCGTAGGCGCCGGCCATGCCGGCACCGCCTTCCGCCTTGTTGGCGATGAGGATCACGGGCTTGCCGGAGCGGCGCACCATCTCGGCGAAGGGCCGGTCGGCAGGCAATACGCCCACGCGGGCATCGACCACGAAGAGGATGACATCAGCATCCTCAATAGCCGCTTCCGTCTGCGCGCGCATCCGGCCGAGCAGCGACTCTTCCGTCGCCTCCTCGAGGCCTGCGGTGTCGATGATGCGGAATTCCAAATCGCCGAGACGCGCCTCGCCTTCGCGCCGGTCGCGGGTCACGCCCGGACGGTCGTCCACGAGGGCGAGCTTCTTGCCCACGAGACGATTGAAGAGAGTCGACTTGCCGACATTCGGCCGCCCGACAATGGCGACGGTAGGCGTCATGTCCCTGGTACTCCGCCTTTACTGAGTGACTTGAACAGGCCCGCCCGCCACGAGAGCGGTATAAATGGCAAGCCGCTGCCTCAGGGCGGGAGGCGTTTCACGGTCAGCCGCGATCTGGTCGAACCAGCGCCCGGCATAATCCATGTCGCCTGCCTTAAGGCCCGACAACCCTAAGAGTTCCCGAGCCGAATGACGCCATGCATTCGAGGGTGCAGCCATGGGCTCGAGAGCCTGGCGGATCTTGGCGGGCTCGGCCGTGTCGAGGCGCAGCCATGCAGCGCGCAGACGGGCCAAGTCGCGCCAGAGCGGCGCGATCCCGGAATCGTTCGCCAAGGCATCATAGGCCGCGGCGCCCTGCTCCGCGTTTTGCTGGCCGCGCTCGGCCGCGACGCGGAAACGGGCGAGCAGGCCGTAGCCGGTGTCGCCTTCCTTCGCGAGAGCCTCGAGGGCGGCCTCCGCTTCCTGGGTCTTGGTCTCGTCGGAGAGCTTCAGGGCAGCCTCATAGCGGGCGGCGGCAGCCTGTGCGCGGGTCTCCTGTACGTGCTCCCAATAACGCCAGCCGCCAATGCCACCGACGACGAGGACGACGACGGCAATGATGAGGCCATTATACCGGGCCCAAATCTTCGCCAGCTGGTCGCGGCGGTATTCCTCATCGACTTCGCGAATGAACTCGTCGTTCTGGTTCGTAGCCATCGTCCCTCATGCGGCCCGAGGGCCGCCTCCTTCAATAGAAGTGGGTCGCCTAGCATACACCCCCGCCTAAGGCGAGAGGTTTCACGCTCTTGTGGGCAGGACGGAAACGCCGATCAGCAGCGGATGGAGCCAGAAAGCGAAGGCCAGATAGACGGCAGTGCCGATCACGACGGCCAGAATGTCGTTGCGCCAGCCAGCGGGCGCGGCCGTTCCGCCATGCTGGGCCGCCACATCCCGGCGCTTCACGCTGATGCGCGCCACCACCGCCCAGGCCAGGACCGCGCCGAAGAGCAGAATGGAACCCAAGTCCCCATTGGCGATCAGATGCGCGAAGGCCCAGATCTTCACGCCCGCCAGCATGGGATGCTTCAGGCGATACTTGATGTGCCCCGGGAGATAAGCCGCCACGATGCAGATGAAGGCGATGAGCACGAGAAGAAGCGAGAGATGCCGGGTCCAGACTGGCGGATCCCAGACCGGAATATAGCCATTGGCCCGGTATTGTCCGTAGCCGATGGAGATCAGCACGATTCCGGCAAGCGCCAGAAGCGAATAGAGCCCCTTGTAAGGCCCCTCGCCGATCCGCTCGACAAGGTTCGAGCGGCTCTTGCGGGCCATGCGGAAGGAATGCGTTCCGAGAAACAGGATAAGGCCCAGAACAAGCAGCGTCACGTTTACTCTCCTAAGGGATAGGAAAGTATAGCCGCGCCATTCCTTCCTGGCCACTCGGAGACCGTTCAAAAGGATAGGGGCAAGCTCCCTCGAAGCCCGGAGTTCCCATGCGGCAAGTTTCAGACTGTCAGCAAGGGCCTGAACTGCCTAAACTTTTAACATTATGGTATCTTGCAGCACGAAAATTTCCCGGGTAGTGACCCGGTAAACGTCGCTATAGACTAAGGCGGGATGGTGAAAGGGTTTCGAACCCGATAGCTACGCCGCCACATTCAGCCAACAATGGTTTTCAAGGGGGAGACAGACAGGTGACGGCGCTCATCAAGCTATCTCGTGTCATCGACTCGATCAACGAACGCATCGGCAAAGTCGCGGCCTGGGCCATCGTGGTGGCCATCCTGGTTTCCGCCATCAATGCCATCATCCGCCGGATCTTCGGCGTCTCGTCCAATGCCTGGCTCGAACTGCAATGGTATCTCTTCGGTGCCGTGTTCATGCTCTGCGCCGCCTGGACGCTGAAGGCCAACGAGCATATCCGCATCGACATCATCTCCAGCAGGCTCACGAAGCGCGGGCGTGACCGGATCGACCTGATGGGCCACTTGCTCTTCCTCTTCCCCTTCGTGGCTCTGATGCTGTGGCTCTCCGTACCCTATTTCGAGAAGTCCTATGCTTCGGGCGAAGTCTCCTCCAATGCCGGCGGCCTGCTGATCTGGCCGGCGAAGGGCCTGATCCTGCTGGGCTTCATCTCCATGGCCTTCCAGTGGCTGAGCGAACTCATCAAGCGCGTGGCCATCATGCAGGGCAAGCTCACCGACGAGCACGATCATGTCGTCGGCGGGCATGGTGCAGCCGAGGCCGAGGCCGAGCGTCTCATCGCAGAGCTGGTCGATACCAATGCCACCACGGGCGGCGAACCTCCGGGTGACGGCATCCGCTGATCCCCATCGCCCAGATCTGAATTTCGGAGTTTTCGTCCATGGCTGCATTGATTGCCCAGAACCTCGCGCCGATCATGTTCGCGGCGCTGGTGGTATTTCTTCTCCTCGGCTACCCGGTTGCCTTCTCGCTGGCGGCGAACGGCCTGCTGTTCTTCTTCATCGCGGTGGAGCTTGCTCCTCTGGCTCCTGAGAGCATCAACCTCTCCTGGCCTCTCCTTCAGGCGCTGCCCGACCGCATCTACGGCACCATGTCAAACGAGGTGCTGCTCGCCATCCCGTTCTTCACCTTCATGGGCTATGTCCTTGAACGGTCGGGCATGGCGGAAGACCTGCTCGACACTATCGGCCAGCTCTTCGGTCCCCTGCGCGGCGGTCTCGCTTATGCGGTGATCTTCGTGGGCGCGCTGCTCGCCGCCACCACGGGTGTCGTGGCTGCTTCCGTGATCTCGATGGGCCTGATCTCCCTGCCGATCATGCTTCGCTACGGCTATGACCGCCGTCTCGCCTCGGGCGTGATCGCGGCATCCGGAACGCTCGCCCAGATCATTCCGCCCTCGCTCGTTCTCATCGTGATGGCCGACCAGCTCGGCCGCTCGGTGGGCGACATGTACGAGGGCGCGTTCCTCCCAGGTCTGATCCTCTCCGGCCTCTATGCCGGCTGGGTGCTTTTGGCCTCGCTCATCGACCCCAAGGCCGCTCCCGGTCTTCCGCTGGACGCTGTCGGCTATCGTGAACCCAATGGCTCGCGCGGCGTGTGGCAGCTCGGCATCCTGGTCGTGTTCTCCGGCCTCGTCGGCTACTACGTTCTCTCGCAGACCAATACCAAGGCCGGCGCGGACTTCGTCATCCTCACGATCTGCGTGGCGACCGTCGTGGCGCTCATCTGCGCCGTCATGAATAAGCTTCTCGGCGCTAAGCGCATCGCAATCTCGGCGGCTGTCGTTGCCGTGCTCGTGGGCGTTTATGTCGTCCTGCACAACCAGGGCCATGAAGGCTTCGCGCTGAGCATGGAGATGGTGCTCGCGGGCGCGATCTATGCGCTGGTGGTCGGCATCATGGAGCGCTTCACGGGTCTTCGCCTCATGTCGAACATGGCGCAGCAGACCACCTTCGTCATGGTGCCCCCGCTGCTGCTCATCTTCCTCGTGCTCGGCACCATCTTCATCGGTCTTGCCACGCCGACGGAAGGCGGCGCCATGGGCGCGCTCGGCTCGGTGATCCTCGCAGCCATCAAGCGCAAGCTCGACAACAACCCGAGCCGTTTCAATTTCACCATCGTCCGCCAGGCGACGGAAGCGACAGCGAAACTCTCCGCCTTCGTTCTCTTCATCCTGATCGGTGCACGCGTGTTCTCGCTGACTTTCTATGGCGTGAACGGCCACGTGTGGGTGGAGCACCTGCTGACGTCGCTTCCCGGCGGCCAGGTCGGCTTCCTGATTGTGGTGAACGTCCTGGTCTTCTTCCTGGCCTTCTTCCTCGACTTCTTCGAGCTGGCCTTCATCGTGGTGCCTCTGCTCGGCCCCGCGGCGGAGAAGCTGGGTATCGACCTGATCTGGTTCGGCGTGATTCTGGGCGTGAACATGCAGACCTCGTTCATGCACCCGCCCTTCGGCTTTGCCCTGTTCTTCCTGCGCTCGGTCGCGCCCAAGCAGGCCTATATCGACCGTGTGACGGGGAAGACGATGGAGCCAGTCACCACCGGCCAGATTTACTGGGGCGCCATTCCGTTCGTGATCATCCAGCTGATCATGGTCGCCATCGTGGTGCTGTTCCCGCAGATCGTGATGCACTACAAGGCCGCAGGCCCGGCCGTCGATCCGGCCGCGGTGCAGAAGAAGCTCGACGAGCTCCTCGTCCCCGGCCTTGGTGGCCCTGGGGACGGCGGCCTGCCCGACCTGAACTTCGGCGATCCGCCGAAGATCCAGTAAGGCGGATCACGCTACAACGACAAAAGGCGGGCCAAACAGCCCGTCTTTTGTTTTGCGCAGAAGACGCACACTCACTCAGCTGCTGCCTCAGCCACCACGCCCGCCGTCATCCCCGGCCTTGTGCCGGGGATCCACGTCTTTTTACACGCGGGGTTTAAGACGTGGATGGCCGCAACGAGTGCGGCCATGACGAGGAAGCGATGAAGAACACAAAACGAGATGGCCGTCCCTGGATCAAGTCCGAGGACGGCCATGACGAAGCAGAGCACTTGGATCGAGGTTTTCGGCCTTAACCGACCGCCTCTTCATATTGATCCGCCTTGAACCCGACAATCAGGCGACCGTCGAGGTCGAGGACAGGACGCTTGATCATCGAAGGTTGGTCGAGCATCAACGCAATGGCCTTGCTCTCGTCGAGATCGATCCTCTCCGCTTCCGGCAGCTTGCGGAAGGTCGTGCCGGAGCGGTTGAGAAGCGTCTCCCAACCGACACCGCGAGCCCAGCCCTCGAGCCGCGCGCGATCGATTCCCTGGGTCTTGTAGTCATGAAACGAGTAGGCGACGCCGTTGGCATCGAGCCAGGCGCGCGCCTTCTTCATCGTGTCGCAGTTCTTGATGCCGTAGAGAGTGACAGCCGGCTTCGACGCCATTCTCTTACTCCCACTCGATGGTGCCTGGCGGCTTCGACGTAATGTCGTAGGTCACGCGGTTGATGCCCTTCACCTCATTGATGATGCGGGTGGCAACGCGGCCGAGGAATGTCATGTCGAAGGGGTAGAAATCCGCCGTCATGCCGTCGATCGAGGTGACGGCGCGGAGCGCACACACGTGATCGTAGGTGCGGGCATCGCCCATGACGCCGACGGTCTTCACCGGGAGCAGCACAGCGAAGGCCTGCCAGATCTCGTCGTAGAGGCCGGCATTGCGGATCTCTTCGAGGTAGATCGCATCGGCCTTGCGCAGGATCTCGAGCTTCTCACGGGTAATCTCGCCCGGCACGCGGATGGCGAGGCCCGGACCCGGGAATGGGTGGCGGCCGACGAAGGCATCCGGCAGGCCAAGCTCGCGGCCGAGCACGCGCACCTCGTCCTTGAACAGCTCGCGCAACGGCTCCACGAGCTTCATCTTCATGCGCTCGGGGAGACCGCCCACATTGTGGTGGCTCTTGATGGTGACGGAAGGCCCACCGGTGAAGGACACGCTCTCGATCACGTCGGGATAGAGCGTGCCTTGCGCCAGGAAGTCAGCGCCGCCGATCTTCTTCGCTTCCTCGTCGAACACGTCGATGAAGAGCCTGCCGATGGTCTTGCGCTTGACCTCCGGGTCGGACACGCCTTCCAGCGCACCGATGAAGAGATCCTGCGCCTGCACGTGAACGAGCGGGATATTGTAGTGATCGCGGAAGAGAGTCACCACCTGCTCGGCCTCCGAGGCGCGCAGCAGGCCGTGATCGACGAAGACGCAGGTGAGCTGGTCGCCGATGGCCTCGTGGATGAGCACCGCAGCGACAGCAGAGTCGACGCCGCCGGAGAGGCCGCAGATCACACGGCCTTGGCCTACCTGGGCGCGGATGCGCTCGATGGCCTCCTCACGGAAGGCCTTCATGGTCCAGTCGCCTTTGCAGCCCGCAATGTCGCGCACGAAGTTGCGGATCAGCTGCGCGCCTTGAGGTGTGTGCACCACCTCCGGGTGGAACTGGACGCCGTAGAACTTGTGCTCCTCGTCAGCGACAACGGCGAAGGGCGCGTTCTCGGATGCCGCCAGCACCTGGAAGCCCTCCGGGAGCTTGGTGACCCGGTCGCCATGGCTCATCCACACGGGATATTTCTTGCCGACCTGCCACACGCCCTGAAAGAGCGGGCTTTCAGTGTAAATCTCGATTTCCGCGCGACCGAACTCGGAATGATGCCCGCCCTCGACCTCACCGCCGAGCTGCGCCGCCATGGTCTGCTGACCGTAGCAGATGCCGAAGATCGGAAGGCCTGTCTCGAACAGCTCCTTGGGAGCACGAGGCGACGTATCGGTCGTCACCGATTCAGGGCCGCCGGAGAGGATCACGCCCTTCGGCTTCATGGTCCGAATGGCTTCAGCCGCTTTCTGAAAAGGGACTACCTCCGAATAAACACCATCTTCACGCACCCGGCGGGCGATCAACTGGGTTACCTGAGAGCCGAAGTCCACAATGAGTATCTTGTCGTGCGTCTGGGCCATTTCATATCTCGACAGGTAGGAGGGCAGATCTCGAGCTGGGGTCTTCACAGGTGCTTTACCGTCAACCCTGCCGAGGTGTCATGCCCTTTGATGGGGCTGCCATGCTGCGTTACGGGTTTATAACGCTTTTCTCAACCCTTGCGCTCTCGTTTCCGATTGCAGGCATGGCACAGGGGCTGTCTCTGGAAAAGATTGAGGCGCTCAGCCAAGGCGCCCTCCCCGAGATCCGCGAATTCATTACGCGAAAGCTCGGATGCTCCCATTGGGAAACCGTGACTAATCGGGAGAGGCTCCAAACCGCAGAAGTGAAGCGAGCGGTCAAACATCTAAGATGCAGCACGCTCGAAGAGAACGAGGCTTTCCTGCGCAAGGCTTACTCAGGGCACAGGGCCTCCATCAATGCTCTCGATGCGGCCAGCGGGATGATGGTTTCTGCCTCCGGCGCGACAGCTCCATACGTTCCTAGCGCCGGCAAACCCAACCAGCGGCCGGCCCCGGCGGATGCCGGGTTTTAGTTTTTACCCCTGGGCTACGGTTTGTGTTCAACGGCGCTTCAGGCAGGAGACGAAGAAGCCGTCCGTGCCGGTTGTCTTGGGTGTCAGCTGAAGCCCGTTCTTCGTCACGCGCACGAAAGGGCGCAAGTTCGACAGCCCCGCTGCGGCCAGCAGCTCATTCGCCTTCATGACCTCAAAGCCGGGATTGCGCTGGAGCAGGCTGTCGAGAGCCTCGTCGTTCTCCTCCGGCAGGATCGAGCAGGTGATGTAAACGATACGCCCGCCAAGCTTCACCAAGGCTGCGGCACGGTCGAGAACGGTCGTCTGTTCCTTGCGGCGTACCTCCAGGCTGCCGGGACGCAGGCGCCATTTCGCATCAGGATTCCGTCGCCAAGTGCCGATGCCCGTGCAAGGCGCGTCCACCAATACGCAGTCGATCCTGCCATCGAGGTCGGAGACCGCATCTGCGCCGCCCCTCGGCGTCCGAACCTGGACATTGCGCGCGCCCGCCCGGGTCAAACGATCATGAATGGGAGCAAGCCGTCGCGCATCGCCGTCGGTGGCGTAGATCTGCCCGTGGTTTTCCATCATGGCGGCAAGGGCCAGCGTCTTGCCGCCGCCGCCCGCGCAGAGATCGACCACCTGCTCGCCGGGCTTCACGGCGGAGAGCAGAGCCGCCAATTGCGAGCCCTCGTCCTGGATCTCGATCCAGCCCTTGATGAACTCGGGCTCCGACTGAACGGCCGGCCCGCGCCCGTCCTCGCTCGGCGCGATGCGAAGGCCCAAAGGCGAGAGAGGCGTCTCGACAGCACCGAGATGCGGCAAGGCATCGTGGGCCTCCTCGCGGGAGGCCACCTTCAGGGTGTTCACCCGCAGGTCCAGCGGCGCGCGGGTGGTCAGAGCCCGCATCTCCGGGATCAGATCCTCCCTAAAGAGGCGTTGGAGCGAGGGTTCGATCCATTCAGGGAAATCGCCCGCCACATGGGCAGGAGCATCCTCAAGGCTGGCATCTGCCAGTTTCTGACGCTCGGTATCCGACAGCGGCTCTGGTGCGAAGCGCTCGCCCGAGCAGAGAGCCGCAATGGCATCAGGCGTCATACCGCGCTGGAGCCGCAGCATGCCGAGAACCACGGCGCGGGGCATACCCTCCCCCATGATCCAGGTCGCGGAGGCTTTGCGGCGCAAGGCGTCGTAGACAAGGCTCGCGATCGCAGCTCGGTCCTTCGAGCCGGCAAAGCGATGCGAGAGCCCCCAATCCTTGAGGGCGTCCGCGGCCGGGCGACGGCGGGCCTCGATGTCACCGAGGACCTCGATAGCGGCGGAGATGCGGGCTGCAGGTGTCATCGAAAAAGCACACTTAAGCTTGGCCGTATAAACGGCACATTATTTCCTATTTTCCGACTCGTTCAGAAGTGGATTCAAGAAGCACGTGCAGTTCCGCACGGTTTCTCTCTCGGAGCTTCTGACGATGTCGTTTCTCTCTCGCCTCGTGGCCCTCGGCCTCACCCTCGCCATTGCCGCTTGCGCCACGGCCCCGGCTGCCGACCTGACCCCACCCCCGCGCAAGATGACCGACGCCAAGACCCAGCTCGAAAGCGGCAGGAAGTACTAATCGAAAAGAGCGGGATGGGCGAGTGCGCCCGTCCCGCCTTTTAAATTCCGACTTCCGAAGAGAAGACGCGAAGACCGAAGATGATCCACATGACGGCGAGGATCAGCACTCCGACGACAAACGCCTGAAAGCGCCGGAGCACCTTGTTGGACGTGGTATGGATGTAGGCGTGGACCAGGCGGCTTGCCACGAACATCCACGCCAGCACCACGAAGACCATATCCGCCTTCCGGGTGATCAGCGCCAGAACCACCAGCACATAGAACAGCACCGGCAGCTCGAACTGATTGTGATACGCGTTCTGGATCTGCAGCAGACGCTTGGGCCAGTTGCGCTCGCCCAGAGCGATGTCCCCCATCTTCACCTCGCCCGCCTTGAGAGACGCGACGCGCGAACGTCCTAGCCAGAGAAGCAGAACGAAGGTGAGCCCGACTTGCACAAAGACGGGCAGGAGAACGGCGGTGATGCTCATGGGCGAGGACTCGTGCGAACCTTAGCTACGCGTCGGGTAGTTAGGGCTCTCGCGGGTGATCGTCACGTCATGGACGTGGCTCTCGCGAAGGCCCGCACTGGAGATGCGGATGAACCGGGCCTTCTCGCGGAACTCCTCCAGGTTCGCCGCGCCCACATAGCCCATGGAGGCACGAAGGCCGCCGGTGAGCTGGTGCAGCACGCCCGAGACCGGGCCCTTATAGGCCACTTGGCCCTCGACGCCTTCCGGCACGAGCTTGAGGGTGTCGCGCACTTCCGCCTGGAAGTACCGATCCGCCGAGCCGCGGGCCATGGCGCCCACCGAGCCCATGCCGCGATAGGCCTTGTAGGAACGGCCCTGGTAGAGGAATACCTCGCCGGGGGTCTCGTCGGTGCCGGCGAGCAGCGAGCCCACCATGGCGCAGGATGCGCCGGCGGCCAGCGCCTTGGCGAGATCGCCCGAGAACTTGATGCCGCCGTCGGCGATCACCGGAATGTCCGCCGCGTGAGCGGCCTCGACCGCCTCCATGATGGCCGTGAGCTGGGGCACGCCGACGCCCGCCACGATGCGGGTCGTGCAGATGGAGCCCGGGCCAATACCGACCTTGATCGCATCCGCGCCGGCATCGATAAGCGCCTGAGCGCCTTCGCGCGTTGCCACGTTACCGGCCACGACCTGCACGGCGTTGGAGAGCTTCTTCACGCGGGTAACGCTCTCCAGAACCTTCACGGAATGGCCGTGAGCTGTATCGACCACGACCACGTCGCAGCCCGCATCGATGAGGCGCTCGGCACGCTCGAAGCCCTGCTCGCCCGTGGTCGTGGCGGCAGCCACGAGAAGGCGGCCCTGAACATCCTTGGCCGCATTCGGATAGGCCACCTGCTTCTCGATGTCCTTCACGGTGATGAGGCCGATGCAGCGGAAATGGTCGTCGACGACCAAAAGCTTCTCGATGCGGAATTGATGGAGCAGGCGGCGGGCTTCGTCCTGGCTCACACCCTCGCGGACGGTGATGAGCCGGTCCTTCGTCATCAGCTCGGAGACGAGCTGATCTGGATTATTGGCGAAGCGCACGTCACGATTGGTCAGGATGCCGACAAGCTTGCCCTTGGTTCCGCTGGGGCCGCGCTCGACCACCGGGATACCGGAGATGCCGTGATGCTTCATCATGGCCAGCGCATCGGCCAGCGTCTCGTCCGGATAGATGGTAATGGGGTTCATCACCATGCCCGATTCATAGCGTTTCACGAGGCGCACCTGCTCGGCCTGGGCTTCAGGCTCGAGATTGCGGTGGATCACGCCGAGGCCGCCGTTCTGGGCCATGGCGATGGCCATGCGTGCTTCCGTCACCGTATCCATGGCGGAGGCGATGATCGGCATGTTCAGATGGATGGTGCGGGTCAGCCGGGTGGCGACATTCACATCGCCGGGCAGAACCTCGGAGCGGCCGGGGCGGAGCAACACGTCATCGAAGGTCAATCCCTCGATGATCTTATCCGTAACGATTGAGGCCATGGCCAACTCCTTGAATGTGCGCGGCGGATGAAGTGATAACGCTTTGTCGGGTTGGCACGGGTCCGTAGCACGGGCTTTCGCTTTCGCAAAGGGGCGAGAGGCGCATTCACAGAAGATGTGCCGTGCAATCAGCGCCGACACAAACCCTCCCCACACAAGAGGAGGGAAAACCGAAGGTGCAATTGGAAAGGCGGGGCTTAGTCCCTCGCCTGGTTGTGAGGCAAAATACTTTGCCAATGGCGAGAGACAGAGCTAAGTCCCACCAGTCATGCGCCAGGTCCGCCTTCTCCCCCTGATCATCGCCACCGCCCTTTTCATGGAAAACATGGATTCGACGGTGATTTCCACCTCGCTTCCGATGATCGCACTGGACCTGGGCACCGATCCCATCGCGCTGAAGCTGGCCCTGACCTCCTATCTGGTGAGCCTGGCGATCTTCATCCCGATTTCCGGTTGGATGGCGGACAAGTATGGCGCGCGGACCATCTTTACCGCCGCCATCGGCGTGTTCATGGCCGGCTCGCTCGCCAGTGCCGGAGCAGGTTCGCTGGAAGGCTTCGTCATTGCCCGCTTCGTCCAGGGCATGGGCGGAGCCATGATGGTGCCGGTCGGGCGCCTTGTGATCCTCCGCAGCGTTTCCCGCAACGAGGTGGTGCAGGCCATGGCGATGCTGACCGTTCCTGCCCTCATCGGCCCCGTGGTCGGTCCGCCTCTCGGCGGCTTCATCACCACCTATTTCCACTGGCGCTGGATCTTCTTCATCAATATCCCCATCGGCATCCTCGGTATCGTCCTCGCCACGATGTTCGTTCCGAACATCCGCGAAGATGATACCCCACCCCTCGATGTCGCAGGATTCTTGCTCTCAGGCATCGGCCTCGCCCTTCTCATGCTGGGACTGGCCTCCGGCGGACGGCATCTCATCCCGGAGCAGGTTTCGCTCGGCTGCGTGATCGTCGGCGTCATCTGTGTGGCGGCCTATGTTTGGCACGCGAAGCGGACGCCTCACCCGGTTCTGCGGCTCGATCTCCTCAAAGTGCCGACCTTCCGCATCAGCATTATCGGCGGCTCGCTGTTCCGGATCGGCATCGGCGCAATTCCTTTCCTCCTGCCGCTGATGCTTCAGGTTGGCTTCGGATTGAGCCCCGTTGCTTCGGGATCGCTCACTTTCATTGCGGCGGTGGGCGCGCTGTTCATGAAGACCATGGCCAAGCGGATCCTGGAGCGCTTCGGCTTCCGCCAAGTGCTGACCATCAATGCCTTTATCGGAGCGGCCTTTGTGGCCTTCAACGGGCTCTTCACGGCCTCGACGCCCCATTGGCTGATCATGGCGATCCTCCTGATCGGCGGCTGCTTCCGCTCGCTCCAGTTCACGAGCCTTAACGCCATCGCCTTTGCAGAAGTGTCGAAGCGCGACATGAGCTATGCGACGAGCCTGTCGAGCGCGGCCCAGCAGGTGGCGCTGAGCATTGGCGTGGCCTTCGGCGCCTTCGTGGTTGAGGCGGTCGCTCACATGCATGGGCGAACAGCCATCGCAGCAGAGGATTTCGGCCCCGCCTTCTGGGCCGTGGCGGCGGTTTCCGCCCTTGCCGGTTTTGCCTTCGCACATCTCGAACCGACAGCGGGCGCGGAGATGTCGGGTCACCGCGCCGTCGAGAGCAAGCCTCCCTCCACCGGGCTCGGCGACGGCACTACAAATCTCGGTGAAGAGGTAGAACGCCGATAGGACTGCGTTACCATGCTAGGTCTTAGATCAGGAGGCCACCATGGATCAACGCATCATCGACCTCTACGACGACTTCACTCACGGCGGCATGAGCCGCCGCTCCTTCCTCGACAAGCTTGCGGCGCTTGCCGGAAGCACCGCCGCCGCAAGCGCCCTTCTGCCGATCCTGCAGAACAACTACGCCATGGCGCAGACGGTGCCGGAGAGCGACCCGCGGATCGCGACGGAAACTGTCGACATTCCGGGTGCGCAGAGTCTCAAGGGCTATCTCGTGAAGCCGAAGGAAGGCGGCGACAAACTGCCCGCCGTGATCGTCATTCACGAGAACCGGGGCCTCAACCCGCACATCAAGGACGTGACCCGCCGCATGGCGACGGAGGGCTTCCTAGCGCTCGGCCTCGACTATCTCTCGCCCATGGGCGGCACGCCTACCGACGAGGACAAGGGCCGCGAGATGATCGGCCAGTTGAAGCAGCCCGATGTGATCGCCTACGGCAAGGCGGCCGTGGCCTATCTGAAGGGCCGCCCCGACAGCAACGGCAAGGTCGGTGCTGTGGGATTCTGCTGGGGCGGCGGTGCGGTGAACAACCTCGCCGTCAACGAGCCGAACCTCAACGCAGGCGTCGCCTATTACGGCGGCCAGCCGAAGGCTGAGGACGCGCCGAAGATCCAGGCCGCGCTCATGCTGCATTACGGCGCGCTCGACGAGCGCATCAATGCCGGCATCCCGGCCTACGAGGCGGCCCTGAAGCAGGCGGGCAAGACATACGAGATCTATGTCTACGAAGGGGCCAACCACGCCTTCAACAACGATACGAATGCCGCCCGATACAACAAGGCTGCCGCCGATCTCGCCTGGAGCCGCACGGTGGGCTTCCTGAAGACGCATTTGGGTTAGTCGACCGCCAATGTCATGGCCGGGCTTGGCTTGGCCATTCACGTCCTGGAAATGCTGCGCATTGAAGACGCGGATCCCCGGGACAAGCCCGGGATGACGAGTGTCGAGTGACGCTCAATCCTCGAACGCCTCCACCTGCACGCGCTTGCCGACCATGAAGGCGTCGGCCACGAGGCGGAATGGGGCATCATCGACCTCGGAGCGGCCGATGGTGAGGAGCGCGTCGAAGCGGCGGTAGATGCCCTGGTACTCGGCGGGCTCCTCCTTCACCACGAGGCGACCGTCGATCTCGAGGCAAGAGCCACCATGCCTGAGCTTGAGGGCGAAGCCTGCCTCCGTCTCCACCTCGATGTCCCAGCTCTGCGGCCCGGTCTGGCGCCAGTCGAACACAGCCTGAAGATTGCCATCTGTGTGACCGGTCTGGAACTGCAGGGTGGCTGCAATTGGCGCGTCCCTATTCGCGGGGAACTCCAGATTGGCCGCCTTGATGAAGACAGGCTCCGGCATGATGCGGGTGACGATGGAGAGCGCATTGATGCCGGGATCGAACACACCGAAACCGCCCGCCTCCCAGATCCATTGCTGCCCTGGATGCCAATGACGCACGTCTTCCTTCCAGGTCACCTGAAGGCGCTTGATCGACCAGCCCGCGAGCGCCTTCTTCGCCTCTTCGACAGCCTTGTTGTATTGCGAATGCCAGGTGGTGAAGAGCGTTTTGCCCACCCTGTCCGCAAGCTGGCGCAGATCCTCCAACTCGCTCAAAGTGGCGGCAGGCGGCTTTTCGAGAAGCACGCTCTTTCCGGCCAGCAGCGCCTCGCGGGCAATGTGATGGCGCACCTGCGGCGGCGTGCAGATCGCCACCGCTTCCACGTCCTTGAGGCCCAGGAGATCGCGGTAATTCTGAAAGCTGTGTTTGGCGTCTTCCGGCGCGATACCTCGCTGGCTCGACACCGCCAGAAGCTCGAAATGAGGGTTGGCCCGGATCACCGGCAGGTGCTGGTCCTGCGCGATCTTGCCGAGGCCGATAATGCCGATCTTGTGCGGAGTCATGGGCGTGGTCTTTCAATGTGCAAAAGGCCACGCCGTACGCGTGGCGATTAAGATGTCCGGTCTGTCGCACCCCGAAAACCGGTCGCCAGCACATAGAGTTCCGCCGAGTCGGCCCGGCTTGCCGCAGGCTTCACATGGCGCACCACGGCGAAGTCGCGCTTGAGGTCGGTGAGAAGCTGGTTTTCCGTACCGCCCTGGAACACCTTGGCCACGAAGACGCCGCCGGGCGCCAGGATCTCCCTCGCGAAGTAGATCGCCGCTTCCGCGAGGCCGATGATGCGCAGGTGATCGGTCTTCTTATGGCCGGTCGTGTTGGCCGCCATGTCGGACATGACCACGTCTGCAGGCCCGCCGAGCATCTCGATGAGCTTGCCTGGGGCACTCTCGTCCAGGAAATCGAGCTGAATGAACTCCACGCCGGCCATGGGATCGATGGGAAGAAGGTCGATGCCGACGACCTTGCCCTTCGGCCCCACCTTCTTGGCCGCGATCTGCGACCAGCCGCCGGGCGCAGCGCCCAAGTCCACGATGCGCTGACCGGGCTTGAGGATGTGGTACTTCTCGTCGATCTCAAGCAGTTTGAAGGCCGCGCGCGAGCGATAGCCTTCGCGCTTGGCGCGGGCGACGTAAGGATCGTTGAGCTGGCGCTCAAGCCATTTCTGCGAAGAGAGGGACCGCTTGTTAGCCGTTTTCACGCGCTGCTTGAGGTTGCGGACGCCCGAGCCGGACTTGGTGCTCACCGTTGGCTTCCCTCCCGCCACACGCTGTCCTCTCTCATCATGTTCATCAGAATTCCTTCACGCAGACCCCGGTCCGCGATGCGCAGGCGATCCGAGGGAAAAGCCCGGCGGATCGCTTCGAGAATGGCGCAGCCGGCCAGGACCAGATCGGCCCGTTCCTTACCGATACACGGATTTTCCGCCCGCTGCTGGAAATTGGAATGCAGCAGGCGATGCATCACCGTCGAGATCTCCCCATTGCGCATCCACATCCCATCGACCTTGCGGCGATCGTAGCGGGCCAGCCCCAAGTGAATGCCGCCGACTGTGGTCACAGTTCCCGAGGTGCCGAGCAGATGGAAATCCCTGGCGCGCCCCGCCTCCGCCGCCACCAGAGCGAAATCCATGAGGAGCTCGGAGACCTCTTCGACCATCCCCTCGAAGCTCTCGGGTGTGACATTCACGCCGCCGTGGCGTTCTGCCAGCGTCACGACCCCGACGGGAAGCGAATCCCACGCACGGATACGCTTGCAGGGATCCGCAAAGGCATGGGGCGCCTGACCGTCGAGCCAGGCAATCTCCGTCGATCCGCCACCGATATCGAACACGATCACCGATTGGGCCTTCGGATCGGCAAGAGCAGCACAGCCCGTCACAGCCAGGTAGGCTTCCGTCTTGCGGTCGACGATCTCAAGGTCGAGGTCAAGGTCGTTGCGCACGCGCTCGATGAAGGACGGCCCGTTCTGGGCGAAACGGCAGGCCTCCGTCGCTACGAGGCGGGCGCGGATGACCTCCTTCGCGATCATCTTGTCGCGGCAGACACGAAGCGCATCGATTGTGCGTTCGATCGCATCATCGCTAAGGGAATTACCGAGACCGAGACCTTCGCCGAGGCGAACGATTCGCGAAAAGGCATCGGTGACGCGAAAGCCGTAATGTGCGGGCTCCGCAATCAGAAGCCGGCAATTGTTGGTGCCGAGATCGAGCGCCGCGTAGCTGCGCGTTGCGCGGCGCCTCACGTCCTTTCGCACCAATGCATCGGCGTTTCCGGAAAGCCACGACGAGCCGTTCTCGGCCCCAGGGGATGGGTCCGCGCGTCGATCTCTCACTTCGGTCGTCGCATCGGCTTTCACGGTCAAAACTTAAATCCTTGGGCATTCTGCGAGAATGCCGGTGTTACGTTTAGAGTAACAACCGCTTCCTGCTTCTGCCAAGGGTTGCAACGCAGATTATGACGCCAGCCCTACTGAAGCATTAGAGCGTCACGCCCTTCAGCCTCTCTGTGAGCGTCGCCAGAACATCAGCGCCCACATTGGCGACTGCCACGCGCAGATGCCCTTCCTGACCAGGGCCGAAATAGCTGCCGGGCAAGCACAAAACGCCACGCTCAGTCGCCAATTTCTCGGCGACAGCCTGTGCTTTTACCCCCGCGAAAGGATGTCGCAGATAGGCGAAATAGGCGCCGACCGACTCGATGCGCCACTCGGGGAGCGGCGCGAGCGCATTCCGAAAAACCTGTGCACGCTGGTTGATCTCGGCCCGGTTCTCCTCCCGCCAGTCGCGCAGAGCCTCGATAGCCCAGGGCAGAACAGCTTGAGCAGTGCGAGGCGCGCAGATCTGGATACAGTCGAGAATCTTCGCAATCTGCTCGATGAGCCCCGCATCCGCCGTCACGGCTCCCATGCGATGCCCTGGAATCGCATAGGATTTCGAGAAGGAGTAGAGCTGGATCACGTTCCTGCGCCACTCCTCACCCGTAAAAAGCCCGTGCGAGCGGTTCATGCCCTGTGGCAGGAAGTCTCGGTAAGTTTCGTCGATCACGAGGTAAATGCCGCGCTTGGCACACAGCTCCGCAAACCCCTCGATGACGTGAGCCGGATAGACGGCGCCGGTCGGATTGTTTGGCGTCACGAGAACGATGGCGCGCACCCTCTCGTCGATCAACCTCTCCGCATCCTCGATGCGCGGCACGAATCCGTTCTCCGCCCGGCACGGCAGCGGGCGCGGCTCGATGCCCAGCATGTCCAGCGTCATCTGATGATTGAAATACCACGGCGTCGGCAGCAGCACCGTCTCGCCGCGATGGGCGAGCAGCATCATGGCGATGAAGAAGGCCATGTTGCATCCGGCGGTGATCGCCGTGTCGGCGGCCTCGACCCGGCCTTCGTAGAGGCGCGACATCTCGTCCGCATAAGCCTGCCGCAAGGTCGCATCGCCGTTGATCGGCCCATACTGGGCAGTCTTAGCCTCGCCTGCCATGGAAGCTAGGCGCTCCAGGAAGCTCGCATGCGGAGCGTTGCCCGGAACGGCCTGGGAGAGATTGATCAGCGGCCCGTAAGCCCCATCATAGCGCCTGGTCCAGCTCTGCGCCTCCGGGATTGGAGGGCTGCCGACATCGGCGACGAGGGGATTGATGGGGTTGAAGAGGCCGCTGCTCATGAGACGATTCTGCTCTGGATAAGGAAAAGGCAGGAAACCCGGTGAGCCTCCACCGAAATTCCCTGCCCTTCAAGGCTAATCGATCAGGTCAGGTAGGACCTGACCCGCATGGAAGGACTTTAGTCCTTCGCGCGCTCCACATAGGAGCCGTCTTCCGTCATGATCACGACGCGGGTGCCGGCCGTGATGTGCGGAGGCACCAAGGTGCGCACGCCGTTGGAGAGCATGGCGGGCTTGTAGGAGGACGAGGCCGTCTGGCCTTTCACGACCGGTTCAGTCTCGGTGATTTCCAGGGTGACGCGGGCAGGCAGCTCGATGGCGATCGGAACGCCGTTATGGGTCGAGAGCATCACGGCCATGCCTTCCTGCAGGTAGGCCTTCTGGTCGCCGATGATGTCCTCCGGAACCGCAACCTGCTCGTAGGTCTCGGGGTTCATGAAGTGGAAGCCCTCGCCGTCCTCGTAAAGGAAGGTGTACTCGCGGTCTTCCACGAAGGCACGCTCGACCTGTTCGGTCGTGCGGTAGCGCTCGGACACCTTCACGCCGTCGGAGATGCGGCGCATGTCGAGCTGCGTGACCGGCGTGCCCTTGCCGGGGTGGATATTCTGGGCAGTGAGCACGACATAGAGCCTGCCGTCGATGTCGACGACATTGCCTTTGCGGAGCGTAGAGGCGATGACCTTCACGGGAAGCGTTCCTTGTGACAGATAGGACGCGCCGCGAGGGCCGGGCAGCCCAGCCCCGGCGACGCCGAAATTCGGTTTCGCTGCCGCAACTAGCCTATCTTGGCGCAAATCGCCAGCCTCACCTGTCAGGAAGCTTTTGGAATGGAAAACACCATGCCCGCCCCCTCGCCCTGGTGGATGCCGCATGTCCATGCCGACCGGCGACCCTTTTTGCTAGGCCGCAATCGAATCCAGGCGGCATTCCGGAGCTTCTTCGCGGGGCAGGACTTCGTAGAAGTGGATACCGCCACGCTCCAGACCTCCCCCGGCAACGAGGCGCACCTGCACGCTTTTGCCACGGAAGCGATTGGTCTCGGCGGGGCGCGGACGCCGCTTTACCTTCACACCTCCCCGGAATTCGCCTGCAAGAAGCTCTTAGCGGCAGGCGAGACCCGGATTTTCTGCTTTGCCCATGTCTACCGCAACCGGGAGCGCGGCCCCCTGCACCACCCGGAATTCACGATGCTCGAATGGTACCGGACTGGGGAAAGCTACGAAAGCCTGATGAAGGACTGCGCCGCCCTGCTGGCGCTCGCCGCCGAAACGGCTGGCACCCGCACCCTTACCTATCGTGGAGAAGAGACCGATCCCTTCCAGGAGCCGGAGCGCCTGAGCGTAGCGGAGGCCTTCCAGCGCTTCGCGGGCATTGACCTCCTCGCCTCCATCGACCGAAGCGGCGAAACGGACCGGGACCATCTGGCCGAGAGCCTTCGCCAAGCCGGCATGCGGGTGGCGGAGGACGACACCTGGTCCGACCTCTTCAGCCGCGTCATCGTGGAACGGGTCGAGCCCCATCTCGGCCTCGGGCGCGCCACGATCCTCGATGAATACCCGGTGGCTGAGGCAGCGCTCGCCCGGCCCACGGCCCGCGATCCGCGCGTGGCCGAGCGGTTCGAGCTCTATGCCTGCGGCGTCGAACTGGCGAACGCCTTCGGCGAGCTGACCGACGCTCAGGAGCAGCGCCGCCGGTTCGGGGCTGAAATGGCGGAAAAGATGCGTGTTTATGGAGAAAGTTATCCCGTGGACGAGGATTTCCTGGCGGCGCTCGCGCATATGCCCGAGGCCAGCGGCATTGCGTTGGGCTTCGACCGCCTCATCATGCTCGCCACAGGGGCATCGCGCATCAATCAGGTGATCTGGGCTCCCGTGCCGGAGACAGGCCATTGAGCACGCTTCGCACCCCGAGAGAGCTGGTCGACAACGGCCTGGTCGCCCCTGAGGGCCTGGCTGAAATCGAGCGCGTCGCTGAACGCTATGCCATCGCGATCAGCACCGCCATGGCTGATCTCATCGACAGAGCCGATCCCAACGATCCGATCGCTTTGCAATTCGTGCCCCAAGCGGCCGAATTGACAACCACGCCCGAGGAGCGCGAGGACCCCATTGGCGATCTGGCGCATTCGCCGGTCGAGGGCATCGTGCACCGCTACCCCGACCGGGTGCTGCTGAAGGCCGTGCATGTCTGCCCGGTCTATTGCCGCTTCTGTTTCCGCCGCGAGATGGTGGGCCCCCAGGGCCTCGGCACGCTCACGCCTGATGCCCTCGACAAGGCCTTCGCCTATATCGCCGAGCATTCGGAGATCTGGGAGGTGATCCTTACCGGAGGTGACCCGCTGGTGCTCTCGGCCAGACGCCTCTCCGAGCTGATGCAGCGCCTTGCCGCCATCGAACACGTGAAGATCGTCCGCTTCCATACGCGCGTTCCCGTGATGGAGCCGGAGCGGATCGACGAGGCGCTGATCGAGGCTCTGAAGGCGAGCGGCAAGCCCGCCTACGTGGCGCTCCACGCCAATCATCCGCGAGAACTCACGCCCATGGCCCGCGCCGCCTGCGCCCGGCTCGTGGATGCGGGCATCGTCATGCTCAGCCAATCGGTGCTGCTCAAGGGCATCAACGACGACCCGGACACGCTCGCCGCCCTCATGCGCGCCTTTGTGGAGACGCGCATCAAACCTTATTACCTGCACCACCCGGACCTCGCCCCCGGCACCAGCCATTTCCGCCTGTCGCTCGAGGAAGGTCGCGCGCTCGTGGCAGGTCTTCGCGGGCGCATCTCGGGGCTCTGCCAGCCAACCTATGTTCTCGACATTCCGGGCGGCTACGGCAAAGCGGTCATCGCCCCCGACACGGTCAGTGAGCGAGGCGGCTGCTATACGATCTCGGATTTCCGAGGTGGCGAACACGCCTATCCGCCCGAGGCTTGAAAGCCTCCAAAAGAGTTCTCGAGCCCACACAAACTGTGCCTTAATCCAGCGTCAGAATGCCGTTTCTGGCGAGAGGCAAGGCCGGCCATGGCGGATGACCCGTTAGAACCCGGGAAGGCAAGGGAGCAGGAGCTCATCGAAGCCACGTTCCGGAACGGCTCGATTACGGCCATCGGTGTCGTCGTCGGCTTCTCCTTGGGTTTTTAAGCCGCTGGTCCGCGCTTCCCGGAGAATGGACCCATTCCGATCTCGCTTCCGTCGTCCTGATCACATTAGGGCTCTCTCTGCAGATCAAGTCGCTTGCGGATCTGCTGCTGCTCTCCTCTCTGCAGCTCAAGCGCTACAACCGTTCGATCTGGATCTTTCTGACAGGCCTGACCCTTGTCGGATCGGGCGTCATTCTCGCGATCTTTGCCGATCTTCTTGGATTTCGCGGCATCGTCCTGCAGGGCTAAGAGCAGCATCCGACCTTAATCGAAACCCGGCTTCGCGCCGCGTCCCTTCTTGATCTCCGAGCGCCGGCCCTTCGCCTCCAGTCTGCGCTTCTTCGAGGCGAGCGTTGGGCGCGTGGGCCTTCGCGGTTTCGGGCGCTCAGTGGCCAGACGGATCAGCTCGATAAGCCGATCCACCGCATCCTCGCGGTTGCGCTCCTGAGTGCGGAAGCGCTGCGCCGTAATGATGAGCACGCCCTCGTTCGTCAGCCGCTTTCCCGCAATCCGCTCCAGCCGCGCCTTCACGTCCTCCGGCAGGGACGGCGAGTTGCGCACGTCGAAGCGCAGCTGAACGGCGGATTCCACCTTGTTGACGTTCTGTCCGCCAGGGCCAGAGGCGCGGATGAAGCTCTCCTGAAGCTCCGCTTCATCGAGCGCGATGCTGTTCGTCACCTGGATCATGGGGCCTCGGGCAGGATGGAAAGATTAAGTGGAGCGTGAGCGCTTCTAGCGCATCGTGCGGAAAAGTGGACCCGGTTTTCCGCAATCAACGATGCGCTCATCAAAGAAGAAGCATCGGATCGAATCCCAAAATCCATTCCACTTTTGGGGCCGACGCCGTCCATGCGGGCATAACCGGCGCTTGTCGAGCTTGGCGAGAAGCCTTAAGCGCCTAGTACCCTCCCTTTTGCCGGGCTTGAGCCCGACCTTTCAAGCGCCCTCCATGTCCGCCGTCTTCGCCAGCCTCATTCCGACATTCCTGATCATTGCGACCGGCTGGCTATGCCGGACCACCAATTTCGTGAGCGAGCAGCAATGGGCCGGACTTGAGCGCGCAACTTACGTGCTCTTCTTTCCGGCACTGATTATCAGTACGCTCGCCCACGCAGATCTCTCATCCGTGCCGGTTCTTGGCGTCGGGGGTGCGCTTGTCGGATCCATCCTGTTCATGGCAGGTCTCGTGCTGGCGCTCAGGCCCCTGCTCGCGCGCTATGCGGGCATCGATGGCCCGAGCTTCACCTCGATCTTTCAGGGAGCGACACGCTGGAATACTTTCGTCGCCCTTGCCGTGGCGGGAAGCCTCTTCGGGCAGCGCGGCATCGCCCTGATCGCAGTGGCGATTGCCGCCATGGTGCCGCTTCTCAATCTGCTCGCCTTCTCCATATTCATCCGCTTTGCCGGCAGGCCGCGACAGAGCCCGAAAGACATCCTGCGCTCCTTCGCGACCAATCCCTTCATCTGGTCCTGTGCCATCGGTCTGGCACTCAATCTGATCGTTCCGCCTCTTCCTAAGCCGATCTCCGCCTATATCGATCTCATGGGGCGAGCTGCTCTTGCGGCAGGTCTCCTGATCGTGGGAGCGGGCCTTGATATCCGACGTCTCGCCAAGCCCGGATTGCCCCATGTGCTGACAGTCGGTCTCAAGCTCTTCCTGATGCCCGTCACGGCCGTGCTCTTTGCGAGCTTTGCGGGCGTGAGCGGCGATGACCTGATCGTCACGATCATTGCCTCTTCCGTTCCCTCAGCCTCCGCAGCTTATGTGCTGGCGCGCCAGATGGGCGGGAATGCGCCTCTCATGGCCGAGATTCTGACCCTTCAGACTTTGATCGCGCTGGGCTCCATGCCGCTTGTAATCACCCTTCTGGGTTGATGGCTCTGCATGTTTTTACAACCTAAAGTTATATGATGCGCTCTTGTATTATTTTTGGTTGCACTGCTAATTTGTCTCTAACGAAACTGAGACACAACTTCATCTTCATGCCCAAAGCCCCGCGCCACGCTCTCTCTGCTCCCTCACCTCACGACCAGGAGGTTGCCCCCAACCAGGACAAAAAAGGCATGAGCGCGGCCGAGACGGCCCAGTATATCGCTGAGTTCACGGCGGAGCTGTCCTACCTCGCCCGCCAGACGAGGCTCGATCTCTTGGCCTATCTCCTTGATATGGCTCGTCTCGAAGCGGCGCGCGTGCTGCAAGCGAAACAACGCGAGCCCTGATCCGCGCCCTCAGATCAGGGACACGGCATTGCCGCCGTGGCGCTCCAGTCGCCCAGCGATTTCGAGTTCCAGCAGGGTCATCTGCACGGCGCGGATCGACAGCCCGGACTGGCGCACCAGATCATCGATAGCAATCGGTGATGGCCCAAGAAGCTCAATCAGGCCGGACGCGGAATCCATCCGCTCGTCATCAAGGCCTGCACTCGGCAGAACAGAGCCCAAGGGTGCCCGGGGAATATCCGGCAGATCCAGTTCGTCCCACAGCTCCTCGGTGCCCAACAGGTGCTGAGGCTCCTCTGCCCCCGTGTCGAGGCGAGGCCCAGAGGCAATCAGCGGCTCCAGCACGCTTGTCACATGCTCCAAGCCTGCACAGAGCGTCGCCCCTTCGCGAATGAGATCGTTCGTGCCCTCGGCGCGGGGATCGAGCGGTGAGCCTGGAACGGCGAAGACCTCCCGCCCTTGCTCCAGAGCAAAGCGCGCGGTGATCAGCGAGCCGGAGCGGCGCGCAGCCTCCACGACAATGACACCATAGGACAGGCCAGAGACGATGCGATTTCGGCGCGGAAAATCGCGCCCGCGCGGCTCCCAGCCCATGGGCATTTCGGAGATCACCGCGCCGCCCTGTTCAACGATGGCGCGCAGCAGCGGCTCGTTCTCGGAGGGATAGACCTTGTCATGGCCGCCTGCGAGGACGGCTATCGTGCCTGTCTCCAGCGTCGCCTTGTGGGCTCGCGTATCGATGCCTCGGGCAAGCCCTGAAACCACCACATAACCCGCCTTGCCCAGCTGGCGCGACAGGCGCTCGGTGAAGGTCAATCCAGATGCGGACGCATTGCGGGAGCCGACCATGGCGACCGCAGGCCGGGCCAGCACTTCCGTGGAGCCACGCACCGCGATCAGCGGTGGCGCGGTGTCGATGGCCTGCAGGGTTTTCGGATAGTCCGGCTCGCCCATGGCGATGAAATGCACGCCGAGGCGCGCAGCGGCGGCCATTTCCTTCTCAGCCTCCGCCCGACTCGTGACCTTGAGCATCAGACGACCGCCACGGCGAGCGAGATCGGGCAAGGCCTCGAGCGCTGCGGCTGCTCCACCGCACTGGTTGATGAGGGCGCGGAACGTGCGCGGCCCCACATTCTCCGAACGGATAAGCCGGAGCCAGTCCAGGCGTTGCTCGTCCGTCAGATTCACGGCTTCAGCCCTTCTGGCCGATCTTGCCTTCCGTTCCGGCAAGCAGGCGGCTGATATTGGCGCTGTGCTTCCACCAGAGCAGGGCGACGAGAATCACCGCCATGCCGGCCGTGCCGGGCTGGCCGAGTAGCCACAAGACAACCGGCGTCGCGGCGCTGGCGACAAGAGCGGAAAGCGACGAATAACGCGAGGCGAAGGCCACAGCGAGCCAGATGGCGGCAAAGATCAGCGCGGCGATCCAGTTCAAGCCGATCAGCACGCCGATGAAGGTGGCAACCCCCTTGCCGCCTTTGAACTTGAGCCAGACCGGATAGAGATGACCGAGAAAAGCGCCAAGCGCGGCGAGAGTCGCGAAATGCTCGCCCCACCGGGCGGCGACCAGCACGGCGACCGTGCCCTTCAGGGCGTCTCCGACCAAGGTCGCGGCAGCGAGGCCCTTTCGGCCGGTGCGCAGAACGTTGGTTGCGCCGATGTTGCCGGAACCGACATTGCGGATGTCGCCCAACCCCGCCATGCGGGTAAAGATCACCCCGAAGGGGATGGAGCCCAGGAGATAGCCGAAGGCCAGCGCCCCGAGCAGGTAAAGCAGATTCACTTCTTCAGGCATTCGCTTCTCGTCACATTGAGCGGCGGTCGAATACGATCCTGCCCGCAACCATCGTGATCGTCACCTGTCCTTCCAGACGGGCTTCGTCGAAGGGCGTGTTCTTGGACAGGGATTTCAGCTGGCGCTTGTCGAGCACGTAAGGCGCATCCGGATCGAACAGGATCAGGTCGGCAGGCGCGCCGATTTTTAGCCGCCCGGCCGGCAATCCCAGGATTTCCGCGGGTTTCGTGGACAGAGCGCGCAGGAGCTTCGGCAGTGAAATACGGTTCGAGTGGACGAGGCGCAGCGCCGCCGAGAGCAGCGTTTCGAGCCCAACAGCCCCGTCGGCGGCCTCCGCGAAGGGCAGCCGCTTGTTCTCGACATCCTGTGGATTATGGTCCGAAACGATCACGTCGATGGTCCCGTCAGCCAGCGCCTCGATCATCGCCTGCCGGTCGTCCTCGTGCCGCAGAGGCGGTGAGAGCTTCAGGAAGGTGCGGTAATCGCCGATGTCGTTTTCGTTGAGAGACAGGTGATTGATGGAGACGCCGCAGGTGACCGGAAGCCCCTTGGCCTTCGCGCTCCGCACGATCTCCGCCGAATCGGCACAGGAGATCATAGCGGCGTGATAGCGCGCCCCCGTGAGACGCACGAGGCGCATGTCGCGCTCCAGCATGATTGTCTCGGCCTCGCGCGGAATGCCCGGAAGCCCGAGGCGGGAGGCGAACTCGCCCTCATTCATTACCCCCTGCGCTACGAGGTCCGGATCCTCGACGTGGTGGACGATCAGCGCATCGAAATCGCGGGCATAAGTGAGCGCCCGGCGCATCACCTGCGCATTGGTGACGGAGCGCGCGCCATCGGTGAAGGCGATCGCGCCGGCTTCCTTCAGCCGCCCGATCTCCGCCATCTCCTCGCCGTTCAGCCCCTTGGTGAGAGCGGCAGCGGGAAGGATATTGACGATGGAGGTATCGCGCGCCCGGCGCACGATGAAATCGATGACCGCCGGATCGTCGAGGACCGGGCTCGTATCCGGCATGGAGACGACGGTCGTCACGCCGCCCGCAGCCGCTGCCTCACCGGCGCTCTTCAGCGTCTCCCGGTAGGGCCCGCCCGGCTCGCCGATGAAGGCGCGCATGTCGATAAGACCTGGAGACAGCACCTGCCCATCGCAATCGACGACATCCGCATCGGCGGCCTGCGTCAGTTGCGGGCCGAGATCCTGGATGACGCCTTCGCGCACCAGCAGGCCGCCCTTGTCCTCGCGTCCGGTCTCGGGATCGACGAGGCGTGCGTTCTTGAAAAGAAGAGGTTTCGTGCTCATCGCGCGTCTCACCCGTTCGGCAGATGGCTCGCGAGAGCCTCGAGCACCGCCATGCGGACGGCCACGCCCATCTCGACCTGTTCACGGATCAGCGATTGCGCGCCATCCGCGACATCGGAGGAAATCTCCACGCCCCGGTTCATCGGACCCGGATGCATCACGAGCGCATCCGGCTTGGCGTAGGAGAGCTTTTCCTGATCGAGACCGTAGAAGCGGAAATACTCCTTCACGGACGGCACGAAGGAGCCGTTCATGCGCTCCCGCTGCAGACGCAACATCATTACGATATCCGCGCCTTCCAGGCCCTTGCGCATATCGGTGAAGGTCGGGAAGCCGAGACGCTCAATGCCAGGCGGCAGGAGATTCGTCGGCGCAACCAGACGTACTTGCGCGCCCATCGCAGCCAGCAAAATCATGTTGGAGCGTGCCACGCGCGAATGCAGGATGTCGCCGCAGATCGCGACAGTGAGGCCTTCGATCCGTCCCTTGTTGCGGCGGATGGTGAGCGCGTCGAGGAGCGCCTGGGTCGGATGCTCGTGCGCGCCGTCGCCCGCATTCACCACGGCGCAATCGACCTTCTGCGCCAGCAGATGCACCGCGCCCGCCGCGTGATGGCGCACGACGATGATGTCGGGGCGCATGGCGTTCAGCGTCGCCGCCGTATCGATGAGCGTCTCGCCCTTCTTCACGGACGAAGACGCCACCGCCATGTTCATCACGTCGGCGCCAAGGCGCTTGCCGGCGATCTCGAAGGACGATTGTGTGCGGGTGGAGGGCTCGAAGAAGAGATTGATCTGCGTGCGGCCGCGAAGGGTCGTCTTCCGCTTCTCGATCTGGCGGCTCACCTCGACCTGTTGGTCGGCCAAATCGAGCAATGCCTGAATGTCCAAAGGAGACAGCCCCTCGATTCCGAGGAGATGCCGGTGGGAAAAAACGGATCGGGGGGTATCTGTCATCTTAAAGCCATCGCTATAGGCGGTCTGCGTAAGGGCAGCAAGCTGCCTGTCTTCGCCGGATGCATTTTCACCCTAGATTTAAGGTTTAAGATGCGCTGCCGGGGGTCGATGGTCATGACCGCATTCCAGACCCATGAGGTCTTCAACCAAGCGCCGCCCTTCGGCGATGTGAGCCTGATCGCGGGCGACCGGCCTCTGCTCGATGCATTGAAGAGCAACGGCGTGGATCCCGAAGCCGAGGGGCTGATCGCCTTCGGCGAGGCCTGGGGCAGCGCGGAGCGGCTCGATCTCGGGCGGCTCGCCAACGAGAACCCGCCGAAGCTGCGCACGCACGATGCGCGGGGCTATCGAATCGACGCTGTGGAATTCCACCCCGCCTATCATGCGCTCCTGCGGGCCAGCATGGCGGACGGGCTCCATTGCTCGACATGGGACGAGCCGAAATCAGGTCGTGAACATGTGGCGCGTGCAGCCCGGATCTATACCGTGGCGGGCGTCGAAAGCGGCCATGTCTGTCCCATCACCATGACGCACGCCTCCGTGGCGGCGCTTTCGGCGGCCCCCAACCGCCTGAAGGAGTGGCTGCCGAAGATCCGGTGGCGCGACTACGATTCCCGTTTTCTCCCGTCATGGGAAAAGTGCTCCGTCACCGTCGGCATGGGCATGACGGAAAAGCAGGGCGGAACGGATGTGCGCGCCAACAGCACCCGCGCCAAGCCGACAGACGGGGATGAATATGCGCTCACGGGGCACAAATGGTTCATGTCCGCCCCCATGTGCGATGCCTTCCTGGTCCTTGCCCAGGCACCGGGCGGCCTCACCTGCTTTCTCGTGCCCCGCTTCCGGCCTGACGGCTCCCTCAACGGGCTCCGTCTGCAGCGCCTGAAGGACAAGCTGGGGAACCGCTCCAACGCCTCCTCCGAGGTCGAGTTCGTGGAGGCTCTCAGCTGGCGAATCGGCGAGGAAGGAGCTGGGGTTCGGACCATCATCACTATGGTGCAGCTCACCCGCCTCGATTGCGCGGTGGCCTCCGCCGGGCTCGTGCGGATGGGGCTGACGCTTGCCATGCATCACGCCCATCACCGCAGCGTCTTTCAGAAGAAGCTCATCGACCAGCCCGCCATGCGGATGGTGCTGGCCGATCTTGCCCTCGAAAACGAGGCCATGACGACCCTGGCCCTGCGCACCGCTCGCAGCTTCGACTTGGCCTCCCAAGATGTGCACGAGGCGGCCTATTCCCGATTAATGACGCCCGCCGCCAAGTTCGGCATCTGCAAGGCAGCGCCCCGGCTCCTCTATGAGGCCATGGAGAGCCTCGGCGGCAACGGCTATGTGGAGGAGAGCCCCCTGCCCCGGCTATACCGCGAAGCCCCGGTCAACGCGATCTGGGAGGGCTCGGGCAACGTGATTGCCCTCGATCTCCTGCGCGTGGAGAGCCGTGAGCCGGAGTTGGCCGCCTCCGTCCTGGAGCGTCTGATGGCCGATGCGGGCGACTTGCCGGGAGCCTCGGAAACGGCCAGGGACATCGTTCTCGCCCTCCAGTCCCCCGAAGCAGAAGCCAAGGCCCGGTTCATCGCCGAGCGGCTGTTTACCCTGGCAGCGGCGGCGGCCTTGGCCGGCTCCGCACCGTCTGCCATCACTGAAGCCTATGCCCTCACCCGACTGGCTCAGCCCGCCCGGATGACCGGGGCAAACGATTTAGGTCAAGCCGTGAAACCCTTGTTGGATAGGGCTTTCGTCACCATATAACGGTCTAGGCGGAAGAGCCGATTTGACTTGTCCGCCGTGATCCACCACTTATCGCGCCTTGGCTGTCAGGGGGCTGACCGCCTCCAACCTTGACATTAAGAGCATCTGCTCGCGGCCATCTACGGGAAAGTCGCTCATGAAAGTCGTCGTCGTCGAGTCGCCTGCGAAGGCCAAGACGATCAACAAATATCTCGGCAAGGATTATGAGGTTCTGGCCTCCTTCGGGCATATCCGCGATCTGCCCGCCAAGGACGGCTCGGTCGACCCAGATGCCGATTTCCGCATGATCTGGACGCTCGAGGACAAGGGCTCGAAGCGGGTCTCCGAGATCGCCAGGGCGATCAAGGGAGCCGAAAAGCTCATCCTTGCCACCGACCCGGATCGCGAGGGCGAGGCAATTTCCTGGCACGTCGTCGAGGCCCTGCGCGAAAAGCGCGCGCTCAAGGACCTGCCGATCGAGCGCGTGACCTTCAACGCCATCACCAAGGATGCGGTGCAGACGGCTTTGCGCCAGCCGCGCGAGATCGACCAAGCGCTGGTCGATGCCTACATGGCCCGCCGCGCCCTCGACTATCTCGTGGGCTTCACCCTTTCTCCCGTTCTCTGGCGGAAACTCCCCGGCGCGCGCTCGGCCGGCCGCGTGCAGTCTGTGGCGCTTCGCCTCGTCTGCGACCGCGAGCTTGAGATCGAAACCTTCAAGCCGCGCGAATACTGGTCGCTCATCGCGACGCTCGCGACGAAGGCAGGCGCGGTGTTCGACGCGCGCCTCGTCGGCGCGGACGGCAAGAAGATCCAGCGTCTCGATATCGGCAACGGCAAGGACGCCGAAGCCTTCAAGAAGGACCTGGAGCTGGCGACCTTCTCGGTGGCGAATATCGAGGCGAAACCCGCCAAGCGCCATCCCTATCCGCCCTTCACCACCTCGACCCTGCAGCAGGAGGCCTCGCGCAAGCTGGGCCTCGCGCCCGCGCAGACCATGCGCATCGCGCAGCGTCTCTATGAAGGCGTCGATATCGGCGGCGAGACGGTGGGTCTCATCACCTATATGCGTACGGACGGCGTCGACATGGCGCCGGAAGCAGTGCAGGCCGCCCGCCGCGTGATCGGCAAGGAATACGGCGATCAATATGTGCCGTCGGCACCGCGCAAGTACTCGACCAAGGCGAAGAATGCGCAGGAAGCGCACGAGGCCATCCGCCCCACGGATATGAGCCGCCTGCCGAAATACGTGGCGAAGTATCTGGAGCCCGAGCAGGCCCGTCTCTATGACCTCATCTGGACCCGCACCGTGGCGAGCCAGATGGAATCGGCCGAGCTCGAGCGCACCACCGCCGACATCACCGCCCAAGTCGGCCCGCGCAAGCTCGACCTTCGCGCCACCGGTCAGGTGATCAAGTTCGACGGCTTCCTGACGCTCTACAACGAGAGCAAGGATGACGAGGCTGACGAGGACGAGGGCCGCCTGCCTCCCATGAAGGCGGGAGACCCGCTCGAGCGCCGCCGCATCAACGCGACCCAGCACTTCACCGAGCCGCCGCCGCGCTATTCGGAAGCCTCGCTCGTGAAGCGTATGGAAGAACTCGGCATCGGCCGTCCTTCCACTTATGCCGCCGTGCTGCAGACGCTGCGCGACCGCGAATACGTGCGCATCGAGAAGAAGCGCCTCGTACCCGAGGACAAGGGCCGCATCGTCACGGCGTTCCTGGAGAGCTTCTTCCGCCGCTATGTGGAATACGATTTCACGGCGGACCTGGAAGAGCAGCTCGACCGTGTCTCGAACAACGAGATCGACTGGAAGCAGGTGATGCGCGATTTCTGGCGCGACTTCTCCGCCGCCATCGGCGAGACGAAGGAGCTGCGCACCGCAGAAGTGCTCGACGCGCTCAACGAGCTGCTCGGGCCCCACATCTTCCCGGACAGGGGCGACGGCTCGAATCCACGCACCTGCCCGACCTGCGGTACGGGCCAGCTATCGCTCAAGCTCGGCAAGTTCGGCGCTTTCATCGGCTGCTCGAATTATCCTGAGTGCAAATATACCCGCCAGCTCGCCGCGACCGGCGCCGAGGGCGACGGTGAGGGCTCATCCGAGAATGGCGGCCAGCCTGGCGTGAAGGTGCTGGGCGTCGATCCGGACACGGGCGAGCAGGTCACCCTGCGCGACGGCCGCTTCGGCCCGTTCGTGCAGCTCGGCGAAGGCGAGAAACCCAAGCGCTCCTCTCTGCCGAAGGGCTTGGCTCCGTCGCAAGTGGATCTGGAGAAGGCGCTCAAGCTCCTCTCGCTCCCACGCCAGGTCGCCACGCATCCTGAAACGGGCGAGCCGATCTTCGCCAGCATCGGTCGCTACGGACCCTATGTTCAGCATGGGAAGACCTACGCGAATCTCGGTCCAGGCGACGACGTGCTGGAGATCGGCGCGAACCGCGCCATCGATCTCATCGTCACGAAGGAAAGCGGCGGTGGTGCGCGTCGTGGCGCAGCCGATCCGGGCCGCCCGCTGGGCGACGATCCGGAATCCGGCAAGCCCATCGTGGTGAAGGCCGGGCGTTTCGGGCCTTACGTGACGGACGGCGAGACCAACGCCACCTTGCCACGGGCCATGGCCGCGGAAGCGGTGACGCTGGATGAGGCCGTCGCGCTGCTGAAAGCCCGTCGCGCGGCCGGTCCGTCCAAGAAGCCCGCCCGTGGCCGCAAGGCTCCGGCCAAGAAGGCCGCTGCCTCGAAGAAGGCGCCGACCAAAACCGCGGCCAAGACAGCCACCAAGAAAACGGCAGCGAAAAAGCCTGCCGCCAAGAAGGCCACGACCAAGACTGCAGCCAAGAAGGCGGCAAAGGCGGCTGAATGAAATGAGCGAGTGGTTGTCCTGGATTCTGGTGGACCATGCCGATCAAGTTGAGATTGCCGTGCGCCTCTGCGTAGCGGCGATCGCCGGCATGGCCGTCGGACTCAACCGAGACATCCACAACAAGCCCATCGGCATGAGGACGCTGGGACTTGTCGCACTTGGGTCTGCGACCGTGATCCTCTCCGGCTCGGTCTACGAGGGATTACACTTCGGCCAGGACGCGGTGAGTCGGGTCGTCCAGGGCATCCTGACCGGCCTCGGCTTCCTGGGTGCCGGGGCCATCATCAGGGGCAAGGACGGCAGCGAGGTCCATGGCCTGACAACGGCAGCGACAGTCTGGATTGCAGCCTCTCTCGGCGTGACGGCGGGGCTTGGCGCCTGGTTCATCACTGTTGCCGGAACCGTGATGACTCTGATCGTGCTGACTTTCGGCAAGCCGCTAGAAGCCAAGCTGACCCGCCTGTTCTCGGGCCGGCCCAAGACTGTGCAGGACGAGGATGGTTAGAAGGCGAAGCCGAGGCCCAGAATAGCAACGGCAGCGATGGAGAGCCAGAGCACGCTCGACCCGAAGGTACTGCTCTTAACGGCCGGGGTGGTGTCCGGCTCGTCGAAGGCGAAGGCTTCCCCGGCGATGCGCGCCGCGCGGTCCAGGTGGAGCTTCCGTGCCGGTCCTACAGTCGTGCGCATCGTCGCCCTCGATCTCCGTTAAGCTCATGCTTAACCAGCCAACGTGAATGGGAACTAAACAGTTCCTGATGACAGTTGAAAGACATCCTTTAGAGGCTGCTGGGATACTGCCCGAATGGGGGTTCCCAGGCCTTAGTTTTTGTGGCTTGTGACCCCAAGCCACCTTCAAGTTTCCGTTTTGTTCTCGTATAAAAACGGAATGAGAAATAGTGTAAACAAACGCGAATCACTGAAACGGGCCAAGGTCCCAATGGATAACGACGATCTCTTCGGAGGCGCGGCTGCCAAGCGCGCGGCGCCTGCTACGGCCAGAACAGCTACCGTGAAAGCCTCCCGCGCCGCGCCTGCACCGCAGCAAGGCACGCCGGGCGAGGCTGGCTATGACGCGTCTGCCATCGAAGTGCTCGAGGGGCTGGAGCCTGTCCGCCGCCGTCCGGGCATGTATATCGGCGGCACGGACGAGAAGGCCCTGCACCACCTCTTCGCCGAGGTGATCGACAACTCCATGGACGAGGCGGTCGCGGGCCATGCGACCTTCATCGAGGTGGAGCTGGAGGAAGGCGGCTGGCTGTCCGTCACCGATAACGGCCGCGGCATTCCGGTCGATCCGCATCCCAAGTTCCCGAAGAAGTCCGCGCTTGAAGTCATCATGACCACCCTGCACGCGGGCGGTAAGTTCGACTCGAAGGTCTATGAGACCTCCGGCGGCCTGCATGGCGTCGGCGTGTCGGTGGTGAACGCGCTCTCTGAAACGCTTGAGGTCGAGGTCGCGCGCGGCCAGCAGCTCTATCGCCAGGTCTTCTCCCGAGGAATCCCGCAGGGCAAGCTCGAAACCGTAGGCCGGGTGCTCAACCGGCGCGGCACGAAGGTGCGCTTCAAGCCCGATCACCAGATCTTCGGCAAGGATGCCCATTTCCAGCCCCGCCGCCTGTTTAAGATGGCCCGTTCCAAGGCCTATCTGTTCGGTGGCGTCGAGATCCGCTGGAAGTGTGCCCCATCGCTGATTGAGGGTGTGGACAACGTTCCGGCTGAGGCGACCTTCAAGTTCCCGAACGGCCTGAAGGACTACCTGCTCCACGACATTGAGGGGAAGGAACTGATCACGGACCAGATCTTCTCCGGCAAGATCACCAAGCCCGGCAGCCACGGCTCGCTGGAATGGGCGGTCGCCTGGATGGCGAACGAGGACGGGTTCTCGACCTCCTACTGCAACACGGTGCCCACCCCTGAAGGCGGCACCCACGAGAACGGCCTGCGCATCGCCCTGCTGCGCGGCCTGCGTGATCACGCCGAGCGCGTCGGCCAGTCGAAGCGCATGTCGGCGGTGACCACCGACGACGTGATGGCGACCTGCGCCTCCATGCTCTCGGTCTTCATCCGCGAGCCGGAATTCCAGGGCCAGACCAAGGACAAGCTCGCCACCGTCGAGGCTGGCCGCATCGTCGAAAACGGCATCCGCGATACCTTCGATCATTGGCTCGCCGCCTCTCCGCAGCAGGCCAACAAGCTGCTCGACTGGGTGATCGACCGCGCCGAGGAGCGCCTGCGCCGCCGCCAGGAAAAGGAAGTCGCCCGCAAGACGGCGACCCGCAAGCTGCGCCTGCCCGGCAAGCTGGCGGATTGCTCGAATGCCGGCGCCAAGGGCTCCGAGCTCTTCCTCGTTGAGGGTGACTCGGCGGGGGGCTCGGCGAAGCAGGCGCGTGATCGCGCCACGCAGGCCGTGCTTCCATTGCGCGGAAAAATCCTGAACGTGGCCTCTGCCGGTCGCGACAAGCTGCACCAGAACCAGCAGATCTCCGATCTGGTCCAGGCGCTCGGCTGCGGTACGGGTTCGCAATATCGCGATGCCGATCTTCGCTATGAGAAGATCATCATCATGACCGATGCGGACGTGGACGGCGCCCACATCGCGACGCTCCTCATCACCTTCTTCTACCGGCAGATGCCGAAGCTCATCGACGGTGGGCACCTCTATCTCGCCGTGCCGCCGCTCTACCGCCTGTCCCAGGGCGCGAAGTCGGCCTATGCCCGCGATGAAGCGGATCGCGACCGGCTGCTGAAGACGGTGTTCAAGGGCAGCGGCAAGGTCGAAATCAGCCGCTTCAAAGGCCTCGGCGAGATGCTGCCGGGCCAGCTCAAGGAAACCACCATGGACCCCAAGAAGCGTCTGCTTCTGAAGGTGGTCGTGGAAGCTGACGATAGACCTGAGGCAAACGATGCCGTGGAACGCCTGATGGGCAACAAGCCCGAAGCCCGCTTCGCCTTTATCCAGGAACGTGCCGTCTTCGCCGACGAGGCGGACCTGGATATCTGAAGTCTGCAGCAATAAAGTCCCAGCGCAACCCTTCGTGAAAGGCATGGAGATGCGCTGGGTTTTGTTGTCATCAGCTGGTGCCTGCTACGTGTCTTAATAGGAGGCCCAGATTGAGACAGAGCATCGCGCATATTGCTCTTGTGGTCCGCGACTACGACGAAGCAATTGCCTTTTACGTCAACAAGCTGCGGTTCGAGCTGGTTGAGGACACGTATCAGCCGGAGCAGGATAAGCGTTGGGTTGTTGTCCGCCCTCCGGGAGATGGAGCGACGTCATTGCTTCTGGCGCGTGCGTCTAATCTCCATCAGGAGACATTCATCGGCAACCAGGCTGGCGGCCGTGTCTTCCTGTTTCTGCGGACTGACGATTTTCAGCGGGATCATGCCGCCATGGTCGAGGCTGGCATCAAGTTCGTTCGCGAGCCGAAACAGGCTCCTTATGGCACCGTGGCCGTATTTGAAGATCTGTACGGCAATTTGTGGGATCTCGAGCAATTCACAGGCGGTCGTGATTAACATGCCGCAGAAAAGGCACCTGCAGTTTTACAAGACACTTCAAAGCCTTAGGCTCAATGAGAAACTTTTTCGAAAATTTTTCAAAAAATTGGGAACCATTGTTGAACCCATCCGTTGATAGGCATCACCGGCCCATTCTGCCCCCACGGGCCGGTCCCTTAAAAGGCTCCGCCATGGAGCCTTTTTTTTTGCCTCACAGCCCCTTTAAGCTGTCTATGGATCCAAGCCCGCGGCTCGTGCGTCATCCCCAGGGTGCACGGCCGGACTAGCGCATCGTGTGGACCCGAAGGGCCGCGTCAGCGAAAAGTGGACTCGGTTTTCCGCTCCGAACGATGCGCTGCTCTAGAAAGGAAGCATCGGAATGAATCCCAAAAGTGGAATCCACTTTTGGGTCTGATGCTCTAGCCGTGGCTAAGCTTGCATGCGACAAGACCTGACGAACTCAACGAGTTTTCCCCTTGGCCAAACGTTCCAAAGCTCAGACCTCCTCGGCCCTCCCGTCCCGGGAGGATCTCGTCGCCTTCATCAGCAAGTCCCCCGGCAAGGTGGGCAAGCGCGAGATCGCGCAGGCCTTCAACATCAGGGGCGGTGACCGCATCTGGCTCAAGCAGATGCTGAAAGATCTGGAGATCGAGGGTGTCGTCGGCCGCCGCGGCAAGCGCGTCCACAAGGCGGGTCAGCTGCCGCCAATGGTGATGGCCGACATCATCAAGCGCGACCGCGACGGCGAGCTGATCGCCGTCCCCACCGAGTGGGACGAGGAAGAGCACGGGGCGATTCCCACTATCATCATCCTGCCCGCCCGCAAACCACGCTCCGGCATGCCGGTTGCGGGCGTCGGCGACCGGGCGCTGCTGCGGGTCGATCCGCTCAAGGCTGGTGATATCCACCGCTATGCGGGCCGCGTCACGAAGATCCTCGCCAAGAAACAGGCCCAGGTGCTCGGCATCTTCCGCGCCCTGCCCGACGGCGGCGGGCGCCTGATCCCCGTCGACAAGAAGGCCCGCGACCAGGAGCTCCAGATCAATCCCGGTGACGATGCCGGCGCTCAGGATGGCGACCTGATCGCAGCATCCATCGTCAAGCATGGGCGTTTCGGTCTTCCTCATGCAAAGGTCAAGGAGCGGCTGGGCTCCGTCAAATCCGAGAAGGCCGTGAGCCTGATCGCGATCCACGCCCACAACATCCCGAACGAATTCCCCAAACCCGTCATTGACGAGGCCGAGCGGGCGGAACATGCCTCCATGGCAGGCCGAGAGGATTGGCGCGAGGTGCCTCTCGTCACCATCGACCCGCCGGACGCCAAGGATCACGACGATGCCGTCCATGCGGTGCGGGACGAGAATCCCGGCAATGAAGGCGGCTTCATCATCAGCGTGGCGATCGCGGATGTGGCGGCCTATGTGCGCCCCGGCTCCGCCATGGACCGCGAGGCGCAGGAGCGCGGCAACTCGGTCTATTTCCCCGACCGCGTCGTGCCCATGCTGCCGGAAAGGATCTCGAACGATCTCTGCTCGCTGCGCCCGCATGTGCCGCGCCCTGCCCTCGCCGTTCGGATGGTGATCGGCCCTGACGGCCGAAAGAAGAGCCACTCCTTCCACCGAATCATGATGCGCTCGGCGGCGAAGCTCTCCTACAGCCAAGCCCAGGCTGCCATCGACGGCCGCACCGACGATGTGACCGACCCGATCCTCGACACGATCCTGAAGCCCCTGTGGGCGGCCTATGCCTGCGTGAAGAAGGCGCGAGATATCCGCGAGCCGCTCTATCTCGATCTTCCCGAGCGCAAGATCGTGCTGAAGCCCGACGGCACCGTGGACCGTGTATTCGTACCCGAGCGGCTTGAGGCGCATAAGCTCATCGAGGAGTTCATGATCCTCGCCAATGTGGCGGCGGCGGAAGCGCTGGAGAAAGCGCAATCCGACCTGATCTATCGCGTCCACGACGAGCCCTCGCTCGAGAAGATGCGCGCTTTGAGCGAAGTCCTCGCCTCCATCGGCCTGAAGCTGCCGACGCAAGGAGCGCTGAAGCCGGAACTGTTCAATCGGATCCTTCGCAGTGTCGATGGCACCGAGCATCAGCTCTTCATCAACGAGGTGGTGCTCCGCTCGCAGTCGCAGGCGGAATACTCGGCGGAGAATTACGGACATTTCGGCCTGAACCTGAAGCGTTATGCCCACTTCACCTCTCCCATCCGCCGCTACGCGGACCTCATCGTCCATCGTGCGCTGATCACCGCCCTCAAGCTCGGCAAGGATGGGCTGTCGCCCGATGCGACCCGCGCGGAGCTGATCGAGATCAGCGCCAAGATCTCGGCCGCCGAGCGGCGCGCCATGGCGGCGGAACGTGAGACAATCGACCGCCTGATCGCACACTTCCTTGCCGACCGGATCGGGGCCACATTCGATGGACAGATTTCGGGAGTGACGAAGGCAGGCCTCTTCATCAAGCTGAGCGAGACCGGCGCGGATGGTTTCGTTCCGGCGGCGACCATCGGGGACGATTTCTATCGCTTCGATGAGAGGACCCATTCGATGCGCGGCGACTACACCGGCGAAACCTACCGCCTCGGCGACAAGGTCGAGGTGAAGCTGGTCGAAGCCGCTCCCGTCGCAGGTGCGTTGCGGTTCGAGCTGCTCACCAAGGGCCGCTTTACCGGCAAGGCTGGTGGCGGAAAGAAGAGTGCGAAGCGTCCGCCGCGCGGCACCAATAAGGCCGCCAAGGCGACGTCGGACCGTCGGGCTCCCACGCGTGTGAAAGTGAAACGCCGCGGTCGCGGCTGATAGGAAACGAAAATGCCCCTGACGATGCAAACGGCCTCTCCGGCAAAAGCGGAGGAAGTGACCACTCTGCGCGCCATGAAGCGCGGCTTCGTCGGTCATTGCCCGGCTTGCGACAAGGGCCGCCTCTTCGGGCGATACCTCAAGGTCGTGGATCGCTGCGAGGCCTGCGGCACGGAACTCCATCATCACCGGGCCGACGACCTTCCGCCCTATCTCGTGATTTTCATCGTCGGCCATTTGATCGGCTACGGCATCCTCATGACCGAGACCAAGATGGAGATGCCGCTCTGGGTGCATCTGGCGATCTGGCCTCTCCTGACCCTCGTGCTATCTCTGGCCTTGCTCCAACCGGTCAAAGGCGCTGTCGTGGGGCTTCAATACGCGCTAGGAATGCACGGCTTCGGCGCAGCCCGGGCGAAGAGAAAAGCAGAGAAGACGGAGAACGCGGGTGACGGACGCTCAAACACTGGCCGGGATGGATATACTGGTCGCCAAGGAGCGTAAGGCGAGCGCTCCCGCCCTTCGCCCCGTCGACGCTTCAACCCTCATCATCATCGACCGCAAAGGGAAGCATCCGAAGGTTCTCATGGGCAAGCGCCATGAGGGCCACAAATTCATGCCCGGCAAGTTCGTGTTTCCCGGTGGTCGGATCGAGGCAGGCGACCGTTCGATGAGTGTCGCCGGTGCCCTGCATCCGCGCGCGGAACAGGCCCTCATGACCCGGGTCACCCGCCCCTCTGTCCAGCGCAGCCGCGCATTGGCCCTAGCCGCCATCCGCGAGACTTTCGAGGAAACGGGTCTGATGCTCGGCACCAAGAATTACGGCAGTCCGGATTCGGTGCCCGCCGGCACTCCCTGGGAAGCCTTTCGGGAGCATGGCGTGTTCCCCGACTTGGAGATTCTGCATTTCATCGGTCGGGCGATTACGCCCCCGAAGCGCGTGAAGCGCTTCGATACCCGATTCTTTGCTGTCGATCGCACTGCCATCACCCATGAGATCGAAGGCGTCGTGGGTCCTGATTCCGAGCTCGTGGAGCTCGCCTGGGTCACAGTCGCCGAGGCCAGGAAGCTGGACCTGCCGCCCATTACGGGAGTGCTCCTGGGCGAGCTGGAAGCTAGGATCGCGGCTGGTTTCAGCCCTATGCTTCCGGTGCCCTTCTTTTATCAGAAGCGGGGCCATTTCGTGCGGGAGCTACTTTAGGCCTTGAGCTTAAGCGCCTTTACCCACGTTCCCTCGCCTAGCGCATCGTGCGAAAAGTGGACCCGGTTTTCCGCGCCGAACGATGCGCTGTTTAACAAAGGGAGCATCGGATTTATCCCAAAGGTGGATCCCACTTTTGGGTCCGATGCTTTAGAGCGTCCGGAAACTCTTGACGAAACCGGCTTAATGGGGCATGGGAACGTCACGATTTTCCGGCCGGGCTCGCCCGGCCTTTGCGTTTCGGCCACGCCATAGGGCCAACCGAGCGCGTTCAAACCGAACAAGAGGTCTTAACCTATGGCCAAAGCCGCAACGATCAAAGTGAAGCTCGTCTCCACCGCCGACACGGGCTATTTCTACGTCACCAAGAAGAACTCCCGCACGATGACCGACAAGCTCGCACTCAAGAAGTACGACCCGGTCGCGAAGAAGCACGTCGAGTTCAAGGAAGCCAAGATCAAGTAACGGCCTCCCGATAAATCTTTGAAAATATTTAGAAGACCGCCTCATGATGGGGCGGTTTTTTCTTTTCGGGTAACAATCGGGTAACTCAGCCATTTCCCTGTACGGGGGCGATAGCTACTGGCCTGCTTCGAATGGGCCACTGCAAAGGCAATGGAAATACTGCCAAAGCCGTGCATAGAAATTGGACGAGCGGACCCTGACTCCGTTAGTCTTGGTTCGAATCCAGGTCCCCAAGCCAACGATTTTGGCCCGTTAAGTCAAGGACTTCGCGGGCTTTTTAGTGTCCGGACCTATATAGTTTCGTGTTGCAACGGCCCGCAGTACATCCCCCGATTTTTCAATAGGTTACAGCCGACGACAGTCGGCTCCATGCAACATGCATGGAACATTGCGAAACAGTCGCCTACACTGATCGCGATCACCCTAGAGCTGATCGGTGCTGAACTTCTACCCTGTCACGCCTTTGAGCGTGGGATCCGGAACGGCTCACGGACCACCCGTCTGATCGCGGTGGCGCATGGCCTGCCTCATCACCTCGAAGATAACCGCCGTCGACCAGCCAAACAGCAGCACGCCATTCATGGCCGCCATCGGGCCGAGCAGGCGCCAGCGCTCCACCGGCACGACATCGCCGTAGCCGAGCGTCGTGTAGTTGACGAATGCGAAGTACAGGACATCGGCTCCGGGAGGGGCGACACCCAGGAGCACATAGGCGAGCGCCCACACCCCTACCTCTGTGACATGCGCGATCATCAGGATCCCGACGGTCGCGACCATGGCGGCGGCGAGCCAGACCTGGGGCCGGCGGTGCTCCCACTTCAGGGCGCGGCGGGCGGTGCCCACGACCGCTGCCATCACGGCGGCATGGATGGCGATGTTGGCCAAGCTGACGGCACCCCCGAGGAGAAGCTGTCGCAGCATGGCTCACCTTCTACGGAGTGGTGGCCGGGATCAGGTAAAGAATAGCCGCGATGATGAGATAGAGAGCCAGCAATTGGGCTCCCTTGAACCAGTTGGATTGACCCGCCGTCGCAACCGTTGCCCCGAGCAGCACCGCCCCGAACAGCATCCACATCTCGGCCTGCGAGAACACCAACCGGAACTGCGGCTGTCCCATAACCGGTGCGACCAACACCAGGAGAGGAGCCACGAACAACGCGATCTGCACACAGCTACCCAGGGCGATCCCGATGCTGAGATCGGGCCGGTTGGCCCGTCCCATGGCAATGGCCGACCCGGACTCGGCCGCGCCGCCGACAAGCGCCAGCACGATCAGGCCCATGAACATCTGCGACATGCCCAGCGAATGCCCGGCCTGTTCTGCGGCCCCGACGAGGAGCTCGCTCATCCACGCCGCGCCGAGGGACGCGAGCAGCAAAGTTGCGACACCCCGCGCGAGGCTGGAATGATCGTGAGTTTCCTCGCCGGAAGAAGGGGCATTCAATTCGGCGAAGGTCTCCGGGTGGGTTCTCAGGGAGTAGAGCAGGAAGAGTCCGTAGAGGCCCAGCAGGACGACGGCCACGATGAGGTCTAGGGTGGCATGCACGCCAAGGTGGGGTTCTGCTTCGAGGGCGCGGTGGAACGCGCTCGGCAGCGCCAGGCTGATCCAGGCCAACACCATGGTCGACGAGTAGGTCCGCACCGCCTCCGGGTTGTATTTCTGGCTGTGGTGGCGCAGACCGCCGAGCAGAAAGGAGAAGCCGAGAGCCACCAACAGATTGGCGAGAAGCGCCCCGACGATGGAGGCGCGCACCATCTCCAGGAGGCCGGCCCGCAGGGCCACCATGGCGATGATCAACTCCGGCAAGTTGCCGAAGGTGGCGTTGAGGAGGCCTCCGACGGTGGCGCCCGTGTGGGCGGCGACCTGCTCGGTTCCCTGGACGATGAGCTTGGCGAACGGCACGATGGCCAATGCCGCGCAGAAGAAGACCACGCCAGCCGGAAGGACGCCGGCGCGGTCGAGACCGGCGGCAATTGGCGCGAGGACCATGAGCCACAGGAGCGAGGGCCGGAACAGGGATGACCTGAGCGGTGATGCTCCGGCCACTGGGTGAGTGTCGGGATACGGCTTGTCTGTCATGGCCTCGTCCCTCTTGCTTAACCCACCGTGCAGACCTGACCGCATCCGTTCATCGCCCATTGTCAATCTCGACGGAGCGGCAAACCCCTCCGATTGGGCAATAGGCGGCGTCAGCCGTCTTCACCCAGGCCGGGCGTGCCGTTTCCTGGAGAGCGCAGAAGCTCGCGTCCCGCACATAGCGGTCATAGGTCGTTGGCCCGGTGCGCAGCACGGCTGCGCCCTGCGACACCACGATCCCCCTGGCCTGCGCACAGGTCATGGCAAGGGTCGTCGGCCCCGGCTGCGCGATGGCACCTGTGGTGAAACCAGCGATGGCGATGGACGCCAGGATGGGTCTCATGGCTTCCTGCCCTTTTGATTCACCCTAGTCCGCCCGCAAGCCCGTGCTTGACCGAGGGAGACAATCCCTTGACAGTTTGGGTCGCCGGTTCCGCGACGACGAGCGGCATGCGGCCCGAACGGACCGGGGATCACTCTCCAGGGCTAGCCGCTGGGCTGCGCTGCATAGGCGTCTTCACCACTGGACTGGCATTGCTGACTTAAAATGCCAAGACGTTGTCCCTTTCTGTCAAGCAGGCTGCCTTGGCCGACCTACAGTGATCTCGCAGGCAATCCTCGGTCTCTCCCGTGGCGGAGTGTCCTGGCACTTGGATCGCCAGCTTGCCCACGTCCCGTGGAGACCTGTCCAGGGGCGTGGACCGGCAATGTGAGCCCCGGCATCAGATCGTATCCCGCCACGCCAGACCAAACCTCGACCCTTTGGTCCCTCTAGGACGGTCTTGGACGGATGCCTTTTTGGAGGAGGGCACGATGCGAATTGCGGGACTAATGAGTGCTGTCGGGCTTAGTCTTGGCCTTGCGTCGCCGTGGGTCTCGGGCGCGATGGCGCAGGGAGGCCTAGCGGCCTATCAGGGTGCCTGGCTGTCCGGGAGCATGGATTGCGCGGAGGTTTACGCATCCGCAGGGAAGGGAACCGCGTTCAAGAAGCCGGTCGACATCTTTGCGCCCGCCTTCATCGTCTCCGGCCCCCGCCTGAGGACCCCCCAAGCCTCGTGTCGCATCAAATCGGTCCGGCCGAGTGGCGACCGTCAGCTCTTGGTCCTCGCTTGCGCCAATGCCGTGGCGGGCAACGAGGTGCGGGTTCTCATGGCGCCGCAACCGGACGGCTCGCTCAAGCGCTACTTCAATGCCCAGGACACGACCGGCACCGAATACAAGCAGTGCTCACGATGAGACCCATGGGAACGGCGGCTTTCGCAGGCCTCTCCCGGTTTCTGTTGAGAAAGGCGCGCTCAGACGAGCTATCAGCCGAATAACAGCAAAGGAGTGCGATGGTGACTTCTTTGATAGCATCGACAAAGCGACAGGTTCTTTCCGTGGCGGCCGCGAACTTGCTCGGCCTGTCCCTTGCGGCCAATTCAGCTCTGGCGGACAACCCTGCTCCCGGGCCGGTGCAGGAGGTCGGGGCGAGATCGGCAGAGATCTCATCCGAACGGTTCGGATCCACCAAGGCGCTGGCACGAAAGCCGACGAGGAAGCAGCCTGATCGGTCCGGCAATTTCGTCTACGGGATCATCAATCAGATCCGGGCCCAAAGTGAGGAACTCTGCGCCCGCTACGGCAGCCCGGGCGATTGCCTGGAGGAGGCCGAGGTCTGCCTGACCATGCGCGATGCCGAGGACAATCGGGTCAGGCTGTGTCTCAACACCGTTCCCGGAGAAGGCGGTGGCAACGGGGGCGCGGTGCAGAAATCACGCCTGAGACGGTAGCCTGATGATCACGATGCACAATGCAGCCTGAGGGTCACCAATGGTGCTATAATTGGGGTTAGGAACCGCGAGCGTCCGGCCCGCATGGCTGAGCTCATTACCGTGCATTTCCGGTGAACGGGTCTGCACGATCAAGAGGAGCTTCGAATAGACAGAGGGGGTGGCACGAAACCTTTGGAGGTTGTCATGAAGAAACTCGCAACTCTTGCCGCTGCCGCCTTGATCACGATAGGCAGTGTTGAAACGGCGGATGCGCAGTACTGGCATGGCCGCGGCTGGGGCTACCACGGCGGGTATCATCACCATCATGGCGGCGGCGCCGTAGCCGCAGGATTGATCGGCGGGGCGATCCTTGGAAGTCTGATCACCGCAGCCGCCACTGCCCCTGCCTATGGTTACGGGTACGGATATCCCGCCTATGGTTATGGATATGGGTATCCCGCTTACGGCTATTACGGCCCTTGGCCGGGCTATTATTACCCACGCTCCGCCTACTACTATCCGCGGCCATTCTACTATGCCCCTCGCTACTACTACCCGCGCCCGGTCTATTACGGTCCGCGTTACTATCCACGCCGCGTCTATTATGGTCCTCGTTACTACGGCCCCCGCTATTATGGCGCGTATCGGGGCTACTACGGCCCGCGCTACTTTGGACCCAGGGTGGCCTACCGCCGGTATTATTGAGGTCGCGTCACGAGGAGCCGCCGGGACTTTCAGGGGATGGCATACTGCGCCGTCTTTAACCCGGCCTGAGGGATTTCCCAGCCTTTGAGGTCGCTCTGGTTCGACGGCCGTGCCGGACTTGACCGATGAGAACGACGCCTTGACAGATCAGGACATTGAAAAGGCCCAATGCCGGGACATCCTCGCCGGGGATCAGGCCTGACGTGATGACGGCGCTTGGCAGCCAGGAACGCCAGGAGATCATCGGCACAAGACGTTTGCATTGCTGCGGCACAGTTTCATCCTTAGACGGAAGGGGGCGAGGCGATGGCAGACGCGCGGCCGCAGACCGCATCCACGGCCCAAGCGACGGATCCGGTTCACGCCTGGATCATGGCGGGCCTGCTGTTTCTATTCATGCTGATCAACTTTTCCGACCGGGCAGTGCTCGGCCTCGCAGCCGTTCCGATCATGCAGGACCTTGGGCTGACCCACAGCCAGTTCGGCCTGATCGCGACGAGCTTCTTCACCCTCTTCTCAGTGGGAGGCGTGATCGGCGGTTTTCTGGTGAACCGCGTCGCCAGCAAGTGGGTGCTGGCGGCCCTCGCGTTGATTTGGTCCCTGTGCCAGTTGCCCATGATGCTGTCGGTCTCGGTAGCCGCCTTGGTTGTGAACCGGGTTACCCTCGGCTTCGGCGAGGGACCTGCCTACCCGGTCGCGCTGCATGCCGCCTACAAGTGGTTTCCGAACGAGCGCCGTGCCGTTCCGACGAGCCTTATCGCCATCGGCGCCTTGGCGGGCAACGGGATCGCGGCGCCCGTGGTCATCGCCATCGTCGCCGCATGGTCCTGGCACGCTGCATTCGGGCTTCTCGGTGCAGTTGGCCTCATCTGGTGCATCGCATGGCTGGCGATTGCCCGCGAGGGACCCCTCGCCCCGGACGGCCTGCGCTCCGGCGAGCCCACGATGCGCCTGTCGTACCGCCGGCTGTTCAGCTGTCGAACGGTCATCGGCATTCAGGTTGTCGGCTTCTGTGCCTACTGGCTTCTGACGCTGGCGGTCGTCTGGCTGCCAGCGTTCCTGATCCAGGCCTTCGGCTACACGCCGGTCCAGACTGCCTGGATTATGATGCTGGTGTCGCTCAGTCAGATCGTGCTCCTGCCCGGCGTCTCGACTCTGTCCGACGAACTGAAGCGGCGCGGCGTTCCGAGTCGGCTGGCGTGCGGATCGGTTGCGTGCGCCAGCACACTCGCCGCAGGTCTGATCATCATTCTGTTGGCGCGATCCGAGGGGGCGCTGCCCATCATTGTGTGCACCGTGATCGCCTTCTCCCTCTGCAACGTGATGTTCGTGCTTGGACCTGTTCTGATCGCCGAGGTCACTCCGGTCGAGCGGCGCGGGGCGGTCCTCGGCGTCACCAACGCGATCACGACGCTGGCGGGCCCTCTCGCCCCGGCGGTCACGGGGGTGGTGGTTGATGTCGGCGCCCACCCGGCGGACGGGGTCCGCATAGCTCTCCTGATCGCGGGAGGCTTGGCCATCCTGGGGGCGTTTGCGGGATTTGTCCTGATTGATCCGGAGGCGGATCATGCCCGCAATCCGCCTGATCCCCAGGGTGAAACCCAACCAGCGTAACGGCTCACGTGGGCATCCGCGTCCCACGTGGAGCTTGAGACGCTCTGAACCCTCCCGGCCGATGCCTAGTCATCGACGCGAGAGGATCACTGAACGGTACCGCGTGCTCTGCCACCTGGAGTGCTGCAGGAGCATCCGGTTCCAATCGGAGCCGAACTGGTCAAGGCGCAGGTCCGAACCGGGGTCACGCAATATCCGCCGGACGCCGATGCGATTGGCGTCTGATACGTGGAGTACGGATAGCTGTAATAGGGATAGCCGTAGTACGAATCGTTGTAATACGGATACGTGGCCGCCGCCCCGATCAGCGCCCCCGTGGCCAGCCCCCAGCCGTAATACGGATAGCGTCCGTGATAGCGGCTGTAATAGCGGCCGTAGTAAGGATACCGCCCACCATAATACGGATAGCGCCCACTGTAATACCGATAGCGCCCACCGGTCGCGCCATAGCCGTAGCGCCAGTCACCTCGATTGCCGAAGCGGTTGTCGAAACGGCCGCCCGGATTGTTGATCGCGACCCGACGGAAGCCCCCGGCTCCCGGCGTAATCCCGGCCATGCGGCCCGGCATGCCACCGGGCCGGGCGGCAATCGAACCAGTGGTGAGGCCGCCGCCTGCTCCGAACCGGGGGCCACTCATGCCACCCCGAGGGATGTACATCCTCGGGCCTCCAATGCTGCCGCCGCCCATGCGGGCGCCACCACCACCGAAGCCGCCACTCATGCGGGCGCCTCCGCCACCAAAGCCACCGCCGCGACCGCCACGCTGGGCATCGGCCACCTCCGGGATCAGAAGGGCGCCCGCTGTGAGAGCGAAAAGAGCCAAGAGAGTCCTGTTCATTGCCATCCTCCCTTTCGCCGCCCGGCGCACAGCACAGGGCAGGCTGTTGTGAGTGGAGCCCATTGTGAGCCCTTTGGCAGAACCTGCTTGATCATTTGAGCCATGCGCTTGGCATTTTGCGACCGAGGTCGACGCGAAAACCTTCACCACCCACGATTTCCTCCCATAGGAGAAGATGGACGATAGGTTACGTTGGAAAGGCCGGATTGTCGCGGATCGGTTGCCGGTCTGTAAGCCTTTTGATCCTTTGAAGGTGCGGGCTCCTGCTCTGCAGATTGGCCACTCTAGCGCATCGTTGATGCGGAAGACAGGGTCGCTTTTCGCTGACGCGGCCCTTCGGGTCCGCACGATGCTCTAGCCACACGGCCCAACGCCTGAGACAATTTCTGGTCTCAGCGCAGGCCGATCTCCACGCCGCTCACGTTGGCGTTCAGTTCCAGTCCAACGTTGCGGCCACGCAGGTCGAGAACGACGCCCCTCGCATTCTGCAGACGAATGGTCGATACGCCACCGCCGACGGCGGCTCCCACACCAACGGCCGTATAGGTGCCGGCGATGTCGGAGGCTCGCCGCAGGTTGTAGGCGCGCCCGACCAGGTCGGCCTTCGAGGCCCCGATCGTCGCACCGAAGCTCAAGCCGCCAACACTCAGCGGATAACGCCGCCCTTGAAAGACGAGCGTGCCTCTGCCGCCGCCAACGCCGACGATGAACCCCGCCTTGGCAATCTCGACGTGGACCGTGCCCGTTGCGGCCCATCCTGGCGCCGCCAGCACCGACGCGCACGTCACCGCAAGAGCGACCAGACCAGAACGAAGAGCATGGTGGAATGTGAGCATGGACCTCTCCCTCTTCTCACGGGCAGAGACGAAGCCAGGACCTGTCAAACACAAGGCCATGATGGTCCCGACATGGGCGCTTGCCATCCGCTGTTGAGGCTAATTGCGGAGCAAGCCGTTTGATCTCCCGTATCGCGTGGCCGCTCGGGTTACAGCCAGTACTGAATAGGGCAAACACTGACGCCGAGCGTTCCAACGGGAAACCGTCACCCTCTGGTCCGGCCCCCACCGTCCACGGATTTGGTGCAGATGGTCATCAGTTTGCCCATCTCGGAATTGTAGTCACGGAGGGTTTCCTCCATCCAGCGGGATTGAATGGCCGTCACGTCCGCGACGTTCCTGCAGCCCATCATCTCGCGGGCGGTCTCGGCGTCCTTCTCAAGACGCATGGACACGAAGCTCATCATCTCGCGCTGCCATTCGGTGGCCGCGGCAAACCACGTTTCCGTGGCGTTCACCAAGGCGCGACCGCTGTCGCCTGACAGAGCATATCCGGCACCGCCGCGCAGTGTGTCCGATGTTCCTGAACTCTTCGGCATTGTGGCCATGGATCGTCCTCCTTGAACAGAATCCTTCTTCAGCCTGAGAGATGCGCCCCCTCGCGTGCTCCAGACGGCGGAGGGCAAAGTCCGCCGCCAGTCTTCATGTCAATGCCCGCCGAGCACGAGGGTCTGGATCGGATATAGCAGCGCCTGGATGCGCAGGATCATGGCGTGCACGAGCCCGACGGCATCCACACCATGAAGGGCAAGTCCCTTCATGGTGCCGACCTGGCCCGAGGCGATCAGGTCGTGGTTGCTGGTGTAGGCATTGGCGATGCAGCTGCTGCCCGGCGTGACGCCGTCGAGCCCGCCCTCGTAGAGGGGTTCAAGAAAGGCCAGAATGGTCCCCGGCCGCGTCACCTGCTGCGGGTCGATTAATTGCTCCCCACTGCGGAGTTGGCCAGCGGCGATGAAGTCCTGAACCCCGGTTACCACCATCGGGATCACCGTCCAGGGTTTTGAAGCGCAGGTGACCTCGGCCGCCATGCCGACCTTTATGACCTGTGCCTCGACCTGCCCAAAACCGGCCTGCAGGCGTCCCCGCCCGGCACCCTCGGGAATCAGGATCCCGGCCGGGCGCATGAGCGGGTTGACGATGTCGCCCACTCGCAGCGTGAACTGCTCCACCCGCCCATCCACGCCCGCCCTAACGGTTGTCTTATCCAACTCCACTTGCGCCTGAACCAGCTCGGCTTCGGCGCTGGCCTTTTCGGCTGGCAGCAGAGTCGAGATCCGCGTCTCGGCCTGCTCCTTGGCGGCGATGGCGGCATCGATGGTGCCTTGGCGCCCCTCCACGGCGACCTGGAGCTTTTCGATGTCCCTCGTCGCAACGGCGCCCGGGTTGCGGCGATAGATCTCCTGCTTGGTCTCTAGCTCGTCCACCGTCTGCTGATAGGCGCTCCTGGCCTCCTGGATCTTGCCTTCGGCCGCTGCGACATCGGTCCGCGCTGCCACCAGTTCGGCCTCGACCTCGGCGATCTTGCGGCGGGCGGTCTGCGCAGCCGCCTCCTGTTTGGAGCTGTCGAGCCGGAAGATCGGCGCGCCCTGCTTGACCGAACCGCTCACGCCATCGACAAAGATCTCGGCGACCCGCCCATTGGTCTCGGGAAGGATCGGGATGGTGCGGAAAAACGCTGTGGCATTCGTCGTCGACGGGTGATTGTAGAAGATCACCGTGATCAACCCCACCGTGAGCATCAGGCACGAGACGATGCCCCATCTCAGCTCGAACCACACCGAATAGAGCGTAATCTCCTTGCCAAGCCGCTTGCCCTGGGCATAGCGGCGATAGAGATAGTCCGGCAGGATCGTCAGCAGGGAGCAGAGAAGAAGCTCAAGCATGGATCTTCTCCTTGGAGATTCGAGCGGGAGCGATGGTCTTCGGCACTTCGACTGCGCCCTCACCTGACGCTTCGGCCGACGTGACTTCGGCGCCGATCTCATCCGGGGCCTCGCCCGCGCCCTCGCCGGGCTTCAGGCCGGCGATCTTCTCAAGCGATCCGGCGATCCTGCGCAGCGGGTTGCCAAAGTCGGGAATGTCGATCAGGGCGAGCAGAAGGCCGGCCACCCAGAACAGATGCACGTGGGTGAACAGTGCCAGCAGGCCCAGAATCGCGACGATCTCGAACTGCAGCTTGTGGCCTCTATGGGCGATCCGCTCGGGCAAGGTGTGCAGCCGCAGGAACAGCAATCCGACCGCCAGCACGGCGAGCACCAGAAACACCGCCACGACCACCATCAGGACATCGGTCTCGCCAGGCGCGGTGATGAACGCCGGCAGGTGATGGGGGGCTGCCGGGTTAAGTGACACGGTCATACTCTTTCTCCCATTGCGGAGGTCGGGACACTCTCCGGGAGAGGCTTCGCCCCACCCGGTTCAGCCAGCTCAGGAGCCAGTGCAAGGTCCACCTCGGTTGCAGTGATGACCTCCTCGGCCGTGACGCCTTCCGCCGTCTCCAGCAGCGTCGCGCGGCCGTTCGGGAAGCCGATCACCGCGAGTTCGGTGACGACGAGATCAACAGGCCGGCCCGACGTGAGCGGCAACGAGCACTCCCGGACGATCTTCGGGCGACCCTTGGCAGTGTGCTGCATGGCGACGATAACGCGCTTGGCTCCGGCCACCAGGTCCATGGCGCCGCCCATGCCCGGCACCATCTTGCCCGGCACCATCCAGTTCGCGAGGCATCCGTGCTGGTCGACCTGAAGACCGCCGAGGACCGTGAGATCGAGATGCCCACCGCGGATCAGTCCGAAGGACATGGCGCTGTCGAATGTGGACGCACCTGGCAGGGCGGTCACAGGTTTTCCGCCCGCGTCGGTCAGCCATGGAAGCGCCATGCCCGGCTCGGGCACCGGACCGGTGCCGATGAGGCCGTTCTCCGACTGGAAGAAGACATGAATCCCCTTGGGGACGAAATTCGCCACGAGGGTCGGAATGCCGATGCCGAGATTGACAAGCATCCCGTCGCGCAGCTCCTGCGCGATGCGTTTCGCAATAAGGGATTGTGCGTCCATGGCTTCAGCCTCTCGCAATGAGGTAGTCGACGACCGGAGCAGGCGTCATGACGTGGTCCGGTGACACGACGCCCACCGGCACGATGTTTTCCGCCTGAACGACGACCGTGTCCGCCGCCATCGCCATCAAAGGGTTGAAGTTGCGCGCCGTGAGGACGTAGGAGAGATTGCCTAGGTAGTCGGCGATGAAGGCGTGCACGAGCGCGAAGTCGGCCCGCAGCGCGGGCTCCAGCAGGTAGTCGCGGCCGTCCACCGCGATCCTCTGCTTGCCCTCCTCGGCGATGGTGCCGATGCCGGTCGCGGTCAGGATGCCGCCGAGCCCGAAGCCACCGGCGCGAATGCGCTCGGCGAGCGTGCCCTGCGGAACGAGGTCCACCTGCAGGCTTCCGGCGAGCATCTGCCTCTGGGTTTCCGGATTGAGGCCGATGTGGCTCACGACGGCCCGGCGAAGCAGCCCGGCGTCGACCAGCTTGCCGATGCCGATGCCGGGCGCCGCGGTGTCGTTGGCGATAACCGTCAGGTCGCCCGTCTTCTGCCTCACGAGTTCGTCAACCAGCGGCTCCGGCGTCCCGACGCCCATGAACCCGCCGATCATTAGGGTGGCTCCGGCTGGAACCATCGCGGCGGCGTCCTGGAGTGTGATCGTCTTCATCGCGGCCTCCTCACTGGGCGGTCCAGCCGCCGTCGACCGGCAGGGCGGCGCCGCGGATCTGCGCTGCGGCGTCGGAGCAGAGGAATGCGGAGACCGCTCCGATCTGCTCCGGGGTGGCGAATTCGAGCGAGGGCTGTTTCTCACCGAGCAATCTCGCCCGTGCTTCATCGCCACTGAGCCCTTCCCGCGCGGCCATTTCGTCGATCTGCCTCTGCACCAGCGGCGTCAGGACCCAGCCCGGGCAGATAGCGTTGCAGGTCACGCCCGTCGTCGCCGTTTCGAGCGCGACCACCTTGGTAAGCCCGAGTACCCCATGCTTGGCCGCGACATAGGCAGCCTTGTGGATCGACGCGACGAGCCCGTGCGCCGAGGCGATGTTGATGATCCGGCCCCAGCCGCGGCTTTCCATATGAGGGAGCGCCGCCCGCGTGGCGCAGAAGGCGGCCGTGAGGTTGATCGCGATGATCGCGATCCAGCGCTCAATCGGGAACTCACGGACAGGCGCCGTGTGCTGGATGCCGGCGTTGTTAACAAGGATGTCCACGCCGCCGAGATCGCGTGTTGCCTGCGCGATCATCCCGTCGATCTCGTCCGGCTTCGACATGTCGGCGGCACTGTGGGACACACGCACACCATGCGCCCTGGCAAGCGAGCTACGGACGTCCTCGATCTCCTCGGCTTTGCCGAATCCGTTCAACAGCACGTCGGCACCCTGGGCCGCGAGGGCCACCGCGATCCCGAGGCCGATGCCGCTGGTCGAGCCGGTCACCACGGCGGCCCTGCCCCTGAGCATGCCGGAGGCGAAGGGCAGAATACCTGGCTTCTTCGAAAGGGAAACGTCCATGGGTTCCCTCCCCTTTGTGGTTGTTAGGCGGGTCCGGGCGCGGCCTCGCTGGTTCGCCCCCAATCCTGGAACAGAGTGTGAGCGACCGCGAGCAGGACCGGGCCGAGGAAGATCCCGACTATCCCGAACGCCACGAGGCCGCCGAGCACGCCCAGAAAGATCAGTATCATCGGCATCCTGACGCCGCGGCTGATCAGGTACGGACGCAGGACGTTGTCGAGGCTGCCGACGAAGAGGCCATTCCAGATCATCAAGAAGATGGCCCATCCCGTGCGGTCATCGGACATCAGCCAGAGGCCCGCCGGCAGCCACAGCAGCAGGAGACCCATCGGCAGCAGGGCGAGGACGACGCCTACGGCGCCGAGCACGATGGCACCCGGAACACCGGCCAGCCAGAAGCTGACGCCCAGAAGAATGCCCTGGATGAGGGCCGTGCCGAGAACCCCGTTGACCACGCTGACAATGGTCATTCCGGCAGTCCGCAGCACGCGCTGCGCCCGCCAGCCACCCAGCCGGGACATTGCCCATTCAAGACGGGTCTCGACATAAGCGCCGTCGCGGTAGAGAAAGAAGGCCAGGACGATGCCGAAAACGACCTGGAGCGTGCCCGAGAGAAGCGAGGTTCCCTGCTGCAACGCCCACTCGCGCAGCGGCCGCACGTAGGGCGCGAGCGTCGGCCCGAGTTCGGCGCCCTGCTGCGATACCTGGATCCACACCCGTTCCGCCTCCTGCCCGATCAGGGGCACGCGTTCGAGCCAGCCGGGCGGCGGCAGGCCCTGATCGATGGCGGTGCGGACAGCCGCGGCGAGCCTGGCGACATCGTCTGCCAAGTTCGCGCCCAGCGCCAGAAGCGGGAGCACGAGCAGGCCGACGGTCATTAGGGTCATGAGCATGGCCGCGGGCGTCTGCCGCCCGCCGAGCAGGTATTCGACCCGCCGGAACATTCGCCATGTCGACACGCAGAGGATGACGGCGAGGAGGATGGCCGTCAGAAACGGCTTGAGAACAAGGATGCAACCGACGGCCAGAACCAGGAGCAGGACGAGACCGAGCGTCTTCTCGACGTAGGACGCCTCCTGGGACGCGGATTGCTCCCAGGTGTGCATGCCATCACGTGGATCCACAGGACGCACGGTTTCCTCCTGGTCGGTCTGCCGCTAACACCCGCTGCAGACGCTGCGCAGGGTACGGTTCAGGCGGCGGTCCATCTCGCGGACCTTTCTGTCGGCCTCCGACCTGCTTTTGTCCGCACCCGCCTGCAGGCCTTCCCGCTGCTGAACGGACGACTGGGTCGGCTGCCGGAGCTTGACCCTATCAGGCGAAGACTGCTGTTTCGGCGCTTGGGCCACGGCGGTTCCGACCCAAAGGAGTGCTGGAACCGCAAGAGCGGTGAGTCTGCTCAACGACAGGGGAATGGAAGTCATCTGGACCTTCTCTTGTTCGCATGTTCAAGCGTCATGCCATGATGCTGAGCCCACCGTCGACATAGGTGGTCGTCCCGGTGAGCCGCCGGGCGAAGGGCGTCGTCAGGTAGGCGGCCGTGAGGCCGACATCGTCGATGTCGACCAACTCGCCGATGGGCGCCCGCTCGATGGCCTCGGTGAGAAGGATGTCGAAGTCCTTCAGGCCGGAAGCCGCCCGGGTTTTCAGGGGACCGGGCGAGACGGCATGCACCCGGATGTGTTTGTCGCCCAGCTCGTAGGCGAGATACCGAACGGCGCTCTCCAGCGCTGCCTTCACCGGCCCCATCAGGTTGTAGTTCGGGACCACCTTGTTGGCGCCGTGATAGCTCATCGCCAGGAGCGTCCCGCCCTCGAGCATCAAGGGCTCGGCGAGTCGCGCCATGCGAATAAACGAATGGCAGGAGATGTCCATCGCCACCTTGAAACCCTCGCCGGAACTGTCGACGAGCCGCCCCTGCAGGTCCTCCTTCGGCGCGAATGCGATGGAATGGAGCGCGATGTCGAGGCTGCCCCAGGTCCCGCGGATCTGTTCGAAGACAGCCTCAAGCTGGCCGCCCTGAGCCACGTCGCAGGGCACGAAGATCGAGGCCCCGAGCTCTTTGGCGAGCGGCTCGACGTAAGGCCGAGCCTTCTCGTTCAGGTAGGTGACCGCCAAGTCGGCTCCGAGATCGCGGAAGACCCGGGCGCAGCCATAGGCAATCGAATGCTCGTTGGCGATGCCGATGACCAAGGCGCGCTTGCCGTGCAGGATCTTCGATTGGAGGGCGATTTTGGTCAGTTCGGTCGGTTGATCGTTCATGAGCCTGCCCTCGTGCGTCGGTTGTCGCGTGCGTGACGGGCGGATCCCTGCTTGGCCACCTGTTCAGGACGGAGGTCGTCCGGGTTCTCCGCCAGCGTCACGGTAATCGGTTCGGCTTTCGCCTTGCCGCCTTTGTCCTCTTCCTCGAGGAGGCGCCGGATCTCGCCCAATAGAATCATCTGCTTTTCGTTGGCCTCGATCCCGCCCTCTACACGGTCGAGCAGATCGAGCAGCCTGCGCCGGTCCGCGGAAGTTCGCAGGAGCTTCGGAAGCGCGGTGAGCGCCTTCACCGGTTCGAAGTCGACGATGTAGGACTGCTCGCGGATGATCTCCCGGGCGGCCTCCGTCGGCATTTCGAGTAGGCCGATCTCCTGTCCGACGAGCTCGCGCGCCCGCTTTATGGTCGAGAGCCTGCGCCGGCCTGTGCCGGCCTTCATCAGCAGGAGCGCCGCCCGGACGATGGCCTTTGTCCGGTCGCCCTCCTCGATATGCGCCAGCGCCTCCTTGACCAGCGGAGCATGCCGCATATCGATGGGCTCCTCCGTAACGGCCTCCCTTTCCTCCGCGGCCATGCCGATGCCAGCCTGACCGTAGGTGCGGAAGAACGTGTTCTCTATCGTCGCATCGCGCAGGTCGCGATAGAGGTCCCACGAGGCGGAGGTCACAGCGGCGGTCCAGCGCTCCATCATTGCCATCGGGCCGTCGCTGTCGCGCGGCACCCGGTTCGCCCTCGCCAAGTCGGCCATGCCCTTGAGCGGCCAGAGGAAGGGGTTGAGGTCCGACACCGCCCAGCGCTGAGCCCGCTGGGGATTGAATGCCCTGGCGAGTCCTGCTGCGGCCGGGGTGACCATCGGCGCTACGAAGGGATGCACGAAGGTCTCGTAGGCGGAAGCAAGAGCCTCCGAGGTCTTCTCGACCGTCCTGAACGGCATCTCATCCTTGCGGCCGTATTTCTGCAGAACCTGCAGGTCCTCGATCCGTCGCTCGGTCAACAGCACGTCATAGCGAACGCTGCCATTCGCCTTCTGCTCTTCGACCTGCATGCCGTAGAGCCCCGGCGGTAGATGCTCGATGTAGTCGATCAGGTCGACGATCTGGGTGTACTCACGCTTGGCGACAGCACCTGAGACGAAGATGCCGAGATGACCGACGCTCTTGTGCATCAGGCCGACGATCACCTGCCCGTTCGCCTTCAGGGCTTCGGTAGTCGGATAAAGGTCGGCCACCCAGTTGAAGGCCTGCTGCGGCGGCGTGATGTTGTCGCCAAGCGATGCGAACAGGATGATCGGGGATTTGATCGCCCGCAGGTCGAAGGCGCGGCCCGCGGACCACTCGGCGTCGCCGTCGGCCAGATTATTGCCAACGAACAGGTTCTCGACGATCCACCTGATTTCCTCCCGGTTCATCAGGAAGAACCCTCCCCACCAGCGCTCGAACTCCAGAAAGCGCTCCGGCTCGGTGTCGATCTTCGAGAAGAGCGTGTAGTACTTGTCGAAATAGGTGTTGGCGGGATTGAGGTACTCGAAGTTCTCGACGAGATAGGCCCCGTCGAACTTGCCCGCCCCAAGATCACTTGCAAAGAGCGCGGGCCAGGTGCCGCCGAGAATGCCGCCGGCATAGCGCATCGGGTTCTCGCCGTCGTTGCCGGCCCAATACGACATCGGCGCTCCGTTAATGACGATAGGACCGACGAGATCCGGTTCGACGGCGCCGACCAGCATGGAGGCCCAGCCGCCCTGGCAGTTGCCGAACAGGACGGGCTTGCGCGTCTTCGGATGGCGCTCGCCGACGATGCGGAGGAACTCGGCCTCGGCGCGCGAGACGTCCGCCAGCGTTTGTCCGGGCATCGGCTCCGGAAAGAAGATAACGAAATAGACCGGGTGCCCCGCCTTGAGCGCCACCCCGACCTGCGAGTCCTGCTTGAATCCGCCGATGCCGGGGCCGTGGCCAGCGCGCGGGTCGATGACGACGAAGGGGCGATGCGCCGGGTCGGTCTTGATGCCATCCGGTGGTGTGATCTGGACGAGGGTATAGTTCACGGGCCGCTCGAACGTGCGGGCGTCCGCGATCAGCTCCCAATCAAAGGCCAACAGCGGCGGCTTGCCGGCCTTCTCGTGTTCGACCCAGTTGTTGCCGCGCTGGCGCAGCGTGTCCCAGAACAGGATCGAGCGCTGCGTGAAATCGAGCCAATAGGAACTGGCATCGCGCCAGAGGTCGAGAGGCGACGCCGAACGGGAATGTCCATTCCGCATTGGCTCACTTGCGGCCTTCACGGCATCGAGGTAGCGCTGCACGGCCTTGGTGCACCGCTCCTGGTAGACCTCCGTGACCTTCGTCTGCACGCGGCCGAGTTCGGTCAGCCTCGTATCCAGGCTGTGCTGGTTCATTGCGGTCGTCGGTTCGTTTCGTGGCATCGGAGTCATGCCCCATGAAAGGTTGGGATTACTGCTTGGTGTCGCCCCACTTGAGGAAGAAGCCGACGTCGCCCGGCAATCCGCCCGGCCACTCGATGATCATCGCACTCAGCTTGAAGCCAGCATTCTTCAGCTGGTCACGCCATAACTCGTAGGCCTGACGCGGGCGCCCGGTGAGAGTGTCGGGCCAGGCGGGATCCGAATTGTTGATCGCGCGGCCATGGTCGGTGCACAGTGCGTTGGGGAAGCGCATGACCATCAACTCGGTTTGTCCGCGCTCCGCCGCAGCCCGCAGCTTCGACTTCAGCGGCTGCAAGATCTCCTTCAGGCGCTCAGGAGTCAGATCGATGGGCTCGGCCATCCGTTTGATCAGATCCTGGCGTGCCTTCTCGGCCCGATCCATGCCCTCGACCGATTTGCTGGCTTTCGCCATCTGCATCTCGGTCATGTAGGTCCGCAGATCGGCGGCCGACATGAACGTCTCGTCCGCAAGCTCCTGCTGGGACTTCTCGTCCGGCCTGGTCTTCAGCGTTTCCATGACAACAACCTCCCTGTTCAGGATGCGAGTTTGGCCTGCATCGCGCCGAGCATGCTGCGCGTCTGCCGGGCGATCACGAGTTCCTCGTTGGTGGGAATGACCCACGCCGTGAGCCCCGATCCGGAAGAGATACGCGGGCCGCCGGTGCGGTTGGCCACCTCATCAAGCGTGAGTCCTGCCCAGGCGAGGCCGGCCATCACCTCAGCGCGGGTCGCCACATCGTTCTCACCGATGCCGGCCGTGAAGACGAGCCCGTCGATGCCTCCCAGCGCCGCGACGAGCGACCCGATTTCACGCGTGATGCGGTAGACGAACAGGTCGATGGCGCGCTTGGCGTCAGCATTGGTCGCTGCCTTCGACCGCAGCACCCGCATGTCATTCGAGATGCCGGAAACTCCAAGCAGTCCGGACTTGGTGTAGAGCACGCGCTCGGCCTCATCCGGCGTGAGCTTCATTTCCCGGAGCATGAAGAAGACGACGCCGGCATCGATGGCGCCGCAGCGCGTTCCCATCGGGAGGCCATCGAGGGCGGAGAAGCCCATGGTCGTCGCAACGCTGACGCCGCCTTTTAGGGCACACAGGCTCGCGCCGTTACCAAGATGGGCGACGACCACCCTGCCCTCGGCAAGGCGTGGATCGTAGTCCTTGAGCACGGACGAGACGTAATCGTAGGAGAGGCCATGGAAGCCGTAGCGCCGCACGCCACGCTCGCGCATCTCGCGCGGCAGGGCGAACAGGCTCGCAAGGTCTGATTGTGTCTGGTGGAAGGCGGTGTCGAAGCAGGCGACCTGCGGCATCCCCGAAAGGCGGCGGCGGACAATCCGGATCGGCTCCAGGTTGTGGGGCTGGTGCAACGGCGCGAGCGGCACCAGCGCCTCAAGTCTCTGAATGACGGCTTCGTCGATCAGCACAGGGCCGGAAAAGCCCTCGCCGCCATGGACGACCCGATGCCCGATGGCCACGGGCTTCCGCTCCTCCCGAAACTGGCTCAACCACGAAACGAGGTGCATTAACGCCTCCTCGTGCCCGAACCGGTCGCCGGAGCCCCACGTCATTTCTTCGAGAATTGCGCCGCCCGTGTCCTTGACGAGGAAATGCGCTGATCCCCCCAGCCCTTCGTAGAGACCTTTCCAGACGAGTCTCGGCTCCGCGCCGTCCAGCATGTCGAAAACCTGGAACTTGAGGCTCGATGATCCTGCATTGAGGACGATGAGGACCGGGGTCATGGCTCAGACCTCCGGGATGGAAAGCTGCTTGCGCTGCGCGTCGGCGACGAGCGAGGCCACGGCGCAGGACGCCAGCCGGGTGATTGTCGAGTCGGCGCGGCTCGTGAGGACAATCGGCACGCGAGCCCCGAGCACGATGCCGGCAGCATCCGCGTCGGCCAGGAAGGTCAGGCTCTTTGCCAGCATGTTGCCGGCCTCCAGATCCGGGACCACGAGCACGTTCGCCTGTCCGGCCACCGGAGACTGGATCTTCTTGATCCTCGCGGCACCGAGATCGATGGCATTGTCGAGGGCCAGCGGACCGTCGAGGATGCCGCCCGTGATCTGGCCGCGGTCGGCCATCTTGCACAAAGCCGCGGCCTCGATGGTCGAGGGCACCTTCGGGTTGACGGTCTCCATCGCCGAGAGGATGGCCACCCGTACCGGATCGACCCGCATCGCCCGGGCAAGGTCGATGGCGTTCTGGACGATGTGGATCTTGTCCTCCAGCGTCGGCGCGATGTTGACGGCGGCATCGGTGATGATGAGCGCGGTGTCGTGGCCGGGAACGTCCATGACGAAGCAGTGGCTGATCCGGCGGGCTGTTCGCAGCCCACCCTCGCGGCGGACCACGGCGCCCATGAGCTCGTCCGTGTGTAGGCTCCCCTTCATCAGCGCCTCGGCTTCGCCGGCTTTGACGAGTTCCACGGCCTTTTCGGCTGCCGCGTGGCTGTGCGGGGTCTCGACGATGCGCATCTGAGAGACATTCTTGCCGAGCGCCTCCGCGGCGGCCGTAATCTTGGCCTTCGGCCCGACCAGGATCGGCTCGATCAGGTCGAGCCCGGCCGCCTCGAACACCGCGCTTAACGAGGCAGGATCGCACGGGTGCGCCACGGCAACCTTCAGTTTCGGGACGGACTGCGCGGCGGTCACGAGCCGGTCGTACTTGTCGTGCCGCCGCTGATCCTTCTGAGACGCGTCCTGGGCTGTAACCGCAATCGTCATGATTGCCTCCCCACTGTGCACGCGATGGGCTGTCGCCATTGGCTGCCGGGTGCCAGAGGAGATCTGCAGAAGCGAGGCTCGAGCCTCGATCCACAGCCGCCCGGCTTGTCTGTAGAGGCGAGTATGGCCCCGTCCAATCCGGCTGCTTGACCCCTTGGGCCATCGCATTGACAGTTTTGGACTACCTGGCGGGAAATGGGCGGGATCAGGTCCCGGCTCCTGGAGGAGCGTCACGGCCTACTTCCTGCTGCCCGCAGGATGACCAGGTCAGGAAGGTTTATTCGACCGACCTGAGCGGCCACCGGGCTCCGCACGGAGGCGACGCGGTTTGCGGGGCCGCCGCGACTTCCTGGTATGGGGGTGAGCACTGCGCCACTCCGACGGGGTCCGTCCAGACCAGCGCCGGAAGGCACGGGTGAAGGCACTCGGCTCGGAGTACTTCAGGGCCGCCGCGACCTGGCTCAGCGCCATGTCGGTATTTTCCAGCAGCTCGCATGCGATCTCGAAGCGGATCTCGTTGGTCAGCTGCCGAAACGCGAGGCCCTCCGTGCGCAGGTGCCGGTTCAAGGTGCGGCGGTGCATCGAGAAGAGGCGGGCAATCGCGGCGGCGGAGCAGGTTTCCCTGAGCAGCTCGGTCCGAAGCACCCGGCGGAGATCCTCGGTAAGGGGTCCGAAATCATGGCTTGACCGCGGCTCGTCGGCCCTACGGGTGGATGGCATCTCCATTGCTCCGCTCCCCTTTCTGGCAGCCCTGACCGCTGCCGGACCGGCCTCATTCTAGCCCCTCTCCATCCGCCTGCTTGACCCGCTTGAGACTTCCTCTTGACACTTAGGAACCCAAGACTTGGGAACCCAAGCGGGTTGCCGGCTTAGCCGCCCTCCTCGGGTGGCTTGCCTTTGACGAGGGTGAGGACCTGTCGGGCGGCGGCCGGCTCGGCCTCATCGCGGCCCGCCACCTGCACGGTGGGAAATGCGAACCTGATGCCGTTCTCGTCAAAGGCCTTCTTGAGCATGGCGTAGGCCTTGCGCCGGATCACAAATTGCTCGCCCGGACGCGTCATCATCTTCATGCGCAGCTGGATGGCGAAGTCGCCGAACTGCTCCACGCCCTGCATCTTGAGCGGCTCGATGATGTTGGGCGCGAACTCAGGATCCGCCGCCAGTTCTTTGCCCACCTGCTTGATGACCTTCTTCGCCTGGTCGAGATCGGTGTCGTAGATGACGTTGATGGTCATCTTGTCGATGACCCAGTCGCGGCTCATGTTCTCGACCGCCCCGAGCTGCCCGTACGGGATCGTGAAGATGGGGCCGCGATGGTGCCGCAGCTTCACGGAGCGGAAACCAAGCGACTCGACGGTGCCCTTGTAGGAGCCGCTCTGGATGTACTCGCCTACGCGGAACGCATCATCGAGCAGGTAGAAGATCCCGCTGATGATGTCTCTCACTAGGGTCTGCGACCCGAACCCGATGGCGACACCAAAAATACCCGCGCCCGCGATCAGAGGACCAATCTCCACCCCCAGCGACGAGAGGGCCATCAGGACGGCCACCGAGGCCACCGCGATGAACGCGGCCATCCGGAACATCGGCAGCAAGGTCCGGAGGCGCGCTTGGCTCAGAGCGGCCTCGCTGCCCGGAGGAGCCTCGGCCTGCATTCGCGAGAGCCGCCGGTCGATATGCGTCTTCACCACCTGCCAGATGAGGTCCGCAACGAGCAGGATGACAATGCTGCTCAGCGCGCCCCGCACCAGCCGGGTCATGACCGTGTCTCGACTTGTCAGCTCAACTAGGTCGATACCCCAAACCCAGGCGAGGAACAGGGCAGCGCCGATCATCAGAAGGACCCGCACGCCCCGATCCAGGTAAACGGCGGCTAGATCGTGATCGGACGGCGCCCGCGCCTCATGCGGAGGCCGCAGCAGATGACGGGCGGCCTGCCGGGTGATCGTCACGGCCTGAGGCAACACGACGGCCACGACCAGTAGCCAGAACAGCCCCATCAGGCCCGCGACCCACAATCCCCACAGCAGGACGAGGTAGAGCGACAGCAGCCAAGCTCCGAGGATATGGTGACGAGGACGTTCCGATGCCTCCGGCGCAAGCACGGCTGAAGTGGGCCATCTCCAGACAGCCTCGACTGCCAGCGCCAGCAGGCCGATCCCAAGGATGGATGCGATCACCTCGCGGCCCTCGGGCGAGAACCCAAGAGTATGCACGAATTCTACGGTCGCCCAACCGAACGCGAGCCAGCCGACGAACAGCACCATGCGGCGGTACCAGAACCGCGCTGCCTCATTGGTCATGGGAATGACGCGGATGGCTTCAGGATCGTGGCGGCCCACCGGCTGCGGCGAGAGCAGAATCCGGCCACCCAAAAGGGCGAACCGTAGCAGGAGCGCTGCGAACAGATAGGCGAGCACAATCCGCCTGAGCAAGGGCGGCCAGTCAAAGACGAGAAACGCCCCGATGCTCCCCAGCCCGAAGATTGCCACATGAGCCAGGCCAAACGCCAAGCGCATGCCAGTCATCCGCACGCGCTCGATCGCTGTCTCAACCGGGCGGGAAATGATCTGCCCGCGCACGGATGCCGTAGCCCTCCTGAAGATCCACTCGGCCCCAGCGCCTAGGCCGAGGAAGCCGAACACGAGGAGAACGACGCCAAAGAGGGATCGGCTCTGAAGCTCCTGCGACAGTAGAGCGCCGGCCCGCTGGAACTCATGCGGCAGACGAGGCAGCGCCGCCGCCAGCGCAGCCACATGCGCTCGAAAGGCCACGATACGCGCCGCCAGCACCTCGGAGGTCATGGCCTGCGGCTGTTGTGGCGTGGCATCGTTTGGGGGCGCCGCCGTCTGCCTCTGCTGGTCAATCCATGTCCGGGTGGCGGGATCGTTCAGGAGCCGCAAAAGCTCTTGAATCTGGGGCGGGGGAGCGGTCGGAGCCGGAGTCGTCTGGGCCCAGGCTGGACCTCCCCTGACCTGAACAGAGAACAGGAGCACCAGCCCGCACAGGGCACCGGCCAACGCCTGGGGACATCTCGCACTCACGGTCCGCTCCAATCAGAGTCGGCTAGGGACAGCGGTAGACGATCTGGCCGTAGGAGTTCACAACCTGCTGGCAACCTGGAGCGGCATAATAGTACGTCCCAGCGGCTACCGCGGCTCCGGCGGCCGCCCCGTAGGCGACACTTCTACGGGTGGTGCGCCGAGCTACGCCGGCGTAGCTCAGGGGCGTTGCCGGCCGTCCGACTCTCGCCTCCGCCTGGCTGATGAACGAGCCGGATAGCAGGGATCCGCCACCGCTGCAGAGCAGAGCAGAGCCGCCGGCCAACAGCGCGACCGCCGCGAGACGTATTGGCTTGGGGGTGGTCATTTGGCACCTCCGGGGACGACACCCGCTGGAATTTCATCGATGTCCTTGAGCACAGTGATCGCGACGCCGCTGGAGCCTTCCGGCGGCTTGAAGGCGAATGCGTCCGGCGCCGGATTGACGCCGGTTTTCCAGTCCCTGAGCCGCAACGTGTACTGGGGCGCGGCGCCAACCGCCTTGCTCGTGATGACGTATTTGCGCGGTACCGGCCGCTCGCCGACCTCGACCCAGATCTGCCAGTCAGTGTCGAGATTGCGGAAAGCGAGATGCTCGCACTCGACGCCCTCAACGACACCGCGGCCGATGTGCTTGGCCTCCAGCACCCCTGCCATCAGTTCCTCGTAGGGCTTCGACAGCAGGAGATCGGTGCCCGGAAGCTCGACCGGGGCCTCGGCCCGGAGCCGGTCGACGACCTCGTCGAAGGAGCCGGCGGCCGGAACCTGGGCGAACCGGTTGCCGCCGCGGTCATGGATCGTCACGTTGGAACCATCTGAGATGAGCTCGACATCGGCGTAGCCGCCGGCTCGGCTGACCCGGAACTTGTTCGGGCGGCTCAAGGTGACCTCGCCCGACGCACTGAACTGGATCTTCTCGACGGCCGGGGTCACCACCTCAACATCAGCATCGTACTTCAGCGACAGGTTTTCCTGGCGGCTGACGTAGTCGGCCATGGCCTTCAGAATGGTCTGCGCCTCCCCCTCCGCCGCCCATGCCGCGGGCGCACCCGTGATGGCCATGGCGGCGAGAAGGCCCAGCGTGGACTTTGTGAGCGCAGCGCCCGGTGGCGAACAGATCCCTCGTCTCATTGTGTGATCCTCCTGGACATCCTCGGGCGAGAACCGGCAGAGACAGCCGTGCTTCGCCCTCTTGGATCAACAGCGCGTGGGATCACTTTAGGCCCGCCGGGGCACCGTGCTTGACCGACAGGGACAATCTCTTGACATTTTAGGCCCCGGGCGCATCACCCACGATGGCCCTCCTCCCTCCAGGTTGTCGGCGTCTGGCCCGACCAGCGCCGGAAGGCTCGGGTGAAGGCGCTGGCCTCCGAATAGCCAAGGGCGGCCGCGATCTGAGCGAGCGGCACCTGGGTGTCCGTCAGCAGTTGCCGGGCAATCTCGAACCGGATCTCGTTGGCAATAGCCCGGTAACCCATGCCACCATCCTTCAGGCGGCGGCTCAGGGTGCGGCGGTGCATCGCCAGCAATTGCGCAATGTCGTCTGCCGAACAGTGGTTGCTGGTCAGCCGCGTGCGCAACAACCGCCGGATGTCGTCCGAGAATTCGGAGCCCTGGGCGCCCTTCAGTTGCTGGATCCGTTCCTCCAGTAGGGCCCGCACCATGGGATCAGATCCGGCGACGTGCAAATTCAAGCCTTGGGCCGGAAAGACGATGGAAGCGCTTTCCTGATTGAACCTCACCGGGGCCCGGAAATGGCGCCTGTACGGCTCCTGGTCCGCTGGGGCGGCGCGAGGCAGGAGCACCTCGGTCGGGCTCCATTCGGATCCGCATAGGGCGCGTAGGGCGTTGACCGCAACGGCGAGTGATCCATCCGAAATCTGGTCCGCACTCTCGGCCTCGGGCTGGTAAACCGAGAAGGTGAACAGGGCCGTGTCGCCGCTGATCGTGAGCGATGGGACGGCGCCCCGGTTCTGGATGCTCAGGTTGGAGACGAGGGCGCGCATGGCGTCGCCCACCGTCTCCGAATGCTGCATAAGACGCCCGACTATGCCGAGCGACAGGATCGTGGCGCGCTTGCCAGCGAGGAGCCCGAAATGGGGACAGTTTGTGCGGGCCACGCTCAGGGTGAGCAATCGGCCCAGAGCAGCGTGCGGGATGATATTTGTTCCATCGTCGAAGAGGCTCGGATCGAGCCCCGCCTCACGAATGACCGGATCGGGATCGATGCCGAAATCGCGCAGGGTCGGGGCGATCTCCTTGGCGACGCCTAAATGAATGTAGCCGGGTGGAAGCGTCCGCCTGGGTCCCGCCAAAACCGTTGGCAGGGTTGGTGTGGAATTCTCTCGGCCAATACTCGTGGACGGAGGCACGATGCTTTTGATCATCGTCATGGCCGCCTCGCCAAATTCTAAAAAGCCAAACTCTAATGGGTATCGCGAAACTGCACGGTGCGAAATTGCACGGTCGGCGTAATCGAACGCGTCGTCGAAAACCAGAGCCAAAACCAGCGCCTTGGTCTGCCTAAAGCTAATTCGGCTTAGCCGACGATTGGGGCCATTTTACGAAGCTTGCCTCCTCAATGTCCGATCCGGTCAAGAGCCTGTCCCAAAGCGTCAAGCCGTCGGACCGATCAGCCCAAGGATGATTTCGCCTCGGAGGACAGCGACCGGACGGTGGGTCAAATTTTCCGCGCGGGCCGGAATTGTCCATTGCCTGTCGCCAAGTCGATCTCTTCGGCGCATTCCCCGGCCGCTGACCGGTCAGGAGGATCAGGCGGAGCGTGTACCGGAACGCGGGAGCCGCACCCGCCGTCACCTTCCGGAAGATGCGGATCTCCTCGTCCGAGAGCACCCGCTCCTTCGCGACCTGCTTGGTGCGCTTGCACGGGCCCTTCACGGGATTGGCGGTAACTAGCCCTTCGGACCGCGCCCGGGAAAACACCGACGAAATGGCATTCTGCAACCGGTTGGCCAGCACTGGCGCCCGGGCGGCCACCTTGTCCAGTAGGGCGGCGATGTCGGTCCGGTGTACCGCCTCAGCGCGCCGGCCGCCGAGTGCTGGGATCAGATCGCGCCGGAGCAATGCCTCATAGTCCTTCCAAGACCGCAGTCTCGGCTTGGCGTAGCGCTCGATGAACCGCTCGACCAAGCCAACGACAGTCAGGGCGTCTCGGTGGGCCTTGGCGTCGTAGACGAGCAGCCGCTCGCCGGGGGCGGCGCGGAGAGAGCGGATTTCGACATCGGTGAGCGCGCGGGCAGGCATCGATCCAGGGCATTCGTGAAGTCAAAACGTAAACCCGGGTCACACCGGGGTCACAGAAAAATGGCCCTGTGTGAATAAATGCGCGACAGCATGAACCGGTAAGCCCCTGGAAATAAAGGATGGTGCACCCGCCTGAAACGCGACTTCACGGGTGCCGAGATCAAGTAAGGCTTCTGAACTAGGCAGCTTAAGAATTGAAAAAACCGCCTCCGCATCGGGGCGGTTTTTTCGTTTGGAGAACAGTACTTCGGCTTTAGTAAGCCATTCTCCTGATAATGCGGCGCTCGCGGATGGAGCCGGTCGTGACTACATCACCGCGGCGCACGGCGCGGACCACGCGGGCGCGCTCGCCATCACGGCGATAGACGGTCCGCATACGATAGCGAGGTTCGCGATACACGACACGGGTGCGATAAGCGGGCTGACGGTAAACGACGCGGGTTCGGTACGCCGGAGCAGGTGCGTAGACCACCCGCGTGGTTACAGGCGCCGCATAGCCGTAGTCGTAAGGCCCGTAACCGTAGCCATAGGCGGGGTAGTTGTAGCCGTAACGGTAGCCGTAGGCTGGATAGTTGTAAGCTGGATAGCTGTAGGCCGGGTAGCTGTAACTGTAGCGGTAGCCATAAGCTGGATATCCGTAAGCGGGATACCCGTAGCCAGGATAGCCATAGGCCGGAGTAGCAGCTGCGCTGATGAGGCCACCCAGGACGGCACCACCGACCAAGCCTGCGGCCAAGGCGCCGCCTCGGCTCCAGCCTCGGTCATGATGATAGTAGCCGCCACGCCAACCATCACCGCGATAATATCTTTGAGCATGAGCCGAGCCGATGCTGCCAAAGGTTAGCAGAGCGGCACTTGAGAGCAGGATCACCTTTTTCATAACCAACCTCTTTCGAAAAGGCGCACGCCATTCGTGCAAAACCAATTTCTAAAATGAAAAAAGGTTCAAGCTAGGCTGATACCAAGACTTAATTTATACGAATATTTATCTTCTGTTCATAATGCATCAACATAACACAAGACTCGCTCTGTAGTCTGCTTGCAAAAATGAAGGCTTTCTTCTCTCGACTAGTATTCGCCGATCTTTGACAATTTCAAATGTGCAGCCGATGCAGCTGGAAGCAACATTCCTCTCACTCCGCATAAACCTGCGAGCGTGGGAAGATCGTGTTCCCGGCGACTACCTGTGCGATTGCGCCCGCAATCTTGTCTCCTCCCTTGGCCGAGGGCTCGATAGGGTTGGCATAGTCGTCGTGCTCGTTACAGAGCAGGCGCAGGTCGATAAGGTCCAGCCGACGGGAGAAGGCTTCGCGGGTAATCACATCATTGAAGACGCACAGAGCGGCGACCGCTTGGCGCTGCTCCTGAGGGTCAGGAAAGCGCGCATCGTAGATCGTGCAGAGCGCGGTCGGCAAATGATGTGCCACCACCAAGTCGAGCATCTTGCGGTAGCTCCGGGCAAAAGAATCGCGCATGTCGGCAATCCGGGTCATCACTTCGGCGACGGAACGGGCGCTCTCGCGCAAAATGCCGCTATTGCCCAGCGCATCGTTCCCACCGACGCTCAGGACAAGGTGGCTTGCATCCTGCGGCAGGCGGGCGAGCTGATGCTCGATACCTGTAGTGACGGCTCCATCCACAGCACGCATCGTGACGTGCCACCCGTTTGGGAGTTTGGCCTGAACCAGAGCCAGCACATCCGGCTCTCCCGGCCTCAAATAGGCTCCGTTATCGAAGACGCTGTCACCAAGCAGAACTACGTGGTTCATCAGGCCGCTCCCATCCGCCACATCAAGGATACAGCAGCATGACGTATGGAGATGGCCATAGCAACAAAGTATCGCCCCGAGATATGCCGGCCGTGTTTGCAGGAAAGCCAGGATTCCAGCTCTTGGTCGAAACGCCTCTTCCAGCGGCTCGCTCCCTGGTCGATTAGGGTCTCAGCTGTTCCATAGCAAAGACAAAACCCTGATGCGGCGACTGAAAACAAGAGCGCGTTGTTCCCCTCTTCCGAAATGTCTGGCTCGCACCCAGGAACAGGTTGTCGCAGGCAACGTTGATCCGCGGGGAAGCTCATCATCTGGGAGGACAAGGGAATGATGGGGATTATCAAAGTATCGCTGCTGACGTTGATGCTGACGGCATGGAGCGCCATTGCCATGGCGCAAACATCACCTAGTGGGACCTCTGGCACGCCGGGAACCGGCACATCCCCTCCGGCAACGACATCCCCCGGAGCGGCAGGCGCCGTTGGTGATGACGGGACCAACTGGCTTTGGATCGTGATCGCCGTTGTGGTGGTTGCGGGGTTGCTCTTCTACTTCCTGGGCCGCAATCGCAGCACCCGGGTCTAGCCTGACAATCTACGCTTATGCTCCCATCAAGCTGGCGCTCACGCGTCAGCTTGAAAGAAAGGTCGGAAATTCTCCAGCCAAGCGACAAGCCAGTGTTCAAGCGCTGCCTTGGCGGCCTGTTCCGTGGGCCCGTAGCCCCAGGCATCTTCCTGAAGGGGTGTCGACCAGATCCAGAACCTGTTGCTGCCGTCATAGGCCACATGGCCCACCTCGACAGGGCCAACGAAGCCTAAGTGACGATTGAGCGGCACGCCGGCCACCTTGTCCTGCTGCCACTGAATTCTGCTCATCTTATGCGATCTAGTGCAGACCCGCTCGTGAAACAGGCCACGGGTCACCACCTTGGATGCAAGGAACTTGGTGAGAGACCCAACCATGCGGTTGCGACTGGCCATCGCAAGCCGGCATAACTCCCCCCAATTCGCTCTTGCCGGGGCGTTCAGTTGAGAGCAGCATCGCTTTCCCTCAAGGGAGGCGACCATGTTCGAACAAGCCGTTCAGGTCAGCGAGGCACACCGCCAAGGTGCAAGCCAGATGCAGGGTACACTCCGGATGGCGATGAAAGGCTGCCCGAGATGCCGCACGATGCAGATGATCGCCTCGCCGGAACTTGGTACCTGCGCCGATTGCGGCTCCCGCCTGCAGGTGCTGGATAGCAATGCGCTATCCGCTTAAGGCGGAATACGCGTAGCATCGATTGCGAACCACCTTCTATGCTGTGCGTTCGGAGAATCGCATGGCATCGTCAGGGTGGCTCGAACAGGTAACCGGCAGGCTCGGAGCGCGGCAGGCAGAAATGAAGCTCGCCCTGCGCGTGACCATTGCCGGCACACTCGCCTTTGCCATCACGAAAGTCTTCAATCTCCCGCAAGGCTACTGGGCGGCAATCACCGCTGTCGTGATCATGCAGGCCAGTGTCGGCGGTTCGCTGAAGGCAGCCGTCGAGCGCTTCATGGGAACGCTCGCAGGCGCGATCTATGGCGGAGCGGTTGCCGCTATCGTACCGCACGGCTCTCCCTTGAGCCTTGCCGGTGCCATTGCCGCCGCCCTGTTTCCTCTGGCGCTTCTGGCCGCGGTCAAGCCGAGCTTTCGGGTTGCACCCGTCACGTCGCTCATCATGCTCTTGCCGCCGACAGGCCAAGCCATCGGTCCCCTCGCCGCCGCCATCGATCGGGTGACGGAGATCACCCTCGGCAACATCGTCGGTGTCATCGTATCCCTGTTCGTGCTGCCGGCACGCGCGCATACATTGATGGTAGAAGCCGCTGCCAAGGTCGTGTCTCTCAATGCCAATCTGATCGAGGTTCTCGTCAGCGAACTCACCGCAGACCCGAAAGGAAGAAGCGCTCTTCAAACGCTTCATCCGCAGATCCGCGCAGCGCTCAAGAAAGCGGAAGCGGCGGCGGATGAAGCGGTGCGTGAGCGCAAAAGTCATCTCACCGAAGCCGTCGATCCGGAACCGCTCATCCGCACGCTCTACCGTGTGCGTCATGACCTCGTGATGATCGGCCGCGCCGCCGCCAATCCCTTGCCGGAACGCGTGCTCGACAGGCTCGGACCTTCTCTTCTGAGGTTGCGCGATGAAACCGGCACGCTGCTTCACGGGCTAGCCGGGGCATTGAGAACCCGCAGGCCACCACCGGATGCGGCGAGCTTTCAGGAGGCTCTCCATACCTTCGTGAGCGAGACGGAAGTGTTGCGCTCCCATGCGCTCTCCCACGATCTGCCCTATGGCAGCTTCGGTCAGGTCTTCGCCCTCGGCTTCGCCTTCGAGCAGTTCCGGAAAGACCTGGAAGATCTCATGGCCCGCGCCGAGGAGTTGGCGACGCATCGCCCCAGCGAGACGGCCCGGAGTTGATTTGAGCACTCTTGGTCATCCCAGGTCCCACCGCATGTGGCTGCTCTATCTCATCCTTGGCATCGCGCTTCTTTATGCCGGCCTGGTATTCGTTGCGGCGCTGTTCCAGACGAAACTGCTGTTTCCGGCTCAGATGGCGGCAGCCAACAGGCCTGCCCTACCCCACTCCGCTGAGCGGCTTGAACTGACGACAGCGGATGGCGAGACGCTGATCGGCGTGCAGCTCGGCCCTCAATCCGATGGAAAGCCTCTGCTTCTGGGCTTTGGCGGCAATGCATGGAATGCGGACGCCATGGCGCTCTATCTGCACGGCCTTTTCCCCGAGCATGAAGTGATCGCCTTTCACTACCGGGGTTATCCACCAAGCACCGGCGAGCCCAGTGCAGACGCCCTGCTCAGAGATTCCCTGACGATCTTCGATCATTGGCAACAGGCCCGTTCACGCAAAATCGTGGCAGTCGGGTTCAGCATCGGCAGCGGCATGGCGGCTTATCTCGCGCATCATCGCACTCTTGCCGGATTGATCCTGGTCACACCCTTCGATTCACTGAAGGCTCTGGCCCGCGAGCATTTCGCATGGGCTCCTACCGGTCTGCTCCTCTGCCATCACATCCCGACCATAGACCTTGTGCGCAATCAGCCAACACCCACCGCCCTGATCGCTGCCGGACGGGATATGATCATTCCGGCACGGCGCAGCGAGCCGTTGCGAGGCGCGATTCCCAATCTCGTTCTGGACCGCACTATTGCGGAAGCCGGGCATAACGATCTCTACAATCACCCGGCTTTCGCGGCTGCCATGCGGGAGGCTATGGCGCTGATCGAGGATGCTGCGCCTCGATAGGTCTTATGCTTCGTACAGCGGCACGAGTTCCATCTCGGGCACGAGCACAAGGCCTTTGTCGGTGATGCGAATTTCCGGGATCACGGAGAGCGGGATCAGATTGAATCCCATATAGGGGATCTTGCAACCTGCCTTCTCCCACGCGGCCTTCAGCGTCCGCGTTTCTTCCGCCACCTCCGTCACGCGCTTGTCGGAGAGAAGCCCCGCAATCGGCAACGGCACCATGGCGATGATCTTGCCTTGATCCACCACGCAGACCCCGCCTTGGGATTGGATGAGAGCATCGAGCGCCACACGCATGTCGGCCTCGTTGGTGCCCGCGACGATGAGATTGTGGGAGTCATGACCCACGCTGCTCGCCACTGCGCCGCTCTTGAGGCCGAAATCCTTGAGCAATCCATGCGCCACGCCTTGGCCGCCGGTGCGCCCGTGACGTTCGATGACGGTCACAAATGTGAGATCGTTCTTGGCAAGAAGTGCGTCCCAGCTCTCCTCCTTCTCCAACTTCACCTTGTCGTGGAACAGCACGATGCCGGGCAGCGCCACGCGGATCACATTGGCAGTACAGGTTTCCTGCGGAAGCTCCGGGATCAGCTTCGGAATGCTCGGGATATGCACCGTGCGATAGGCTTCATCCGGATAGCGGTAGCGGTTGGAGAGCGCCTGATCGAGCACGGGCGTGATCCTTGCGTTCTCGACGACGAGTTCGCCGCCATACCAGGTGTTCTGCACCTTCAGGTCATCATCGAGCAGCACCACATCGGCACGGCGTCCGCCGCCCAAGCCCCCGATCTCGCCTTCCATACAGAAGCGCGTCGCGGGATGAAGCGAGCCCATGCTCCAGGCCTGCTCGCGGCTCATGCCCGCGCGGCGCGCTTCACGCGTGACCCAATCCATACCGAACATCATGAGATCGTCAGCATCGCGATCATCCGTGCAGACGCAGATGCGCTTGTGCGAGGAGCCGAGCTCCGTGATGGTCTTGATTGCTTCCGGCAACGAATGCCACGGGGTCGTGGGCGGACCGCCGCGTAGGAAGATCCACACACCTGCATCGAGAAGATCGTCGGCGATGTCGCGGTCGATGGCTTCATGCGTATCCGTGACGCCGCTCGCCGCATAAGCTGCTACGAATTCGCGCCCGTAAATATGGCCCGAAACGGGCTTGCCGCGTTCGAGAGCTGCGGCGAGGATCGCGTGGCTCCGCTCGTCGCCCATGGTGACGGGCACGAAATCCATCTTCTCGCCGAGGGCTGCCGCCTCGGGCCAACGGTCGAAGAGCGCCGCGATCTTTTCAGGCGTGAGATCACCACCAGCTGTTTCGAGGTCGGGAGATGTCGCGGGTACGGTGCTCGGCACGGTGAGGAAGATTGAGAGAGGCGCATGGCGCGCATCCTCCAGCATCATCTCGATACCGGCTGCATCCATCACGTTGCCGATCTCGTGGCTGTCGCAGAAGATCGTGGTTGTGCCGTTGAGAAGCGCCGCCTCCGCATAGGCGCAGGCCGTGACCATGCTGCTCTCGATATGGATGTGCGGATCGACAAGGCCCGGCGCGATGATGCCGCCCTTGGCGTCATAGACACGCCCCGGCGTGCCGCTCACCTGCCTATAGGCACCGGCCGGCTTCACGGCGGCAATACGCCCACCCGCGATCCACACCTCCCGCTCGGGCGCGACGCGCTCGCTATAGGTAGAAAGCACCCGCGCGCCGGTGATCACCAGGTTTGCCGGTGCGCGGCCCGAGGCAACGTCCGCCAGCCGCCGAGTCATGGTGGAGAGAGGCGCCACGGAAAATCGCGTCAGGGCCGATTTCGGAGGCAGTGAAGGCGTGCGTTGATCCATGGTTCGGTCCCCTTTTCCCGTGGCCGATGCTCTGTGAGGAGTTCCCCAACGGCGCCGACCATCTGGATTAATAGTCACGGTCAAGCTTGTGCTGCAAGAAAGCACTGTGACCATTCTCGATTCGAGCACCGGCGATATGCTCGGGCGCGAAGAGAGATGGAGAAGGAGCTAGAGCCTTGAGAGGTTTGCGACAGGGCCGGTGCCGGGCGATCGGGCAATAAAAAAGCGCCTTGCGGCGCTGCTTTCGGCAATTGGAGGTGGCCAGCTGGGAGCGGTGTTGAGGAGGCAACGGTCCGCCCCCAGCTTGGCCGAGCCCACGAAGTCCCAGGAGATGCGGCGGACCTGAGCATCCGTAGGGCATTTCTTCCGCGGCTGCGGAATGTTGGCTTGAACATATTGGAAACATGGGCGGATGCAAGCGCCCATGTGCCTGAAAAGCTGCATTTTCCCAGAAAAGTTAATGAGACGGCTTTTTTCTACGAAGAACTGCCCTAACGGAACTTGACAGCTAAGGTTAAGCTCGATCCGCCTCTAGGTATGTTTTCACAGTAGCAATGAACTTGGCTACGGAAATCGGTTTGGACATATAGGCTTCACAACCGCCCTCGCGGATTCGCTCCTCATCGCCTTTCATGGCGAAGGCCGTGATGGCGATCACGGGAATCGACTTCAGCTCCTCGTCCGCCTTAAGCCAGCGGGTCACCTCCAGACCCGAGACCTCGGGCAGCTGGATGTCCATGAGGATCAGATCCGGCTTATGGGCGCGCGCCAGCTCCATGGCCTCGATGCCGTGGCTGGTTTTCAGCGTGGCATAGCCATGGGCCTCAAGGAGATCGTTGAAGAGCTTCATGTTGAGTTCGTTGTCCTCAACGATGAGCACAGTCTTCTTCATTGGCGCTGTCCTGGGGCCAAAGTCAGTATTTTACCGGCCCATTTTGTCTTCTGATGATATAGTTAGGGCATAACCTGTTGATGAAGTGCAAACCGAAAGCATGAACACTCCCTTAAAAAGGATGAATCGAGACGAAGCCGAGACCATCGCTCTGAGCGCCTTCGCGTTCATCACGAGCGATGAGGAACGTATGGGCCGCTTTCTGGCGGTTTCGGGGCTAAGGCCCGATACAATCCGGTCGGCGGCCTCGGAACCCGGCTTTTTTGCCGGAATTCTCGATTACGTCGCCGCCGATGAGCCACTTCTGATCGCCCTGGCGAAGGACATGAACACCAAGCCGGAGCACATCATGGCGGCTCATTGGACCCTCTCGCCCTCCGAGTTCGAGTAACCGCCCTCACGCCATGAGCAGCGCTCCCTTCTGCCGCGATTGCCTCAACCTCGCAGCTTCGCCCCTGGCGGAACGGTGCGGCGCCTGCGGGTCGCCGCGCCTGCTGCGACACAAGGAGCGCGATACTCTCTCCATCGCCCATGTGGATTGCGATGCCTTCTTTGCAGCGGTGGAGAAGCGGGACGATCCGAGCCTCGCCGACAAGCCGGTGATCATCGGCGGTGGCAAGCGCGGGGTGGTATCCACCTGCTGCTACGTGGCCCGAACCTACGGCGTGCGTTCAGCCATGCCCATGTTCCAGGCTTTGAAGCTGTGCCCCCATGCGGTGGTGATCCCGCCGAATGGCGAGAAATACCGCAAGGCGGGGCACGAGGTGCGCGAGCTGATGCTGGAGCTGACGCCTCTCGTGGAGCCGGTTTCCATCGATGAGGCTTTTCTCGATCTCACGGGAACCGAGCGGCTCCATCACGGCAGCCCCGCTTTGACGCTCGCTCGCTTCGCCCACAAGGTGGAGAAGGAGATCGGGATCACGATCTCGGTTGGGCTCTCCTATAACAAGTTCCTCGCCAAGATCGCCTCGGATTTCCAGAAGCCGCGCGGGTTCTCGATCATCGGACGGGAGGAGGCCCCCGCCTTCCTGGCGGACAAGCCCGTCGGCATCATTCCCGGCATCGGAGCCTCCGCACAGGCACGGCTCGCGAAGGTGGGCGTGACGCAGATCGCGCATCTGCGCGACGTCTCCTTGAAGATCTTGTTCGAAGCCTTGGGCAGGGACGCCCAGCGGCTTTCACGCCTTGCCTGGGGTGAGGACACACGGCGCGTGACACCGGAGCGGGAGACCAAGAGCATCTCGGCGGAGACCACTTTCGACGTGGATCTGAAATCCTTCGACGATCTGGAGCCGATCCTCTGGCGGCTCTCGGAAAAGGTCTCGCGACGTCTGAAAGTGGCGGGACTTGCCGGGCGGAGCGTAACCTTGAAGCTGAAGGACAAGGATTTCCGGCTTCTCACCCGTACCCGTTCGGGCCTCGCTCCAACGCAGCTTGCCGCGCGTCTATTCGAGCCTGCAAGGCAACTCCTGAAAGCTTCATGCGACGGCACGGCCTATCGCCTGATCGGCATCGGCGCTGCGGATCTGTGCGATTCCGCCGAGGCGGATAAAGGCGATCTGGCGGATCAGAGCGTGATCAAGCAAGCTCAGATGGAATCCGCCATCGACAAGATTCGGGACAAGTTCGGAGCCGCGGCCCTTCAGAAGGGTATCCTCCTGCGCAACAAGCCTCAGCGCTGACAGGGGCTCGTGACGGCGGGAACCTCCAGGCTCTTGAGTTCGCCCTTCAAGGCGAAGTCGCCGTAATCGATCTTCAGAGCCCGGGCAATGCCATTCTCGTAGAGTTCCAGTGAAATCTTATAGACCGGCTCCCGATCGGCGCTGCCCTCTTCATAATAGCTGATGGTCACGGGCCAGCGCGGCGTCTTCGCCAGGGCTTCCTGACGCACAGGCTCCTCCAGATTGCCCCCTGCTCCCGGCTCGATCTTGCGACCGATCAGGCTCAGGGTCTCATAAATCTTCTTGCCATCGTCCGAACCGTCATAGACCCGCACCGAATAGGTGGTTTCGCCCTTCCGGGCCAATTCGATCAGACGCTTCATGTGCTCGGTCGGAAAAATCGGCTGCCCAGCGGCTGCGAAGGTCTCATTGCGGGGCTGCTTGAAGCGGACATCGAGCGAGCCATCGGGTCGCAACTGCGCATCGCCGTCGACGCCATCCCGCACAAGCCCCTGTGTGGTCGATGAACTCTTGAAGCGCATCGACAGGCCATCGCCCGACTCGAAGGTGGTGGTCTGCGTATCGAGGGTGCGCGAGCCAGATTCGCCGCCGTCGAGCACGGTGACTTGGCGGTAGTTCAGTGTATAGCCGTCGCAGGCATCACCGGCGAATTCCATGGCGATGCGCCCTCTTGCCGATTCGACGCCCTTGGTGCCGCCCGAACGCAGGAGCGACAGGTCATACACAGCCCTGTGCGGCACAAGGACAACAGGCGTCTTGACGGCTTCCGCCCAAGCGGGGCTGAGCATGGCGAAGGTCAGGCCGGTGGCCACGATGAGGGAACGCATGACATCTCCAGGTTTCGCCTTTGAGCATCGCTTTTTGCGGAAAACCGGGTCCGCTTTTTCTCACGATGCGCCAAGCGAAAATAGGAGCACCTTGAGGACAGGGCAATGTTCCACCTTGCGTCCTAACGCGCCATCCGCCACTAATCCCCCACACTGTTACAAGCAGAGGTAACCCATGAGCGCAGTCGACAAGAAACTTCAGGAGCTGGGCATCACCCTGCCGACACCGGCAGCCCCCGTCGCCAATTACGTCCCGTTCGTGCGCACAGGCAACCTGGTCATCATCTCAGGTCAGCTCTGCCTCGGTCAGGATGGCAAGCTCGCCGATGCCCACAAGGGCAAGCTCGGTGGAGACATCTCTCCGGAAGCCGGTCAGCAGGCTGCGCGTCTTTGCGCCATCAACCTGCTCGCCCAGCTCAAAGCGGCTGTTGGCGATCTCGACAACGTCACGCGTTGCGTGCGCCTCGGCGGCTTCATCAATGCCGTGCCCACCTTCGCCGCACTCGCGCCCGTCATGAACGGTGCGTCGGACCTCATGGTCGAGGTGCTCGGCGATGCGGGCCGCCACGCCCGCTCCACCATCGGCGCTGCGGAGCTGCCGCTCGATGCCTGTGTCGAAGTTGAAGGAATGTTCGAAGTCAAATGAGCACGCCCAGCTGGCTCGTCGCGAAGCCGATCGCCCATCGCGGCCTTCATAACAAGGCAAACGGCATCATCGAGAACACCCTCTCGGCTGCGGAGGCCGCCATTGCGCGCGGCTTCCCCATCGAGCTCGATGTTCAGCTGACGGCCGATAATGAAGCCATCGTATTCCATGATTTCGAGCTGGATCGCCTGACCGGCGAGACCGGCCTCGTCGTCGAGCGCAACCTCTCCGCTCTCGCGGGGATCGGCATTTCCGGAACCATGGGTGGGGATAAGATCCCCGCCTTCAAGGACTATCTTGCCAGGATTGCCGGGCGCACGCCGCTGGTCATCGAGATCAAGAGCAAGTTCAACGGCGATATGCGTCTGACCAAACGCGTGATCGAGATCCTGAACGACTATAGCGGCCCCTTCGTGGTGAAGTCCTTCGATCCGGACATCGTGGCCTACTTGCGCCAGCATGCGCCGAACATTACCCGCGGCTTCATTGGCGAGCTGGAGTACGCTTCGAAGTCCGACAGCTTCCTCAGCCCTGAGCAGAAGCACCGGATGGCGAACCTGCTGCATTTCGAAGAGACGCAGCCGCACTTCCTGTCTTGGCGCGTGAAGGACCTGCCCTGCGCCTCGACCTATCTTAGCAGGCTTCTGGGCCACCTGCCCGTCATGACCTGGACCGTGCGCAATCCGGAAGATCGCGCCCGCGCCGAGAAGCATGCGGACCAGATGGTATTCGAGGGATTCCTGCCCTAACCGTTGCAAGGATCCCGCCGAGTGATTAGCTAGAGCATCGGACCCAAAAGTGGACTTGCACTTTTGGGATCCATCCGATGCTATCTCACTTAGTGAGCGCATCGTTTGAGCGGAAAACCGGGTCCACTTTTCCGCACGATGCGCTCGGCTCAAACGGCGGGATCCTTCCACTCGGTGACATTCCAAGTCAAAATCGCCCAAGGCCTGAAGGCGGTCTCTGCCGCTGCCTGGGATGCCTGTGCCCTGAAAACAGGCTCGGGCGATGACGATCCGTTCAATCCGTTTGTTTCCTATGCCTTCCTGTCCGCGCTGGAGGATTCGGGGTGCGTCGGGCCCAAGACCGGCTGGGCGCCCGTGCATGTGCTGGTCGAGAACGAGAACGGAACACTGCTCGGCGCAGCGCCCTGCTACGTGAAGTCCCATTCCCAGGGCGAATATGTGTTCGATCATTCCTGGGCGGATGCCTATGAGCGTGCCGGCGGTCGCTATTACCCCAAGCTCCAGGTTTCTGTGCCCTTCACGCCCGTTACCGGCCCTCGCCTTCTCGCGCCGAACGGCCCTGAGGCGAGGAATGTGCGGGCTCATCTGATCGCAGGCCTGCGCGCCTTACGGGATCAGATCGGAGCCTCCTCGATCCACGCCACCTTCCTCCAGCAGGATGATCTCGAGGCGTTCACGGATCACGACTTCCTGCGGCGTGACGATCAGCAGTTTCACTGGTTCAACGAAGGCTACAGTAGCTTCGATGATTTCCTCTCAGCGCTCGCCTCCCGCAAGCGCAAGGCCATCAAGCGCGAGCGGCGGGATGCGCTCGCGAACGGCATCTCCATCGAATGGGTGACGGGATCTGAGATCACCGAAGCCCATTGGGATGCGTTCTTCGCCTTCTACATGGATACGGGTTCGCGCAAGTGGGGACGGCCTTATCTCAACCGCCGCTTCTTTTCGCTCATCGGCGAGCGCATGGCCGATCGGGTGCTGCTTGTCATGGCCAAGCGTGGGGAGCGCCATATCGCAGGAGCCATCAATTTCATCGGCGATACGCGGCTTTATGGGCGCAACTGGGGTTGCATCGAGGATCACCCCTTCCTGCATTTCGAAGTCTGCTATTACCAGGCGATCGAGTTTGCCATCGCACGCGGGCTCGACCGGGTGGAAGCAGGAGCCCAGGGCGAGCATAAGCTCGCGCGGGGCTATCAACCGGTTATCACCTCATCGGCCCATGACATCGCCGACCCGTCACTTCGCCGGGCGGTGCAGGCCTATCTCAAGCAGGAGCGCGCCTACGTGTCCGCGGCCGCCGAAGAATTGGCGGAAGCCACGCCCTTCAAGCACCGGAACGACGACCAAGATTAAGAAGCTGTCGTCTTTTGCTGCGTCGAACGGGCAAAAGCGACGAAGCCCTTCAGATAGGTCCGCAGCTGCTCCTCGATCTTCTGGTCGGCAAGCGTGCCGTCCTGATTGAAGACAGTTTGGGCCCGGGACACCATCAGGCGCCCTCCGGACCAGAGTTCCGCGCCCAAGGTGCGCAGGACCGGGAGCCAGGCATTCTGGGACAGAATGGTTCCGAATCCGCCGGGAGAAGCGCCGATCACCGCAACGGGCTTGCCGCCGAAAACGCGGGGGATATCTGCCGGTGGGCGGGAGAGCCAATCGATGGCGTTCTTGAACACGCCAGGGATCGAGTTGTTGTATTCCGGTGTCACCAGAAGGAGCCCGTCTGCAGCCGCAATGACCTCCTTCAGGGCAGCAACCTGCTCCGGTACCCCTTCCGCAGCCTCCACGTCTCCATCGTACAGCGGAATGCCGCGGATGGTCTCGACGACGAGTTCAGAATCCTCCGGCATCAGCCCCGCTGCGCTCCGCAGCAATGCCGAGTTGTACGAGGCTTGGCGCAGGCTTCCAGAAAGGCCGATTAGCTTCGTCACGTTGACCTCATTTTCCATCAGGGCTTACCAAAGGTTAGCGCACCCTGCGGGAAAATGGACTCGGTTTCCTGAGCAGGATGTGGCGCTCAAAAAGGCAAAAGCCGCATCAGCTTCTTGGCTGATGCGGCTTTTGGAAAGTCAGGTCCAGTGAGCTGCCCTCCTTAGAGAGCATCGGTAATGGTCTTGAGACCATCCATCAGAGCCGCCGGAGAGGTTCCGAGCGCGTTGAGCCCCACATTCAGCAGCCAATAGCAGCCAAAAATGATGGCGGGCACGAGGATCCAGCCAAGGATCTCTTCGAACCACACCCGCCGGCGCCGACGCTGCTCGCGCTTTTCGCGCCAGGACAGCTTCGGCGGAGGCTCAATGATCCGGGTGGCCTCGATCGGGACCTCATGTAACTCAGTCGTCATGCTCTAACCAATGGAACCTTGGGAACAGTACGGATACCTCCGCCCCCATTACCACCTGATCCCTTCGGTTTCACGGACTTTTTCGCCTTGGAGGAAGCCGACTTCGCCCGCGGCTTCTTCTTGGCGGTCATCACGACCTTCTCAGGCTTCGGCTTGACCGGACCTTCAACGTACTCGAAGCCGAGGCTCTGCAGGCCGAGCTCGTCCGTCTTGACCACGACCTTGACCGCGCCGCCGTTCTTCAGGCGTCCGAACAGCACCTCATCCGCCAGCGGCGTCTTGATGGTGGACTGGATCAGACGGCCCATCGGGCGGGCACCCATGGCCTCGTCGTATCCGTGCTCGACCAGCCAGTCGCGGGCCTCGTCGGTGAGCTCGATGGACACGTTGCGGTCGGCGAGCTGTGCGTCGAGCTGCATGACGAACTTGTCCACCACCTTCTGGACCACCTCTTTCGGCAGATGACCGAAGGAGATGATGGCGTCGAGACGATTGCGGAATTCCGGCGTAAACAGCTTGTTGACCGCCTCGGTATCGTCCCCTTCCCGCTTGGTGCGGGTGAAGCCGTAGGCCGGACGAGCCATATCGGCGGCGCCCGCATTCGTGGTCATGATGATGATCACGTTGCGGAAATCGACCTGCTTGCCGTTGTGATCCGTCAGCTTTCCGTGATCCATGACCTGGAGCAGGATGTTGAACAGATCCGGATGCGCCTTCTCGATCTCGTCGAGGAGGAGCACGCAATGCGGATGCTGGTCGACGCCGTCGGTCAGGAGACCGCCCTGGTCGAAGCCCACATAGCCGGGAGGCGCGCCGATCAGGCGGCTGACCGTGTGCCGCTCCATGTACTCCGACATGTCGAAGCGCAGGAGCTCGACACCGAGCGAAGCCGCGAGCTGCTTGGCCACCTCCGTCTTGCCGACGCCGGTGGGACCCGCGAAGAGGTAGGAACCAATGGGCTTTTCCGCATCGCGCAGGCCTGCACGGGCCAGCTTGATGGCGGAGGACAGGGCTTCGATGGCCTTGTCCTGACCATAGACCACACGCTTGAGCGTCTCCTGCAGGTGCTCGAGCACCTCCGCATCGTCCTTCGACACAGTCTTGGGCGGGATACGCGCCATGGTGGCGATGGTGGCCTCGATCTCCTTGATGCCGATGGTCTTCTTGCGGCGGCCTTCGGGCAGGAGCATCTGCGACGCGCCGGTCTCATCGATCACGTCGATCGCTTTGTCCGGCAGCTTGCGGTCATTGATGTATCGAGCGGACAGCTCCACCGCCGCCTTGATGGCGTCGTTGGTGTACTTGAGCTTGTGGAAGTTCTCGAAGTACGGCTTCAGTCCCTTCACGATCTCGATGGCATCCGGCAGCGACGGCTCGTTCACGTCGATCTTCTGGAAGCGACGGACGAGAGCGCGATCCTTCTCGAAATACTGGCGGTATTCCTTGTAGGTCGTGGAGCCGATGCAGCGCAGCGTACCCTGAGCGAGCGCGGGCTTGAGCAGGTTCGAGGCATCCATCGCTCCGCCGGAGGTCGCACCGGCCCCGATGACCGTGTGGATCTCGTCGATGAACATGATTGCGTTCGGGTGCTGTTCGATCTCCTTCATCACCTGCTTCAGGCGTTCTTCGAAATCACCGCGATAGCGCGTGCCGGCGAGCAGCGTACCCATGTCGAGGGCGAAGACCGTGGCGCCCTGGAGAACCTCCGGCACCTCGCCCTGCACGATCTTGCGGGCAAGGCCCTCCGCGATGGCGGTCTTGCCGACGCCGGGATCGCCGACGAGGAGCGGGTTGTTCTTCTGACGGCGGCAGAGAACCTGGATCGTGCGCTGCACCTCGGCCTCGCGGCCGATCAGCGGATCGATCTTACCTTCCTTGGCCTTCTTGTTCAGGTTGACGCAGTAGGCCTCAAGGGCGTCGCCCTTCTTCTTGCCGCGCGCATCGGACTCGTCCTGGGTCGGACGCTCGTTGGAGGATTCCTCCTCCGCACCACGCGGAGAGCGGCTCTCGGTGAGACCCGGGCGCTTGGCAATACCGTGGCTGATGTAGTTCACGGCGTCGTAACGGGTCATGTCCTGCTCTTGCAGGAAATAGGCGGCATGGCTCTCGCGCTCTGCGAAGATCGCAACGAGTACGTTGGCGCCGGTCACCTCGTCGCGGCCCGAGGACTGGACATGGATCACAGCGCGCTGGATCACGCGCTGGAAACCGGCTGTCGGCTTGGAATCCTGGCGTCCATCGGCAACAAGGTTGGCGAGTTCGCTGTCAACATAATCGACCAGGTTCCGGCGAAGGACATCAAGATCGACATTGCAGGCCCGCATCACGGCGGCCGCATCTTGGTCGTCGATCAGCGCGAGGAGGAGGTGTTCGAGGGTTGCATATTCGTGGCGGCGCTCACCCGCGAGAGCGAGGGCTCGGTGAAGGGCTTGTTCAAGACTGCGAGAAAAGCTCGGCAACGGCTTGTCCTTTTTGAGACGGGTCTCTCGGCTAATTCTTTTCCATCACGCATTGCAGAGGATGCTGGTGCTTACGGGCAAAATCCATCACCTGCGTCACCTTTGTCTCCGCAACCTCGTAGGTAAAAACTCCACACTCCCCGACGCCGTTCTGGTGCACATGAAGCATGATCCGGGTCGCATCCTCACGGTTCTTATTGAAGAAACGCTCCAGCACATGCACCACGAACTCCATCGGGGTATAATCGTCGTTCAAAAGAAGAACGCGGTAAAGGTTCGGCCGTTTCGTGCGCGGTTTGACTTTCGTGATGATGGCAGTGTTCGAGCGGCCATCATCGTCGCCGCCAGGGGTCTGTGACCCGCCGGCAGCGGAGAGTGGAAACCGCTTCGTCCGGATCAAAGTGTCCTGAGCTAACCGCAGCATGATATCTCGACCGACCCCTTCTTATTGGCCCCTGCCCTGCAGCCCGCCTTTCCGCTCAGGCCCCAGCACATGAGTCAAATGTATAGTCGCTCCATTCGGTTCGCTAGATCAACCAGATGGGTGCTCATATCGGCATTGAGAAGCGCGACATCTTCTCACTCTCCCGTGAGGTCGACCTCACGGGAGAGTGAAAGGCCAAGCCTCGCGCGCCCCTCAAATGCAAAACGCCCGGCATGACGACCGGGCGTTCCATTCAAACCGAAAAAGACAGTCAGGCCTGGGTTTAGGCCTTCATGGTCTTGGACAGAAGGCCCTCGAAAGGCTTGAAGGTGTCGGTGGCGAGCGCCGTGTAGAGCGCGCCCATCTTGCTCGACTGAGCGACGAGGCTCTCATAAGCACCCTTGGCGTAGGAGGTCTGCACCTCGATCGCCTTATCGAGGCTCTGGGCGCCGATCAGCTTCTCGATGGTGGCTGAGTTGTGCTCGAAAGACTTACGGGCGAACTCGGCTGATTCATGGGCGATAGCCTGGGCATTGGTGGAGAAGGCACCCACGGACTTGATGGCAGCTTCCAGATTTTCCTGGCCAAGCTTTTGCAGGCTTGCGAACGGCTGAAGCATTGTGAACCTCGACAATAAGGCGTTTAATGGCACCAAGTGCCGGGAAATAGTGACGGAACCCATTATGTGCACCGCACAAAAGTTGTCAAGAGTTATTGTGCGCCGCACAATAGGACATGCAGTTGAGTCGCCCCCTGTTAACGCCCCCGTAACCGCATCCTCTTACGGTCAAGAGATGTGTTGCGCCGGCAACAATCTCCGTTTGGAGGACCGGTCGCGGAGGCCTGAGACCAAACTCAACAGGGATTTTTCAGCATGACTTCGGTTTGGGTTGGACGCCGAACTGCTTGGACTTTTATTGGTATTGTCACTTCTGCCGCCATTGCGTTTTCCGCTCCCGCTGAAGCGGCACGCCGCAAGGTGAGCTCCAGGGGCGGCGGATACAGCCCTCCCGCGGCCTCCATCGTCGTGGACGCCAAGACCGGCAAGATCCTGCAGGGCGAGAACATCGACGAGCCCCGCATTCCAGCCTCCATCACCAAGGTGATGAGCCTCTACCTGCTGTTCGAACAGCTTGATCGCGGGCGTATGACCCTGAACACCCCGCTCACCGTCTCGGAATACGCCTCGAGTCAGCCGCCGACGAAGCTGGGCCTGCGCCCCGGCTCGACCATCGAGGTCGAAGACGCCATCAAGGCCATGGTGACGCTCTCCGCCAACGACGTCTCCGTCGTGGTGGCCGAGAACATCGCAGGCTCCGAGGATGCGTTCGCGCGCATGATGACGCGCAAGGCCCGGGAACTCGGCATGAACTCCTCGGAGTTCCACAATCCCCACGGCCTGCCGCATTCCCCCCCGAACATCACTACGGCGCGCGACCTCTCGATTCTGGGCCGTGCGATCCAGGACCGTTTTCCGAAATATTTCGCCTATTTCGACACCCGCTCCTTTCAGTATGGCACGCGCACCATCCGCGGGCACAACCGGCTTCTCGGCAAGGTACCCGGCGTGGACGGCATCAAGACCGGCTATACCCGCCTCTCCGGCTTCAACCTGCTGACCTCGGTCAATACGGATACCCGCAGCCTCGTGGCCGTGGTGCTCGGCGGCCGCTCCGGCGCATCCCGTGACCAGAAAATGGCCAGCCTGATCGATGCTCACCTGCCGCGTGCCTATGCGGGCGCTCGCATTGCTCCGCCGGTCGTTGAGCGTGGCGCTCAGACGACGCAGGTCGCCGAGGCCCCCGAACCGGCTCCTGTTCCAACTCCTGTGAAGATGGCGTCCGCCACACCGCAGGCTCCTGTGGCTCAGGCAGCGGTTACACCGGCTCCTGCGCCAATCCCTGCACCTGAGCGCAAGCCGCTTGACCTGAACACCCTGCGCCCCGTCGTAGCTTCCGCAGCCGGCGCCAGCTCTACGACGACCCCGTCCTCGACCTCCTCCATTCGCTGGCAGAAGGGCCAGGAACCGCTGCCGCTGAATGCCCAGGCCTATGCCGCCCTTCAGCCTCAAGCGGCTCCGGCGCAGATCAGCGACACCCAAAAGGCTGCCCTGCAGGCGAAGATCGAGGCCAAGGCGTCCACTCCGGCCCAGACCGAGCCGACGAAGGTTGCGTCTCTCAAGATGGAAGCCTCCAAGGCTCAGACTCCTGAGGTCAAGAAGGCCATCACTGGCTGGGTCATCCAGCTCGGCGCGACAGACGACGAGGAGAAGGCGAAGGACATTCTGGACTCCGCCCGCAGCCGCTTTAGCAAGGTGCTCGGCAAGGCCTCTCCCTTCACCGAGAAGGTGACCTCCAACGGCGACACTCTCTATCGTGCCCGCTTCTCCGGCTTTCGGGAATCCGGCGATGCCGAGAAGGCCTGCAAGCAGCTGAAGAAGGGTGGCATGAACTGCTTCGCCTCTCGCGGCTGACGAAGTTTTAATCTCTCGTAGTTTTACTGTCAGCGACGGTACGGTGTGTTTGTACCGTCGCAATTCAAAACGGGATCGCGCGTGGAGTATCAGCGATGTCGGCCCAGCAGGACTTCTCTCGCCTCATTGACGCGAGCAGCGAGGTACGCCGTCCCTCCCTGGTCGGGATGGAGTTTCTTGATCAGCGTGCGATGCGCATGTCTGATCTCGTCGAGGCTCGCGTCAGGCTTAAGCCCCAGGACCTGATAGGCTTCATCTTTCGTCATTACGCCCGACTGCGCATGAGTGCGCGTCCGCGTGTCTCGATCGCCCTGAGCGTCTTCACGCCAGCCGGAAAACCGGCGATCAAGATAAGCCTCTAGAAGAGGTACGCCCTCTGGATCGAGAGCGCTGCACTCATCGTAAAGGCGGCGCAGATTCTCTGGATTAAGACTCGACAGACGACGGCCCGCAAAGGCACCTGCCAGGACACTGCCTTCCACTCCCCCTGTGGCATGGTCGATTTCCATCTCGATCATGGCTGAGCGGATTCGGGAAAAGCGGCCTGATACTTTCTGAAAACGCCCCCAGGAGCCAGGAAGCGGAAGCCCACCCCAGCCCAAGAGCCAAGCGCCCAGGCCACCCACAAAAAGGGCTGTGGCAATCTGTCCCTTGGCACCCAGCACCGCCGCCGCACCGAGGGCGGCGATCCCGCCGACAATCTTCACAGCCTTGGCCACAGCCGCAGTGTCGGATCGGGAAAAGACTTTCAGCAGCCACCAGCCAAGAGCAGCAGCCGCAATTCCATAAAGCAGCATCATGTGTTCATCCCACCCCAAGATGTGGGCCGGGAGAAGGCGCTTGTAAATTGCCCTGGGTCCTTTTCGTGCAAAAGCCGGCCCTCTTTCGAAGGACCGGCTTCCTAGCGCCAAAAATTCGTGGTGGGCGGCCTAATGGAGGAGGCGCGCCGCGCCGCGCTGGCTTTCCCGCTCCCAAGCCTGAATGACGACGCCATTGATACCCGAATCGTGCAGGCGGTCGCTCAAATCGATGAAGTGCCGCTCGGTCGCCTCCACATCGATCTCAATCTGCTTGTCTTCAATTTGTTCGAGTTCGCAAGCGGCGTAACGTTCGTAAGCGGCCGACATCTCGGCATAGGCGAAAGCAACCGGCAGAGTGCGAAAGATGGTGGAGAAATCGTCGTCCAACTCTCCCGTCATCATATCGCGCATCTGGACGAGATATCCGTCCTCGTGCTCACAGACTTCATAGCGCCAGTGCCGGCCTTCGGATGCAGACAGGAGCATCGGAACCTCCACTCTACTGAACTGCAAGGCCAATGCGAATCCAGGCAGTGGGGTTCCAAGATGTTCCCCAGCTAAAAAGTCTAATGTCTCCAGGTCGTTTCAGCCCGCATGCGCCCGCCGATGCGCAGCGTCGTGCCGTGACCCAGATCGATGGCACCCTTATCGCCTTTGATAGCATCCGCCTGCTGACTTTTTGCGCGAACGACGTCCTTGCATGCCTCCGGCACCTCGATCGCTTGGCCCGGCTTCGGATCGGGGATGCGGCAGTCTTTCGCAAGGGCTGGCCCCGCCAGCACGAACAGGGAAGCTGCGAGAATGGTCAGGCGCGTCATTACCCGCTCCGGATTCACATAAGTTAAAGCAAGCCGAGTTCGGCCAGTTCTCGTCGCATGTCCTCGGGCATCTTGGCAAGATCGCCTGCTTTCCCGTCGATATCGCGCGGCGCATCCTTCGAGACGAGATAGCGCCAGCCCTGGAAGGGCCTGTAGGGGCGCGGCTCCACGGGGATTACCTTTGGCTCCAGCACAAGCCGGCAACGCCCGATGCCGTCTGCATCCGTGAAGGGGCGCACATCCAGAAGTTTCTGGCGCGCAGCGACCTGGCCCTTAATCACCCAATAGAGGGAGCCGCCATCCAAGAGCTCTTCGACGCGCTTGGGCACCATGCGGGTGGTGTGCGTCTGCTCGTAGTCACGACCGAGTCGCTGATGATGCGCGCGGTTCTCCTCGATCCATTCCTCGAGATCGGTAATGGACTCGCAGCCTACACAGAGTTTGATCAGATGAAGGACCATGTCAGCGTTGAACCATACGCGCGGCGGATCGCAAATCCGGCGATGCGCCGCACTTCTATTTCTCTTGAGCCTTCAGCACAATGAGACGCGCGCCTTCCGCCACCTGCGCACCAGGCTCGGCGGCAATCTCCACCACCTCGCCGTCCGAGGGCGCGACGAGCACGTGCTCCATCTTCATCGCCTCGACGATGGCGAGCCTTTGCCCCTTCTCAACCGTATCGCCCGGCTGCACGAACATGGCAACCAGCTTGCCATGCATGGGCGCCTTGACCGATCCACCCTCGTCCATGTGCTCCAAGTCAACGTCAAAAGGATCATAAGGCTGCACGAGCGTCTGACGACCATTCCTGAAGATGTAGATTCCATGCGGTGCATCAACCTCACGGTCGACTTGCTCATCGGCCCATGGATCGCTCTCGCCTACCGCAATGGTACTGACACCAGGATGTTCAGAACTGAAGATCTCACGCGCCTCGACGCGTTCACCATCGACACGCACCAGCATGCCGACACTGCGCGTTCCGAGCAGCTGAAAACCATCCGGCTCCGACCAGGGAGATGAGGGCTCGTCATTTCTCAGATGCTCGGTCATGCGTAGCCGGTCGATCTCTCGTGAGACCAAGGCTGAAGCACCGAAGGAGACGGCAACCTCATCCAGCGGCTGCGGTGCAACGCCGAGGCTGTCCAGATTGCGATCAATGAATCCGGTATCGAACCGCCCTGCCCTGAACTCGTGCGCTTCGCACAGCTTTTTCAGGAACGCGACATTGGTCTTCGGACCCGCGACAATCGTCTGACCGAGTGCTTCCGCAAGCATCGACAAGGCCTCTTCGCGCGTTTGGCCATGCGCGATCACCTTCGCGATCATGGGATCATAGTATGGCGTCACCTCGGCTCCGGCCTCGACACCGGTGTCGATGCGAATGCCTTCACCCTCCGGAAAATCGAGCGCCCAGAGCGTTCCTGTCGACGGCAGGAACTCCTTTTCCGGGTCTTCCGCATAAAGGCGCGCCTCGACCGCATGGCCGTTGATGGAGAGATCACCTTGAGTGAACGGCAGCTTTTCGCCGGAAGCCGCGTGGAACTGCAGTTCCACGAGATCGAGCCCCGTGATTGCTTCCGTCACGGGATGCTCCACCTGCAGGCGCGTGTTCATTTCCATAAAATAGAATCGGTCGGGACGAAGCCCCTCGCGTCCATCGGCGATGAACTCCACGGTGCCTGCGCCGACATAACCGACAGCGCGAGCAGCTTCGACAGCCGCTTGGCCCATGACCTTGCGCATGTCCGGCGTCATGCCCGGTGCAGGAGCCTCCTCGATCACCTTCTGATGACGGCGCTGGAGCGAGCAATCGCGCTCGAAGAGATGCACCACGTTGCCGTGCGCATCGGCGAACACCTGAATTTCGATATGGCGCGGCGAGAGAATGTATTTCTCCACCAGCACGCGCGGATCGCCGAAAGCGCTCGCAGCCTCGCGCTGGGCGCTTTCCAAGGCCGCATCGAAATCAGCTGCCTTCTCCACACGCTTCATGCCCTTGCCGCCGCCGCCCGCCACAGCCTTGATGAGCACGGGATAACCGATCTCGTAAGCCTTCTGGCGCAGGAAATCCGGATCCTGCTTCGAGCCATGATAGCCCGGCACCACAGGAACATTCGCCTGCTGCACGAGTGCTTTTGCCGCATCCTTCAGGCCCATGGCCTTGATGGCGGAAGCCGGCGGGCCGACGAAAACGATGCCGTTGGCGGCACAGGCCTCGGCGAATTCGGCACGCTCGGAGAGAAAACCGTAGCCGGGATGGATGGAGGCAGCCTTCGTGCGCTTAGCGACCTCGATGACCTTGTCGATCCTCAGATAGCTTTCGCGGGCAGGCGCGGGACCGATCGGGTGCGCCTCGTCCGCCATCTGCACGAAGAGCGCATTCGCATCCGCCTCCGAATAGACGGCGATGGTACGCATGCCTAACCGCTTGGCGGTGCGGATGATCCGGCAGGCAATCTCGCCGCGATTGGCGATGAGGACACTTTCGAGCATAGCCATCCCTTGTAAGTCCGAATTCTGGCTCGGTTTTGCCAGAAGCTAGAGCAAAACCTAGTCCGCTTGTCACGTGAGAACAGCTTATTCCGAACTGTCCCTAACAGGCGAGACGGAGAGCCACGAGCTGCCCGGACTCCGGTTCTGACTTTCGTCCAGCAATCGGCCAAGGCCCCAGCAAATCCCTTTGCAAGATCCCTCCGGAGCCAGCCCCTTGCCTACCAGAGAAACTCACGCTACCTTTTTCTTGCAAATGATTTGCAACTGCAGAAAGAACCCATGGATCAGTCAGCCCCTGTTTCCCTCGTGCGCAAAGCGGCCTGGCGTCAGGACGTGAGCCTGCCCTCCCTCCCGGAGGTGAACCGCTCGATCAAGGTGCGCCCCGGCTCCGCTTGGCGGCGAGCGGCTGCCTTCATGGGGCCAGGCTATCTCGTGGCCGTGGGCTATATGGACCCGGGCAACTGGGCGACCTCCATCGCGGGCGGCTCGAAATACGGCTACACCTTGCTCTCGGTAGCCCTGATCTCGAACATCATGGCGATCATCCTGCAATCGCTCTGCGCCCGTCTCGCCGTGGCCACCGGCCGCGACCTCGCACAGGCCTGCCGGGACGCCTACCCAAGGCCCGTCGCCTGGGGCTTATGGCTTCTGGCAGAACTCGCCATCTGTGCCACAGATCTTGCCGAGGTGATCGGCACGGCGATCGGTCTCAATCTTCTCTTCGGCATTCCGCTGGAGATCGGCGTAATCATCACTGCGCTGGATGTGTTCCTGATCCTCTATCTGCAGAATCTCGGCTTCCGCTGGGTCGAGGCCTTCATCATTACCCTGCTGGGGGTGATCGCCCTCTGCTTCGGCATTCAGATCGCGATGGCCGATCCGAACTGGGGTGCAGTGATCACCGGCTTTGCGCCCACCACCGAGATCGTCACCAATCCGGACATGCTCTATCTCGCGCTCGGCATCCTCGGCGCGACGGTGATGCCCCATAACCTTTATCTGCATTCCGGCATCGTGCAGACACGCGCCTATGGCGAGACCCTGCCGGAGAAACGCGAGGCGATGCGCTTCGCGACGCTCGACTCCACCATCGCACTGATGTTCGCGCTCACCATCAATGCGTCCCTGCTGATCCTCGCAGCGGCAGCCTTCTACAGCACGGGACGCTCGGAGATTGCCGAACTCGGCGAGGCGCATACCCTGCTGCAGCCGATCTTAGGCAGCGCGATCGCGCCGATGCTGTTCGGCCTGTCGCTGCTCTGCTGCGGCCTCAATTCCACGGTGACCGCCACCATGGCAGGACAAATCGTCATGGAAGGCTTCATCGCCTTCAAGATGGCCCCCTGGATGCGCCGCCTGATCACCCGTGGAATCGCCATTATTCCGGCAGCCGCCGTCACCATCGCGTACGGCGAGAGCGGCACTGCCAAACTGCTGATCCTCAGCCAAGTGATCTTGAGCCTTCAGCTGCCCTTTGCGGTCGTCCCGCTCGTGACGATGACGGCCTCCAAGCGGAAGATGGGCGAACTCGTCACGCCCCGCTGGCTCACCGCGATCGCCGGTGTCATTGCGGCGGTGATCGTGACGTTGAACGTGAAGCTGCTGATCGACTTTGTGGCGGGTTAAACCGAAACGTCATCCCGGGTTCGTTCCAGGCATTCACGCCTTACTCCGCCCCCATCCTGAGAAGCCGCTGCAAGCGGCGTCTCCAAGGAGATTCCAGAGTGCACTGAAACATCCTTCGAGACGCAGCCTAACGGCAGCTCCTCAGGATGAGTTTTGCGTTTCCTAAAATGAAAATGGCCGGGACAAGCCCGGCCATGACGACGAGAGACGTTTTACGCATCCTTGAGGCGGGAGAGCGCCTCTCCCATCTTCGTCTTGCGGGCGAGAGCCTCCTCGCGGCGCTCGCGCTGCTCCTCGACGACCTCTTCCGGTGCGCGCTTGATGAAATCCGCGTTCCCGAGCTTGGCATCGATCTTGCCGATTTCCACGTCGAGCTTCTGGATTTCCTTGGCGAGACGTGCGCGCTCGGCATCGAGATCGATCACGCCTTCGAGCGGCAGGGCCGCCACTTCACCGCGGATGAGAAGCTGGATCGAGCTCTTCGGCGCAGCATCGGCGAAGGAGATCTCGGAGATGCGCGCGAGGCGCTTCACGATATCTCCCCAGCGATCCGCACGAGCCTTTACGTCAGCGGAGGACGCGACGAGCACGAGCGGGATCTGCGCCCCGGCAGGCACGTTCGTCTCGGAACGGGCGGAGCGGATCTCGGTGACGAGGTCCACCACCCAGCCGATCTCGGCCTCGGCCTGCGGGTCGATGAGGTGATCGAGGTTGGACCAGGGCGCCAGCGCCAGGATCGCCTCGCGCTTCGGACCCTCCTGCCCCTTCACCTCCCACAGCTCTTCCGTGAGGAAAGGCATGATCGGATGCAGGAGCTTGCAGATCTCATCGAGGATGAACGCGATGGTGGCCCGGGTCTCGTCCTTCGCAGGCGAATCCACACCCTGCAGCACGGGCTTGGCGAGCTCCAGCGTCCAGTCGCAGAACACGTTCCACACGAAGCGATAGGCCGCACCTGCCGCCTCATTGAACTTGTAGGCCTGGATCCCGGCCGCAACTTCGTTGATAGCTTTAGCGCACTCGCTGAGCGCCCACTTGTTGAGCGTCTCTGTCACCAACTTCGGATCGAAGCCTGCGACGCGCTTGCATTCGTTCATCTCGGCGAAGCGAGCCGCGTTCCAGATCTTCGTCGCGAAGTTGCGGTAGTTCTCGACGCGCTGAACCGACAGCTTGATGTCGCGCCCCTGCGCGGCCATCGAGGTGAGCGTCATGCGCAGCGCATCAGCTCCATATTGCTCGATCACGTCGAGCGGATCGATGACGTTGCCTTTCGACTTCGACATCTTCGCGCCCTTCTCATCGCGGACGAGGGCGTGGATGTAGACGGTATCGAAAGGCACTTCGTCCATGAAGTGCAGGCCCATCATCATCATGCGGGCGACCCAGAAGAAGATGATGTCGAAGCCCGTGACCAGCGTATTGGTCGGATAATAGCGCTTGAGTTCTGGCGTCTCGTCCGGCCAGCCCAGCGTGGAGAACGGCCAGAGCGCGGAGGAGAACCAGGTGTCGAGCACGTCTTCGTCGCGCTTCAACGCCACGTCCTTGCCATGTTTGGCGCGCGCTTCGGCCTTCGCATCCTCCTCAGAATGCGCGACGAACACGTTGCCCTGATCGTCGTACCAGGCCGGGATCTGATGACCCCACCAGAGCTGGCGCGAGATGCACCATGGTTCGATGTTTTCGAGCCATTGGAAGTAGGTCTTTTCCCAGTTTTCCGGCACGAATTTGGTCTGGCCCTTGCGCACGGCATCGAGCGCACGATCCGCCAGCGGTTTCACGTTCACGTACCACTGATCGGTGAGATAAGGCTCAATGACCACGTTCGAACGGTCGCCATGCGGAACCACATGGGTATTCGGCTCAATCTGGACGAGAACCTCGCGCTCCTCGAGCATCGCGACGATGCGCTTTCTCGCCTCAAAGCGGTCGAGACCGTCGAGCGCCATCACGGCCTTGAGGCCGTCGGTCTGCTGAAGGCCTTCTAGGAAGCCCTCATTGCCGGAGAGCGCCAGCTGCGCTTCCGTGCCGAAGATGTTGATGAGCGGCAGCTTGTGGCGCTTGCCGACTTCGAAATCGTTGAAGTCGTGCGCAGGCGTAATCTTCACCGCGCCCGTGCCCTTCTCAGGGTCGGAATATTCGTCGGCGACGATCGGTATGCGGCGGCCCACCAGCGGCAGGATCGCGAACTTGCCGACGAGATCCTTGTAGCGCTCGTCATCTGGATGCACGGCAACCGCCACGTCGCCCAGCATCGTCTCGGGACGGGTCGTTGCAACCGTGATGGAACGGTCGGGCATGCCCTCAATGGCGTAACGGATGTGCCAGAGATTGCCCTTCACCTCGACCTGGACCACCTCGAGATCGGAGATCGCGGTCTGGAACTTGGGGTCCCAATTCACGAGGCGCTTGTCCTTGTAGATCAAGCCCTGCCGATAAAGGTCCACGAAAACCTTTAGCACGGCCTTGGACAGGCCCTCGTCCATGGTGAAGCGCTCGCGCGACCAGTCGCAGGAGGCGCCGAGGCGCTTGAGCTGACGCACGATAGTACCGCCGGACTCCTCCTTCCACTCCCACACGCGTTTGACAAATTCCTCACGGCCGAGCTCGCGCCGATGAATCTGCTTCTCCATCAGCTTGCGCTCGACCACCATCTGGGTGGCGATGCCCGCATGGTCGGTGCCCGGCTGCCAGAGCACGTCCTTGCCGCGCATGCGCTCGAAACGGCAGAGAATATCCTGAATCGTGTTGTTGAGAGCATGCCCCATATGGAGCGAGCCCGTCACGTTGGGCGGCGGAATGACGATGGTATAGGGGTCCGCGCCCTTACGATCGGGCCGTCCAGCCTTGAAGGCCTCGGCCTCCTCCCAGCGGGTGGCGATGCGTGCTTCGACGGAAGCAGGGTCGAACGTCTTGTCCATCATGATGCGATACCGGCCAGTTGGCGCGCCAAACGCGCGAGCAAGACGGCTACAAACCGGACGGATGGGACGAAGTCAACCGATGGACGGGAAACTTGGGGTTTATCCGCGAGTCACGCGCTCGATTTCGGCCTTCACCAGCCGCTCCACGAGGGTGGGGAGATTCTCGTCGAGCCATGCCTTGAGCATAGGCCGCAGCATCTCCTTCATCAGGCCCTCGACCGTCTGAGGCTGGCTCTGCGCACGAACCGCACTCAGCCGCCCGAAGGCCTCGGAAACGGAGGCTTCCGTCATCTGGGACAGGAGGGCTTCGCCGGGGTTCCGCTCGCAGGGCGGCACGAGAGCCTGAGGAGCCTGCGCCACTGCCACAGCCGCCGGATGAACCGGCCTTTCCGCCTCGTCGTTCTCCACGAGACGGGCGATGGGGCGCACCTCCTGGAACGAACCGTCCTGGATGAAAGGCCGCTCCTCGGCGGTAGAAGGCAGAGGCTGAGGATAAAGCCCAGGAGTCACATGCTGCTCGGTGATATCGAGGACGGTCTTCAGGGGAGTCGTTTCCGGTTCCCGGAAGGTCGGCTCAGGCGCCGGCTCATGATCGTCTGAAATAATGCGACGGATGGAAGCTAAAATATCTTCCATCGATGGTTCATTGACCTTCAGGTTCATCGAACCCATAGCCCCACCCAATAAAATAGAGTTTTAGAATCTCATTCTTGAGAATGTTTTTAAGTATTTTACGCAAGCTTGCAGAAAACAAGCGGGGCCAGAACTAAATAGCCCCGGCCCCGATACTTATCAACGACCATCAGGCGTGGTCGTGCCGATCCAAAGATCTTTGACTTGGTCGTAGTGAATCTTGGGGCTGTAGTGATTCACGGCGAGCCCCAGAGCGCGGGAGGTGAGGCGCCCCATCGACTGAACCAGCTGGTAGGAGGCCACCACCCGATCACGCTGCGCCTGAATCAGATTCACGCGGGCCGTGAGGAGTTCCTGCTGAGCGTTCAGCACGTCGAGCGTGGTGCGCTGGCCGACTCGGGCCTCCTCGCGCACACCGCTGAGTGCCGTTTCGGCCGCATCGATCTGGGCCTGGGCAGCCTGGATCTGTGCGCGAGCAGCCTCAAGATCACCCCAGGACGACAAGACTGCGGCGCGCACCTGATCGCGAACCCAATCCGCCTGGAGCTGAGCCTGACCGGCCTGCTCCTTCGCCTGCCGGACCTCGGCGTAGACCTGCCCACCTTCATAGATCGGAACGGTCAGCCTCGCCCCAACGGCGGCGGCCAGTCTCTCGTCGCCAGACGTTTGTACGTCATAGGATTGGTTGACGGAAGCCGTAACCCCAAGTTGCGGAGCGAGTGCACCTTGAGCAACCTTCACGGCAAGCTCGGCGGCATCGACGGCATGCTGGGCAGCTTTGATGGCTGGATGCTCTCCAAGTGCGATTTTGAGAGCCGCATCCACAGTACGGGGCGTCAGCTTGTCGAGCGGACGTCCAGGCGCCAGCTGCTGCGGCTCGACACCGATAAACTGGCGATACTGCGCGATGCTGGTCCGCAAATTGGCCTCGGCCGCGCTTGCCTGGGATCGCGCGGCGGCCAGACGGGACTCGGCCTGGGCCACGTCCGTACGAGTGACTTCACCGACGTTGAAGCGGTCCCGAGTCTGACGCAGCTGCTCGTCGATCACCTCGACGTTGTTCCGCTGGAGGTCGAGAATGGCAGTGTCGCGAAGCACGTTCATGTAGGCGCTAGCGCTACTGAACAGCATGTTCTGCTCGACGTTGGTCAGGTCCTCTCGCGAGCGGAGAACGCCTGATTCCGCCTGCCGAACCCTGTTGTCGGTCTGAAAACCGTCGAAGATCGGCTGGGTGAGTTCAACTCCGTATCCTCGGGGCGTCAGCCACTCAGTTTGCTCACCGCCGCCAAAGATCGTGCGCGGCGTCCTTGAGTCATATTGCGAGTAGGTGCGCGAGATCTCCGCATTGGCATTGATCCGCGGACGATACCCGGACTTGGCCTGAGCAACGTCTTCGTCAGAAGCACGAACGCCGGCGCGCTGGGCGTTCAGGTTCGGGTTGTTGCCATAGGCCTTGGCCAAGGCGCTTTCCAGCGTCTCGGCCGAAACACCGTTCACCCCCACCAGCACGAATGCGGAGGCCATGACTCCAAGGAGCATACGAAACTTGTTGCTGGATTGCTTCCCGTTCACGCCCACCTGCCTAACGATTTCACTACGCTCAATCGGGGTCGAAACCGATTCACAAAACTCGGATCATTCAAAGCGCAACAATAACTATGCGGTTTGAGTCGGCAACAGCCCCCCTTCACCGTGATGAATTTTAGTGTGGGGGTGGCGCAAAAAAGCGACACTATTCGCGAGCAGAATTAGGAGTTTAGCAAGGATTTAGAACGTGAAGCCGGGTTCTTGGACGAAGGGCGCCAGAACGGGAGCCGCAGCGTCGAAGAGGGAGCGCTCGCCGAAAGCATCGCCCGAACGGACATAGAGGGTTGCACGGGCCGCGCGGCCGCGACCCTTCACGCAGACCAGCCGGCCACCCTCGGCCAGCTGCTGGAGAAGCGCTTCGGGACGCAGATCGACGGCGCCGTTGATGAGAATGAGATCGTAGGGAGCATTCTTGACATAGCCCCGGTCGAGCGGGCCAATCACAACCTCGACCCCGCCCGCTCCGGCCGCCGCAAGACTCTTCCTGGCCGCATCGGCGAGAGTCTCGTCCGATTCCAGAGCCGTCACCTGAGCGCCGAGCTTGTCAAACACGGCGGCGGCATAGCCACGACCGCAGGCCACATCGAGCGCCTTCTCGCCCGCCTCGACGCCAAGAGCCTGGATCATACGGCCAAGGTTCATGGGAGAGAGCATGTAGCGCCGGGTGGCGCTGTCGCTGACCAGAATGTCCTGATCGATATAGGCAAGCTCCTCACGACCAGGGAGCACGAACTTCTCGCGCGGAACGTTGCCCATGGCATCGAGCAATGGAATCTCGTTCACGTCGAAAGTGCGCAGCTGGCTATCAACCATCATCCGGCGCGCTTGCGTGAAATCCACCATGGAGATTGCCTCAGAAATTCGATTTGGAGGCCTCGCCCGGAATCGAACCGGGGTGCAAGGATTTGCAGTCCTCTGCGTAACCACTCCGCCACGAGGCCATCCGGGGCGTACCGCGAACGCGGCGGGAGCCTCATAGCAAGCGTCCTTCCAAAGAGCAACAGCCCGTTTTGTGAGATAGCTCACGAAAGGGGCTTGCACCCCGCCAAACTCGTGTTATATGCCACGCACCGTCGCCGACGAGAGCTGCTCCGGCAGCCCCGGCGAGAAGAGGCGAAAGTCTCCTGAAGGTATGGCTTATTCCGGCGTGGCGCAGCGGTAGCGCAGCGGACTGTTAATCCGTTGGTCGTAGGTTCGAATCCTACCGCCGGAGCCAACTTTCCCAAATTCCCTGAAATCCAGGCCTCTTTTCCCTTGTAGAGCTGCTTCATTCAGCGCAGCTCTGAAGCGCGGCAACAGCCTGCTCCTGTGCGCCCCTGACGAGTAGATGCGGATTTGGGTGCCCTCGTATTTTTTCTTCTTTCCGCCTCCTGAGACACGGGAGAAGCGCCTCCGGGCCTAAGCATTGCCTGAGAATCAACTGGGACAGCATCCTTCAGACCCCGCTCACCGTCGGTGGCCGCCAAGAGCTACCGGCAGTTCTTTCCGAATCGTGCCTAACCGGGAGGACGAGCCCGATTCCAGGCCGGGCCGCGAATTCGATGAGAGTGTCAGGCCTGGCATGCAGCCTGACATCTTGTCCCAAAGCGCCCTGAGCACGCGCATGATGGGTGGAGAAGTTTTGACCGAATGATCACGTGCGGATTCAGCCGCCAGTTTCTGCACACTTATCCACATCTGCCGAGGCGATTAGAGGTCTCAATTGTCCAGGCACGTCCTCAGAGACTGCGCCCGCACCTGCTTCTCAGCCGGCATGACGATAATCGACGTATCCTGGGAGGCCGCTTGACCCGTTGTGCCGGTTGCCGTCAGCATCAGAGTTCCTCGTGCAGGAATGCTCCTGCACCCTCCTCCTTCGGAATGACCATGACAGCCACTGCTCTTCTGTTTCGCGATGATGCCTATGCCCGCTCCTGTACGGCGACCGTGCTCGGTGTGACGCCCGAAGGCGGCGTCATTCTCGACCGCACCGTGTTCTACGCCCAAGGCGGCGGCCAGCCGGGCGATATCGGTGTGATCGTGCGCCCAAATGGCGAGAAGGTCGATGTCGCGAACACGGTTTACGGCTCCGACCGCTCGCAGATCGTGCATCTTGTCGGCCCGGAAGCAGCCGCCCGATTCGCTCCGGGCGAGAATATCGAGCTGCAGCTCGACTGGGAGCGCCGCTTCAAGCGCATGCGCGTCCACACCGCGCTTCATCTCCTGAGCGTCGTCCTGCCCTACCCGGTTACCGGCGGCGCGGTGGGCGATGGCGATGGACGGCTCGATTTCGACATTCCCGATGCTGGGCTCGACAAGGCAGACCTGACCGACAAGCTGAATGCGCTGATCGCACGCGATGCACCCGTCACCGACCGCTGGATCACCGATGAGGAACTCGATGCCAATCCGGGGCTGTGAAAACCATGTCGGTGAAACCGCCGCGCGGATCGGGCCGGGTTCGCCTGGTGGAGATCGAAGGCATAGACCTTCAGCCCTGCGGCGGCACCCATGTGGGCCATACCGGCGAGATCGGCCAAGCCGTGATCACCGACATCGAAAAGAAGGGCAAGCAGAACCGCCGCGTTCGCCTGTCCCTCGTCGATTGAAGGCCCTATCTCTTCAAAAAGCTGATCATCAGGAGCATCACCATGTCCCAGCTCTTCGTTTCACCCGCACGGTTGCAGGAGCATCTGGACGATCCGAATGTCGTGATCATCGACGGCTCCTGGTATCTGCCGACGCAGAACCGCGACCCGGACGCCGAGTTCCTGGCGGGCCACATCCCAGGCGCATTGCGGTTCGACATCGATAAGGTCAAGGACACCTCGTCCTCGCTGCCCCACATGTTGCCGTCGCCGGAGATGTTTGCGAAAACAGTCGGAGATATGGGCATCGACGAGAACACGACCATTGTCGTCTATGATGGCGCCGGTCTTTTCTCCGCTCCGCGCGTCCGCTGGACCTTCCAGGTCTTCGGCGCCCGCAATGTCTCGATTCTCGAGGGCGGCTTCCCGGCCTGGAAGGCGGAAGGCCGCCCCATCGAGACCGGGCCTGAGAGGAAACGCGAACCGAAGATCTTCAAGCCCTCCTTCAACACCGCTGCCGTGGCGGATGCCTCTGCCGTTCAGGAGGCTCTCCGGACCCACGCTGCGCAAGTGGTCGATGCACGCCCGGCCGACCGTTTCCGCGGCGAAGCACCCGAGCCCCGCCCGGGCCTTCGCTCAGGCCATATTCCGGGTAGCCTTAACCTGCCCTTCGGCCAAATCGTCGAGAACGGCAGGCTGAAGAGCAAGGCAGGAATCGAGCAGGCCTTGAAAGAGGCCGGCATCGATCCCGAAAAGCCGGTGATCGCCACCTGCGGCTCCGGCGTCTCGGCGGCTATTGTGGGCGTCGCCATCGAGGCGGCAGGCCATCCGATAAAGGCGATCTATGACGGCGCCTGGGCCGAATGGGGAGCGCGGGAGGATTTGCCGCTAGCAACCGGACCTGCGAGGAAAGACTGATATCCGAGCACAACAAAAGCAACGGGCCCCGGAAAATTCCGGGGCCCGTTGCTTTTCACGGATCCGCTTAGCGCATCGTGCGGACCCGGAGGGCCGCGTCAGCGAAAAGTGGACCCAATTTCTGCTATCACCGATGCGCTCATCAAAGAAGAAAGCATCGGATTGATCCCAAAAGTGGAATCCAATTTCGGGTCCGATGCCCTAGTGCAGAATCTGGGACAGGAAGAGCTTGGTGCGCTCGTGCTGTGGGTTCTTGAAGAACTCATCGGGCGTGTTCATTTCGACGATCTGCCCGTAATCCATGAAGATCACCCGGTCGGCCACCTGGCGGGCGAAGCCCATTTCATGGGTGACGCAGAGCATGGTCATGCCCTCTTCCGCGAGGCCCACCATGGTGTCGAGCACCTCCTTCACCATCTCGGGATCGAGCGCGGAGGTGGGCTCATCGAACAGCATGATCTTGGGGCTCATGCAGAGCGAGCGGGCAATCGCCACACGTTGCTGCTGGCCGCCCGAGAGCTGGCCCGGATACTTGTTCGCCTGCTCGGGGATCTTCACCCGCTTCAGGTAGTGCATGGCGATCTCTTCCGCGTCCTTTTTGGGCATCTGCTTCACCCAGATCGGCGCGAGCGTGCAGTTCTCGAGGATCGTGAGGTGCGGGAAGAGGTTGAAGTGCTGGAACACCATGCCGACGTCGCGGCGCACCTCGTCGATGCGCTTGAGGTCGTTCGTCAGCTCGGTGCCATCGACAATGATACGGCCCTTCTGGTGCTCTTCCAGACGATTGATGCAGCGGATCATCGTGGACTTGCCCGAGCCCGAAGGCCCGCAGATCACGATGCGCTCACTACGGCGCACACTGAGGTTGATGTCACGCAACACGTGGAACTCGCCGTACCACTTGTGCACGTCGATCATCTGCACGGCGGCCTCGGCCTTCGGGTCGATTGCGGAGGTCTGAACTGTTTGGGATGTCATTGTCGTTGCCATGAAATTTACCGTTTCTGACCTGCTGCGAGGCGCCGCTCGACACCGAGCGAGTAACGCGACATGCCGAAGCAGAAGATGAAATAGAACAGAGCTGCAAAGGCGTAGCCCGTGAGACCAATGGTGGGCGCGGCCCAGTTCGGATCGATGCGCGAGGCTTCGATCGTCTTGACCACGTCGAAGATGCCGACGATCGCCACAAGGGACGTGTCCTTGAACAGGCCGATGAAGGTGTTCACGATGCCCGGGATCACGATGCGCAGGGCCTGCGGCAGGATGATGAGGATCATCATCTGCGGATAGTTGAGGCCCAAAGACATTGCACCCTCATACTGGCCCTTCGGCATGGCCTGAAGGCCGCCGCGGACCACCTCGGCCATGTAGGCGGAGGCGAAGAGCGCTGTACCGATAAGGGGACGCAGCAGACGGTCCACCGTCATGTCGCCCGGCAGGAAGAGCGGCAGCATGGTGTTGGCCATGATGAGCACGGTGATCAGCGGCACGCCACGCACGAACTCGATGAAGATCACCGAAGCCATGCGCACGATGGGCAGCTTCGAGCGGCGTCCAAGCGCCAGCAGGATGCCGAAAGGCAGCGAGAAAACGATGCCCACGGTCGCCACCAGCAGTGTCACGAGAATGCCGCCCCAAAGAGCTGTCGGCACGGGACGCAGGCCGAAATCGAAATCCATCAGCGCAAGCGTGATGCCGATCACGCCGACGATGCTGCCTGCGATAATGAGCGCAGGCCGGAGCGACGTCTTGAGGATCACTGCCACGAAGGCAAAGAGTGCAATCAGCAGAGCTCCGAAGATCAGGAAGCCTATCCAGAACCGGCCGCTGAAATCCGCATTGCCGCCGGTCAGAAGGATGTAGGAGAGAACCGGGAACAGCCAGAAGAAGTAGACTGCGCCTAGATCACGCCGCGGAGCCTTCAGCCACAGAAGCCAGCCTACGCCGATGGCCAGCAGTGCGAAGAAGACGTCGACCCTCCAGCGCTCCGACACCGTGTAAGAGCCATAGGTGAAGTAACTCAGCTTGTCGCGAATGAAGGCCCAGCAGGCTCCTGTCTCGCTGCCGCCCATGTCGGCACGGCAGGCAGCGCGGTCGGCGCCGCTCCAGACCGCATCGATGAAGAGGAACTTCATCAGCGGCGGAACGCTGACATAGAGGAGGTAGAACACCACCAATGTCAGGATGGTATTGAAGGGGCCAGAGAACAGGTTCTCCCGGACCCAGGCGATGGGACCGCGTGCGAGGTTAGGCGGAGGCAGTGCCTCCACCTGCTTGGCGCGGACGAAACGAGGGATATCGACGGTCGTGCTCATCGGATGTCCTTACCGTTCGACGATCGCCACACGGCGGTTGTAGATGTTCATCAGAGCCGAGGTCACGAGGCTGATCGTGAGATACACGGCCATGGTGATGACGACGACTTCGATAGCCTGCCCCGTCTGGTTGAGCACGGTGCCCATGAACACCTGGACGAGATCGGGATAACCGATTGCAACCGCCAGCGACGAGTTCTTCGTCAGATTGAGATATTGGCTCGTCAGCGGCGGAATGATGACGCGCATTGCCTGCGGGATGACCACCAGACGCAGTGTCTGTCCGGGCTTCAGGCCGAGCGAGCCCGCAGCCTCCGTCTGTCCCTTCGAGACGGCTAGGATGCCGGCGCGCACCACCTCGGCGATAAAGGCCGCCGTATAGGTGGTGAGGCCGAGCAGCAGCGCCACGAATTCCGGCAGGATCTGCATGCCGCCCGTCAGGTTGAAGGTCCCCTTCCTTGGTAGTTCGAAGCTGATCGGGTTGACGCCTGCGATCGCGAGCACGATCCAGGCGAGGATCGGCAGGCCGAGGACAAGCCCCAGGGTCACGAGACCGACGGGGGATTGATGCCCGGTCCTCTCCTGCTGTGCCTTGGCCCAACGGCGATAAATGAAGCTGCCGACGAGACCGATCACCAGCGCCGCCGGAATGACCCACACATCCGCCGTATAGACCGGACGCGCCATGAACAGGCCGCGCGAGTTCAGAAAGAAGCCGGCTCCCATCTCGATGGAATTGCGCGGCTGCGGCAGCGGTCCGAGAACCGCGATGTACCAGAACAGCAGCTGCACCAGCAGCGGGATGTTGCGCAGTGTCTCCACGTAAACCATGGCGACCTTCGCCACCATCCAGTTCCGGGACAGGCGAGCAATGCCGATCAGGAAGCCGAGAATCGTGGTGAAGAAAATGCCGATGGCTGACACGATCAGCGTGTTGAGCAGGCCGACGACGAAGGCGTCGCCATAAGTCGATCCGGCCGCGCTGAATTGGACCAGCGTCTGGCTGATATCGAAACCGGCGGTGTTGTTGAGGAAGCCGAACCCGGAGGCGATCTTGGCCCGCTGCAGGTTCTCGATGGCATTGGTGGCCGCTATCCAGAATAGATAGCCGACCACGACGACGAGAAGGACCTGATAAAAAACGCCACGGACCTTCGGATCGTAGAGAAACGATTTCTTGGGTGGCGATGTCTGGCTGACAACGGTCTGCACTGAACTCTATCCTCTGACGGCAAGCTTAATTGGCCGTCCTCCCCCGTGTTCATGCAATTATCGCTGCCATGAACGAGCGGCAGTTTCTTATTATTAGGGAGCGTCCGGATTCCGGGCGCTCCCGCTCTCAAGAAGATCCGGTTAGCGGATCGGCATGCCGTACTGCAGGCCGCCCTTCGTCCAGAGCGCATTCTGACCGCGCTTGATCTTCAGCTTGGAGCCTTCGCCGACGTTCTTCTCGAAGATTTCGCCGTAGTTGCCCACGTGCTTGATGATCCGGTAGGCCCAGTCGTTGGTCAGGCCGACGGCCTCGCCGAACTTGCCCTCGGTGCCGAGGAGGCGCTTGATCTCCGGGTTGTCGGAGCCCTTCATCTGGTCGACGTTCGCCTTGGTCACGCCGAGTTCTTCAGCGTTCAGCATGGCGTTGTGCGTCCAGCGGACGATATCGCCCCACTGGTTGTCACCGTGACGAACTGCCGGGCCGAGAGGCTCCTTCGAGATGATCTCGGGCAGAACAATATGATCGTCCGGAGCCGAAGCGCGCAGACGCTCGGCGTAGAGGCCCGAAGCGTCCGTGGTGAACGCGTCGCAGCGACCGGCATCATAGGCCTTGAAGGTCTCGTCCGAGGTCGCAAAAGCCACAACCTCGTACTTCATGTTATTGGCTCGGAAGTAGTCGGCGAGGTTAAGCTCGGTGGTGGTACCCTGCTGGGTGCAGATCGAAGCGCCGTTCAGCTCCTTGGCGGAGGAGACGCCGAGCTTCTTTCGGACCATGAAGCCCTGGCCGTCGAAATAGTTGATGGCCGGGAAGTCGAGGCCGAGCTGAGTATCGCGCGACATCGTCATGGTCGAGTTGCGGGACAGCACGTCCACTTCACCCGATTGGAGCGCGGTGAAGCGGTCCTTAGCGGCGAGCGGGATGTAGCGCACCTTGCTCGGATCGTCGAAGATCGCTGCGGCGATAGCGCGGCAGAGGTCCACGTCGAGACCCGTCCAGTTGCCCTGGGCATCCGGCAGGCCGAAGCCGGCGAGACCGGTGTTCGAGCCGCAGGTCAGGAAGCCCTTCTGCTTTACGCTGTTCAGGGTTGCCTGTGCGGAAGCACCCGTCGCGAGCAGGCTCGCCGTCAGGCCGAAGGCAATCGAGATGAGAGCCTTTTTCATGCTGGTATATTCTCCCAATAGTTCCATTCGGCTCGCCTGTTCTTTGGTTCCCCCAGCCGAGCCACGGTCAGACCGTTCCACGCCGCATCGATCGAGGCGGCATCGGATCCATCACATTCCATGATTGATCACTGGTCAAGTCTTGATGGAACGCTTTTTCTTCAGAGGGTTGACGCCGAGCCGGGCTCGGCCTCAGATCAAGCCCCCTTCAGCAAGCCCTTGAGCCGATGTCCAAACTTCCTTCCAAGCCTGCCGACCTCGCAGAACGCACCCGCCTCGTTTATGCGGGCCGAGAGCCCTTTGAGCAGCACGGTTTCGTTAACACGCCGATCTACCGCGGTTCCACGGTTCTCTACCCTACGACCGACGATCTGTTGCATCGGCGGGGCCGCTATTCCTATGGAACGAAGGGGACTCCGACCACCGAGGCGCTCGAAAAGGCCTGGACGGAGATTACCGGTGCGGCCGGCACGGTGCTCGCCCCATCGGGGCTTGCTGCCGTTACGGTAGCCCTCATGTCGTGCCTCAAGGCCGGCGATCACTTGCTGATCACCGATTCCGTCTATCTGCCGACACGGCAGTTCTGTAACGGGATGCTCAAAAAATTTGGTGTGGAAACCACCTATTACGATCCGTCAATCGGAGCCGGAATCGAGGCCCTGATGCGCCCGAACACGGCAGCTGTCTTTACGGAAGCACCCGGCTCCCAGTCTTTCGAGATGCAGGACATCCCCGCTATCGCCGAGGTGGCGCACCGTCACGGAGCTGTCGTTCTCATGGACAATACCTGGGCGACTCCCCTGCTCTTCCCGCCCCATGAGCGTGGCGTCGATATCGCCATCGAGGCGGGCACGAAGTATCTCAGCGGCGGCTCGGACCTTCTGCTCGGCATGGTCTCGGCCAATGAACGCTGCTTCAAGGACCTGCGGGCGGCCTACGACGCCTTCGCCATGTGCCCGGGGCCGGAGGATGTGTTCCTGGGGCTTCGCGGCCTTCGCACGATGGCGCTTCGTCTGCGCGAGCATGAACGCCAAGCTCTCGAGATGGCCCATTGGCTCGCCGCACGCCCCGAGGTGGCACAGGTCCTGCACCCGGCGCTCGAAACCTACCAGGGTCATGAGATCTGGAAGCGAGATTTCAAGGGCTCGTCCGGCCTCTTCTCCGTCATCCTCAAGCCCCGCTCGGACAAGGCGCTGGCGGCGATGCTCGACGGGCTTGCCCTCTTCGGCATGGGCTATTCCTGGGGCGGATTCGAGAGCCTCGTGATCCCATTCAACTGCGCCAGCTACCGCACGGCGACGAAATGGGAGCCGGGCGGCCATGCTCTGCGTTTCCATATCGGCCTCGAGGATCTCGAGGATCTCAAGCGCGATCTCGATGCGGGCTTCGCCCGATTGCGGGAGACGGATTAGGTCGGCAGCTCGACCTCACCCGCCCTTTTCCGGGCGTCTTTCGCGATCAGCATCAGGTTACGGACGTAGATGAAGATCGACAGGGTCTGAGGGAGGATGATGACGATGTCGCGCCGAGCGAATCCATAGACCATCGTCATCAACCCGCCCGCGATGGACAGAAACCAGAAGCCCATCGGGATGACGCTCTTTTCCGCCTTCTCGCTCGCGATCCACTGCACGATGAACCGGGCGCCGAAGACGAACTGCGCGAGCACGCCGAAGGCGGCCCAGAGGTCGAAACGGGCTATGACGATATCGTAGAAGTACAATCCGATATCGTGAGACAGGCGCATCAGCATCAGAGGATTTCCTGGGCAACGGGCACGCGGCGGCGGCGCCGGATCAGCCACCACACGCCGACGAGATCGAGGATACCGACCCACAAGCGGTCAAAGAGGCCATAATTGGACTGGCCCGCATGACGGGGCCGATCAACCACATCCACATGGGCGACAGAAAAGCCCTCCCGCTTTACCAGCGCGGGCATGAAGCGGTGGAGGGCATCGAAATAAGGCAGGCGCAGATAGACGTCCCGGCGAAAGACCTTGAGTCCGCAGCCGGTATCACGGGTCCCATCCTTCAGAACCCGACCGCGCACATTGTTGGCAATTCGCGACTGCCAGCGCTTGGCGGCGCCTTTGCGCCCGACGCGCTGACCGGCGACGAGACCGACGGTCGTGTCCTCAAGAACGGAGGTCATCTGGGGAATGAAGGCTGGATCGTTCTGACCGTCCCCATCGAGCGTCGCGATGATCGGCGCACGCGCCGCATGGACACCGGTGCGTACCGCGGCGCTCTGCCCGCAACTGACCTCGTGGCGAACGAGGCGCAGCCAGGGCCGCGTGGCACGAGCCGCCAGCACCTGACTGGCGGTGTCATCAGTCGAGCCGTCATCCACGTAGATTACCTCGAAGGGAGAAAGGGGCGCGCAGGCGCGTTCGATCTCCTCCACGAGGGGCAGGATGTTCAAGGCTTCGTTCTTGACGGGCACCACGACGCTCAGGCGCGGATCCGTATTTAAGTCGTTCATCGATCAAGGGCCCCTTAGGGCCCCCTCTTGAGAGAAGAAATCATGGACAGCCGGAATCGACGGAATAGACGCCGATATCGACACGCTTTCCACTGTTGATATTGAAACCCGAGACGCGGGTCGAGAGTGCAGGCACGAGGCCGTTCCGCTCGTTCTCGGCCCGGAAATCACCCTCGAAGCGCTTGTCCACGAAGGCAATGGCGCAGCTGTTGTTCTTCAGGAAAGCGGAAGCCTCTGCGCCCGTGTCGATAAGATCGAGATTGGTCCCGACCAGGAACACGAGGCTCGGTTCATGATAGCCGAGCGCGGCGACCCGAACTTTGCCTGCAGGCAAATTGTGCACCGTCTCTGCGAGCTTCGGCGAGATCTTCAGCGACCGTAGGTCGAGCTGGGTGAAGCCGAACACGCCGATGGACAGAAAGACCGCCGCGAGAAAACCGGCCCAGAGACAGCTCAGCATGCGGTTCTTGATAAAGAGCCACCATGCATAAAGCGCGATCAGCGAGGCGATCATCATGAACGGCAGGCCCCGATAAGGCAGCGTGCCGTCGAAGGACCAGTTCGCCGCCGACAGGCCGATGGCCAGCCCCACCGGAATGAAAGGAACAAGGACCGTGGACACCTTCGCCAACGGCCGATGCGGCCCCACGAAATGGCGGGAGATCGCCATGACGGTCACGATTGCCACCGCCGGGAGCAGCGGCAGAGTGTAATGCGGCAGCTTCGTCGGAACTGCCTCGAAGACGAGCCAGGAGGGAACGATCCAGGCGAGCGCGAAGGCGACAGGCTCCTCCTTGCGGTGGATCCAGGCGAAGGGCACCGCGATGGCGGCGAGGATCGCGCCGGGCCAGAAGGTGGCGAAGAAAGCCAGCAGATAGAACCCGGGTGGAGCCCAGTGGTATTTCTGAGCTGTGCCGACCTTGCCCAGCATGTCATGGCCCACCGCCTCCGAATAGAAGGCGCCGCCGCTCTTGATGGCAATGGCGATGAACCAGGGGAGGACGACCGCCAGCGTGAAGGCTAGGCCCAGCCAAGGACGCAGGGTGAACAGCCAGCGGGTCGAGCGCTCCTTGTAGGAGAGGACTGCGCCGGTGAGGCCGGCGAACATCAGGACCAGAGGCCCTTTGATCAGAATCCCGAGGGCGAAGCCCATCCAGAAGATCAACAGGGCACGGCGGGGCAGTACCCCGGCGCCCCTGCTCAAATAGGCCCGCGCCAGCCCGCCCATGACCGCCACGGAGCAGGCGGTCAGCATAGCATCCGTCTTGGCGAGCCGCGCCTCGACCATGAGGATGACGCAGGTGGCCATCAGTGCCGCTGTCAGGAAGGCCCCTCGCCTCCCGAAGAAGGCCAGAGCCGCCCAATAGGTCAGGAGAACCGTCGCGATGGCGCCGAGCAGGGATGGTATCCGGTAGAGGGCAATCGTGGTGTGAGCCTCGGAAACTCCCAGCGCATCGCCGATTGCGACGCTGGCGCTCTGCATCCAATAGATGCCAACCGGCTTCTTGTATCGGGCCTCGTCCTGGAAGCGGACATCGACAAAGTCGTGGGATTCCAGCATCTGCTTGGAAGCCTGGGCGTAGCGCGGCTCGTCCCGGTCCATGGGCTGGAGGGTGGTGAAGCCTGGCAGAAAGCAGGCTAGCGACAGCAGCACGAGCACGGCACAAAGCCTGGCATGGCTGCGCTCCATGAAGCTCGTAAGTTGCTCCACCGAGAAACGGCGCAAGGATAGATTCTGCTGGGCGACGGAACCGTCCATCAATAACTCCGGAGGCGGACAAGCCTTTGCCGACAGGAAACCGGGCGGGATTATCCCACGAAGGCGCTGATGTCCCCCAAACCCGGCGGGAAGTCAAATTGACGGATGGTAGCGGCAAGGGGAAGGTGCTTGGGGGCCTCTCTCCAGACAATTCGGAGGTCGCTGGCCATGGTTTTTGAGCCCCGGAGAGCCGCCCGGTCAGGACCTGGGCCGTCGCCAGATATCGCGGACCGTACGGCCGACCAATGTTTCGTTGCCTTTGAGGCCGGACAAACGGTCGGCACCGCCTCCAGTTTCGAGACCGATCGTGACCATATGGCGGATGGCAATGTCGCTTCCTGAGCCGCCGATCCGCATTCTCGATCAAAGAACGCAGATCGGCTGGATAACGCAGCCCATTGGCAACAAGGTTTACGCCCTACACGACCACAAAATCGGCAGAGGTCATCTTCAGGCCCTTCGATAGCTGGGCGAACTGGATGGAGGCTGTTTTCCCTGTCCCATCAGCATCGTAATAGAGCCCGCCTTGAGCGGCATCATAGACGATGCGGTCGGTTGAATCGTGCGCCCCGGCTCCCTTCCAGAAGGCAGCGGCCGACAGCTTTCCGGCACTCCCCAACTTCGTGAACACCGCGTTTTCCAGATAGATCGTATCATCTGCGACGGAAAAATCGACAAGGCGATCCCGGTTAGCGCCGCTCGGCTTGGTATTGAAGAAGAACATATCCTTCCCCGCACCACCCCAGAGGATGTCGTTCCCCTCGCGCCCATAAAGACGGTCTGCGCCATTCCCGCCTCTGAGCCTGTTGGCTGCGGCGTTTCCCGTGATCACATCATTGCCCATGCCACCGTAGGCATTTTCGATCAACGAGCGGGGATCACCTTGATAAGTCAGGGCATTCGCGATGTTGCCGCGTGCATCATGCCCCTCGCCCAGCTGGGCAATTTGCTCCGGCGAGAGACGGGACCACTGGCCGGGACGCAGATCCACTTTGAGGTTCGTGGCGTAATTCGAAAAATCGTAGGTGTCGTTTCCGCCGCCATCCCAAAGTGTCATGAAGATGCGGTTGTCCCCTGGCGCCTCCTGTCCGATGCCATTGATGAATTCCTGCCCAGTTGTCGGGCTCCAGCGATAGACCGTATTGCCGGCATTGCTGGTGAAGTCCGCCCCGTATAGGTGTTGAAGGGCGGCGATATCGTACATCATGGGCGACTGGGCATAGCCGAAGAGTTCGTTCTCCACATAGTCTCCGGCTGCACCAATGTATGACCTGTAGGTCATCACTGAGAATTCCATGGAGTCATGGGCAGACGTCATCGCCCCGAAGACATCGGTCTCGTTTCCGTGTTTCAGGCCGACGGAGTGAAGGATTTCATGAATGAAGCCATAATAATCATAGCTTCCCGGCACCGGATCATCGAACAAACCATTGGAGCGCCCTAACCAGGTATCTCCGCCTTTGTCGGCTGCTTCCGGCATATACGACCAACCCGTCGACGGCGCATCCGATCTGGCAAGCCGTAAGGTTGCGTGAGTTGTCGATGTTTCTGCGATCTCGGTGAAGGTCAGTTTAGTAGTCGCGGCGATCATCGCGAAAACTTGGCGTGCCGCATCACGCTGGTCCTCACTCAAAGCGGCAAAATTATTCCGTGGTTCCCCGAACCCGTAATCCTCACCGTAATATGATGCCTTGGTCGGGAAGCTGTAGGTGAGTTTCGAATCACTCCAGCGCGAACTCCAAAGAACGCCATCGATATCCTGATTGCCTGTCCGCGCGACTGAAATTGTAGCTGCCATGCTCATCCTCAAAGAAATCGTTGTTTTTAGAGCATGGCTTGGAATTCAGATTGATACCTCATAAGTGGTAGAGGCGCATTTTTGCTAGAATTAAATTCAGGTTGCTAAGCAAATTTGTGCGGCACCTTAGCTTAATAGCTTATGTTGTGAAATTTGCTGCTCTCGACATGCCACCCTAATGCTAAGCTAATGCTTCATCTTGCTCGAGAATCAGAGATCGAATTCTCGCAGGAACGTGTCTTGCGCTATTCAGTTTGACAGCAGAGGCGCACCTGAGAGTTCACATGAATACCCGCATCTATGGCGAGCATGACGAGAAGACGATCCAGCAGCTGAACCGCTGCATGCGAGCTGGTAGCGCAGCCAAGGGCGTGCTCTGTGCAGATGGTCATCTGGGCTATGCACATCCTATCGGCGGGGTGGTGGCCTATGAGGAGCACATCTCTATCAGCGGCGTCGGCTTTGACATTGCTTGCGGCAATATGGCCGTGCGCCTCGACACCCGATACGAGGACATCGCTAAACAGGCTGGCAGCATCCTGAGCGATATCGGAAAGACCATCAGCTTCGGCATTGGGCAGAAGAATGCTGTCGCGGACGATCACGAATTGTTCGATTCTCCCCTTTGGGATGAGGCGGGTGTCCGCGACCTGAAGAAGACGGCGTCCCAGCAATTGGGCACGGTCGGCTCGGGCAACCATTATGTCGATCTGTTCGAGGATGAGGAGGGCTTCGTCTGGATTGGCGTGCATTTCGGCTCCAGGGGCCTTGGGCACAAGATCACCACCAAGCACCTGGCGCTTGTCGGTGCGAAGGATGGCATGGAGGTCGAGCCAGCTCTCGTCCACCAGGACAGCGAGATCGGGCGCAGCTATCTCGCCGGTGTGAGGCTTGGCGGCCTCTACGCCTATGCTGGACGTGAATGGGTGGTCGAGCGCGTGCGCCAGATCATCGGCGGCACGGTCACGGATTCGGTCCACAACCACCACAACTTCGTCTGGCGGGAGAACCACGGCGGGCATAATTACTGGGTCGTGCGCAAGGGCGCGACACCCGCCTTTCCCGGACAACGCGGATTCGTCGGCGGCTCCATGGCCGACAATGCGGTGATCCTGCACGGCGTGGAAAGCGAGCAGAGCGCCGACAGCCTTTATTCCACCGTGCACGGTGCGGGCCGTCTCTTTGGGCGCATGGAGGCGAAGGGCAAGAAGAACAAAAAAGGCGAATGGGTCCGCCCTCCCCGTTTCACCCGCGAGGAGATGGATACGTGGCTGCGAGAGAAAGGCGTGCTGCTGCGCGGCGGCGACGTGGACGAAAGTCCCATGGTCTACCGGCGTCTTGAAGACGTGCTCACCTATCACGGCGACACGATCGAAATCGAGCACACCTTGCGCCCCTTCGCCGTGGCCATGGCAGGCCCCGGCGAGTTCGATCCTTACAAGGATTGAAATCGCGCCGAGGCCTTGCCCTTATCGAAGCCAGCCGAAGTAGAGTGACCACAGGCTCGGAGAGCGGATGCCGCGCACCCGACGCGCTGCCTCTTCGGCTCGCATGAACTGACCGCCATGGCACGAACAGAGCACGATATGCGCATCATGTTCGGAGATCTGGAAGAAGTTCACCGCATCGCCGAACCGATCGCTCAGCAGGCCAGCCGTCCGCAGCACCGGATCGTTAAAGGCGACCGTCAGAGCGGAATTGTCGGCACGCATGGCAAGGCGCACCGCCTTCGGCTTCCACTCGATCTCGTCGAGGGTTCCGAGAAGGCGGTCGGGCTCCCGTTCGAGGAGCTCCGCCCAGCGATCGAGGCGTTCTCGTTTCGACAGAACAGGAACTTCCGAAGGCTTCAGATCGGCAACGTGACCGAGTTCAGACAGAGGTCTGTGTTCCATGCTCCCCTCCTTGGCAGAGAAGCGTTTACGAGCACCCACCAGCTGTCAGCTCAACCATGAAACCTTAGGAAAAGTTCAGGAGCCCGACCGTTCTTGCCGCTGATATTTTAGGCAACCGTAACAGATGCTCCGCGTAGCGGCAGGGTAAAATCTCTCATACCTGCGCGGAGCATCTTTGAAACTGTCAAGATTAAGCGTCGGCGGTGTGGCTATGAAGCCGATCCCCCGCGACTCCCATCAGCTCAGCCAAGCGGTTGCGAGCGCGGTTCACGCGGCTCTTGATGGTGCCGACCTTCACGCCGAGAGCTTCCGCCGCATCCTCGTAGGACATGCCTTCCGCACCGATCAGGATGATCGCTTCCCGCTGCTCCTGCGGCAGCTTTTCAAGAGCGGTCGACAGATCCTGCAATGCGAGCTTATCCTCCTGATCCGGAATCGCAATCATGCTCGCGGCATGTGCGCCGTCTCCATCTTCGACCTCGCGGCTGGTCTTGCGATGAGTCGAGTAGAAGCCGTTGCGCAGAATGGTGAAAAGCCAAGCCTGAAGGTTCGTGCCGGCCTCGAATGTCTCCTGCTTCGTCAGGGCCTTGAGCACGGTGTCCTGCACCAGATCCTCGGCCTGATCGAGCTTGCCGGTGAGCGACAACGCGAAGGCGCGCAGATTTGGCAGGGCTTCCATGACGCCGTCGACGAAGGCCTGATCCACAGGCTCCGTATGCGCGCGGATGACCTGCGCGACGCGCTCGGCAAGCTTGGCCAGGTCGCGCGGCAACTTGTCCTCGGCCGGGTCGCCGTAAAGCGCACGAAGCTGCTTGCCGAGATGAAGCCGCACAGCCGCGCTCAAGGCCGCACCGGAGGCAACCGAAGGGGTGTTCTGAGGAAGAGTTTTGATCTTATCGGGCATGCCCGATTATCTGGGGCGGCCTCGGCGTATTTAAATATCCGAGCGACAATTCGACCGATGAATTTTTGCGTCCCGACTGAGTTCGAACCTGTCATGAATCCGTGGAGCAATCTCGGCCGGAACCCTTTTCCTGTTCGCGCGGTTCATGTTCGATCATCAGGAGCAACAACATGAGCAGCCGTGGCTTTCCTTCCATGACAGCCCTTCTGGGCCTTCTTGCCATCGCCGGTTACCAGAACCGAGACAAAATTGCGGAGATGATGCGTGGCGGGCAGCGGCCCGGCGCACCTGGGCAGCCGGGTCAACTGCCTGGTCAGCAAGCAGGTGGCCTTGGAGGCCTCGGCGGGCTGCTGGGTGGCCTCGGAGGTGCCGGCGCAGGTGGCCTGCTGAATGGCGGTCTCGGCGAACTCGTCGACCGGTTCCGTCAGAACGGTCAGGGCGATGTAGCCGATTCATGGGTCAGCACAGGCCCGAACAAGGAGATTGCACCGCAACAACTTGAGCAGGCCATCGGACCTGATGTTCTGGCGACGCTCACGCAGCAGACCGGACTTTCACGTGAAGAGATTCTGGCGCGCCTATCGCGCGAGCTACCCCAGGCAGTCGATCAGTACACGCCGGAAGGACGCATCCCGGCAACCTAAAGCCTTTCCTGTCTTGCACGCTGGCGGCGCTCCCACCAGACAACGGAGCGGCGGCGCAGCCTGCGTGCAACCGGAAGGTCGACGGATAGGACGATGATTCCGAGTGGGACCATCCAGAAGCCGAGCACGGGCAAAAATCCGATCATCCCTCCCAACACCAGCGCAACGCCCAGGCTGATCCTGAGCGGCTTTGATCGCGGCAGGGGAACATGACGCCCCGCGAAAGCAACCCGCGGCTTAGTCATGCACGACTCTCCTCTCTCGTGAAGCCAGCAGGAAAGATCAAAATTAGTTGATCAAGTCGAACTTTTCACGCTTCCAAGGTCCTCGGGACCATGGCTTCCTTCAAGGCCTCGACGAGGGCCTCGGGGCGGATCGGTTTTTGCAGGAAATGTGCGCCCTCCGGCAGATCCCCGGACTTTGGCGCCACTTTGCCGGAAATCACAAGAATACCCACGTCCGGCCATCCCTGCCGGACGAGCCGGGCGAACTCAAACCCGTCTATGGATCCCGGCATGTTCACATCGGTAAGCACGACATTGATGTCCGGGCGTTTTTTGAGGAGATCGAAGGCCTCGTCCGCATCCTGCGCCTCGACGACCCAGAACTCGGCGTCGCGCAGGATTTCCACCTGCGTCAGGCGCACGAGAAGCTCGTCCTCCACCAGGAGGACGACAGGCCTGTTCAGGATCTCGCGGCGCGGCTTCATAGGCTGGAAACGGACGACGCATTTCCTGGTTCCCGCCGCGGGCTCACGATGATGTGCGTCCAGAATCAAGCCCTGCCTCGCGCAATTATTTTTCCTCACGCTCATCTTACCTCAGAACGAGCTACGCCCCTGGCAGCAATGCCCGCAACAAATCCAGCGATGTAGCGTTTGACCAGCGGATTCATCGGCAAAGCCACTCTGGAATCTTCTGAACTCGCGGCGACCGAGATCCGATGCTTCACGCAATTTAGTTGCACATATTCCCGCTTGATCGACCACTTGGATAACAGGAACGAAGCTATGACAGACGACGGGCAGATCGTACGCCTTCAAGTCGCGAATGCCCGCCCGGGCGATGCTGGCCGCGGCATTGCCCGCATGAGTCGCCAGGCACTTGCGGAGATTGGCCTGCAGGAAGGCCAAGCCATCGAGATCGTCGGCAAGAGGCATACGACCGCAATCGCCGTTACGCCCTACGCCGAGGACGAAGGCCTGAACATCATCCGCCTCGACGGTTTGCAACGCGTCAATGCCGGTGTCGGAAGGGGTGATTATGTGGAGGTCAAGAAGGCCGAAGTTCGTCCTGCGACGCGCATCGTCCTGGCTCCGGCTCAGAAGGGACTGCGCCTGCAGGGCTCCGGCGACGCCTTGAGGCGGACCTTCTATCAGCGTCCGCTCACAGCGGGAGATGTCATCTCGACTTCCGTCTACTCACCCAATGCGGCCGACCCGAGGTTTCCCGAGGAGTTGCGCGGCCTCCTGAACATCCCGGCCTACGGGTTACAGGAGATCCGCCTCGTCGTCGTCTCAACGCAGCCCCGCGGTATCGTTCAGGTAACAGCTGAAACCGAGGTCGATCTTCGTCCTCAATTCGAGGAGCCGAAAGAAGCGCGCCGTGCGGACGTGACCTATGACGACATCGGCGGTCTTGGAAACACCGTCGACCAAGTGCGTGAAATGGTGGAGCTTCCTCTCCGCCATCCCGAGCTCTTCCAGCGCCTCGGCATCGACCCGCCAAAGGGCGTCCTGCTCTATGGCCCTCCGGGCACCGGCAAGACCTTGCTCGCGCGCGCCGTCGCCAACGAGACCGAGGCGCAGTTCTTCCATATTGCTGGCCCGGAGATCATGGGCAGTCACTATGGCGAGTCCGAACAGCGCTTGAGACAGGTTTTCCAGGAAGCGCAGCAGAACGCCCCTGCCATCATCTTCATCGACGAGATCGACAGCATCGCGCCAAAGCGTGAACAGGTGACTGGCGAGGTGGAGCGGCGCATCGTGGCGCAGCTGCTGACTCTCATGGACGGCCTGGAACCACGCCAGAACATTGTCGTCATCGGCGCAACGAACCGTCGTGAAGCCATCGACGAAGCGCTGCGCAGACCTGGGCGCTTCGACCGCGAGATCGTAATCGGCGTTCCGGACGAAGCGGGTCGCCGCGAGGTTCTGACGATCCACACGCGCGGCATGCCGCTTGGCGAAGACGTGAACCTCGATGAAATCGCGCGAACGACATATGGCTTCGTCGGCGCGGATCTTTCCGCCCTTGCCCGCGAGGCGGCGATGGATTCGCTGCGACGCATCCTGCCGAACATCAATCTTAAGGACGGCATCCCCAGTGACGTGCTGGAGAATCTGCGAGTCACCGGACAGGATTTCCAGAATGCTCTGAAGCGCATTCAACCCTCCGCGCTGCGCGAGATCATGATCCAGGTGCCCAACGTGACCTGGGACGATATCGGAGGCGTCGAGGAAGCACGAACCCGCCTGCGCGAAGGCGTGGAGCTTCCGCTCAAAAGCCCGGAATCCTTCCGCCGTTTGGGAATACGCCCTGCCAAAGGCTTCCTGCTCTTCGGCCCCCCCGGGACCGGCAAGACCCTTCTCGCGAAAGCGGTCGCCCGCGAGGCGCAGGCGAACTTCGTCGCCACGAAGTCATCGGACCTTCTCTCAAAATGGTACGGAGAGTCGGAGCAGCAGGTTTCCCGGCTCTTCGCACGCGCCAGGCAGGTTGCCCCCACCGTCATCTTCATCGACGAAGTCGACTCGCTGGCACCGGTGCGCGGCGGCGGATTGGGTGAGCCCGCCGTCACAGAGCGCGTGGTCAACACGATCCTGGCCGAAATGGATGGGCTCGAGGAGTTGCAAGGCGTCGTCGTGATGGCCGCCACGAACCGGCCCAACCTGATCGACCCCGCCCTCCTCCGTCCGGGCCGCTTCGATGAATTGATCTACGTGCCGGTGCCCGATGCACAGGGCCGACGACACATCCTCGGGATCCACACGAAATCGATGCCGCTGGGCCCCGATGTGGATCTCGACGTGATCGCTGAACGAACCAGCCGCTTCACAGGTGCCGATCTCGAAGACCTTACCCGCAGGGCCGGTTTGCTTGCCCTGCGCGAGTCTCTGGAAGCGCAGAATGTGACCATGGCCCACTTCGAGCAGGCTCTCCGGGAAACGCGTCCCTCGGTGACGCCGGAAATGGAGCGGGAATACGAAGACATGGTCCGCACCCTGAAGCAGGAAGGACCGCAACGACAGGCGATCGGCTTCCTGCCGTTGAGACAGGCGGCCGAGTAAGTACCTGCGGAACATCCTATCATGCGTTCCGTTGGCTTGCTGTCGATCAATGCTCGATGAGCGGAGCCAATGGAGGCCGAGCGATGAAACGATCAGACATGGCAAAACAGGGCCGCGGCCCTGAGGACTCGCAGAAAGCCAAGCATGGCGGCAATCGTGCAGGCGAACATATGAGGGACTCAGCCAATCAATCCGGAAAGAGCAGCCAGGCCTCGGGAAAGGATCCTCACCGGGGAAGTCGCTGAGGTCCATGCGGTTTACTCGGCTGCCATCTGCTGGCTGATCGGGTTTGCTCTGTTCGAGGCGGCGAGCAGGGCATGGTGGAGTTCGTCCACATGCCGCACGGATCGTAAAGCCTCGAGCATAGGCTCGCAGATCAGCCGCTCTCCACAAGGGTCGCGATGGCAGACGGGATCCCACAATCCCATCGGCGTCCAAATGTCGGGGTCGTGCCATTCGGGCATGCCGAGGATCGGATAGAGGCATACACCTCGCAGCGGAATACCTTCGCGCAGGAGAACTTCCGACTCCTGCGCGACTTCATGCAGCCAACGGCTGCGGTGATCGCCGATATGGCTCGTCTCGGTGATCATTACTTCGCCACCGTAGCGCTCCCAGACCGAGCGGACGAGATTGCTCAAGGACCATCGACGCGGATCGTCATCACTGAGCGGCGGGACCACTCCATCGCCTCGCGGGGCTCCACCCCATTCCCACTGGTTCGTCCAGTAATAGTTGATCCCCACCACGTCGAGATGCTCGCGGCTGCCGCCGAGCTCGGGCAGAAGGCGCCCGCACAGCATGTCCCAGCTCTGGAAGACGAGACGCTCGTTGAAGTCACGCGCCTCCTCTGCCAGATCCGGGCGATCAACGGGAGAAGCGACCCGGCACAAGGGATCGACATTGATCATGCGCGCGCCAGGACAGGCGGTCCACAGAGCATTGATGCCTTCGATAGCCGCTCGCGTGAGCGTCACCTTGAGATCCCAGCCGCGCCCTGTCACGTGAGGGGCGAACAGGCCCCTCTCGCCGCCCGCATAGGCCATGAAGGAAGGCTCATTCACAGGCGTGAAGGCGCAGGTGCCGTCAGTCCGTGCAGCGATGTAGCGGCCGACGGCATAGCAATAATCGGCAAACCGCTTCGGGAACTCCTCGCTCCAGAGATCGATCTCTCGCGGGTAGCCGTAGTGGAAGAGATCCCAGATCACCTCCACCTCATGGCGGCGCGCAGCCTCCACGAAAGGCTCGACAGTCGAGAAGTCATACCGCCCTCGCCCAAGGTCCACGAGCGGCCAACGGATGGTCTCGCGGGCTGCGTGGAGGCCAAGGCCTGCAAGTTGCCGGTAATCCTCATCGACGGTTTTGTCATGGCCCGTCGCGACAATCTGGTCGAACCATTGACCATGCCGGTTGTACCCGGTGGATCCTTCGAACCCGGCCAGAAAAAAGCTTCGGAACATTCGGCTTTCTCCTTCGCATCAACGCATTGCAGCCACAGGAGCCGCGGCTCCCGTCAGCGGGCCGACAGCCTCTGCTCCGCCTCTTGCAAGCTGTTGGTAGGAATCCACCGCGGGTGTCCTTACCCGGCGCAACGGATCCGCCTCGTCAGGGACAATGTCCCACAATCCCATGGCCGCCAGGTGTTCCGTCACGGGACGGCGGCCCTGGCGATAGGCCCAGGTGACGAGAGAAAACATCGGCCACCACGTGTATCCGACGAGCGGAATGCCCTCGGTGCGCAATTGCCGTGTGGCTGTGATCGATTGGTCGAGCCAATCCAGCCGGCGGCGCAGAGACCCGATGGACGCCGTCTCGGAGATCATCAACGGCGCGCCATAGCGCGCGTAATAAAGCCGGCCGAGGCGAGTGATAAGATCGGCGCCCGCATAGGGCATGCGGATGCGAAAGCGGCCCCCGGCGTCCCGCAGGAGCTTTTTCTGCGTAAACATCGGGTAAAGGTTCATGCCGATGACCGGTACTCCGACCGCATTGTCGAGAAAGTAAGCGAGATCGGCGTCTCGGGCGCCGTTCTTCAGCAACCATGGCCACAGCAGATGACGCTCGTTGATCCGCCCTGCGACGAGATCGAGCGCGAGGAAGACGATCTCCTGGCGGCGCCGTGCCTCGGTCTCGAAGGCGGGATCGTCCGTGTCGAAGAGATCGGTGGCATCGACGAAGTAGGGCACGATTTCGGGATCGACGCTTTCCAGCGCCTTGACGGTCTCGACCATGCCCTTGGCGATAGCCAGCATCAGTGCGACGAAACCAGGCCAACTCCGCCGGAACGGCGGCCACCAGCCGAGGCGCCCGCAATACCATCCTGTGATGCGCGGCTCGTTGAGAGGCGTATACCACGTGATGCGTCCCTTGAAGCGCTCGGCAAGGCGCCCGGCATACTCGGCAACGAGCTTTGGATAATCCGGGTGAAGGAAAGCTCCTTCAATCCATGCCGGCAATCCATAATGGACGAGATCGACCTGCGGATCGACACCTAGATCCAGCAGCCGCTCCAGTGTCTCATCTGGAAATGTCCAGTCCCAGGTGTTCGCCTCGGGTTGGATGTGATGCCACGGCACGCCATAGCGCGCACAAGGTACACCGAGTTCGGCGATTAGCCCGAGATCCTCGCGCCAACGGTCGTAATGGCCCGTCAGTTCGTATTCGTCCAGAGTCCTTCCGGTCACCGGATGCGGGGCCGTGATGAAGGTGTCCTCGATGCCAGTGGACCACCAGAATGCATCAGGCGCAGTCAAACGGTGAAGCTGAGATCGGGTCGGAAGTGCTGGGGTCATGCCGGGGCCGTCCCTTGAGCGTCAGTGCTTCCACTGCAGCACAGCGGTTAGGCCGCGGACGAACCTCGGCCGCACGAGATCCAGGCTAGGAAACGGCTCACATGCAGGAAAGTTTCATCAAATCCTGTCTCCCAAGAACAGAGATTGGCCTCGTGCGTTAACCGGCCAAGAACGATCGGGCTTCCTGCGTGGGGAGGTCAGCCATGCCAGTCCCGAGACACCGAGCCCACCATCCGCGGCAGGCCGGTCCCAAGTTCAAACCTGTTGAGAGAATAAGCAACAGGCCGACCGGTCATGGAGAAACGACGTCCCCGCATCAGCCTACCGATCATCGCCATCAGTTCCCCCAGCAGGAACAACCCTGCGACGAGAGCTTGAAACTCGTCACCCCACCGGCCGATCACCGGCTCAAGAGCGGACGCTACTGAGTGGATAACACAATGACTGAGACGATCTCCCCGGCCCACCTCCACCCGCGCCCCCAATTGCGTCGGGAGCGCTGGACCGACCTATGCGGAAGCTGGGGTTTTGCATTCGACGACGACAATCGTGGCTTTGCAGAGGGCTGGTTTGACAAGGCAGAGCCCTTCGACCGTGAGATCATGGTGCCCTTCCCGCCCGAGAGCGCGCGGTCCGGCGTCCACGAGACCGGCTTTCACCCTGTCGTTTGGTATCGCCGTGAGATTCGTGTCGACGAAGCCGACTGTCGGGATCGTCTTCTGCTCCATTTCGGTGCCGTCGACTATAAGGCTTCCGTCTGGGTCAACGGCCGCATGGCGGTCGAGCATGTCGGCGGACAGACGCCGTTCTTCGCAGACATCACTCCGTTGCTCATTCCCGGTGAGACACAGGTGATCGTCGTGCGCGCGGAGGACGAGCCGAGAGATTTGCAGCAGCCGCGCGGCAAGCAATATTGGGAGGAGCATCCCGGCTATATCTGGTATCACCGCTCCACGGGAATCTGGCAGCCGGTATGGCTCGAGCCGGTTCCGCAGGTTGCGATTGCAGAACTGCGCTGGACTCCCAACGTCGACCGCTTCGGTGTCGGGCTGATCGTCAGGCTGGATCGTAAACCTCCCGACGGCTGGCGCATGCGCGTGCAGCTGAGAGGCGACCGCCCGACACATTGCCTCGTGGATGACACCTGCCTGCTCTCAGGCCGCGAAATCCGCCGGGATCTTCTCCTCGACATCAACGATGCGGCGATCCGGCGTCGCCGCACCCTGCTCTGGGCCCCGGAGCATCCCAATCTCATCGATGCCACAATTGAACTGATCAACGAAAGTGGTACCGTCGTCGATCGTGTCGAAAGCTATTTCGGGCTGCGCCGAATCGAAGCCCGCGATGGACGCTTCATCATCAACGGCATTCCGATCTTCCTGCGCCTTGTGCTGGCGCAGAACTACTGGCCGGATTCCCTCCTCACTGCTCCTGACGCGGATGCCCTCAAGCGGGAGGTGGAACTGGCCCAATCGCTCGGCTTCAACGGTGTTCGCGTTCACCAGAAAATCGAGGATCCCCGTTTTCTGTACTGGTGCGACCGGCTCGGGATGCTCGTCTGGAGCGAGGCGGCCAATGCCTATGTCTATTCCGATCGTGCCGCAGAGATGTTGACCCGCGATTGGCTGGAGGCCATCCGCCGCGACTACAATCATCCCTCCATCATCACCTGGGTGCCGCTGAACGAGAGCTGGGGCGTACCCGATCTCGACCGATCGGCCCAGCAGCGCGATTTCGTGCGGGCTCTCTATCATCTCACGAAGGCAATCGATCCTACCCGCCCCGTGATCGGCAATGACGGCTGGCAGCACGCGGTTGGCGATGTCTTCGGCGTTCATGATTATGCACCAAGCGGCGAGATGCTGCGGGAACGCTACGCAGACCGTGAGACCATCGCCCGCACGTTCCGTGAGGTGCGACCGCACCACCATCCGCTGCTCGGCGAGGGAGTCGAGATCGAAGACGAGCCGATCGTCATCAGCGAGTTCGGTGGACTTGGCTTCGTGCCGCAGGCAACCGAGGACTGGTTCGGCTATGGCCAGTTCGCCAGCGCCGACGATCTTCTTGCGCGCTACGAGGAGCTTGTCGATGCCCTGCTCTCCTCCACGGCTCTCGCAGGCTTCTGCTACACCCAACTGACCGATACCGCCCAGGAAACCAATGGTCTTTTCACCGTCAACCGCGAACCGAAATTCGATATCGAACGGCTGCGCGCGATCAACAATCGTCCCTCGAAGGCTGTACCGAGCGAGATTCTGGATGTGTTGATCAAGCAGGAGGTGGAGCGACGACGGCATGAGCGCGGACAGGAATAAGGCAACTTGAGTCAATGAAGAGCATAACGACGAAGAGTAAGATTGTTACCTTGCATCAACTTTTTCTCGAATGTCACTGTTTCGCCGTTCACAAGGCTCCGATCGGAGCCAGTTGATCTAAGCCTTACCCTCTCAATAGCAGCCACATTCTGGCCGTACTGCCAAGCCAGGGTTCATCCCTGAACTGTTGATACAAATCGCGCAGGAAAGGCTGAGACTGTAGAGCATGCGAGATATTCAGCATTTGGCACCATCGCCCGATACGCCTCCTTCATTGCATCAACTCGAGCGGACGCTTGTGGCATCGATTGCTCTCATGAAGCGCATCAGGCGCGAGAGACGTCGCTCCTCTCGCCGCGACACAACCGTGCAGGACGACAACCAGTAAAGTAGTGCCGACACCGCTTTCGAAGTAAGCATCACGAAAGCCAGTCCCAATCCGCAACATCAGATCCTCTTGATCCGCCTGTAATTGGAAAGGCGGGTCAGGAGGCTTTTCTATTCCAAGGCAAATTTTACCTGTCAGCGGACCAACCTTCTATCACCGATTCTTAACCTTCTCGGGCTATGCAAACCGTCGGTTTTTATGGGTTGCCTGGACTGCCAGCAGAGGTTAGCAAGGCCCCGTCTGATTTGATCACCCAACAACTTCGGAGGTGCCTCAATGCCCCACGAAGCGTACTGTGTTGCGTATCGCGATAGGCGATGGTCTGTTCTTCACCAGGGCCGGGACCTGGGAGCCTTTTATTTTCGAACCAATGCGCTCAAATTTGCCGTGACTTCTGCGCACCGCGCTGGGGCGTCCGCTCGCCAGAACGTCTATGTTCTTGATAGCGATGGATTTCTCTATACCGCCTGGAACTGGACCAGGGATCTCATCAGTCTGGACGGCGAACTCGCTCCCTCAGTGCTCGTTTGACGAGCGCTCTCCTGCCCCAGGGCATTCTTCGGTGAAGTGGATCCGGCTCACCATCAAAAATGCAGCTCAGCACGAAGAGAGCTGATTCCATGTCAAGGGAAACAGCTCTAGTCAGGAGCAAAGGCAGGTCGAACCGGCCTCAGCTCCATCCTCCCTTCGCGACCAAGCCTGATGATCTTCAAGGCAGGTGGCGCGATGAGGCCTGTCAGCGAGACAAACACCGCACAAATCAACACCGTCGCCATGGGAGCCCCTCCGCATTCTCGATCGAGCGAATCCGCCCACATGCACGAGAGATTGGAGCCGCAGGCTTGCGGGAGGCTTGCCAACGCTTCATCAGCCTTGATCTGAGCCGGAGCGGTTTGGCTGAGGCGACAGGCAGCATTCTTGTGGAGTCCCACAAACCCGATCTGGAACAGCTCTTATTCACGCCCATGTGCGACAAGTCACAGACAGCCACATTACCTTAGGTAATAATAGATCATCTGAGGATGATCACCATGGCTCGCCATATTGCGCCGTTTGCACTAGGAGTAGTCGCCCCTCTGACGTTGATCAGCTGGCTTCTTTTTCACTGATCGACATCCGGGTCCTGTTAACTCCTTCTCTACCTGCCCTATGTAATCATTCTCATAGGTCGTATGACTGCGGACGGTGCTAGGTGACAGACGAAGAGATTGAAGCCGTTGCCCACGAGCTCGCAAAAGTGGGCGGTTCTTCCTGGTACCCAGGGCGCTCCAGCGGCCCCATTCTAAGAGCTGTTCACAAGCGGTATAAGGACAGAGCCCGAGTGGCCATCGCCGCCCTCGATCGTTTCAGAGCCGCAAGGAATGCTACAATACCGCCGGAGAACACCCTTCCTAAACAGGAAAGCGTCAGCGAGAATTCTGCCTCGGAGGATCAGTTCCAGGTTGGCACGATCGTCGTGTATCGCCCTCCGGGAGATCAAAGAGCCCTCTCCTGTAGAATCGAGAAGATAGAGAATGGCAGGGCCTATCTCGTCCCTGTTCCTCACCGTCCTGTCGGATGGGTCTCTCTGGAAAGCCTTGAGCCTCTGGACACGCAAACCGCTTCGTCCACCTGAGGGCCTTACGGCAATTATGCCATCCGCCCAGAGCCGTGCAGAGCCTCCGCTCCCGTGTTAGACTTCGCCTACAGTCTCATGGCACCGGCATTGGAAACGACGAATGTCTGAACCTTCGTCTGGCCCCCTTCACGCTTTTCTCGCTGGCACTGGATGCGACCATCGAGGGCGTTATGCAACCGATGTGCTCGCCTTCTCCAACGAGCAGCTCGAAGCCGTGCATGACTACATTCAGTGGCTCTTTCCTCTTCCGACCCGCAGCGCCGCCCAGCCCGGCGCTCCCGTTCTGACAAGTGCGGAAATCGAAGCCATCCGGGCAGATCATCGCGCGTCCGACACTCTCATGAAAGCAATGGAGCGGATGCTCCGCTTCTACCGCGAGACGAACGATTGGCTCAGGTGGCAGGACCATAACCATCTGCGGATCACGCGGATCATCAACAGCCTCCGCCTGCTCGCCGGACCAGACGCGGCGTGCCGGTTTTACGAGGCTATTCTGGCCCTGCATGATTCGGCCGGAGCCCCTGTCAATCACCAAAGCCTTCGCTACTGGGCCGAGGCGGCGGAGAATTAGCCCTGAGAGCGTGTGCATGGCTCCACCGCGAGCCGCCCCTTAGCTGCCAAAAGTGGGGCAGCAGATCCAGAGGCGGTCCCTGCCCCATATGAGCGACAGCCACCCGGAGGCCTGAGTGGCTCACCGCCGAGTGAGCCATAAAAGCAGTCGAATAGATGGATTTACGGATCGCCCATTCCCGAGACGGCCTTGTCCCGCTACAAGTCCTCTGTTTCCTTCGCGATTTTGGATCTTGCGCCATGGCCGCCAGCGTTACTGATCGTTTTCTCCGTTATGTCGTCATCGATACCCAGTCCGACGCCGCATCTGCGTCCCAGCCTTCGACCGAGAAGCAAAAGAACCTCGGTCGAAGGCTGGTTGAGGAACTCCTGGAGATCGGCGTCTCAGACGCGCATCTCGACGAGCATGGTTATGTCTATGCGACCATTCCGGCGAACACCCCCAAGAACAACGTTCCTGTCATCTGCTTCTGCGCCCACATGGATACGGCACCGGATTTTTCCGGCACCAACGTCAAGCCGCAGATTGTCAGGAACTATCAGGGCGGCGACATCCGGCTTCCAGGCGATCCCCACCAAATCATCCGGATCGCCGATCATCCCGTGCTGAATGATCTGATCGGTCACGACATCGTTACCTCGGACGGCACGACGCTCTTGGGAGCGGACGACAAGGCCGGCATTGCCGAAATCATGGCGGCGGCCGAGTTCCTGATCAAGAACCCGGATATCAAGCACGGCACGATCCGCATCCTCTTCACCACTGACGAGGAGATCGGCCGCGGCGTCGACAAAGTCGACCTGAAAAAGCTCGGCGCCGCTTTCGGCTACACGATGGACGGCGAGATGGCCGGCACGATCGAGGACGAGACCTTCTCCGCCGATGCGGTTGAGATCGCCATCAAGGGCGTGGCCATCCATCCGGGTTTCGCCTATGGCAAGATGGAAAACGCCATCAGGATTGCCGGTGCCATCATTGATCGCCTCCCGAAGGACATGGCGCCTGAGACGACGAGAGGCCGCGAAGGCTTCATTCATCCCACCGGCGTGTCTGGCGTGATGGAAAAGGCAAACTTGAGCTTCATCATTCGCGACTTCACGGAGAATGGTCTGAAGCACAAGGAGGCGCTGCTGGAAAACATCACCAAGGAGGTGATGAAAAACTATCCGGGCTCCGGCTACACCTTCACCGTCAAGGAACAGTACCGCAACATGAAGGTTGTGCTCGACCGGCATCCGGAGATCGTGGAATATGCGATAGAAGCGATCAGGCGCGCTGGCATGGATCCTATACGCGGCAGCATTCGGGGCGGCACGGACGGTTCACGGCTCTCCTTCATGGGACTGCCCTGCCCCAACATCTTCGCCGGCGGCCATGCGTTCCATTCCCCGCTGGAATTCGTCAGCAGCCAGGATATGGAAAAGGCGGTGAAGACCATCGTCGAACTCGCCAAGCTCTGGGAGGAGCGCGCGTAACGCGTCTCCTCGTCTTGATCGGCTGAGGGACTGCTCGTCAAAGGCCGGCGGGCACCGTTTCGGATGCAAGGCGTGTCTGCGAGGCAAGGCGGATCGGCGCATTGACGGCCCCATATCCTCGATACGCACGCCGCTCCACGATCTCAAAGAAGAAGCCTCCTTCCAAAGTCCTGGTGTAAACCTGGAAGTATTCGGCAGGTCCCTCACGGTCGTACAGGATGTTGGCCGAGCGCATCCGTTCGACATCATCGGCGGAGAGGTCGGTTCTGACCTCGAGATCGTCGTAGTAATTCTCCGGAATGGGCAGGAGGTCTACCCCGTTCTCCTTCAGGCAAGCGATCGTTGCGAAAATGTCGTCTGTCCTCAGAGCAATGTGCTGCACTCCCGATCCGAACAGCTCAGTCAGGAATCGAGATGACAGGGTCCGCTGGCTCTGCGAGGCATTGAGGATCAGACGGAGAGAACCGTCACCGGTCTCGACGGCCTGACTCTGCACGACGCCGCCTGGATCGATCACGGTTTGAACCGGCGTCTTCTGCACATCGAGGAGCGATGTATAGAACAGAAGCCACGTCAGCATCTCTTCGTAATGCATGGACTGCGATACGTGATCGACAGAGGTCAGTCCGGCTCCCTTGAAGTCTTCGGCATCGACCGGTTCGAAATCCACATCCCAAAGCCTATCGAGCCCACTCTTCCGGTCGACGAAATACAGCAGGCTTCCGCCAAGTCCGCGGACTGCCGGGATATTCGTCTCCCCCGGCCCGACCGGCTGCTGGAATGGCTGGTCCAGAAGAGTGACGGCCCGGTTCACGGTTCCGGGCGCATCATTGACGCGAAGCGCCAAGGCGCACACGGATGTTCCATGCGTAATATTGAAGGAATGAGCGAATCCTTCTTTGTCTGAATTCACGACGATGTTGACGTCGCCCTGCCGCCAACGCGTCACGGCCTTGGAGCGGTGAATCCCGGCCTTGCGGAATCCGAGGCCCGTCAAGATCTGCTCGAATCCGACTGCGCTCCGCTCATCGACTGCGAACTCAACGAATTCGACGCCGGAGCACTCAGCTTTCGGCGGGAGCTCAGGCAGATCGGGGATCGTCGATCCCGTCCGCCTTCGGAGTTCATCAAGCATGACGATGAGCGAGCGCTGTCCATCGATGGCGACATTGCGCGCAGAGCCTGCCCGAAAGCGGTCATTGAAGATTTCCAATGATAAGAGTCCGTCAAAGCCAGTTGCATGCAGGGCCAGCATGAAGTCGTCGATCGGTAGATCGCCCTGCCCCGGGAAGCAGCGGTAATGCCGGCTCCAGGAGAGATAATCCATGTCGAGCTTCGGTGCGTCGGCCATCTGCACCAGGAAGATCTTCTCCGGAGGAATAGAGCGGATCGCCGACAGGTCCGTGCCACGGGCGAGAATGTGGAAGGAGTCGAGCACCAACCCCACTGCAGGGTGGTTCGCCCGTCGCACGACCTCCCACGAGTCACGATAATCGTGGATGTGACGCCCCCAGGAGAGAGCCTCGAACGCCACGCGCATGCCGCGTCTGGCGGCACGCTCCCCAAGTTCATGGAAGTCTGCGGCTGTCCGCTCGATTCCGCCGAGGGAGTCGGGCGAGACATTGCTGCACACCATGAGGAGGTCGCAGCCGAGTTCCTGCATGACGTCGAACTTGCGTTCAGCCCTGGCAAAGACCTTGGAACGCTGCGGCTCCGGCATGCCCTCGAAATCACGGAAGGGCTGGAGGGTGATGGTCTTGAGGCCCAGGCCTTCGATCATGCGCCGCGCATCGACCGGCGTGCCGTTGAAGGAGAGAAGATCGTTCTCGAAGATCTCCACACCCTTGAATTGGGCGGCCGCAATGGCCTCAATTTTTTCGGTAAGAGTGCCGCTTAAACAAACTGTGGCGATGGCGGTGCGCATGCTCTTGGATCCAGTTCCCTCATGGTTTTCAGGAGAGCGTTGCCGTCCGGCTCACTCTTTCTCGGTCATTTGATCGTTCCGGTCGCGAGCGCATGCTCGACGCCGCCGGCGACGTGGCGCGTCAACACCTCGCAGGCTCGTGCCGCGTCTCTCTCCAGAGCACATTCCAGCAGGAGCCGATGCTCCTCGGCAGCGATCTCTCCGCGATAGCTCAGGGCAATCATCTGATAGCGGAGATATTTGTCGAAGACCGCTGCATGAGTGTCGATCAGCATCTTCGATCCGCAGGCGGAAATCAGCGCCTGATGAAACTGCCAGTCATACTGCTTCCACTCCTCGGTCCTGCTCCGATCCCCTTCAGCCATCCGCTCTTCCATGCGCGCCAGCCGGTGGTGCGCGGCGACGACACGCCCCTCCCATTCCATGTCGCCGGCCCGGAAGGACTGCTCCAAGGCACGGCATTCCAGCAACTGCCGGAGGGCTGCAATTTCCCTCAAGTTCGCGATGGAGACAGGCGCGACCTCAAACCCTTTCTGACCTTCCGCGACGACGAGGCGTTCGGATGAGAGCCGGTTCAGGATCTCGCGGAGCGTGCTGACGCTTGCTCCGTAGTCGGCTTTCAGCTGTTCCAGTTTCAGTTTTCTTCCCGGAGAAAGGCGGCCGAAGACGATGTCGGTCCGGATCCTGTGATAGGCGCTTTCGCCTATGCCCTGAAGCTGCGGGTTCGTGGCCATGTCGTTCATCGCAGGGCACCGCTGTTTAAGGTGTAGTCCACGCACCCGTTCACATGTCGGCCGAGAACTTCGCAGGCCCGCTCCGCGTTGCGGGTCAGAGCGCAATCGAGGAGGAGCCTGTGCTCCTCGGCGGCTATCTCCCCGCGAAAGACGACCGCCACCATCTGATAGCGGAGGTACTGGTCGAAGACCCCGCCATAAAGATCGAGAACGGTCTGCGAGCCACAGGCCTCGATGAGCGTTTGATGGAATTCGCGGTCATACCGCTTCCAGAGCTCCATGCCCGCGGTCTCGTCCACCATCATGCGGCGCTCCATGACGGCTAGCTTGTAATGAGCGGCGACGACACGGCCTTCCCACTCCAGGTCGCCGGCTGCAAAGGACAAGGGGAGCGCGTAGGATTCCAGGAGCAACCGCATCGACGCGACGTCCTGAAGCCCCTCAGGCGAAACAGGAGTGACCTGAAAGCCGCGCTGCCCTTCCGCGATCACCAATCCTTCCGAAGAGAGGCGGCTGAGGATTTCTCGAACCGTGCTGACGCTCGCGCCGTAATCCTTTGCCAAACGGTCGAGCCGCAGCCTGCCGCCAGGCGCAAGTCGCCCGAAGACGATGTCAGCCCGAATTCGGTCATAGGCCCGATCGGCAATCGATGTCGCTAAAAGCTCAATACTCATCCGGCCACGCTTGCGAGCAAACGGCTCCCCAACGTCATCTGGTTTAACTTAAAATATCAGATGATTTTAAGAACGCCTATTGATTTTGCAATTATCTGAGCAGATAGTCTCGCCCAAGACGCAGAAAAATGCGCGCTGACATTCAGGAGAGGAACACATGCCACTCAGCATCAACCGTCGTATATTGATGGCCGCAGGCGCGGCCTTTCTGGCGTGGAACATGGGCGGGCCAGCCGCCGCACAGGCGCCGTCCACCTTACGCTTCTCGGCCGTTTTCTCGGATCAGGACATCCGCGCCGAAATGATGAAGCGCTTTGCCGAGGACATTAAGGCTCAGGGCTTCACCCTCCAGCCCTATTACGGCGGCACCCTGTTCAAGCAGGGCACCGAGCTCGTGGCGATGCAGCGCGGCAACCTGGAGATGGGCAACATCGCGCCGCAGGATATCTCCAACCAGATTCCCGCCTGGTCCATCGTGACGGCCGCCTATGTCTTCCGTGATGCGGATCACCTGAAAAAGGTCTTTGCGAGCGATGTGGGTCAGAAGCTCAAGAAGATGGCATCCGACCAGCTCGGTATCCACATCCTGGGTCCCACCTATTTCGGCGTCCGTCATGTGGGGTTGAAGCCGAACAAGAAGATCAACACGCCGGAGGATCTGGCCGGCATCAAGCTGCGCATGCCGGGTGGCGATGCATGGCAATTCCTCGGCCAGTCGCTCGGCGCGAATCCCACGCCAATGGCCTATGCCGAGGTCTATACCGGCCTGCAGACTGGAGCCATCGACGGGCAGGACAATCCGCTGCCGAACGTTCAGAATATGAAGTTCTACGAGGTGATGTCGCAAGTCGCGCTCACATCACATCTCGTCGGTTTCGATCTCCTGGCCGTGTCCAACAAAGTTTGGAACGCGATGCCACCGGAGAAGCAGGCGGCCTTCCAGGCCGCGGCCGACAAGGCGATTGAGTGGAGCACGCAGGAGCACCTGAAGAAGGAAGCCGAGCTTGCGACCTTCTTCAAAGAAAAAGGCCTCAACGTCTACACGCCGGACCTGAAGGCCTTCCGCGATTATGCACAGAAGAAGTATCTGGCCTCCGACCTCGCCAAGAGCTGGGAGCCGGGTATGCTGGAAAAAATCAACGCCATGTGAAGCTCAATCTGAGGAGCTGTCGTGCCACCATTGTTCGGCAGCTCCTCGAACAGCATCGGTTCTCTAGCGGAAAGCCGCTTCATTCGTATTGATCGGCGCCTTCTTAAGGAAGGAAATCCTTTTCATGATCGCGTGGGTACGACACATGGGCCCCTGGTTGGCGCGACGCGCCGAGAACGTCGCAGCGCTCATGTTGGCCTTGATGTTCCTGGCCTTTCTCCTGCAGATCGCCTTCAGATATGCCTTGAACCTCCCGATCGGCTGGACACACGAAGTAAGTGTCATTCTTTGGATCTGGCTCGTTCTGTGGGGCGCCTCATTCGTTATCCGTGAGCGGGAGGAGATCCGCTTCGACATCATCTACGGAGCCGTTGGCCCCGGTCCGCGCAGGATCATGTGCATCATCACTGCCATGATCCTGATCGCTCTCTATGGCACCGCGCTGCCGGCCGTCTTCGACTATGTCACCTTCATGAAGGTGGAAAAGACCAGCTATCTCAAAATCCGTTTCGACTGGCTGTTTTCGATCTACCTCGTCTTCGTCGTCGCAACCATTATCCGCTACATCTGTCTGGCCTGGCAGGCCATGCGTGGCGTCGCGCCTGACGAGTTCGATCCCACCAAGGCGAGTTCCGGCGTATGAACCTGGCAAGCCCCTTCTCGCTCGCACTGGTCGCGATCACGATCCTTGCCTTTCTTGGCCTGCCTATCGGCCATTCGATGATCGCTGGATCGATCCTTTACCTTCTGCTCTCCGGCCTGGATATGGGGACAGCCGCAGAGCAGATCCTGAACGGCATGTACTCCAACTACGTGATCCTCTCGGTTCCGTTGTTCATTCTCGCCGCCGAATTCATGAACATCGGCAGCATGACCGATAGGCTCATGACGTTCTGCAACGCTCTTGTCGGCCGCTTCAGGGGCGGCCTTGCGCATGTCAATATCCTGCAGAGCATCATCTTCGCCGGCATGTCGGGTTCTGCGATTGCGGATGCGGCCGGCACTGGGCGCATGATGCAGGTCATGATGACTCGCGACGGCCGGTATACCGCAAGCTATGCAGCCGCCGTCACCGCTGTTTCCTCGGTCATCGGTCCCATCATCCCGCCATCTATCCCGATGGTGCTCTATGCACTCATCTCCGATGCCTCCATCGGCTTTCTCTTCCTCGGAGGAGTCATTCCAGGATTGCTGATGGCGATCAGTCAGATGATCATCGTGGCCGTCACAGCCCGGCGCAGGAATTTCCCGGTCGAGAAACCGGTTCCCCTCCGCAAGCTCCCGAGGATTACCTGGGAGGCCTTTCCGTCCCTCATGATGCCGGTCGTGTTGCTCGGCGGCATCTACACCGGCATCATGACGCCGACCGAAGCAGCCGCCATCGCAGCCGCATACGCACTGATCATTTCGGCCGGGCTTTATCGCAGCGTGAGCTGGCGCGACTTCTACAATTCGCTCGCTGTCAGTGCTCGAACATCGATATCCATCGGCATGCTGATCGCGGGATCGCTGGTGTTCAACTACGTCGTCACGGTCGAGAACATTCCCGAAGGTGTGAAGGCCATTCTCTCGGCATGGGAACTCTCACCCACCGGCTTCCTGATCCTCGTCAATGTCCTGCTTCTGCTCTTAGGGTGCGTGCTTGAAGGAACGGCGATTCTTCTTATCGTTGTGCCGGTCTTCATCCCAACGGCTCAGGCACTTGGTATCGACCTTGTGCATTTTGGCGTGGTGGTCGTCGTCAACATCATGATCGGCCTGATCACGCCTCCCTACGGCCTGCTTCTGTTCATCATGGCGAACATTTCAGGGGAGCCGTTGCGCGACATCGTCCGCGACACGCTGCCGTTCCTTTTTGCGATGATCGTGGCCCTCGCCATCCTCACCTTCGTGCCGGAAACCGTGCTCTGGTTGCCGAGGATGTTCGGGTATCAGGGCTGAACGGACTCAATTTGAGAGAAGCTATTGATGAGCAAACCAATCTACATTCTCAATGGACCGAACCTAAACCGCCTTGGAACCCGCGAGCCTGAGATCTACGGTCGAACGACTTTAGCCGAAGTCGAGGCCATGTGCCGCGCAGCTGCCCCCGAACAAGAAATCATTTTCCGGCAATCGAATCGCGAATACGAAATTATCGATTGGATCCATGAAGCTATCGACCGGGGCAGCGGAATCATCATCAATCCGGCAGCCTTCACCTTCACCTCCATGGCCATTATGGATGCCCTGAAGATGTTTCCTGGTCCTATTATCGAGCTGCACATCTCGAACATCCATCGGCGTGAGCCGATCTACCACAAGTCCTATGTCTCACCGATTGCGACCGCCGTCATCGCGGGCCTTGGCACCAAGGGCTATCCGTTTGCGGTCAAAGCAATGCTCACCATGATTTCCAAAGCGAACGCCCGACACCCATGACAAATGAGCTACCGTCGGTGGCCGACAGAAAACGCGAAGCGGAAAGCTCATGGAGATGGCCCTCCGTTCTCGTCGGGTTGGTGGGGGCTGGTATCCAGGCCTCACGCACCCCACGCCTCCATGAGCGCGAGGGCGCCGAACTGGGTCTGCGCTACGTCTACAAGCTCATCGATCTAGAAGAACTAGACCTCGACGCGAGTGCGCTTCCGGATATTTTGACGTCCGCACAGCGTTTCGGTTTTGCCGGCCTCAATATTACATATCCCTGCAAGCAAGCCGTAATCCCGCTTCTCGATGAACTCTCACCCGATGCAGCCGTGCTCGGAGCCGTCAATACCGTCGTTCTGAAAGATGGCAGGCGTATAGGCCACAACACGGATTGGTGGGGATTTGCCGAGAGCTTCAAGCGCGAACTGCCTGATGTCCGGAAAGGTCGCGTGGTTCAGTTCGGTGCTGGCGGTGCCGGAGCAGCCGTTGCGCATGCCTTGCTGACGCTCGGAGTCGGCGAGATCACTCTCATCGACACATATGAGGAGCGCGCCCGCGATCTTGCGGCAGCTTTGAGCGAGCGTTTCGGTGCGGGATGCGCCTCCGCAAAATCCGATGTTGAGGCGGCAATGGCCAATGCCGATGGCATGGTGAACACGACCCCGCTCGGCATGGCGAAGTATCCCGGCATGGCAATGCCTGCGGAATTGCTGCGATCCGATCTCTGGGTCGCCGATATCGTCTACTTCCCGCTGGAGACGGAACTGTTGCGTCAGGCCCGAGCGCGTGGCTGCCGCACCATGTCCGGCGGCGGCATGGCCGTCTTCCAAGCTGTCGGGGCCTTCCGCCTGTTCACGGATCGGGAACCGGATCCTGCGCGCATGCTTCAGCACTTCAACGAGATGTAGTGCTCTGAAATGAGGTCGTGGCTAGATATTGATTGGGAACGGAACAGGCCCTGCCATTTTCCGCCTGCTGACACTTAGCTGTGGACGTGAGACACTGGCTCCGCACGGAGAAACGGACCATGGCGCAAGTTGTGACGGTCTATTTCGCGACCAATCGCATGCCGCTCACCGACGCGAGCGGCGGCACCATCATCGACTTCGGCTCCGAGCTTGGCCCCATCGACGGCACCGCCGTTCGCTTCGGTAGCGCCCAGGCAAAGGTCACCGCAACGAGTTCCAATTTCATCCCAGGCTCGCTTTACGTTGCCTCGGAACAACTCTACGGCCCTTCGATCTGGCGCGGCAGCCGAGATATCTTCGAAAAGCTCCGACAGGACATGCAGGAGGGAGGACGACCGACACTGGTCGTGATCCACGGTTTTTCAAACACGTTCAAGGACGCTATCGAGCGGGCCGCCACGATCATCAACTTCTACGGCCTCGATGCGAACGTGTTCTCATTCACATGGCCGTCCATCGGCACGCCGCTTCCCACACCCCTGCCCTACACGGACTACTTTCATGACCGCGGCACCGCGCGTGCATCCGGCGTGGCCATCGCCCGCACGATGCGCATTCTCTACGACTTCATCGATCATCTTCCGCGCCGGGACGTCTGCCGGCAGCCGCTGCATCTCATTTGCCATAGTATGGGCAACTATGCCTTCCGGTATGCGGTACAGGCCCTGATGCAGGTGCCCCAGGGCGAGCCACGGGAGTACATCCAGACAGCGGATGCACCTGCCGCGGATGCAGAGGATCGCCCCTTTCCCGCACTCGTCGCTATGCCGACAGAGGCCCCGGATCCCAATCGCCTGCGCCGGACCTTCGACCAGATCGTCCTCGCCGCCGCAGACGAAGACGAGGATGCATTTGAAGACATCAGAGAGTTGCGTTACCTGCCTCGTCTCCGCAATCGTGTGACGGTCTACCACACCCAGGAGGACTGGATTCTCTCGACATTAAGCTCGGTCACCAAGTTCAACGGTCCGCGCCTTGGGGTGAATGGGCCGGAAAACATGGCGATGATCAGCGACAAGGTCGCGGCGGTCGACGTCAGTGACGCCATCAGCCCGAAGCAGGATTTCCAGAGTCATCAGTATTATCGGATTTTTCCGGCGGTGCGCGACGACATAGTCGCCGTTCTGACGGGTGAGCGGCAGGACAGGATCGCAAATCGGGACCGTACTGACACTCAGCGCTATCGCCTCCGCTCCCCATCGAGACCCCGGCGCAAACCTGGTCCGCGTTGAGGCCCTCGCGCTATGGCTGGGTCGCGCCTACAAAGCCGGGGCGCTCCCCATTCCGAAGTCCGGCGCGCAGACGGCAAGCCCGCTCGCGGTAGGAATAAAATTGCGGACCCGCTCCGCTCCAGACGGTAAGCCTTTTGATCCTTTGACCGCATGGTCTCTAAAACGCACATTGACCCCTTTCTAGAGCGAGATGTGATGATGCCCGTTGATCGTACGCTGCTGAGACAGGCCCTGAACGAACTCGTCAGACTCAAAGGTGGGGCGGAGAACCCGTCACGCTTCCTCGCCCAACTCTATAGCTCCGCCTTACACGAATGGGCAGGACAGCTCGGCGTGGATCAGCACAAGCTCGATAAGCTGGTTCACGTCAAAGAGGCGATTTCAGAGCGCCGGTCTCATTAGGCGACATTGGCGAGGGACATATCGCCCTTCGCCATTTGATGCCATCCGTCTTTTAGCTCTTCCCTCGCCATTTCCGTCTCGGAAGCTGACGTGTACACTGGCCCTCCGATCTCCTTTGGAATGGAGCGGTCATGGCTGGCTTTCCCGCCAGAGATTTTGGGGTCATCTTTAGTCTGCTGGCTCTCCTCAGCCTTCCGGTCCATGCAGACCCTTTCTTCGTGCGGGTCTACGGCAGGACCTACAAGATCGACCCTCGGTATCCGTCGGACGAAAAGGGCCCGAAGCCCGAGGAGGCGATGAAAGCCCTGCCCTCCGATCTCGGGAAAGGCCCTGGCTTCAGGCCATCGCACGAACAGGTTCTGGCCGAGGTCGAGGAAAGGCTCTGGATCGCGCAAAACCGGCTCGATCGCGCATTGGGGAAGGAAACCACCTCCTCTGAGCGGCGAAATGCCGGACCTGCCCCGAAGGCTGTCGATCAGGAGCTCACGGAATCCCTCGCGACGGGAGCGACATCGGGCCGTTCATCCGAATTGCAGAAGGTCTTCGACCAGCGTCGAGCCCTGATCCTCCTTGCGCGGGAACTGAGGCGATCCATGGACCTACCGGTCAGGACGCCCGCAGCGGGGTTCTCCCGGCCGAAGCTGTCGCCCGAGATTGAGGACAGCTACCGCGCTCTCAACTTCGATCCCTTGGAGGCCTATTACGGCTTCAGGCGCGTCAAGGCAGCCTTCCGCTCCGGCGATATCGAACTTCTCGCTCTGGTCACCCACTATCCTCTGACAGTGGCAGGAAAGGCCAGGCGCACCATTCGCACCCGCGAGCAGCTTCGCGCAGCGAAGGACACGGTCCTGGACCCGCGCATTCGGGATATTGTGGCAAAATCCACCTTCGAGACGGTCTTTGTTCGGGACAAAGGAATGATGCTCGGAGAGGGAGAGGTCTGGATCACCCGCGATAAAACTGGCTTCGGACTGGGAGCCATTAGCCTCCGATGAAGGTTATCCTAACAATTCACGGCCCATACGCCCGCGTGACACGACAGCATCGACCCGATGCAAAGGATGCGAAAGGATCTCGAAATGATCACAGGCGACCGGATAAAGATCTGTGCCATCATATCCTTGGCTCTGCACGCAGGAACAGTGAACCCAGCCAATGCTGCGCAGTGCGGCACTACGGCGGCCGGTTTCGAGGCATGGAAGCAGCAATTTGCCGGCGAAGCGAGAGCAAAAGGCATCAGTGCGCCGACCATCACAGCTCTCATGGAAGCCAATTATGCAACGGCGACCATCGCGGCTGACCGTGGTCAGAAAAGCTTCCGTCTCTCGCTCGATCAGTTTCTCGCCAAGCGAGGCGGCTCTGTCATTATCGCGCGCGGGCGCGCGCTCAAGCAGTCCTATGCAGGCTTGTTCACATCGATTGAACAACGCTTCGGCGTCCCACCGGGACCGCTCTTAGCCATCTGGGGGATGGAAACAGCCTTTGGGCGACAACGCGGAAACCAGAACACGCTGTCGGCTGTCGCAACGCTCGCCTATGACTGCCGCCGATCGGCCTACTTCACCGAGCAACTCTACGCCGCTTTAAGCCTGATTGATCGCGGCATTCTTTCGGCCGACACGCGCGGCTCCATGCATGGTGAAATCGGCCAGACCCAGTTCTTGCCCAAGAGCATCCTGACCTATGGTAATGGCGGCAATCTCGATAACGCAGCGGATGCGCTGACATCGACGGCCAATTTTCTTGCAGCCCATGGCTGGCGCGCGGGAGAAGGCTATCAGCCGGGCCAAGCTAATTTCCAAGCGATCCAAGCGTGGAACGCGGCTCCCGTCTATCAGCGGGCTATCGCACTGATCGGCCAGCAGATTGACGAGGGAGATGCTGCTTCGGCAAGGCGTTGACGGGCCGATGCTCGGAATGGCGCTAAGCTCATAGCGATGATCCCTGCCCTGCCGTTACGGCATCGGCCTTATGGGTTTATAGGCCATCGCCTCGATTTTGATATCGACCATGAGGAACTGCCGGCGACAGAGGGATGTAGGGTGATCAGAACGTCTGCTTCGACATGACGTTTTACTTCGGTTCTTGAGAAGCGCTACTTCACTGCGCCGAGCGCAAGGCCCCGCACGAGGTAGCGCTGAAGCCATGCGAATGCGATGGCAACGGGAATGGTCGCTGCGAACGTGGCTGCCATCACATGATGCCATTCGACGGTGTAACGTCCTGACACCAACGAGAAGATCTGGATGGGGAGCGTGTAGCTGTCCTGCGAGCGCAGCAGGGTCAATGCGATGACGAACTCGTTCCAAGCATTGATGAAGGTGAAGATCGCCGTCACGACGATTGCCGGCACCGCAAGCGGCAGAAACACTTTCACCAGGGTCTCGGCGCGCCCCGCCCCTTCCATCCAGGCAGCTTCCTCCAGATCGAGCGGAATGGTTGCGAAATAGCTCTGCAGCATCCAGACCGAGAAGGCGATGTTGAAGGCTGCATAGACGACCGTCACCGCATTGATGCTGTCGATCAAACCGAGCGACACCATGAGACGGAACAAGCCGACCACGAGGACAATGGGCGACAGCATCTGCGTGACCAACAGGAACTGGCGATAAAACTCACGCCCCATGAAATCGAAGCGCGTCAGGGCATAGGCCGCGGGGATAGAGACGATCAGCGAGCCCAGTGTCGCCAGCACGGAGACATAGAGCGAGTTCTTCAGGGCATTTCCGAAATTGGTGGCAACCCACATGGTCTGGAAGTTTTCCCAGGTGATCCGGGAGGGCCACCAGGTCGGCGTCAGCACCTCGGTATTGGGCTTGAGAGCCGAAATCAACATCACGGCAAAGGGAAAGATCGTGACGACGACAACGGGCGAGAGCACGAGCCAGCAGATGATGGAGCGGCGGAGCTTGGAAGAATTCATGCCTTCGCCCCCCGATAGGTCGTGAGCCGCACATAGATCAATGTGAAAATCAGGAGAATGCCGAACATCACCAGCGAGACGGCGGAGGCCTCTCCGAGCTTTCCAAGCCTGAAACCGACCTTGTAGAGGTAGGTGACGAGGATGTCGGTGGAGTTCGCGGGCCCGCCCTGCGTCATGGCCCAAATGATCGGGAAGGAGTTGAAGACGTAGATCGTGTTCAGCACGAGCGCGATGTTCAGGAACGGGGTAATGAGCGGCAGCGTAATATGCCGGAACTGCTCCCACCGCCCTGCCCCTTCCAGGGCCGCCGCCTCATAAAGATCCTCGGGAATGGACGAGAGACCGCCCAGAATGATCGTGACCGTGAAAGGAATGGTGACGAGGATGCCGATGAGAATCTGCATCGGAAAGGCAGTGCTCGCCTCGGCAAGCCATTGAACATTCTGATCGATGATGCCGAATTCGATGAGAGCCGAGTTCAGCATGCCGCTTTCCCCCGACAACGCCCAGCGCCAGACGATGGCGGTCATGGTCAGTGAAACCGCCCATGGCAGCATGACGATCACACGCGCGAGATCGCGGCCATAAAAGTCCTCGTTCAAGACGAGAGCAACGGGAACGGAGCAGATGATGGCGCCGCCGACCACGCCGATTGTCCAGATTCCGGTGCGCCAGAGCGAGGCGATGAAGTTCGGATCATCGAGCAGCGCCCTGAAATTCGCCATGCCGACGAAGTCGCGCAGCTGGCCGAAGCGGTTCACGCTGTGGCTTGCAATCTGCGCCAGCTCGTTGACAGGCCAGATGACGATGAGGGCTGCCAGCACGAAACTGGGAAGAATGAGAACGTAGGGTGCAACCACCCGTTTTGCAGTCATAGACGTTCCGTTGACTGAGCAAACAGTATGCGAGGGGCCTGCCCCGAAGGTCCGGCCCCTCTGTCGAGGTTACTTTTTCAGGACCGCATTGGCCTTGGCTGCGGCCTCCTTCAGCGTCGGCTCGATCTGGCCCTGGCCGAGATAGATTTTCTGCAGCGCCGATGTGGTGACATCGGCAATCTCCTCCCAGCCCGCGATCACAGGCGCGAAGCGAGCGGTCGGCAGAAGGCTCGTGAAGACCTTGAGATCGGCATTCTCCACGAAGTACTTGTCCTCCGCCTCGGCCTTTGTCACTGGCAGGAAGCCTTCATCGATCGTGAACTTGATGCGCTGTTTCGGCTGGAACAGAAAGTCGAGGAACTTGAACGCCTCGGCCTTGTTCTTGGAGTTCTGGAACATGATGACGGAGTCGGTCACGCCATAGGTACCCTGATCGCCGCCCGGTCCTTTCGGGATCGGTGCCACACCGTATTTGAGGTTGGGCGCCTCGGCGCGGATCTGATTGGCAAGGAATGGCGCCGTCATCATCATGCCGATCTTGCCCTGCTTGAACAGGTTCTGCACATCCTCACGGGCATAGGAGGTCACGCCCGGCTGCGTAGCGCCCTGATCGATGAGGCGCTTGTAAAGAGACGCAGCATCGATGGCGGCCTTCGAGTCGAGACCCGACTTGCCGTCCTTCACGATGTCGCCTCCGAAGGACCACATGGCATAATAGAAGTAGACATCGGTCTCGACTTCCTTGCCCTGAAGACCGAAGCCATAGACGCCGTTGCCCAATGCGGTGATCTTCTTGGCATCATTCTCCAGTTCCGCCCAGGTCTTGGGTGGCTCGGAAAGGCCGGCCTTCTCTAGCAGGTCCTTGTTGTAGTACATCGCACGCGCAGAGGCCGCGATGGGCAGTCCATATGTCTTACCGTTCATCACCGAGGGCGTCAGGAACGTCTCGATGAAGCGCCCCTTGATCTCAGGGCTCATGTAGCTGTCGAGCGGCTCCGCGATACCCTGCTGGACGAAGTCCACAAGCCAGCGCGTGCCGATGATCGACAGATCGGCATTGGCATTGGCCGAAATGTCGGTGGTCAGCTTCTGGAGCAGGTTATCCCATGGCACCACTTCGAACTGGATCTTGATCCCCGGATTGGCCGCTTCGAAGTCCTTGGCCACCTGCTCGAAATAAGGGCCGGTCTTGGCCGAATATTCCGCAACGGTGACACGGACGGTGCCCGCATTGGCGCTCGCGGACAGGGCGATGGCGCCAATGCCTGCGAGCATGAGTCCCTTGAGATTGAAGAAGGTGTTCTTGCTGAGTGTTTTCACGTGCATGTTCCCTCTGCTAGGGCCGCACACCTTAGAAAAGCAGCCCGGCAACAAGCATTGTTGTGAAAGAAAATTACTTAAGCAAGGGAATTTTTGCGTATATTCCTGGCTTTTATGTTGCTAAATTTCATAAATCGCTCCAGCCTTGGGAAATCAAAGGTTAGAAGCAGTTCGGAGCAAGTCGTTGGCAAACAGCTTGGAAGACCGGCTCGCCGTGATCACGGGTGCAGGCGGTGGCATTGGTGTCACGATGGTCCAGCGCTTTCAGGAGGCCGGAGCAAGGGTCGTCGCCTGCGACGTCTCGGAGGAGGCCCTCGGATCGTTGGATGTGGCTCACAAGGAAGTCTTCGACCTTGGCAATGCCGATGCATGCAGAAAAGCCTGCGAACGCATTCAGTCGCAGGTCGGCGTGCCGGACATTGTCGTCAGCAACGCAGGCTATACACGCGCGGAAACCCTCGAGCAGGTTGACGAGCGGGTTTGGAATTTCGAGCTCGACGTGAATCTCAACGGGGCTCGCAATTTTACGGCTCCCTTTCTTGAACCCATGAAGGCGAGAGGCTCCGGCGTGTTCGTCTTCATCTCGTCCGTGAACGCCCTCGCCCATTTCGGCAATCCTGCCTATGCGGCGGCCAAAGCCGGTCTGGTGGCCTATGCCCGGGCTATCGCGACGGAATGCGGGGTCCATGGCATCCGGTCGAATGCGATCTGTCCAGGTTCCGTGCGCACGCGTGCCTGGGACCACCGGATCGCAAAAGATCCTCACATTCTCGAGAAGGTCTCGCGCCTCTATCCCCTCGGCCATATGGTCTCTCCCGTAGACGTGGCGAATGCGGCGGTCTTTCTCGCCTCGCCTCTCTCGGCAGGAATCACGGGCGTCGCTCTTCCCGTGGATGGCGGCCTGACGGCAGGCAACCTGCCCTTTATCGATGCGATCCGGTGAGAGGAGATTCCGATGGCCGATCTCCACCTCGACAACATCAAGAAGCGCTATGGCGCCCTCGAAATTCTCCATGGGATCAATCTTGCCGTTGAAGATGGCGAATTCGTCGTGCTCGTCGGCCCGTCGGGATGTGGAAAGTCCACCCTGCTGCGCATGATCGCCGGATTGGAAACGGTCTCCGACGGCGAGATCCGCATCGGTGGCCGGCGCGCCAATGAGGTACCGCCGCAGAAACGCAACATCTCGATGGTGTTCCAGTCCTACGCGCTCTTCCCTCACATGACGGTGAGGGACAACATCACCTTCGGCCCCCGCATCCGCCGTGAGAATGCACAGGCAACGGAGGAAAAGCTGAATCGCGCGGCTGCCATGCTGAATCTCGGCGCCTACCTCGACCGGCGCCCCGGCCAGCTCTCCGGCGGCCAGCGCCAGCGCGTGGCCATGGGGCGCTCCATCGTCCGCAATCCCGATCTCTTCCTGTTCGATGAGCCTCTCTCCAATCTGGATGCGCAGCTCAGGATGCAGATGCGGACCGAGATCAAGGCGCTGCACCACAAATTCGAGAGCACCATCATCTACGTGACGCACGACCAAATCGAGGCCATGACCATGGCCGACCGCATCGTCGTCATGAATGGCGGGCGCGTCGAACAGGTCGGCACCCCTCTCGAGCTCTACGATCATCCGGCGAACCGATTTGTTGCAGGCTTCCTCGGCTCCCCAGCCATGAGCTTCATCGATGGAACGGTATTGAGGTCCAATCAGGGCACGTCCATTCGCTTCTCGGACGGCGCCCTGGTGCCGGTTGCGGCCGCATCTGCACCCGACGGCGCCAGCGTGATCCTTGGCATTCGACCGGAACATTACCGGCTCGATTCCGCAGGTCCCATCCGGCTTGTGGTGGACGTTATCGAGCCCACTGGTTCGGAAAGTCACGTCTACGGGCATGTCGGCCCTTCGGAAGTGCGCGCGGTCTTCCGGGAGAGAATTTCCGTCAGTCCTGGCGAGACGCTGAACCTGTCCGTTGAACCGGAGAAGGTCCACCTGTTCGATGCCGACACCGGCATGCGCCTACCGGGAGTCCGAGTGTGAGGGCGACACAGGACATCATCACCCGCATTCGCCGATGGGCCAAGGACGGGTCCAAGGCGGAGCGCAGGCTTGCGTCGATGATCCTGAGCGATCTCGCCTATGTGTCCAAGGCGCCGATTGCCGACATTGCAAGCCGCGCGGGCGTGAGTGAGCCCACCGTCACCCGCTTTGCACGAGCGCTCGGCTGCGATGGCATCCGCGACTTCAAATATCATCTCGCTCAGGCTCTGGCCGTGGGTGGCAATTATCTCAATCCCGTCCCCCTGCAACGCGAGGAGCGCGAGGAACGGGTTCTTGCAGCCGTATGCGGTAGCGCCGTGACGGCGATCGAGCGCCTGCGCTCCAGCGTCGACATGGAGACCATCGGCTTGATCGCCGATCATATCTCCACGGCGCGCTCGGTATTGTCATATGGCTCCGGCGGCAACTCCTCCATCATGGCGATGGAGCTCCATAATCGGCTCTTCCGTCTCGGACTGTCCGTCATCTCTCACAGCGACGGTCAGATGCAGAGAATGACGGCTTCGGTGGCGACACCGGAAATGGTGGTGGTCGCCTTCTCGATCTCCGGCTACTCGCCTTCCGTGGTCGACTCCGTGCGCATCTCCCGTCATTACGGAGCCAAAACAATTGCCGTGACCGCACCGGGATCGGCCTTGGCCCGGGAAGCGGAAATCCTTCTGCCGTTCTCTGTGCCGGAAGACAGCAATCTCTACAAACCCAACTCCGCCCGGTATGCGATGATGGCCATCGTTGATCTGATCGCAATGACCACGGCCGAAGCCATCGGCCCTCCCGTTCTCGAAGGGCTTCGCCGCATCAAGCACAGCCTCGCTGCGGTGAACGTCAACGATCCCCGGTTGCCCCTTGGTGACTAGAAATAATCGGACTTTGCAATGACCAAGATTCATGAGCTGGACACTCCCGTCGTGCTAATCGACCTGGACCGCGTCGAAGCCAATCTCGGGCGCGCGCAGGACTATGCCGACACCCATGGAGTGAAGCTGCGCCCCCACATCAAGACCCACAAGCTGCCGCAATTCGCCAAGCGGCAGATGGAGCTCGGCGCCATCGGCATCACTTGCCAGAAAATCGGCGAGGCCGAAGTGATGGCGGATGCCGGGATCACGGACATCCTCCTTCCCTACAACATTCTCGGCGAGCCCAAGCTGAAGCGCCTTCTGGCGCTCGCCAAGCGTACATCCATCAAGGTCACGGCCGACAGCACCACCACTATCGACGGTTATTCCAGGACATTTGCAGGCTCCGGCCTCACCCTGCCCGTTCTCGTGGAATGCGACACGGGCGGCGGGCGCGTCGGCGTCCAGACACCCGAGGAGGCGCTTACTCTAGCCAAGCGCATCGCCGGTTCGGAGGGGCTGCGTTTTGCCGGTCTGATGACGTACCCCGCGAAAGGCATGGTCGCGCAGGCGAACGCCTGGTTGGAGCGCGCGACCGCCTTGCTAAGGGAAGCAGGCCTCCCGCCCGAGATCGTCTCCACTGGAGGAACGCCGGACATCTGGCACAGCGACGAAAATCGCGCGGCCACGGAATACCGCCCCGGCACGTATATCTATCTCGACCGCTTTCAGGTTCAGGAAGGCGTCGGCAGCTTTGACGATTGCGCCCTCACGGTACTCGCAACTGTCGTCTCGCGTCCCACCGACACCCGCGCGATCCTCGATACCGGCTCGAAGGCGCTCACCAGCGACACTTTGGGCCTTCAGGGCTTCGGCCGCATCGTCGAATATCCGGATGCTGCTATCGTCTCGTTAAGTGAGGAGCACGGTATCGTCGATCTCAGGCATTCTCAGGCAAAGCCGCAGGTGGGCGAGATGGTCCGCATCATTCCCAACCATGTCTGCCCCGTATCGAACCTCTTCGACGAAGTCGCATTCGTGCGCGGTGACGACGTGATCGACACGGTTCCGGTCGCGGCTCGCGGCAAGGTTACCTAAAACCGCTCCCCCTCTCCTGCCCCAATCCTGGAGGTTCCGTCGTGATATCTCACACGCAAAATCCCTTCTCCGAAACCGATCCGGATCGCTGCGAGATCTGGACCATGCTGGTCGAGCGCGACATCGACGCCTTTCTCGCAGCCGATTGGTCGATAGTGGATTCCGATTTCCGCAGGGAAGGGTTTTTGGGCCTGCACGCGCACAAATCGGAGCTGCCCGACAGCTGGCGTCTCGATTTTCCTGATCTGGAAACCTATCGCGACGAGTGGCTGCGCCAGGCAAAAGCCTCTCAGGCGGTCGAATATGCCGAACCTGTTCGCGACGCCCTATTTCGCGCCACGAACATGCGCGACATCGACCTGAAGGGGGACACGGCTGTCTGTCACAAGAAGTTCGATGGGACCATCGCGCTGAAGGACGGCGTCGAGGTGCTGAACTGGCAGACCCTGTATTTCTGCGCCCGCCTTGGCGGACGTTGGAAGATCACGGGTTTCGTCGGCTACATGCCATTCCCGATGGGCAGACCCCGCGGCTGAACCGCGCCGCCATTTTCTTGAACTTCCGGCTGAGAAGACGATGACGCAAAACTGGCTGATCCGAAATGCCCGGATCATTGACGGCACTGGAGCCCCCTGGTTCCGCGGCGATGTGCATGTGGTCGGCGGGCGAATTGCCGGCGTTGGCGCGAACCTGAAGGCAGGGCCCGGCGCAACCAGTGTCGATGCCCAGGACTGCTATCTCGCACCTGGCTTCATCGATGCCCATTGCCATGACGACCTGATTTGCCTTCGCGACCCGGATCGGCCAGAAAAAGCGCTGCAGGGCGTGACCACCGTCATTGTCGGCAATTGCAGCTTCTCGCTCTATCCGGCACGCGGACAATCCCGCGAGGATCTACGCAAACATTTTTCCGGCTTGCTCGGCCAGACGGCGCCCGAGGAGATCTTCGACGATTTCGCGGATTACCGCGAGCGCCTTCATCAGGGCGTTGCCATCAATGTCGTCTCGCTGGTGGGCCATGCGGCGCTGCGTCTCGCGGTGATGGGCTATGAGCGCCGCGCTGCGACACCGGAGGAGATCGCCGCCATGGAAGTTCTCCTCGACCGGCAGCTCGAACAGGGGGCAATCGGCCTGTCTCTCGGGCTGGTCTATCCCCCGAGTGCCTTCGCCGCTCTCGACGAGATGGTGGCACTGGCGAAGGTCGTGAAGGCCCATGGACGCCTGATGACCGCGCATGTGCGCAGCTATGAGGATCAGCTCATCCAAGCCATCGAGGAATTCATCGAGATCCTCCGGCAATCGGGCGCGGCGGGGCTGCTCTCGCACCTTCAATCGGCGGGGCGCCCGAACTGGGGCCGGATTCCCCGCGCCCTGGAGACCCTGGAAGCCGCGCGACGGGAGGGCATCGACATCAGCTTCGACATGTATCCCTATCCGGCAGGCAGCACCTATCTCCTGCAACTGCTGCCGCCCGCTGCTCTCGAAGGAGGGCTCGACCAACTGAAGCAGAGACTGCACGATCCCGAAATCGGCCCCGTGCTGCGCCGATGGGTGGAGAACGGCGGCCCGGCTTTCCACGGCCAGAGCAAGCTGTCCCTGATCGGCTGGGAGAATGTGCGCATTTCCGGCGTCAATAATCCGGCACTCAAGCCTCTGGAAGGCCTGAACATGCGGCAGGCTGCCGAGCACGAGAAAACCGAACCTTACGATCTGCTCATCCGCTTGGTCGAGGAGGACGAAGGCCAGACCGGCGTCATTCTCTTCCAGCTCGATGAGAACGACCTGCATGCTGCGTGCTGCCACCGGCTGCACATGGTGGGATCGGACGGCCTGCCACGCCCCGGCACGAAGCCTCATCCGCGCGCCTATGGCACATTTCCGCGCATCATCGGCCCCTTGCGCCGGGACAAAGACTGGTTCTCCATCGAGGATGCCGTTCGGCGCATGACATCGATTGCGGCACAGCGCTTCTCCCTGCAAGATCGCGGTTTGGTGCGGCCCGACATGATGGCCGATCTGGTGCTGTTCGAAGAAGGCGTGACAGACCGGGCCACCTTCGACGCATCGACCCTTCTGCCGTCCGGCATTACCCATGTCTGGGTCAACGGAGAGGCCATTGTACGCGACGGTGCGCCGACAGGAGCCCGACCGGGCCGGATGCTTCCAGACTCGGTGTAAGAACCGGAGACAGAGCCCATCTTGGGAATACGATCGCCGCTCTCCGACAGACCCAACTGAACAGCGTCCCGGATCTATTGGCTAAGGCAGCACCTAGCCACCCGGTCAGTACCCGAAAACGGCATTTGCCGGCAGGATAGGCCATGACGTGCAAAGGAGAGTATGTCATGTCCACTCCGTTATCCGACCTCTCCCTCGATGCCATTTCGAACCAGATTGCCGATCTTCTTGATCGTATCGCACCAAGGCTCGTAGCGATCCATGGTGCCAGACGCAGGTCCTCGACCGGCATCTTCTGGCGTCCCGGCCTTGTCGTTACCGCGGAAGAAGCGTTGGAGACGGACGAGGACATCCTGATCACTCGCCCGGACGGGAGTCGAGCACCCGCAGTTCTCGTCGGCCGCGATCCGAGCACGGACATCGCCCTCCTGCGCACCGAGGAACAACCCGTTGCCGACATCCCCTTTAGAGAGACATCCCGTCTCCGGACCGGACATCTTGTCCTTGCTGCCGGCCGTCAGGCCGACGGTCTGAGCGCCGCCCTCGGCATCGTGGCTCTTGCAGGTGGCCCATGGAGGAGCCTGCGCGGCGGCCATATCGATCGCAGACTCCATCTGGACCTCAGGCTCGATGCCCGATCCGAGGGCGGGGCCGCTCTCGATGTCAGTGGAGAGATCATCGGAATGACGGTGCTTGGGCCCCGAGGGCGCGTTCTGGTCATTCCATCGGAGACCATCGAACGGGTGGCCCAGCAATTGCTGGACCACGGAAGGATCGCCCGCGGCTATCTGGGGCTCGGCCTCCAGCCTGTATCGATCGATCAGACCATTGCCGATGCGGCGGGGCTCACCGAACCGAGAGGTCTGATCGTCATCAGCGTGGATTCCAGCGGCCCCGGCCAGAGAGCCGGGATCAAGCAAGGCGATGTCCTGATCCGGTGGAATGCCGATCCCTTGTATTCGGTCCGTCGCGTTTATGCGCTCCTTGGACCTGAGAGCGTTGGCCAATCGGTTGTGCTTGGAATGTTGCGATCCGGGAAACAGACATCACTTACCGTAGAGATTGCGGAACGCTCCAATCCTCACGAGTGAAGCATTGCAACGCGTGGCGCTTCATATCGAAGATCAAGACCTGCTCGAACGCATCGGCACGATGTTGGCCGGCGAGCCGAACAGGGTTTCTCTGGATTCTCGGGAACCCGACGTGGTGATCGCCGACCATCTGCCCATTCGCGAAGAGGCACCCACGATCATTCTCGAAGAATCCGTGAATGCGCTTGCGGTCCTCAATGCTGGAGCAAGCGGAGTGCTGCCTCGCCATGTGACTATCGCGGATCTGCTGCTGGCCATTGACGCGGCAGCCCGCGGCTTCGCGATCCTCCCGCGCCATGTCCCTAATCCGGAACTGCCGGACGGCACATTGAACCGCCTTTCGGACAATCCGAATGATGTGCAGCGCGGTTATGCACTCACCGTGCGGGAACTCGAAGTCCTGCGACTGCTCGCCGAGGGGGCCTCAAACAAAGTGATTGCCCGAAGACTCGGGATATCGTTCCACACCGCCAAGTTCCATGTTGCCTCGATCGCCGCGAAGCTCGACGCCACAGGCCGTACGGATGCGGTCGCACAGGCCGTGCGCCTCGGGCTCATTCTGTTGTGAATATCGGCGGAGGTTCCCCATTCTTGGATCGGGACTTGGCCATCACCACATAAGGAGAAACGATATACTTGTCGGAGCCCTCCATGCTCGATCGCACACCAAAATTTCTTCTCGATAAAGATAATCCATCCTCAGGGCAGCAGCCGCCCTCTCCTCACGATGAAGTTCTGCTCGATGCCTATTCGCAGGCGGTGACCAGCGTCGTCGACCGTGTCGGTGCTGCTGTGGTCCGGGTCGAGCCACAGATTTCGGGCCGCACAGCCGGCATGGGCTCGGGCGTATTCATCTCTCCGGATGGTCTCCTGCTCACCAACAGCCATGTCATGCAGGGATCCCGAGAGGCCACATTGATCGGCCACGATGGGCGTCCGGTTCAAGCTCGGGTGATCGGCGATGATCCTGATACGGATCTTGCCCTGTTACGGGCCGATGGCGACAGGCTGCCATTCGCAGCCCTTGGCGACTCCAAGCGTCTGAGACGGGGCCAAATCGCCATCGCAATCGGCAACCCGCTCGGGTTCGAATCCACGGTCACAGCCGGGGTGGTTTCTGCCCTCGGGCGAAGCCTGCGCGCGAAATCGGGGCGGCTTATTGACGACGTAATTCAGACCGATGCGGCCCTGAACCCCGGCAATTCCGGCGGACCACTCGTCGCAACATCCGGCGAAGTCATCGGCATCAATACGGCTGTGATCATGGGCGCTCAAGGCATCTGCTTTGCAGTGGCCAGCAATACGGCAAGCTTTGTCGTCACGGAGCTGATCCGTCATGGGCGTGTCCGGCGGGCCTCGATCGGTGTGGCGGGTCAGACGGTGCCACTTCCGCGGCGCGTCGCCTACGCAGCAGGATTGCCCTTCAACTCTGGGGTCGTCATTGCGGCTGTCGAGGCCGACAGCCCCGCAGCAGAAGCGCATCTCGAACCGGGCGACGTGATCCTCTCGCTCAATGGCGCACCCGTTGGGGGCATCGACGATCTCGTACGGCTTCTGAACGGCGACTGCATCGGGCGGACCATGGAAGCCGTGGTTCTCCGGCGTGGCGAAATGCACGCCGTGGCGGTTACTCCGGTAGAACGCAAGACAGCGTTTGCCCGACCGAGGTAGAGGGAGAGAGGTACGACCATCCCAGATCGCATTCCCGACATCGTCCACGACAGGGCTTGAGCCGCCAAAGGGTCTCTTCAAGTCCTGTCGTTGTCCATCGATCCAAGGTCAAGGGTAAAGAGTTCCTGGGGACGCACGACGCCTCTCAAGGCATACCGGCCAACCGACAAGAGAGCCGCCCTGTCACTCTCCGACGCAGTCGAAAAGAAAGCCGAGGAAGTCAGAACGTCTCTCTCGACCGAACGGCAAAGGGCGGCAATCCGGCTGACCTCATTCACCGCAGGACCCACGACGGTAAAATCCAGACGATCCTGACTGCCGATATTCCCATAGAAGACCTCGCCGATGTGGAGAGCGAGATAAGCATTGGTAACCGGTAGATTGTTGGATGCGCGCTCTTTGTTGAGCGTGCCGATACGGGCCCGCATTCTCCTTTCAGCGTCGAGAGCGCATCGGCAGGCTTGCGCCGGGTCCTCTGCGGTAAAGATTGCAAGGATTCCATCCCCGATAAGCTTCAGCACGTCGCCGCCGGCATCGTGGATCGATGAGACGATCGCCTCTGCATAGTCGTTCAGGAAAGGAATGATCTGCTCGGGCTCGGCGGCCTCAGTCACATGCGTGAAGCCACGCAGGTCACTGAACCACAGGATGGCCTGGATCCTGTCCGTAACGCCGCGCGCAATCCGGCCGCTCAAGACCCGGCGACCAGCATCCCGGCCGAGATAGGTCGTCACGAGAGTTTCGGTGATGCGCGCGAGCGACGCACATTTCACGGCAAGAGCCAGTGGCAGCGCCAGATCCCGCAGAAGTGAGACCTGATCTTCCGAAAAGCCGGCGGCTACATCCGTCGTCCAGGACGAGTAGACGCAATCCATTTCGCCAATGGAGCCCTCGGCCGCGAAACGATGTGCGAGAGCCAGATAATCCGTCTGCCCTTCCCCACGCAGTTCGTCCAGAACGACGAAATCGGCTGGATGCTCCGGGCCTATCCTGCGCCGGAGCATGTCGTCCCCTGTGTGAAAGAGGTGATAATAGGTGCTGCGGCGCCAGTTTTCGGCGGCCTCGCCTTCATGAGTGCGGCCATACTCGACAACAGGCTCGATATCCGCTTGGTTCTTGCGCCAGCGGAAGGCGCGCCCCTCGTAGACGGGATGCAGCGTGTCGATGATCATGTTCACCCGACTGACCGGCAGGCCTGCCTCAACCAAGCGGTTGCAGAAGCCATGAAGGATCTCCGGCTCCATCATGCCGTTCAGCCCGGCCTCCATGACCCATCTCGTCAGGCCTGCTATTCGCGCTGCATCCACGAAAAACCTCCGATATGACTTGATCGCCCCAGCATCGGCACAAGCGCACTCGTTCCATTCGCAATGTCTCCAAGGCTCGGACGTTTGGCTCTCCTATTCGGCTGCGGACGGCTGGACTTCCACCGTGCGGGATCGTTCTGGAATGGAGCGCCTGAACACGCGCAGCACCAAGAGCCGCAGGGTGACATAGAACACGGGAGTCAGGAATAGCCCGAACAGCGTCACGCCGATCATCCCGAAAAACACCGCTGTCCCCAGCGCCTGTCGCATCTCCGCTCCTGGCCCGGTTGCGATCACGAGCGGAAGCACGCCGAGAATGAAGGCAAAGGCCGTCATCAGGATGGGGCGCAGCCTCAACCGGCACGCCTCCACGACCGCTTCCACGGGTGTCTTCCCTTCAAGCTCCGCCTGTTTGGCGAACTCGACGATAAGGATGGCGTTCTTCGCAGCCAATCCGACGAGAACCACAAGGCCGATCTGAGTCAGGATGTTATTGTCCTGCCCTCGCAGCATCACGCCGAGAAGTGCGGAGAGAACACTCATCGGAACAATGAGGATGATGGCAAGCGGCAGGGACCAGCTTTCATATTGCGCCGCAAGAACAAGGAACACGAAAAGCACGGACAGGGCGAAGATGAACACCGCCATGTTGCCGGTCTGCCGTTCCTGGAAGGCGAGTTCCGTCCACTCGAACCCCATCCCCGGTGAGAGGCTCTGTCGAACCATATCCTCCATGATGTTCAGCGCATCTCCGGAGGAAACACCCGGGGCCGCATTGCCCTGCAGAGCGACCGAGGTGAACATGTTGTAACGCTGGATCAGGTCCGGCCCGGACACCTCGCGCATCTCGACGAGTGTGCCCAATGGAACAAGAGCCCCCGTAGAGGAGCGGACGCGCAAGCGGTTGATGTCTTCCTGATCGACCCGAAAACGTTGATCTGCCTGGGCCCTCACTTGGTAGACGCGGCCAAACGCGTTGAAGTCGTTCACATATGCCGTGCCGAGATTGATCCGAAGTGTTTCGAAGATGTTCGGAATCGGCACATTCAGAATGCTGGCCTTCTGGCGGTCTATTTCCAGATAGACCTGGGGAGAATTGGCGGAGAAGGTCGTGAATACGCCGGCGAGATTCGGATTTTGCCGGGCCTGTCCCATCAACTGGTAGGCGACAGCGAGAATTCCGCGCACATCGTCGCCAATCCGGTTCTGAAGCTGGATCTTGAAGCCCCCCGAGTTGCCGAGGCCTCGGACAGGCGGCGGCGGAATGGCAATGATGAAAGCCTCTTCGATCTGCTGCATACGGGCAAAGAGATCGCCAATGATCTTGGTTGCTGAATCTCCGGCCTCGATCCTTTCGTCGAAAGGTTTGAATCTGGCGAAGATGGCCGCCGCATTGGTCGCATTGGTGAAGGTTGCGCCGGAGAAGCCCGCAAAGGCGACGGCATCTTCAACGCCGGGCGTTTCCTGGATGATCTTTGAAGCCCGCTGCACGACCGCATCGGTACGGGACAAGGCAGACCCATCCGGCAGCTGAACCACCACGATGGCATAGCCCTGGTCGAGGGTTGGAATGAACCCACGCGGCACGTGGTTGGCAATCCACACCGTTCCAGCCATGAGGCCGACATAAATCGGCAACACGATCAGCTTGTGCCGCACGACCGATCCGACAGCCCGGGCATAGCCGCGGGAGGTCGCATCGAAGCCCCGGTTGAAGCCGCTCGCCAGGGCTCTTCCTCCTCGCAGAAGCGGATTGCGCGGAGTTTCATGAGTGTGAGGCTTCAGGAGCCACGCGGCAAGAGCCGGGGACAAGGTCAGGGAGTTGAATGCCGAGATCACCGTCGAGACGGCGATGGTCAGAGCGAACTGCCTATAGAATTGACCGGAAATACCGGGGATGAAGGCTGTCGGCACGAAGACTGCGACCAGGACTAGCGCAATGGCCACGAGAGCAGCCCCGACTTCATCCATCGTCACGTGAGCGGCATCCCGCGGTGACAGGCCGGTGGCGATATTGCGCTCGACGTTCTCGACCACCACGATCGCATCATCCACCACAATGCCTATCGCGAGCACCATGCCGAACAGGGTGAGCGTGTTCAGCGAGAAGCCTAAGGCTGCCATCATGGCGAAGGTGCCGATCAGCGAGACGGGAATCGCCACGATGGGAATGATGGCCGAGCGCCAGCTCTGCAGAAACACGATCACCACAAGCACGACAAGAGCGGTCGCCTCGAACAGCGTCTTGTAGACCTCATTCACGCTCTCAGCGATGAACTCGGTGGGGTTATAGACGATCTGATACGCAATGCCCGGCGGGAATTTGGCTTTAAGCTGCTCCATGGTCCGGATGATCTGATCCGACGCAGCCAACGCATTGGTGCCGGGCCGCTGAAAGATCCCGAGAGCAACGGCAGACTTTCCGTTGAGATAGGAATTCGTCACATAATCCTGGGCGCCAAGTTCGATCCGGGCCACATCCTGCAGACGGACCAGGCGCCCGTCCGGCGTGGCCTGCACGATGATCTGCCGAAACTGGCGCGGATCTTCAAAGCGCCCCTGTGTCGTGACGGTCAGCTGAAAGGCTGCATCGGTTGGTGTCGGCTCCTGCCCAAGGGCACCGCCTGAGACTTGGACGTTCTGCTCCTGGACCGCGCGAACCACGTCGCTGGATGTCAGGCCGTAAGCTGCAATCTTCTCGGGATCGAGCCAGATCCGCAGAGAGTACTGGCGTTCGCCGAAGATGATGATATCGCCCACCCCGTCGAGGCGCAGGAGAATGTCGCGCACGTAGTTGCGGGCATAATTCGAGATGTAGAGCTGCTCATACGAGTTGTCCGGTGAGAGCATGTGCACGACCATCATGAGATCCGGAGAACTCTTCAGCGTCGTAACTCCGAGACGCCGCACCTCTTCGGGCAGGCGTGGCGTCGCAATGGCGACCCGGTTCTGGACGAGCACCTGGGCCTCATCGAGATCGGTCCCCAGCTTGAACGTGATCGTCAAGGCCATGGAGCCGTCGCCTGTCGAATAGGAGGACATGTACAGCATGTCCTCCACGCCGTTGATCTGCTGTTCCAGCGGGGTTGCAACGGTGGAGGCTACGGTCTGGGCATCGGCCCCCGGATAGCTGGCCCTGACCACCACCGTCGGCGGCGTGATCTCGGGATACTGGGCGACCGGCAGCGTGGTGTAGGCGATTCCACCGACGATCAGGAAGATAACCGACAGGACGGTAGCGAAGATGGGCCGGTCGACGAAAAAATGTGCAAAGCGCATGGGGGCCTCCCCGTCGCGAGGTCAGGTGCCGTTTCGCTCTCGTGTCGGAGGAAGCGTCGTCATCTGCGGCGTGATCGGCGCTCCGGGCCGCACCCGGACAAGTCCGTTCACGACCAGCGTCTCATTGCCGGTCAGACCGTCCCGGATAACCCTGTAGCCATCGATCCTCGGACCGACGCGGACCGGCTTGAGGTTGACGACGTTGTTCTCGCCTACGACATAGACCACGCGCCGGTCTTGATCGCTGCCGATGGCCTCGTCGGGCAGGAGTATGCCCCTGTAGGGATCTGAGGCGCCGACCGTGACTCGACCGAACAGGCCAGGGGTCAGAAAAAGATCTTTGTTCTCGAAGAGTGCGCGGGCACGAATGGTACCGCTGGCGGCATCCAGCCGATTGTCGAAGAAGTCGAGCTGCCCCTTGCGTCGTTCAAGGCGTTCATCCGTCAAGGTGAGCAGAACCTCGTTGGTCTCTCCATTGGCGGTGGTCTTCGTTCCTCCATGGGTCTGGCGCGAAAAGGCCAGAAACGAACGTTCGTCGACATCGAAATAGAAGTGGATCGGGTCGAGCGAGAGGACATTCGTCAGGACTGTTTCGTTAGCATTGACGAGATTGCCCTCGGAGACGAGCTTGCGGGAGATCCTCCCCGACAAAGGAGATTTTATCTCCGTGAATTCCAGATCGAGCTGGGCCTGTCGCAAAGCTGCCTGCGCTCGATCGAGCTCGGCCTTTGCAGTCAGGAATGACTGCCGCCGCTGATCATAGAGCTGGTCGGTGATGTTGCCGGTGCGGCGCAGCTGCTCGGCCCGGTCGAGATCGCTCTGCGCGAATTCCATGCGGACCTGGGAGGATGTAACCGCAGCCCGAGCCTGCTCAAGAGCGTTCCGGTAAGGCCGCGGATCGATGGTGAAGAGGAGATCTCCCGCCTTGACAAAGGTCCCGTCCTGGAAATGCACCTTGTCGAGATAGCCCGAGACACGCGCTCGAATATCGACCTGATCGATGGCCTCGAAGCGTCCGATGAAATCAGTCTGCTCGACAATGTTCCTAACCACCGGCTTCGCGACGGTCACGGGCGGTGCTTGCGCCGGGCTCCCCTGGGCAAGCACCGGACTGCAGACGCCCAGCCATCCAGTGACGGTACCAAGAACAACGACAGACCGGAGACAACGCATGCGAACCTCCTGATCGGCATCGATGCGGCATTATACATCCGCATTCTTCTGCGGCTCATCGCAACGGCGAGAAGACAAGCTTCGCTCAGCTTGCACTGGCATACTATGCATTTTCGTGACGGCGGAAAGGCAATGCAACAATCATGCGCATCTCTGGCGCGATCAAACGGTTATCTTGCGCCAGGAAGCTGAGCAGGAGAACCCCGAAACCATCTTATTGATAGGGGCCTGCCTGATGCCAGTCACCTGCCCAATTGGCTAGGTTTTCAGCAGGATCTCGGTCAACCGCCAGCCATAGGGCTTTTGCCCCAGCAATCCGCCTTGCTGGCAAGTGTCGATGCGAGTCGATACTCGACCGGCGCAACCGGATCTAACGGGTTTATGCCGAGTTGTCCTTCGGTCAATTTAACCGGAAGGTGTCACATCATGGCCGACCCGGCTCCGCTCCCGCCTCCGCCGGTCGCGACGTCCGTTAGCTCTCCGCTTCTGACTGCGGGCGGCATCGTCCTGGCAATCGGAGGCCTCTATTTCGGTCGGGACATATTCATTCCCTTTGCTCTTGCCATTCTTCTGAGCTTCGCGCTTACCCCCCTGGTGAACTGGCTTCGACGCCTCAGGCTGCCCCGGATCGCCGCGGTACTCGTTGCTGTAACTCTCGCTTTCATCCTCATAGGCGGCATCACCTTTGTCGTCGGGCGCCAACTCGTCCAACTCGCGAACAACCTTCCGGCTTATCAGACCACCATCACGCAGAAGATCCGCTCCTTGCAGCAATCTGCGCCTGGAGGCAGCGTCGTCGAGAAGGTCACAACCACTATCGAGGATCTCGGCAAGGAACTCTCAGGCGATGAGAAGAAGCCCGAGACACCGCAGCCTCGCCTCGGAGCAGAATCTTCGCGCGAGCCTGTCACCGTGCGACTCGAAGCTCCGAAGGCCCAACCGCTCGAGATGATCCGGACCGTCGTCGGTCCCCTGCTCGCGCCGCTCGCCACGGCCGGCCTCGTCGTCATTTTCGTGATCTTCGTGCTGCTCGAGCGAGAGGACCTCCGCGACCGCTTCATCAAGCTTGCCGGAGCAGGCGATCTCCAGAAGAGCACGCAGGCCATCAACGACGCCGCCGCCCGGGTCAGCCGCTATCTGCTGATGCAGCTCGTCGTCAACCTGACCTATGGCATCCCGATCGGCATCGCGCTCTACTTCATCGGCGTGCCCAACGCCGTACTCTGGGGATTGCTGGCGGCGGTCCTCCGCTTCATTCCTTATCTCGGCCCTTTCCTGGCCGCCCTCTTTCCCATCGCCCTGGCGATCGCGGTCGATCCCGGCTGGACCATGCTGCTCTGGGTCGTGGGACTGTTCCTCGTGGCGGAGCTGATCAGCAACAACGTCATCGAGCCGTGGCTTTACGGCTCCAGCACGGGTCTGTCGTCGCTCGCCATCATCATGGCGGCAATCTTCTGGACGACATTATGGGGCCCGGTTGGCCTGTTTCTGGCGACGCCCCTGACGGTGTGCCTCGTCGTCATCGGCCGCTATGTGCCACAGCTCGAGTTTCTTGGTGTCCTCCTCGGCAGCGATCCGGTGCTCGCGCCAGAGGAGCGTCTCTATCAGCGCCTGCTGGCGGGCAACCTGGAGGAGGCCGTGGAAATCGCCGAGGACTACGTCGACGAATGTTCGTCGCGCGAGTTCTATGACAAGGTGGCCATCCCTGCCCTCCGTCTGGCCGAGAACGACCGCCAGCGCAGCACCACCGACACTAACTACCGGCGGCTCGTCGCCGACACCGCGATCTGCGTCGTGCGCGAGGTCGAGGATCACGTCCGGGAAAAGGCTGCTACCGGTGACGAAGCAAACGAAGACACGGGTGAAGGTCGGCTGCCGCCTGCCAAAGCGGAGCGGCCGTCCTCCGTCCTCTGTCTAGCCGGGCGCACCGAACTCGACCGCGCAGCCGCCGAGATGATGGCGCAGGTGCTTGATGAGCGTGGCATTGGCGCTCGGGTCCTGCCACCGATCGCCGTCAGCCAGGGGGCCCTGGGACAGCTCGACCTGCAAGGTGTGGACGTGGTGTGCCTGTCCTACCTTCACCCACAGCCACAAGTATACGCCCGCTATATCTGCCGTCGCCTCCGACGCCGGGCACCTCATGTGAAGCTCGTCGTGTGCTGCTGGAACCTGGCGCCTGGAGCCGGACAGACGGAGGACCTCAAGAAGCAGATGGCATCCGATGCTGTCTTCGCCTCGCTGGAGACCTGTGTCGACCAAGTGGATGCATGGGTCTGCCGCCCGACGTCGCCCAGCGGCACGCCCCCGGTGCTTCCCGACACCGAGCAGGCGCAGATTGCGGCGCTGCACGACCTCGGCCTAGCCTCCGCCAGGGGCCGGCAATTCGATGAAGTTTCCAGGAAAGTCGCGCAGGCATTTGACGCACCGATTGCTCTGGTATCCCTCATTGACGAGGTGCATCAGCCCCGCTCGAGCACACCGGATTCATCCCAGGATACTCAGGCGGTCCAGCAGACTTCTCATGAGGAGGCGCTCGACGCATACGTGGTTGCCGCGAACGAGGTCCTGGTCTCCGAAGATGTAACCAAGGATGCTCGCTTCGCTGATGATCCGCTCGTGCTTGAGAAGGGAATTCGCTTTTATGCCGGCGCCCCGCTGCGGACTTCTGCCGGGGTCGTCATCGGTTCTCTATGCGTGATCGACACCCAGCCGCGGGAGTTCCCGGAGCAGAACCGTCGACGCCTTCAGGAGATGGCCGATGACCTGATGGCGCAGATTGAGCGCCGGACCACCGAAGATCAATCCCACACTGCGGACGTCGTCCAGAAGGGTAATTCATCGACAGAGCCAAAAGTCGACGAGTTTCAGTGAAGCACCTCGGAGAGCATCTCACGCAAAGTCCCCTTTTGCATAATCCCTGTTTAGCGAAGAGATAAGCGTCTTCTGGGCGGCGACCCGGAATCTGCCTCCGTCATGGTGCGTGCTGTCCTTTGTGTTGGAGAGGTGCAACTGAGGAAACAGCTCCAGCCACGGGAATGGGCGTTGCTTTCGGCGCAGAGCACAAGTTGGCCATCTGCACGAGACCATACCCGAACGTGGTGTCCTTTCCAGGCATACCGAGATCCCGAGTGGTGTCTTGCAAGTATTTCTCTAGCTTCTCAACGTCTGTCTCTGGGTTATTGGCTAGCATCATCGCCATGGCGGCTGACACGAAGGGTACGGCATAGGACGTTCCGCTCCTTACCGCGCTTCCTCCCTTGGATTGAGCCATCCGGATCTCGACACCCGGGGCTGCGAAGGCAACATAGGGGCCACGAGTTGCACGCCGATAGATGTTGAGCTGACGATCCACTGCTGTCACGCCAATAACGCCCGGATAGGCCGCCGGATAGGACGGCTCGGCTCCGGCTCCGTTGTTTCCGACTGCCGCCACAAGAACGATTCCTTGTGCACGAGCGGCTTCTATCGCAGCCTCGAGAACCTTGTTCGGAGGTCCTGAAAGGCTGAGGTTGACCACCTTCACGCCACGATCAGCAAGAGCCTCCAAGGCGCTGACGAGGGACACGACGTCGGATCTGTCGGCCGTACCGTCTCCCTTGGAAAAGGCATCGACGGCGATGAGGCTCGCCTGCGGAATCAGCCCGGGCGTAATGCTCCCCGGCCGGCCAACGAGAAGCGCGGCAATAGCGGTGCCATGATCAAGAGAGGAGCTGTTCCCAGGCTCTTCGGAGATATTCAACAATTCGATCGGCTGGCCTTTGAGGGCCTCATGTTCAAGATCAATGCCGGTATCGACAAGACCGATGAGCGGCAGCGCCTCACAGGTGTCAACCGCGACCGGCTCCCAGCCCACGAGCGTGGAGGCTTCACAACCGGGGGCGGCGCATCCCGCCTCTCCTCCCGCCGTATTCTCTCCTCCATCTGTATAATAGTAGGAGTCCGCATCGGCAGATGCCTTGGAGTTGATCCTCTGTACGGCGCGCTCAGCCTCGACAATGGACATGCCTGCAGGAACGCTCAGCCGAACGACACGCGGAGCGATGAGGCCACGCGTTCGGGACGCGACTTGCAGTCCTGATCCCGCCAGCTTAGCCAATTCCTGCTCAGATAGGCCGGAGACGACAATCGAGTTCGGGGCCTGCCGGGGCTTTGACGGCGAACCAATCAACTCCAAGCGATCATTCGCACTTGCGGAGGCGGCACGTTCGGCTGCAGATGGCTGAGCGGATCGAACTGCAGAGCCCTTGGCCGGCTCCGACGTACCTCGAGCGACCGGGTCAGAGGCTATCTTTCCATTATCGCGAGTTACACGGCCTTTCGCGGTTTGTCCGCGCTCGGTCTCGTTGGACCCCTTGTTCTTCTTGCGAGCTGCGACGCGCCTGCCTGGTGTCAAAGGCTTGGCACTTGGCGCTGCAAGATAAGTCTTTCTCATCTTGACGCCATTCCAAGGTTTCAGCTCTTTAGCAAATTTGGCCGCTTTCCTGGCCGGTGGGTTTGATGCATTGGAAAAGTGCCCCGGCGCCTCCCCTATCGGACCGCTGCCGCCCCCCTGATTTCCGCTCTTGCTGCCCTGCCCGGCGCTGTTGCCGCCCGATGCGGTTTCTCTCCCGTTACCCGCGCTGCCCTTATCGCCAGTTCCGCCGCCTCCTGGACTGCCTTTACCGGAGTTCCCTTTCCCAGAATTGCCGCTAGTCCCGTTTCCGCCTCCAGCATTCCCCTTTCCGGAGTTGCCGTTTCCATGTCCACCACCTGACTTAGCGAAGGCTAGCGATGGGGTAAGTTGGAGGTCGGCAGGTGAACCGTGGTCGACGCGGAGTTGAACGGGTGCTGCAACAGCTACGCTTCCGGCCACCATCACGAGATATCGCCACCAACGTGCCATTATTGGTTCCTCACGACTCTCTTCCGGTGCGCGGGGGCCTGAAGAACCCGTATGAACCGGACAGCATGCGGTACTCTGTTACGCAATACCCGGCAGATATCCAAAGCGTCCCGCTCCGAAATCGGAGCGGAGCATCCCTGGCGAAGTTAAGCCGGCACAGAGCTAACGATAAAGTCCGGCTTTTTATCCGGTGGAGTTCCCGGTCAAATAGACCCGTCCATAATCCATACAGATTGTGGAGGGAATAAAGCGGGCCGAAATCCGTTTTCAGAAGCAAGGGCAAAGCGGAGCAGAGATGCCGGCAGCCATTGGACAGGAACTCGTGGCGCTTCTACCGCGGCTGAGGCGCTTTGCCTTGGTGCTCTGCCGTTCGCCTTCCCTAGCAGATGATCTTGTGCAAAGCGCTTGCGAGCGTGCGCTGGCCAATGCGGACAGTTGGACACCGGGGACGCGGTTTGATGCATGGGTATTCCGCATCCTGCGCAACAATTGGATTGATCACCTGAGACGATCAAGGACCGAGGGCATGAAAGAGGATGTCGCAACGCAGACTGAAATCGTCGGAGATGCCGGTGAAGAGCCGATTTTGAACAAGCTGCTATTGGCCGAAGTCCAGCGGATCATTGATGCGATGCCACCGGAGCAGCGGGAGGTGCTGCTACTGGTTTGCGTCGAGGATCTCGCCTACCGGGAAGCGGCCGAGGTTTTGGGAGTTCCGATCGGAACAGTGATGAGCCGACTTGCACGAGCCCGCAAGAGGCTCGTCGAAATGACGGCTGCCGCCTGATGGAAGCGATTGTAGAGAGATGCTGATGGCGCAACTTCACTTTAGCGATGAGATCCTCATGGCCTTCGCGGATGGGGAACTCGATGAGCAGGTCGCGGCCATGGTCGAACAAGCCATGGCCAGCGACTTGGCCGTCGCGAAGCGGGTTGCCGAATTCCTGCGCAGTCGACATCTCATCCGGTCGGCATTTCCCAGCGAGACCGCATCGGACGTTCCTCCTGAACTGCAGGCCGCAGTGCAGGCCCAGATCGATCGCTTTGAGAGACACGCCACTCAGCAGACTTCGCCCGGGGAGAGAGAGGCCCCGCAGAGCGCTCCTTCCGCAGGGAGGCAGCACCTTGGGATGGCTCTGGCTGCCAGCCTTGCGGCGTTCGCAATCGCGACAGGCGGCTATCTGGCTGGGCGACAAGGACTTCTGCCTTCATCCTCCGACCCCATTGCGAACCTCGCGGCTCCTGATGTCAGCCGCACCCTCAGCGAAAGCCCCTCAGGACAGGACAAGGATTTGCCCTTCGGCCGAATGCGGGTGATCTCGACATTTCGCATGGCAAATGGATCCGTATGCCGGGAGTTCAAACTCCAAATGCCCCATGGCACTTCTCATGCGGTTGCCTGTCGCGGTCGCGAATGGGTGATCACCTTCGCAATCGCATCGGCCGCAACGAACGAGCTCTATGTTCCAAGTGGCGGAGCGGATCTTATGGCAAGCTACCTTCAGAACGCCGGTGCTGGCGAACCGCTTCTTGGTTCAGCTGAAATGAAGGCATTGAGCGAGGCCCGTCGCCAGAGGTGAGGCGCGGCAAGCCGTCCGCAAATACGAAAATTACCAGAGCTTTTTGGAATAAGTCGGACCGCCATACGTTCTGCATTCAGGCAGGCGAAGGAGGTCCACGATGCGGATAGTACTCATCCTGATCTTTGGCGTGTTCTCGCTGGGTGCTATGGCGACCTTCGAAGGAGCCAGAAAGCCTCCAGACAACTCCGGTTCCAAGTTGGCCTATGCAGAGGCTGGAACCCTCACCGGGGCCGTCTCTTTTGTTCGAAAAGCCAAGGCACACCTTTCGGCCGATGGGAGAACACAGACATGGTCGGAACCTTCAGCAAGCAGCCAGGACACAGCACGTCTTCAGATTGGCGACGTGATTCCTGAGGAAGCCGTGCTCTACGTGGTTCCGAGGCACGAATCCTACCGATACACAATTGTTGAAGGACGCCGGGTGATCGTCGACGCGGCTTCGCGCCAGATTGTTTACGTCATCCAGTGATGACGGCACCGGAGGACGCATAAGACATCTCCATCCTGAGAACGGAACGATACTCATGTTATTTGATCGCGCTTATCAGGAACAAAAACTTGTCATGAATGCTGCAGGCCCTTGCGTGACAAGAGTGCATGTTTATGCCACTCCCCTCTTTCGTACGGGAGTAGAGCAGATCCTGGATGGCACCCGCTTCGTTGTGGCAGATTCTGTATTTCAGAGCGACTCACAGAGCTCGGCCGCTGATGATACCGCAGCAGAGCTTTTCATCGTGGATGAGAATTACCGTCCCCGTGGAATCCTCGATCTGATCGCAGAATTAAAAGCCCAGAATGCGGCGGCACGAGTGATCGTTCTCGCCGATCAATTTGATATCAACGCTGTCGTCTCCGCGCGGCATGCCGGAGCAGACGGGTTCTGTCTCATAACCAGCAGTCGCGATGTCCTAGTCCGTTCGATTGAACTGGTTATGCTAGGAGAGATTGTGGTTCCGTCAGAACTGGTTCTCGCAATCATCGAAGGCAGCGTACCCAGCACAGACTGTTCGCTCGGACTCAACCCTGAGAAACTTATTGGCATCGCTCCGCGGATTCCCTTGTCCAGCCGAGAAACAGAAGTATTGAGCTTGCTGAAAGAAGGTGCGCCCAACAAGGTCATCGCTCGCAAGCTCGATGTGGCCGAAACGACCGTGAAGGTGCATGTTAAGGCAATTCTCAGGAAGATTGGGGTCCACAATAGGTCCCAAGCGGCTATTTGGGCAGCCTATCACCTGCCGCTCGATGTGAATGAATGAGCAGTGATGATAATCAGGCGATCAGCTGCTTCACACCACTCAGTCGTATCGCGTGCATAAAACGATATAGACAACACGACGGACTTAAAGGGCCATGCTGACTTACAACCTGTTCAAACATAAGGATGAATTGGACCTGTATTGTGCCGTTCCAGAGGACAGGCCGGTACCGACATTCCTGACAGCGGACGGGTGGGAATATGCGAGCTCGCTGGACATTAAGACATTGTCCGATTTCGACCCCACCGCAAGCAGATCCACGACGGACAACAACTTCTTCGTATTCCAGCGAAGGCCACAAACCGTCGATTAGCGATGATGGTCGATCTCTCTTTCGACCAGCATGCCGGCTCCCTGCACGGGGGCGGTCGCACGACCGCCCCCTCTGTTTCCGGAATATCGTTTAGCGGATAACCTGCACGATTTTGTGAGTGCTCGGCTCAACCAGAACCGGAGTGTTGTTCACCACCGTGTACTTATAGCCCTTCACCTTGTACTCGGCCGGCACCTCATAATAGGTCACACCGGATTCCGGCAGGACCGCGCCCACACGAACCTCTTCCTTGTAGGTGTAGGACGGAACTTTCCGGGTTGTCACATACTGGCGGAATTCAGGCTTCTGCTGGTCTGCAATGCCACCAGCGATCGCGCCGGTAACACCACCCACGGCAGCGCCCACAGGGCCGCCGACGATCGCACCGGCAGCCGCTCCGGTCGCACCGCCAACAGCAGCGCCGCCGGACTGAGCGAAAGCAGCCGCAGGGGCCAGCGACGCGAGGACGGCACCGGCGAGAAGGATCTTCTTCGACATGGGTAACTCCTGAATTGTAGAGTCGGGCTCTTCGCCCACTGCTCATTCAACCCAGCTCTCGCCAAGTAGTTTCAAGCCGAATATACAATTCACATTCTTGTTTAAGCGGAAGCGTCAAATATGAATATTTGATTAACAAGTTGTTTATTGAATATTAATGACATATACGGATCCAGGTGATGATACTTGCGATTCTGCTACTCCATGGCGCTGCCTCTCCAGCCGACCTTACTCTGGAAGCGCACCACGAGTCTGTCACATCATCCTCCTGGAGCATCTCCGATAGCGATTGGCGAAGTGCCCGTAGAAAATACTGCCGCACGAGGGATCGAATAGGGAGGATCTTATGGCCTCCCTCCCGGAGCGGACATATTCGATGACCTCGATCACGCGGCTACCTTCAGGCTCGACCAACGCGATCCCACGCCGACCATCACATACCGATAGACGCGAAGCTCGAGAATCTCGGTGAGGAGCAATCGGAATAAGTTGCAAAAGTCATAGGCGACATTCCTGGTAAGCGTTGCTAGCGCAACCATTATCGCACTATTGGGTGAAAGCTGGGGCATGCCAGGAGACACCTAAACAATGTTGCGAGGGAGAGAGCTTCCACCGTTGGATGCACTCGTCATCTTCGAGGCGGCTGCCCGTTTGGGGAACTTTTCCCGGGCAGGTCTTGAACTTGGACTGACGCAGAGTGCCATAAGCCGGCAGATCAACAAGCTCGAGGCCTTTCTCGGCTCCAAGCTATTCACGCGCACAACTTCCGGCGTGCTCCTGACACCCACGGGGCAAACCTATTTTGCAGAGGTCGGACGGATCCTCAACGACATCCTGGGAGTGACGGATGGTGTCCGGGCCTGGACTGGGCCACGCCAAGTCACGATCGCCTGCTCCCGGGCGATTGCGGATCTTTGGATCATGCCGCGACTGGGCCGCATGGCGGCCGCTATTCCAGGTCTTGAGTTGCGCCTGCGCGTCACTGACGATGTTCTGCACCTTCGGCTGGATGAGTTCGATCTAGCTGTATTCTATCGGCGGGAGAGACCGGTTGGCGTTGCCGCTACGATCCTGGGGCGCGAGGAGATCATACCCGTTGCCAGTCCTGGGACGCCAAGGCTCGGAGACACCTCGGATCCGATTCTTCTGTCCATTGAAGACCCTCTCCGAGAGTGGCTCGATTGGCCCGACTGGATAACGGCCGCTCAAACCAACCTTCCGGCCGCCACACGGTTCTGGAAATTGGGAGGCTATCAACTGGCTGTTGAGGCGGCTGTCGGAGGACTCGGGATTACGCTGGGATGGACCTGGCTGATCCGTGAGTATTTGGACAGCGGAAAGCTCATTCCCGCCCACGACTACACCCTCGCCTCGGAAGGGCGCTTCTATCTTCTCAGACCCGCAGATCGGCACCAGCGCCGTATTGCCCGCGAAGTCGCCGATTGGCTGATCGCCAGCAATGAAGGAGACGTGTCTTGAGAGGACTCAATTCGGCTGCGTCCGCCGGCTCCGTGAGCGTGCATACCCGATGATCGTGAAGATGAGCCAAAGCACCTGCGTGATGAAGGACGACAAATTGAAGTTGAACAGCAGTGAGTAAATGATCGCCAGTCCTCCGACTCCATTCAACGCGGCATAGCGGACATCTTCAATTTTCAGCACACCCAACTGCAGAAGCCCATAGGCTAGTAGATAGGCCACAACCCCTATCAATCCGACGAAATCTGCAGTGCTCATGGATGCTCTCCACTCGGTGTGAAGCAGAGTGTCTATGAGCAGTTAAGCCCATTGCAGGAACGAAAATGCCGCATAGGGATATGCGACAAATTCATGACAATGGTCGGAAACCCTTGCCTTAACCTCCGTCTCGGAGGCCCCGCAGTCATCAACCGGACTGTGAGAAGGTCAAAAAGAATATCTCAAAATCGACTAAGCACAGGGAACGAGAGAGAAATGACTGACGATAAAAAGGAATTCGGAGCGCGGATGCTGCTCGGCGGAATGAGCCGGCGCGAGTTCCTCGGCCGCGCCATGGCTGCCGGGATGACCTTGGCTACAGCCAACTCGCTGCTCGCCTCCTCCGCCAATGCCCAGCAACAGCCCAAGAAAGGCGGCCACCTGAAACTCGGTCTCAAGGGTGGCGCTTCGACCGACTCCCTCGATCCGGCGGCCTACAGCACGTCCGTTATGTTCATCACGGGCCGCTGCTGGGGCGACACGCTGGTGGAGACACATCCGACCACCGGCGCACCGATGCCCGGTCTGGCCGAGTCGTGGGAGGCCTCGCCGGACGCGACGGTGTGGACCTTCAAACTTCGTAAGGACGTGAAGTTTCACGACGGCCGAACAATGAAGGTCGAAGACGCCATCGCAACACTGAAACGTCACTCGAATGAAACGTCGAAATCCGGAGCTCTCGGCCTCCTGCGCTCGATCAAGAGCATCGAGAGCAAGGGCGGCGATCTCGTCATCACCCTGAGCGAAGGCAACGCAGACCTGCCGCTGACCCTCAGTGACTATCATCTCCTCGTTCAGCCGAATGGCGGTCTCGACAATCCTTCCGCCCCGATCGGCACTGGCCCCTACAAGCTGACGAACTTCCAACCGGGCGTCCGCATCACCTTCGAGAAGAACCGGGACGACTGGCGCTCCGACCGTGGTCACGCAGATACCGTTGAAATCATCGTCATGAACGATGCGACGGCGCGCGTCGCAGCCCTATCCTCAGGTCAGGTTCACTATATCAACTCCGTTGATGCCAAGACCGTCGGATTGCTGAAGCGCGCCCGGAATGTGGAAATCCTCAACTCTCCCGGCAAAGGCTTCTACAGCTTCCTGATGCATTGCGATACAGCGCCCTTCGACAACAACGACCTGAGACTGGCGCTGAAATACGCAATCGACCGCGAAGCCATGCTGAAGCAAGTCATCGGTGGATACGGCAGGATCGGCAACGACTATCCGGTCAATGCGAGCTACGCGCTGGCTCCGGAAGGCATCGAGCAGCGTATGTATGATCCCGACAAGGCTGCCTTCCATTACAAGAAGTCAGGCCATACCGGTCCACTGGTGCTACGCACGGCCGACACGGCGTTTTCTGGCGCGGTTGACGCCGCCGTCCTCTTCCAGCAGAGCGCGAAGAAAGCCGGCATCCAGATCGACGTGAAGCGGGAACCTGATAACGGCTACTGGTCGAATGTCTGGAATGTGCAGCCCTTCTGTGCCTCCTATTGGGGCGGCCGGGCGACACAGGATCTGCGCTATGCGACATCGTATGTCTCGAACGCCGAATGGAACGACACGAGGTTCAAGCGGCCGGATTTCGACAAGCTGGTGCTTCAAGCCCGCTCCGAGCTGGACGAAGCCAAGCGCAAGGAACTCTACAGGCAGATTGCCGTCGTCGTGCGCGATGAGGGAGGCCTGATCCTGCCGGTCTTCAATGACTATCTGGGTGCCTCAACCAACTCGCTAAAGGGTTTCGTGCATGACATCGGCAACGACAGCTCCAATGGCTATGTCGCCAGCCGTGTCTGGATAGACGCCTGATCTTTCGCAACGCTCTGCTTAATCTATCAGGGCCACGACACTCTCGTGGTCCTGATATGTATCGCCTTTGGACGTCTCCATGATGCATTCATCCAAGGCCGGCTTCATATCCGGCCGGACGCTGCGACAGCGTTTTCCGCTGCTGTCCATGATCATTCAGCGGCTGCTTCTCAGCGTTATCCTGCTGTTTGCTGTTTCAATCGTCCTCTTCGGCGGGATCGAGGCCCTACCCGGCGATTTTGCCACCACATATCTGGGCCAATCGGCTACGCCGCAGGCTGTCGCCAACATCCGTACGGAGCTGGGCCTCAACAAACCGGTCGTCACCCGGTATGCCGAGTGGCTCGGCGGCGCGCTCACCGGGGACTTCGGCACATCCTGGGCCAATCATAATTCAGTAAGCGAGCAGATCAGCCTCAGGCTCGGAAACTCACTGTTCCTCGCCTTTTTCGCTGCCATTATCTCCGTACCGCTCGCGGTCGGCCTTGGCATGCTAGCCGTGTTGTTCCGCAACCGTCTCCCGGACCGGCTCATCAATATCGCATCCTTGGCCGCCATCTCCCTTCCGGAGTTCTTCGTCGGTTACCTGCTGATCGTATGGTTTGTGGTAAACACTGGAATCGCCACCTTTCCAGCGACCGTCTACGACGGCATGCCCCTTCTCGACCGATTGTCGGCAATCGCATTACCGACCGCCACGCTGGTCCTCGTCGTGATCGCTCATATGATGCGCATGACCCGCGCTGCGATCATCAACGTCATGTCCTCCGCCTACGTGGAAACGGCGGAACTTAAAGGCCTTGGCGGGCTGCGCATTATTGCTAAACATGCCGCTCCCAATGCATTGGCCCCGGTCATCAATGTCGTCGCCCTCAACCTTGCCTATCTCGTCGTTGGCGTAGTGGTCGTCGAGGTGGTCTTTGTCTACCCGGGTATAGGTCAATACATGGTCGATGCTGTTTCGGTGCGCGACATGCCGGTTGTCCAAGCCTGCGGCTTCATCTTTGCAGCCTTCTACATCTTCCTCAACATGATCGCCGACATTCTCGCGATCATTGCGAATCCACGCCTGAGGCATCCGCGATGAATCTGAGAGCTATTCCCTTGAGTGCGTGGATGGGCATGGCAGGCCTTGCCGTTGCCCTGGTCTGCGCGGCATTCGCCCCTTGGATCGCACCCCATGGAGAAGGCGATGTCGTCGGTGACATTTGGGCTCCCATGGGAGGTGATTTTGTGCTCGGCACGGACAATCTCGGCCGCGACCTCCTGTCGCGCCTGATCTATGGTGCCCGCACCACGATTCTCGTGTCGCTGACAGCAACCGTTCTCTCCTTCGCCATCGGCATGTTCCTCAGCTTCATGGCCGTCGTCAGGGGCGGCATCGTGGATCAGGCGTTCTCGCGCTTCAACGATCTGATGATGGCTATTCCCACTCTGATTTTTGCGCTCGTCGTGCTGGCCGTCCTACCGCAGGAGACATGGATCCTCGTCCTGGTCATGGCGATCCTCGACTCCACCCGCGTCTTCCGCATCGGCCGGGCGGTGGCTCTGGACGTCGCGGTGATGGAGTTCGTCGAGGCTGCGCGGCTGCGCGGGGAAGGAAAAGTGTGGATCATCTTCCGGGAGATCCTGCCCAATACTCTATCGCCTCTCCTGGCCGAATTCGGACTGCGCTTTGCTTTTGCCATCCTGTTTCTGTCTACCCTCTCCTTCCTCGGCCTCGGCATTCAGCCTCCAACAGCCGATTGGGGCGGCATGGTGAAGGACAATAAGGACGGCATCATCTTCGGAGTATCCGCGTCACTCATTCCCGGCGCCGCTATCGCCCTTCTGGCCGTCTGCATCAATCTCGTCGTCGACTGGCTGACGAAACGGACATCCTCACTCAAGGGAGGGCGCGCCGATGCCTGATCTTCTGTCTGTACGTAACCTGAAGATCGAGGCGACCGCCTATCCGCCGGGTGAGCCGCCCAGGACCGTCACGCTCGTCGAGAACGTTTCCTTCGATCTCACCAAAGGCAAGGTCCTTGGCCTCATTGGCGAGTCCGGAGCGGGCAAATCCACCATCGGGCTTGCGGCTCTTGCCTATGGACGCGGCGGCGCCCGTATCGCCGGGGGAGAGATCCGCCTCAATGACCAGGATATTCTCAAACTGGGACCTAAGGAGGTCCGCGGTATTCGAGGCTCCAAGGTATGCTATGTCGCGCAATCGGCGGCGGCCTTCAATCCAGCCCACCGCCTCGGTGAGCAGGTGATAGAAGCATCGCTTCGCCACGGTATCATGAGCCGGGCGGAAGCGGAGAAGCGGGCTATCTATCTGTTCCGCGTTCTTGGGCTGCCTGAGCCGGAGACCTTCGGGCGTCGCTTTCCGCACCAGGTGTCGGGCGGACAGCTTCAGCGCGCCATGACGGCCATGGCCCTCTGCCCTAATCCGGAACTAATCGTTTTCGACGAACCCACCACGGCTCTGGACGTGACGACGCAAATCGATGTCCTGGCAGCCATCAAGCATGCGATTGAAGAGACCCGCACCGCAGCCCTCTACATCACTCACGACCTTGCAGTCGTCGCACAGATCTCCGACGACATCATGGTCCTGCGTCAGGGCAAGACCGTGGAATACGGCCCCGTCCGGCAAATCATCGAAGCGCCGCGGGAGGAATACACCTGCGCGCTGGTGAACGTACGACAGGCAGTCCGCAAGGAGACCGTCGATCAGTCGGATTCTCTCCTGAAGGTGGAGAAGGTCAGTGCTCAGTATCCCAACGGGTTCAAGGTTCTGCACGAGGTATCCTTGCATCTGCCGAAAGGCCAGACCCTGGCGATCGTGGGCGAGTCCGGATCCGGAAAGTCGACATTGGCGCGCGTCATCACCGGCCTTCTGCCGCCAAGCGAGGGCCGCATTTCGTTCGATCAGAAGGAACTGACGCCGGCGCTTAAGGATCGTTCGAAAGACGATCTGCGCAGAATTCAGCTCATCTATCAGATGGCCGATACCGCCATGAATCCGCGTCAGACGGTGCGCGATATCATCGGCCGGCCCCTGGCCTTTTATTATGGCCTGCGGGGTGCTGCGAAGACCGCCCGTGTCAAGGAGTTGCTCGATCAGATCGAAATGGGCAACGGCTTCATCGATCGCTATCCGGCTGAGCTTTCAGGCGGCCAAAAGCAGCGCGTGGCCATTGCCAGGGCTCTTGCTGCTCAACCTGAACTCATCCTCTGCGACGAGCCCACCTCGGCGCTCGATCCGCTGGTGGCGCAGGGCATTCTTGAACTCCTGATGAGACTTCAGAAAGAGACAGCTGTCTCCTACCTCTTCATCACCCATGATATCGCCATCGTCCGCGCCATCGCCGACTCCGTCGCAGTCATGCACCGGGGGCGCCTGGTTCGTTTCGGCCCAAGGTCGAAAGTCCTTTCGCCTCCCTTCGACGACTATACCGATCTTCTTCTGAAATCCGTGCCCGAGATGGAGGTCGGCTGGCTCGAGCGCGTGCTGGAAGCGCGGCGGATGGAGAGCGCCGGAAACTGAAGATTCTGCGTCCCGCGTTCAGCCCGCAGGAGGACGAGCTCCTCGTCCTCTCACCGTGACTGCCTGTCGAAGAACGCCACTGATTCACAACAATGACTAGAGTGATCCCATGACGAACCGAACATTCACCGTCATCGAGAACGAATGGATTACGCTCGCGGACGGCACACGTCTGGCCGCGCGCATCTGGATGCCCGACGGGGCCGACATCTCCCCCGTACCGGCGGTGCTCGAATATCTTCCCTACCGCAAGCGGGATGGAACTTCCGTGCGGGATGAGGCGACCTATCCCGCGTTTGCCGAAGCAGGAATTGCAGGCATACGCGTGGACATTCGCGGCTGTGGTGAGTCGGATGGCGTGATCGACGGAGAGTATACGCCGCGCGAGTTGTCGGATGCCTGCGAAGTCATCGCGTGGATCGCCGCACAGCCCTGGTCGAACGGCTCGGTCGGCATGATGGGCATTTCCTGGGGCGGTTTCAACTGCCTTCAAGTAGCCGCTCTTCAGCCGCCGGCTCTCAAGGCCGTGATCTCGATTGCATCCACCGTCGACCGTTACAACGATGACATCCACTACAAGAATGGCTGTCATCTCTATGCCCAGCTCTCCTGGGCAGGCACCATGTTCGGGTACCAGTCGCGCCCGCCGGATCCTGCACTCGTCGGAGAGCGCTGGAAGGAAATGTGGCTGCACCGGCTTGAAAACGAGCCATTCCTCATGGCGGAATGGCTGTCGCACCAGCGTCGCGACGAATTCTGGAAACATGGCTCGATCTGCGAGAATTTTTCTGCGGTGAAAGTCCCTGCCCTCGTCATCGCAGGTTGGGCCGACGGCTACCGCAATACGCCGCTCGCCGCTGTCGAAGGCATGCCGGAGAATGCCAAAGCGCTGATCGGTCCGTGGGTTCACAAATATCCGCATTTCGCCTGGCCCAAGCCACGCCAGGATTTCCTAGGCGAGGCCATCGCCTGGTGGAACCGGTGGCTTCGCGATGAAAAATCCGGTGCCGATCAGCTTCCTCAGGTGCGCGCCTATATCCTCGACGGTGTGAAGCCGCAGCCAAACCGCAGCAAAGAACCTGGCTTCTGGGTCGCCAAGGATCGCTGGGAAGAGCCTGAAGTCATTTCCTTCTCCGTAGATGCCGCCGGCGCGTTGAAGCCGGGGGTACCATTGGCGCATGCCCCGGCAAATCCAGTCTACATCAAGTCCCCGCTTGATACGGGCACGGCCTCCGGTGAGTACTTTACTCTGAAGCCGGATGCGGAGCTCCCTGGCGACCAGCGCGTCGATGATGCCGGCTCGCTCGTGGTGGAAACTGCGCCTCTCGAGGAGACGCTCGATCTTCTCGGCCGCCCGGTTCTGACGCTGAAAGTCTCCTGTGACGAGGACTGGGCCAATCTCTGCGCCCGCTTGGTCGATGTGCACCCGGACGGCACGGCGACGCGCGTGTCCTTTGGTGTCATCAACCTCGCCCACAGGGACGGCAATGCCGAACCGAGAGCCATGGAGAAGGGTCGGCCCACGACGATCCGCATCGTGCTCGATGCCTGCGGCTACCGGTTCAACAAGGGGCATCGCATCCGCCTGTCGATTTCCACCTCTTACTGGCCGATGATCCTGCCGCCGCCGGTCGACCCTGGAGTGACGATCGATCTGACGAGTCTCGGCTTCGGCTTGCCGAGGCTCGGCGCCCACGAGGTGGTCACGGTGAAGGAGCCGGAGAATCCCGATCCTCTGCCCAAATACATTTCCCGCAAGGCCGGTCGGACGGAGCGCACGGTCACGCGCGATCTCTCGGCCAATCGCACCGACTACCGCATTTTGGAGGATACCGGTCTGACCGAGCATCCGGAGACAGGCTTGGCGACCCGGAGCGTGCGGGACGAGCTCTGGTCGATTTCCCCGAACGACCCGCTGTCGATGAACGGCACTTCCGTCTGGACCTGCGAACTGCAAAGGTCCGGCTGGTCCGTTCGCACGGAGGCCACGTTGAGAATGCGCTGCACGGCCAAGGAATGGCTGCTCAAAGGCGAATTGATCGCCTATGAGGGGGATCTCCAGGTTTTCGAAAAGACCTTCGAAAAGGCAATTCCACGGGATTTCACGTAGTCCTCGCCCCGCCTCCACTGAATGCTGAGTGGCTGCGGTGGCTCGAGAACTCCGTTGGAGATGTCGATTGAATGAAGAGAGCTGGCTCTACCCGAGTGGAACCGGCTCTCTTCTTGAGTATGCCGTATTTTTTGACCAAAGAACTAAGGCAACATCGGAGCTGTTTGCACTGCCGATCGGCCACGGCTTGTTTCCAGCCGTAGGCGATGACCAGCTGAATCCAAAAACGATCAGGCCGCGAAAAAGAGCTCGTTTCGGCGCCATGAGGCGGGCGACCTTTGCTCTCTGGGCCTTGCCAGTGCAATCCGCTCCTCGAAGCGCATTTGCGCTTCCTTAAGCAGTCGACGCTTGCGAACATATGGCTGAGAGGCTGCCGTGGCGTCTTTCACGATAGCGGCGGCAGCAGCGTAAAGATCGGCTGTCGCGGCATCGAGACCGGGATCGCGCTCGAACAGGGCGAGCAGGCTCGCCAAGTTCTTTCTCAGAAGCGTCTGGAGATCGCCCAGATAGGATTGCTCTCCCCCGGCTTGTATCGCCTTCAGGGTCGGAGCGATGAGGTTTAGCTTCTCTGTGATAGCTTCATCGAGGGTCTTGTCCGTCATGAGCAATCATCTCCGGATGAGGGGCCCGCCCAGTCCCTGAATCACGCAAGGGAAGGATGCCAGTCCAGGGTTAACCGACGGTTTCGGACGAAGACTGGAAGCCCACTTCTTTTGCAAAGGCCTGCATGAGGAGAAAAGCGGACGGAGCGGCCACTCGTCGCCTTTCGCAAAAATACGGCGGAGCGCCTATATAAGGAGCTTGCAGGATGAGGTGCCTTAATGCCCAGCAGGGATGACGAACCGAAATCCGATTTGGACGATGAGCTGCAGTCAGGGAAGCGTATCAGTTTCCGTGATTACCCCAGCACAGGTTTGGTCGTGCTCGCGGCGGTTGTCTCAGGGCTGGGCTGGCTAGTCTATAAGTGGTCGGATGGGAAGCGCGTCGGCCAGTCGACCGCCCCCAATGATCGGCAACAAGATACTGGCTCGAAAGCATCCGACTCTGACGATGCGAACACCTCGGCAGAACCAAAGAGCGGCAGCTCGTGAGGCTTGCGGCATACAACAGCCTCCTTAATCAGCGTGCGTCTCTCGTCGTGCCTGCTAAATATGATAGGCCTCGTCAGGAAAGATTTATCTGATGAGACGCAAGGAGCCTGCAATTTTCCGGAGAATGGAAAGGCGTGTCGCAAGAACACTGCTTCCGACTGCAATTGCAAGTGCCAGGATGATCAGGATTGTGGCGACTGCGAACGTCATCCTGAAACCCGCGGCAACGGTATCAGGATGCGCCGTCGCAGCGTCGGTCGTCGCCAGGGATAGGGCAAATACCGCCCCCATGACGGATGCGCCGGTGACGAGGCCGAGGTGACGCGCAAGATTGAGCATGCCGGAGATCACGCCCCGCTGGTCCGACTGGAGGTCCTTCATCACGGCGGTATTGTTGGCCGCTTGGAACAGCGAATAGCCGGCGGTGACGACAGCTATGGGAACGATGTAACCGGTGATGCCAATCCCCACCGGCATTATTGACAGAATGAACGAGCCAGCCGCCATTCCTGCGAGTCCAGCGATGGTCATGCGGTCCGCACCCATCCTGTCGACCATGCGGCCGGCGGGCACGCCAGTGAGCGCCGCGACGAGCGGACCGACCGACATGACCAGTCCAGTGAAGGCAGCGTCGAGCCCGAGCGCGACAGTGAGATAGAACGGTCCGACCACCAGCGTCGTCATCATCACCGTCGAAACGAGCATGCTCATGGCAAGACCTGCGCTCAGCACCGGATCCCGGAGCATTGTCAGATGGATCAGGGGTGATGTCGCTCTTGCCTCGGTGCGCACGAAGAGGACGGCTCCGACGACAGACGCTGCCAGCAGGGAGACGTTGAGCAGGCCGAAATGCCCGCGCCCGACCGTCATGGCGAGGGCATAAGCCGCAAGCATCAATCCAAGCAGCAGCGTGCCCATTGGATCGAAGCCATGTCGACCCGACTTCATTCGTTGGTCATCGGCTGGCAGGGTATGATACGCGAGAAGAAGAGTGAGTGCGCCAAGAGGCACGCTGACGAGAAAGATCGCCCGCCAGCCAAGGCCGGAGATCAGAACGCCCCCGAGCGAGGGACCGAGGGCTGTGCCTATCGCAGACATGGTTCCGAGGAGTCCCATGACGCTACCGGTCTTTGTTCTGGGAACCGTTTCGCCGACCAAGGCCATAGCTAGGGTCATCATGATGGCCGCGCCCACTCCCTGCACGATTCTTCCGGCGATCAGCAGCCACAGCATGGAGGCGACGCCGCACAGGGTTGAGGCTGCCGTGAATAGAGCGATCCCGACGAGCAGCAGCCTTCGGCGGCCGATGACATCGCCCAGCCGTCCGAGGCTGACGATCAGGATCGTGATAGTAAGGAGGTATGCGAGAACGATCCACTGGACTTGTGGAAAAGAGGCAAGGAACGCCTGGGCCAGAGCCGGCAGACCGACATTGGCGATGCTCGTGCCGAGCGCCGGCAGCAGCATAGAGAGGGACAGACTGGCGAGCGCCCACCGGACCGAAGGTTCCTGTTTCGCATGTCCAGGCCCTGCCCTGCCTTGTTCCGCAACCATCGGCTTCACTTTGGACTCCACGTCTTGGCGACTCCGGACTGGAGCCTTCTGAACCTTAGTCAGCTCAGCGACACGGCGGAACATGCATCATTTGCACTTTATTCGTGCATATGACGCCATATCTGAGCGAAGTTGTGCTATGGTGAAAGCATGTCGTCCCCCGACCTCAACCTCCTCGTCACGCTTGATGTGCTGCTCGCGGAAGGCAGCGTTGCGCGCGCAGCCGAAAGGTTGCGGCTCAGCCCTTCGGCAATGAGCCGGGCGCTGGCGCGCTTGCGCGAGACAACCGGCGATCCTTTGCTCGTCAGAGCCGGACGCGGCCTCGTTCCCACGCCCCGGGCCATCGAGCTCCGGGAGCAGGTCAGCCAGCTCGTGCAGGCCGCAGAGGCAGCTCTGCGCCCCGCCCAGAACCTGAACCTCAAGCAGCTCGTGCGTACATTCACCTTGAGGACCAGCGAAGGCTTCGTGGAGAACTTCGGACCCGATCTCATTGCTCGCGTAGGCGAGGACGCTCCGGGCGTGCGGCTTCGTTTCATGTCGAAGCCAGACAAAGACAGCAGATCCCTTCGTGATGGGCTCGTCGATCTGGAAACAGGCGTTGTGGGGGATACAACGGGTCCTGAGGTGCGTGCTCAGGCCTTGTTTCGAGACTATTTCATCGGCGTTGTGCGTATGCGTCACCCACTCAGTCAAGGCGAGATCACCCCTTCTCGTTATGCCACCGGCAGGCATATCAGCGTCTCAAGGCGGGGTCTCGACAGGGGACCGGTTGATCATGCTTTGGAACAGTTCGGGCTGGCGCGAGAGATCGCCACGATTGTCGGCGGCTTTTCGACCGCGCTGGCTCTTGCTCGGACCTCCGACCTGATCGCCACCGTTCCTGCACGGCACACCGGAAACCTCCGCGCCGGAATGCATAGTTTTCCCCTTCCCGTACCCACGCCAGAAATCACGATTTCACTGCTGTGGCACCCGCGGCTGGATGCCGATCCAGCGCATCGATGGCTGCGTCGATGCGTCAGGGACGTTTGCGGCACGCCGTAATTCTGCAGCCAGCGGACCGAGTTTTGAGTCGTCCACTCGAAATACCTGAACAACGTCATAGAGGTCGATCACGGTGTGCCAGGCGCCTGCCCGGCCAGCAGGCGGCCCTTCAGAGGATAAGACCCGTCTCGCCCGCAGAGGCTTCGAGGCGATGCGGATGATCCGCCGGGTCACTGCGTTCTGCAACAATCAGGAGCAACGGCAAGCTCAATGAGAGGCATGATCGATCTGGAGTTTGCGCCCAGACAACGATGAGGAGCGCTGGATGAGCAAGCGTTGCCGTAACGAATGGACAGAGATGGGGGCTCTCCTTGAAAATCAAAACCTTGCTGCCAACGATCCTGGTGTCGGTGGCGGCGCTTGCTTTGACCACGGCTGGAATGAGGACTTATGGGGCCTGGCAAAAGCGGCAGGACGCGGCGACTTTTCTTCTGGTCAACCACGTTGAGGAGCGTCTGTTGGATGCCGCCGGAGATCTCGCTCTCGAGAGAGGTCTAACCGTCAACGCGCTGGGCTCGCTCCAGCCGATCAGTCCCACACAGCAGCAGGCCATCAATACCCAGAGAGCCAAAGCGGATGATGCTTACGCGGACGCCGTCAAGGGCTTGGCCGAATTGCCTGTCGCCGTCGCAACCCAAGAAATGCTGGCGCTGGCCGAGCGGCAATACGAAGCGTTCAAGTCATTTAGGAAAATCCTGGACGGGGCACTAGCACAGAGGATGTTGGGCCGCCCCAAGGAACCCGCACGGGACTTCGTGCCATCGATCACGGGTCTCATTGATAGCGTGCGGGCCGTGGGGACATCGCTCGAAACCCTATCCCCACCATCTGATACAACAGTCGAGAAGCTCGTTCAGATCAGGGCGCTTGCAAGCGACATGGCGGAGTATGCCGGCCGTGATCGCGCTGCCTTGGCTGGGTGGATCGGAACAGGCGGGCCGGTCAATGGGGAGGCTCTGCGGGTCGTGGCGCGCCAACGAGGGCGTGTTGAAGCCGACTGGGCAGGGATCCAGCCTCTCTCCCAGCGTGATGACCTCTCGCCTGCCTTGGCCAATGCCATCAGGATGGCTGGCGAGACCTATATCGTCTCCTTTCAGAAGACTCGAGAAAGCATCCTGAAGGCTGCTGAAATTGGCACGTATCCGATGACGGCGGATGAGTGGGTCAGCCAGGCAACGGCTGCCATCAACACGGTGCGCGCTCTCACAACGGAACTTGGAGCCGCCGCCAATCATGCAGCGAACGAAAGCTTTGACGCCGCCACATGGGAAATTGCATGGGCGGCCGCCGTTCTCGTCCTTAGTCTGGCGGTGGCCGCGTTCGGGCTCTGGGTCATCATCCGCAGGATCGCCACCCCTGTCGCCTCACTGACGGATGTCATGGGGCATCTCGCCTCCGGCCATCTCGATGTTCGGATCGAAGGCACAGACCGAGGTGACGAGATTGGGGCCATGGCCCGGGCAGTTGAGGTTTTCAAACGGAACGCCATCGAGCGGGAGCGCCTCGAGCAGGAAACCGCAGAGCAGAAACACAGAGCAGAGGCCGAGAAGAAGCAATGGATGGCCGAGCTCGCACAGGCATTTGAGAGCAAGGTCGGCGTGCTGGTCCAGTCCCTGTCGTCCGCCGCGACTGAGATGGAGGCTTCGGCTCAATCCATGACGCAGATCGCAGACCAAACCACCGGGCAATCCGTCCACGTTGCCTCTTCCGCCGAAGAGACATCGGCCAACGTGCAGACGGTGGCCGCTGCCGCGGAGGAGATGTCGATCTCGATCCGCGAAATCGCTGTGCAGATCAGCCAGTCGTCGCGGATTGCCGAGCAGGCCGCCTCGGATGCCGAGCGGAGCAACACCATCATACGGACATTGTCCGAAACTACGGATCGGATCGGCAACGTAGTCTCGATGATCAACGAAATCGCCGGACAAACGAACCTGCTCGCCCTCAATGCAACCATCGAGGCGGCGAGAGCCGGGGAGTTCGGGCGCGGATTCACCGTCGTCGCCGCCGAAGTCAAGGAACTTGCGGGTCAGACCACGCGGGCGACTGACCAGATCGCGACCCAAATCAGTTCTGTGCAACAGGAAACGCAGCAGGCTGTGTCGGCTATCCAGGAGGTTGTGAGGACGATCGGACAAATGTCGCAGATCTCGCTCGCCATCGCCTCTGCCATGGAGGAGCAGGGTGCCGCGACGGGCGAGATCGCCCGCAACGTGCAGGAGGCCGCCCGCGGCACCGAACAGGTCACGGAGAGTATCACAGAGGTCCGTCGGGGCGCGGGGGAAACCGGAGCCGCAGCGTCTCAGGTTCTCGTCGCGGCCCGGGAGCTTGCGCGCAGCTCGGAAGGGTTGAGCCAAGAGGTGGCGGTCTTCCTGTCGAACATCAGGGCGATTTGAGCCTATTTCCGTCTCATACGTTTGGATGGAATCCGGCGCACATGGGCAAAAGGATTTTCATGGCAGACATCCATCTTCCAGTTCTCGCGTCCGACGATTGTCACGAGAAAGATGCCAGAACGGGTATCCTGGAGAGCCTCGTGCAGGTCAGTAAGGACCTGAGACAGATCCAAGGGCGCATTGCCGGATCCAACCTGGATACCCGCGAGAAGCTTGCGGCAAGTCAGGGGATCCTCAACGCCGTCCGGGAGCTTCAGTGGACTGCCGCGACGGTTGAGCGATCCTTATCTTGAGTGCACCTGAGTATAAACCGGATCCATCGCAAATTTGGAGGGAGAACGCGGCTTTTCGCTTGTATTGCTATCACACAGGACTGCCATTCCTGCGCTCAAGTTCGACAAGCAGGCCGCTGTGGTCGAGATCGCCCGCATTTTCGATGAGTCCCCGAAACAGATCTGCAGTGAGCGCCGTATAAGGCACCTCCTGAAGAGAAAGCCGCTCCGCTGCGTCGAGTGCGTTATCGAGATCCTTCAGGTGAGTAACTGAGCGTCCCTTAGTGACGAAATCACGCTCGACCATCCGCTGACCGTGAAGCTCCAAGATACGGCTCTCGGCGAAGCCACCCCGGAGAGCTTCGCGAACTCGGGCCGGATCAGCTCCCCCACGCTCAGCCAGCAGGAGCGCCTCGGCAACAGCTCCGATGGTGACACCAACGATGATCTGATTGGCGAGCTTCGCCAGCTGGCCCGCCCCGTGCGGTCCGACATGAACAGGACGACCCATGACCTCTAGGACCGGCTTTACGCGGGAGAAGGCCTTCGCGTCCCCGCCGGCCATGATCGCGAGAGTGCCCTGCTCCGCTCCGACGGTACCACCGGAAACCGGCGCATCAATGTGGTGGACGCCACGTTCGGCGAGAAGCCTTGCATGATCCTGTGCTTCCGCAGGCTTGATAGAGCTCATGTCGACCAGGATGGTGCCCGGCCGCAGGGCCTCCGTGACGCCCTGATTGAACAGCACGTCGGTTACGATGCCGCCATTCTCCAGCATGAGAACAACGATCTCGGCATCTTGGACCGCCTGAGACGCAGTATCCACGACGCGGGCACCTAAAGGGGTAAGCGCTTCGGCTTTTTCCCGCGAACGGTTCCAGACGGTCAAGTCATAACCGGCATCGAGCAGCCGCCGGGCCTGGCGCGATCCCATAAGGCCAATGCCGAGGAAGGCCACGGCAGCAGAACTAGATGGCGTCATCAAACACTCCTTCCATCTGGCGCGCCCGACGGGCAAGTGAGCCCCAGAACATTGCGCTCACGCCGCCACCGATGACGTCTTCGGCCGTGGCAACCTGCTGATCAGGGCGCTCAGAGCAGGGCCAAAGGCGAGTGCCAGGCCGATGACCATGAGAGTGGCCACAAGACCGTTCGACCAGAAGATCGAAAGAGACCCCTTCGACATGATCATGGACTGCCGGAAGGCATCCTCAGCCTTGTCGCCAAGCACCATTGCCAGCACGAGCGGAGCGATCGGATAATCCAGTTTCTTGAACAGATAGCCCGCCACACCGAAGGCCAGCGCCAACCACAGATCGAATGGACGTCCCGCGACGGTATAGGCACCGATGAAGCACACGATCACGATGATCGGGCCGATGATCGCAAACGGAATCCGCAGGATCGATGCAAAGAGCGGAATTGTCGCAAGCACCATGAGCACGGCGACGATGTTGCCGAGATACATGCTGGCGATGAGGCCCCACACGAAATCAGGACGCTCGATGAACAGCATCGGCCCTGGATTGAGCCCCCAGATCATCAGGCCGCCCATCATCACGGCGGCCGTCGCGGAGCCAGGAACGCCGAGAGCCAGCATCGGCAGGATGGCGCTGCTGCCCGCCGCATGATCCGCCGTTTCCGGAGCCACGACGCCCTCGGGTTCCCCCTGCCCGAAGGCATCCCGGCGACGCGACAGACGCTTGGCCAGACCATAGCTCATGAACGAGGCAGCCGTCGGCCCTCCCGGGGTGATGCCCATCCAGCACCCGATGGCGCTGCTCCGCAGAAGGGTCACCCAATAACGCGGCAAGGTGGCAATGGTCTTGATGACATCACGGGCCCTGACACGGGCTTTGATGCCGTCGAATTGAAGTCCTTCTTCCATAGTGAGCATAAGCTCGCCGATACCGAAGAGGCCAATGACGGCAATGAGGAAGCTGATGCCCGACAGAAGTTCGTTGAATCCGAAAGTCAGTCGCAAGCCTCCTGATACCGTATCCATGCCCACTGCGGCGAAGGCAAAGCCCAATCCCATGGACACGACAGTCTTAAAGGGGGACGCAGCCCCAAGTCCGACGAAGCTGGCAAAGGCCAGGAAGTAGACGGCGAAATATTCCGGGGAACTGAATCGGAGAGCAAACTTGGCTACCCAGCTCGACAGAACGGTGATCAGGATCACGCCGACAAGAGCGCCGAACCCAGCGGAGAGGAATGCGAGAGTCAGCGCCTGGGCCGCCTGCCCCTGCCTTGCCATCGGGTAACCATCGAATGTCGTGGCGACCGACGAAGGCTCACCCGGAATGTTGAAGAGGATCGAGGTGGTCGATCCTCCGAATAGCGCACCCCAGTACATGCTGGTCAGAAGAATGATGGCCGCAACCGGATCCATCGTGAAGGTCAGCGGCAGCAGGAGCGAAACGCCGTTCGGCGCTCCGAGTCCCGGAAGAACGCCGACGAGGATGCCGAGCAGAACGCCGATCATCATCAGCATGACATGATAGGTCGTCAGCGCGACGCCGAAACCATGAAGGAGTGATGCGAAATTTTCCACGGCCTGTCTCCGTCGGGATGGAAGGCTAATAAAGGCCTAGAGCGGCTTCGAGAGGTCCCTTCAGCAGGGGCACCTGGAATCCGACTTCGAGCACGAGATAAAAGAGCACGGCGGCACCGATACCCGAAGCGGCCGACGTGATGAGACGATACTTCCCCTGCAGACGCATGACGAAGGTAAGATAGAGAGCCGCGGCCACATAGAGACCAAGCAGACGTGCAATCACCACGAAAACAATCATTGGAATGAAGAATGACGCAACACGCACCGCTTGCTCGCGATCGAGGAAGACCGATTGCAGTCCGTGTCGAAGGGCGATGGCCTGAATGAAATTACCGGCACTTGCTGCGACGACGAGGAGGCCGATGTAGAAAGGAAATGCGCCCGGCTCGGGTCCTGCATCCCCCCAGCCGATGCCGAATTCGAGAGCGCCGATCACCGCGGTAAGTCCCAGGCCCGCAGTGAGTGTTGCAGTTGCAATTTCAGCCGAAAAACGATTGATCATGGCGTTCGCTCCGATGACTGCAGCATGAGGTTGGCCGATGCAGGCTCACCTGCACCGGCCCATGGAATAACCGCCGTCAGCGAACGACCCAGCCTTCCTGCTCGAATACCTTGCGGTTCTTGGCGTCGTCCGAAGCAATGAACTTCTTCAGTTCTTCTCCTGCTAGGAAACGGTTGGTCTGAGAGGTGCGCTCGATGTACTCTTTCCACTCCGGCGTCTCGCTCACTTTCTTGAGCACGTCCGCGTAATACGCAACAGCCTCCGAGGGAACGCCGGCCGGCAGCCACACGGTGCGCGGCATCTGGAACTGGTCGATCGGAATGCCGGCCTCCTTACACGTCGGAATATCGGCCCAGCCCATAGTCGCGGTGACCTTGGGGCCCTCCTGCAGGCGCGTCGGGCTGAACACACAGAGCGGCTTCACCGCTCCGGCCTTCCACTGTCCGGCATTTTCATTCGGGTTGTTGGTGTTCGAATCGATGTGCCCACCCGCCAGCTGCACGCCCGCAGCACCGCCGCCTTGGAACGGCACATAGATGAATTTTGCACCGGTCGCAGACTGGATCAGGCTGGTGAGCGTTTGATCCGTGTCTTTTGACTGGCTGCCGCCCATCTTGAAGCTCTCGGGCTTCGCCTTCACAGCTTCGATATAGCTCTTGGCATCCTGGTATGGGGCGTTCGCATTGACCCAGAGCAGGAACTCGTCAAGGGCCATGGCCGCAATCGGGGTCAGCTCATCCGGCTTGTATGCGAGCTTCGCGACATACGGCAGGAGGTATTCATTATTGGTGCCGAAGGTGAGCTTGTGAGGGTCACCAGCAGCAACCTTCGCATAGATATATCCTTCTGCCCCGCTGCCGCCGCCTTTGTTGGTGACGACGATCGACTGATCCATCAAGTTGTGCTTCGAGATGATCGATTGCACGACACGAGCGAAGTTGTCCGTGCCGCCTCCGGGGCCCGACGTGACGACGAACTCCACTGGCTTTGTCGGCTTCCAATCAGCATGGGCCATTCCGCCGAATGTGACTGCGATGGCACTTGCAATCAACCATGACGTCTTCTTGATCATCATTCTTCCTCCCTATGGGTTTTTCCAACCGATGGCGTCGGCTTTGGAACTGGATTTGTCAGGAATTCACGGCCTTCGCGTATCCTGTATCGGCCTCATTGGCTCGGCGCGCACGCACTTCGGCGCCCATTTGGATCGCCAGGGAGAGCGCAGCGTTGCTTGCACCAAGATTTGCGATGCCCCGCCCAGCGATTTCGTATGCTGTTCCGTGAGCGGGAGTGCAGATGGGGAATGGGAAACCGCCAATGAGCGTGACGCCGCGATCGAAGCCCATCAGCTTCATGGCGATCTGCCCCTGGTCGTGATACATGGTCAGAACCGCATCGAAATCACCGTTCTTGGCCCGCAGGAAAACCGTATCCGACGGGAATGGACCATCTACGGCGAAACCTTGAGCAATCGCCTTGCGGACCGCCGGCTCGATCACCTCGATTTCCTCACGGCCGAAGTTGCCACCATCGCCCGCATGCGGGTTGAGACCTGCCACGGCAATGCGCGGCGGATTGAAGCCGGCCGCGCGCATGCATTGATCCGCCAGCGTCAGCGATCTCAGAATCGACTGCTCGGAGATGGCCGAGGCCACTTGCGACAGAGGAATATGCGACGTGACGCGGGCATTCCATAGCTTGCCCAGCACATTGAACTCGCTTGCCGCCATGGATGTCTTGAGCACGTCACGCACGAAGCGGATCTCGTCGTCATAACCTTCGTATGCGAGGCGCATGGCCTTCTTGTTGAAGGGCGTGAAGAACACGGCATCGGCACGTCCAGACCGGGCCAGCAGCAGCGCCCGCCTGAAATTCTCGGTCGCGAACAGACCGCCTTCGAGGGTCGCAGTGGCAGGAGTGACCTGATCCAGGCTGAGATTCTTCAAATCGATGAAAACAGGCTTTGAGGGATTCTCCGGAATCTCCCCTTCTGAGGACACCACATCCACATCGATACCGACGCCCCCGATCTTGGCGCCCCGCTCCAGGATTCGGAGATCCCCGAAGAGCACTAGGTTCGCGCCGTGGCGGAATTCATCAGCTGCAACGAGCTTGGCAGTCAGTTCCGGGCTGATCCCTGCCGGATCTCCCATGGCGAAGGCAATCGTTGGTCTGACTGTCTCTGTCGGGGACGAATAAGCGCTCACGGCAACCTCTTCCTTGATTACGCAAGGACAGTAACAGCGCATAATTCAGCACGCAAGCATGCTGCATACAGAATTTTGTTTGCGAACAATCAGTACTAAGTCTATAGAGATGTGGGTAGGGAGTTGGACCTCCGGGCGAATGGACAGCTCAAAATGGATGAGACAGCGACAATCGGAACATCAGGCCAGCTGGTCGAGGAACTCGACGGGCGCGGCCCTATCGCCCGCCCGAGTCTGCATGACGCCATCGTGACACGTGTGCGCGACATGATCATCGAAGGCGAACTTCCCGCCGGGAGCCGGATTCATGAGGGCAATCTTGGCAAGACGCTTGGCGTGTCACGAACGCCTCTGCGAGAGGCCCTTAAGTTTCTCGCCAGTGAGGGATTGGTTGAGCTGTCTCCGGGCCGAGGGGCGGTAGTCCGGCAGTTCACCGCCAAGGACGTTCACGACAGCCTCGTCGTTCTCGCCGACCTTGAGGGATTGGCGGGGCGCCTTGCCTGCGAGCACGCATCGAACGACGAGATCCGGGAAGTGCGCGCGTTGCACGACCGCATGGTCGACTTGTACGAGAAGCGGGATCGCCTGCCCTACTTCAAGCTCAACCAGAGCATTCACTCGGCCATCCTCCGCCTCTCCAAGAACGAGGTGCTGGCCTATGTACACGGCATTCTGCAGGCTCGCCTGAGACGAATCCGATACATCGGCAACGAGGGTCCGGAAAAATGGGCGGCTGCCGTGGCCGACCACGAAGAGATCATCAGCGCCCTGGAGGCGCGGGATGCTGACCGCCTGTCCAAGGCACTGACCATCCACATGGAAAGAACCTGGGAGCGCGTGCGACACGCCATCTGAGAGCGACGGCGCTCCGCTGATCGATCCGCACTTCTCCAAGTATCTCCAAAGGTCCCGCCGTGAGTGATGAGAGCCACCTTCGTGAGTCGATTTGCCGATTTGGTCGTTCCCTGTTCGAGCGCGGCCTCACGGCAGGATCATCCGGCAACATCTCGGTTCGACTGAGTGACGGAGGCTGGCTGACGACGCCAACCAACAGCTCCCTCGGTTTTCTCGATCCCGCCCGGCTGAGTCGCCTGGATGTGAATGGCCGTCTCGTTTCGGGAGATACGCCCACCAAGGAACTGCCGCTGCATACGGCTCTCTATTCGACCCGTCGGGATGCCGGAGCGATCGTCCATCTGCACTCGACCCACTCGGTTGCGGTCTCGATGCTCCCGGACGTGGATCCCGCCAATGCCCTTCCGCCGATGACCGCCTATTATGTGATGCGTGTCGGGCGAACCGCGCTCGTGCCCTACTACCGCCCGGGTGATCCCGCCGTTGCGGATGCTATTCGCGGGCTTGCAGGACGCTACAGCGCTGTCCTTCTCGCCAATCACGGCCCAGTCGTGGCCGGCAAGGATCTGGAAGCCGCCGTCTATGCAACGGAAGAGTTGGAGGAAACCGCGAAGCTCCGCCTTCTTCTGCACGGCTTGAACCCTCGTCTGCTGACGCGCGCGCAGATCAGGGATCTCGTCACGCATTTCAAGCTGGATGAGGCCATTGCCGAGGACGCTCACGATCACGCCTCCTGTTCCGATCCCCATGACTGCTCTCACACGGGTGAATGACCAATGCCTCGTTTCTCGGCCAATCTCGGCTTTCTGTTTTCCAACCTCCCTGAGACAGAGCGAATTGCTGCCGCCGCCGCCGCGGGCTTTAAAGCCGTGGAGATGCATTGGCCTTATCAGGTGCCGGCCTCGGAAATGCGCGCAGCTCTCGCACGAGGCCAGGTAACGATGCTGGGATTGAACACGCCCGTCGGGAATGCCGCCGCAGGCGATTTCGGTCTGGGAGCCCTGCCGGGTCGAGAAATCGAATTTCAACACGCTGTAGATCAGGCGCTTTCTTACGGATCCGCGATCGGCGCCTCCGCCGTTCACTGTATGGCCGGAATTGCCCCCGCAGACGAGTTCGCCGCTGCCGAGCGCACCTTTATCGGCAATCTGCGTGCCGCAGCCGACAAGGCGGCACAAGCTGGAGTGGACATCCTGATCGAGCCTATCAATCATCGGGATAAGCCGGGTTATTTCCTTCACCACGTCGAGCAGGCCGCATCGATCATCGAGCAGGTCGGCCGCGGCAATGTCAGAATCATGTTCGACTGCTATCACACGCAGATCATGCAGGGCGATCTGACGCAGCGGCTGAGGACATATCTCGAACTCATCGGACACGTGCAGATCGCAGCGGTGCCGAGCCGCGCAGAACCGGACGAAGGCGAAATCAACTACCCCGACATATGCCGAACGCTCGACAACCTCGGATACGCGGGTTGGATCGGTGCGGAGTACAAGCCGCGAGGGAGAACAGAGGATGGTTTGGGCTGGCTTGCAGCCTGGTCGGATGATCACGCCACCTTCAATCGGATTGGAACAAAGCCATGAAGCTCGGATGTATTGCGGATGATCTGACCGGGGCAACGGATCTTGCCCTCATGCTGGCCCGTGAGGGTCTCCGGACGGTCCAGACGATTGGCGTTCCCGGCCCCGACCTCGATCTGTCGCAGGCGGATGCCGTCGTCGTGGCCCTCAAGTCCAGGACCATTGCTGCGCAGGAAGCGATCGAGCAGTCCCAGGCAGCAGCCGAAGCCCTGGGGAAAGCCGGCGCACGCAATCTGTTCTTCAAATACTGCTCCACCTTCGACTCTACGGATGAGGGTAATATCGGGCCGGTGGCCGAGGCTCTTCTCGCCTTTACAGAGAGCGACTTCACCCTCGCCTGCCCTGCTTTCCCGGCCAACGGCCGCACGGTCTACAAGGGTCACCTGTTCGTCAACGGCGTGCCGCTGCACGAGAGCAGCATGAAGGACCATCCGCTGACGCCGATGCGGGACTCCAATCTCGTGCGGGTTCTTCAACGGCAGACCAAGCTTTCGGTCGGTCTCGTGGCCTTCGAGGACGTCGAGGCTGGTCCGGATGCCATCCGCTCGGCCTTCGAGCGGGAGAAAGCCGCGGGACATCAGATCGTCATCGTCGACGCACTGACCGACGGCCACCTGCGAGCGATCGGCCTCGCAGCAGCAGACCTGCCTCTTATCACCGGTGGTTCGGGCGTCGCCATGGGCCTTCCCGCAGCGTATCGGGGGAAGAACGCTCCTGCTTCCTCACAACACTCCGACGGCTTCGATGCTCCTGCCGGGCGTGAAATCATCCTGGCGGGTTCGTGCTCGAGCGCGACGAGACGACAGGTCGAGATTGCCATCGAGCGCGGAATACCGGCCCTGCGTCTCGATCCGATGGCCCTCGCATCGGGCGAGGTCACGTCGCAAACGGCTCTCGCATGGCTGGCCGCCCAGCCTACCAACGGACCCGTCCTGATCTACTCCACGGCCTCGCCGGACGATGTGCAGGACGTCCAACGCAAACTTGGTCGCATGAACGCGGGTGAGATCGTCGAGACGACTCTTGCGCAGATCGCTTCCGCTCTTCCAGGGCTCGGTTTCACACGCCTGATTGTCGCTGGCGGCGAGACATCGGGGGCCGTCGTCAAGGCTCTCTCCGTCGACGCGCTCACGATCGGTCCCGAGATCGATCCGGGCGTTCCGTGGACGCGCTCTCTTGCGGGCGCCGACCTCGCGCTGGCGCTCAAGTCCGGCAATTTCGGAGCTCCTGACTTCTTCCTGAAGGCTTGGTCGATGCTTCGCTGAAGCCTTCCGTCGAGAAGCCTTTTCAAGCTGCCACACCCGATAGAACAACACCGATGGCACTGTGCGCCTCGGGCATAGGGGACACGCCATGAATTATCATACCTACTATTCGAAGGCCGACCGGCCCGTGGAGACCTGCGTCGTCGGCACCGGCGGGTTCGGACAGAGTTTCCTTGCTCAGGCCCAGCACGTTCCGCTGATGAACGCACGGATCGCTGTCGATCTGACGGCTGAGAGCGCCGCATCGGGTCTGAGAGCAGCAGGTGTCGAGCCACGCAACATCCAAGTCTGCACGTCGCCAAGCGAGGCAAAGGCCGCCTGGGACCGGGGAGGCTACATTGCAGCGAGCGATCTCGCTGTGGTGGCCGAGCTTCCTGTCGATATTGTCGTCGAGGCAACCGGACAGCCCATCGCCGCTGCCCGTCACGCCCTCATCGCCATTGAGACCGGAAAGCATCTTGCGCTCGTGACGAAGGAGCTCGATAGCGTGGTTGGACCGGGGCTCAAGGCGCTTGCGGCGGACCAGGGCAAAATCGTCACGACCGTAGACGGCGACCAGCCGAGCCTGCTCATCGGTCTTGCCACTTGGGCCGAGGTGATGGGTTTCGATATCGTCGCCGCAGGAAAATCGAGCGAGTATGACTTCGTGTTCGACCCCTCCCTGCGACAGGTGAGCAGCAACGGGCGTGTCGCGGGAGACATCAATCTCACCCCGTATTGGGATCTGGAGAGGCACGCCGTCAGCGACATCCTGAGCGCCCGGCATGCTGCCATTGCAGATTTTCCGCAGCGAGCCGTTCCGGACCTGTGCGAACTCCTGGTCGTCGCGAACGCCACCGGCCTGCAGCCTGACCGCCTGGATCTTCATGCCCCGCTCGCCAGAATCAACGAAGTGCCGACGATTTTTTCGGAGCGGCAATCAGGCGGAATTCTCGCAGGCGCGCGGCGTCTCGATGTGTTCCACTGCCTGCGCAAGCCCGATGAGGTCAGCTTCGCAGGCGGCGTCTTCGTGGTGATCCGCTGCAACGATGCCAGGAGCTGGGACATGCTTGCCCAGAAGGGGCATATCGTCAGCCGGACCGGAGAAACCGCGATGGCGTATCTGCCCCGTCATCTCCTGGGTCTTGAGGCCGCGACCAGCATTCTCGACGCCGCCGTTCATCGCGTCTCCGGTTACGGCGGCGACTACCAGCCGCGCTACGACCTGATCGCCGTTGCAACGGAAGACCTTCCTGCGGGAACACTGCTGACCATGGGGGGACACCACCACACGATCCCCGGCGTCACTGCCGAATTCAGGCCCGCCGGGCCGCTGACCGACGAAGCACCCGCCCCCTTCTATCTCGCTGCGGATTGTCGACTTGTGACCTCCATTCGCAAAGGAGACGAGATCCGCATGGGACAGTTGGAGCGGCTTGGTGACTCGCCCCTCCTCTCGCTGCGCCGCAACCAGGATGAACGCTTCTTTGGAAGCTGATTCCGGCCAATAGTATCAGAGCACAAGTTTGATGCGATTTCTCTCCAACCTGCGCCCCGATCATTTCACCATCGCACTGCTTGCCACCGCGGCTGCAGGGACGGCTCTTCCTGCGGCCGGGGCAGCGATCCCACTCCTCAAGATCATCATCTCATTCTCGATCGCGATTTTGTTTTTCTTGCAGGGAGCCCGCCTTTCGCGGAATACGATCATTGAAGGTGCCGTTCACTGGCGCCTCCATCTGACAGTGTTCGCCGCCACCTTCATTCTGTTCCCTATTCTCGGCCTGGTATTGAGCCGAGGCCTGGAATTGGCCTTGGCACCCGGAATCGCTTTGGGTGTTCTCTATCTGTGCCTCCTGCCGTCCACGATCCAATCCTCGATCACGTTCACGTCACTTGCCAATGGCAACGTCGCGGCTGCCATATGCAGCGCCTCTGCATCGAACATGCTGGGAGTGTTCCTGACGCCTCTGCTCATGAGCCTTTTCATGCATACGGAGGGCTCCATCCCATTGAGTTCCATTGTCTCGGTCGTCGTTCAGATCCTCGTTCCATTCGTTGCAGGGCACCTTGCGCGCCCCTGGATCGGAGAATGGGTCGAACGGCAATGGAAACTCACCGGCCTCGTGGATCGCGGAGCCATCTTGCTCGTCGTGTATTATGCCTTTGGCGCGGCCGCCGTGAACGGGTTATGGCACCAGCTGAGCCCGCGAGATCTGATTGTTCTTTTGCTTCTCAGCTGTGTCCTTCTCGCCCTCGTTCTTGCAATCATGACAGGTGCAAGCCGACTGCTAGGTTTTTCCCGTCGAGACGAAATCGCCATCGTGTTCTGCGGATCCAAGAAAAGTCTCGGCAGCGGTGTTCCTATCGCGAGCATTCTCTTTCCGGCCGCAATGGTCGGCGCGATCATTCTGCCGGTTATGCTATTCCATCAGATACAACTGATCGTCTGTGCCATTCTGGCGCGCTGGTATGCAGGACGTGTTAATCCTGTCTCCCACTGGCCCAACACGTCCGCTTAGGGTCGGACTCGGACGTCCCCCCTGCTCTTCCTGAGCATCTGCTTCTGCCCGACAAGCAGACCAGCACGCTGCTTCCGAGACATGCCATCAGCTGAATTGGCTGTCCCCTATGAACGGGACTAAGAACATCTGAACAGCGCCACGAAGCTATCACTATTCCCGGCCATCCAATCGGCGCTCTTGCGCTGCGACAAGCCGCATCATCTTGCGCAGGTCTTGCTCGCCCAAATTCATGGCTGCATCAAGCCAGATATCGACGATATCCCGCAGCTCTTCATACTTCACGGGATCAATTCGCCTCTTCGAGCGGTAGATAGCCCTGTGCGCGTTATGCCTGCGCCTGTTGCGGGCAATATAGTCCCTGACCGCATTCTCCCCCTGGCCGTCCTCAGCAAGGACGTCGACAACGCCGAGGCTATGCAGCTCCTCAGCGGTATAGACCGTGCCGCTCATGATGAGCTTCTCGGCAGCCGCCATACCGATCTTTCGGGACAGGAAGCTGTATGCTCCCATTCCAGGGAACAGATTGAATAGTACCTCCGGCAGACCCATCTTCGCACTCTTCTCTGCGACCAGAACGTCGAAAGAGAGCGCGCATTCGAACCCGCCGCCCAGCGCGTCACCTTGCACCAGTGAAATCGTGATCAGAGGCGTATGAAACGCCATGGAGTTACCATAAACCACGTCGATGCAGGCATAGGCGTACTCCCTTAGCCCCTCATGATCCCTGCGCCGGATGCAATCAGCAAAGTAAGCTAAGTTTCCACCGAAATTGTAGACGCCTGGGGTCTGGGATGCGGCGACGAAGTATTCCAGATGCTGACGTTGCTCGCGGTTGCCCTCCTCCATGATCGCACGCACGGATTCCTGCACGCACATCATGTCACGCAGGAGTTCCATTGTGATCATGGGATGCTGGCTCGGGCGCATGGCCGCCCAATAGATCTTCTGATCAAAGTCGAGCTTGACGTCGATGTACGGCAGCAGAAGGTTGGTCGAACCGGGCTGTGCCGGCTCGGGGGCTGATTTTGGCGGCGGAGCGGCTGGAGTTGATATCTCCCGATTGTCGGCGGATTGAACGTCAGAATAGGGACGGTCAATGGCTTTGACCAACGGGGATATCATTCTGCTCTCCATCATAGAGAATTCATCAGCACAACGAGTTTCATCTCGCGGCCAAGCGGCTCGCCCCGACCGGAGCAACCCTTCCTTAAGGATAATGATCCTTTAAAGGCGTCGTGGGTAGTACTTCGGGAGATTTGTCGTAGGAATTGGTTAACGACTTCCGGATCTTACCAGTGTCGACAACCATAAGCGCCGTAATGAGCTACTGGATACAAGTTTCACTGTAATTAAACAAAATATTGAGTTAACCAATTTCGCAAAAATCCGAAACGACACAGCATCCAGCACCTACGTCATTGCGGTATGAATTAGGTGTTCAATGTGAACGTCATATGGCTTTATTGAAATTGAGTAACTCAAATCAGCGGCGCTAGCCAGCGAACAGACAAGATACCGTACGACTCGCGGAACGACAGTGACGCAATCGGTCAAACGCTTAAGTTGATCATTGAGCAAGCTCAATGTCTCCAAAGGACCGATCAAGCCGATATGCGGAGGATGCTGGGGGGTTAATAAATGGCAGTTATTCTGATCCTCGATGACAAGAGCACGAACCGCAACATCTATTCCCGTCTGGCTCAGACGATCGAAGACAATGCAGTCGTGCATGCCTTTGCCTCGCCCGTGGAGGCTCTCGGATGGCTCGAAGGCCAATGCCCTGATCTGATCATTACCGACTTCCGAATGCCGGGCATGGACGGGGCGGAATTCACCAGGCATGTCAGGGGCAACGCCAATGGGATCGATGTGCCGATCATCGTCATAACTGCCTATGACGACAGAGCCTTCCGGCTTAGTGCCTTGGAGGCGGGAGCCACAGATTTCCTTCGCTCCCCCGTTGATCATTATGAGTTCGTCACCCGCGCACGCAATCTCCTCAAGCTCCAGCGCCAGCAGCAGCAGATCAAAGGTCGCGCTCAGGCTCTCGAACAGCAGCTCCGCATCAGTGAACGTTCTCAGGAGGAACTGGTCCGCAGCAGCCGGGAGGCGCTAGCCCAAGTGATTGACACGGTGCCGGCGATGGTCAGCGCAACCGACAAGGACTGTCGCATCGTCTTCGTGAACGCCCACTTTGCCGACTTCGTCAACTCCACACCGGAAGCTCTCACGGGAAAACAGCTGACCGACATCCTGCAGACCAACAAGCCGGAATTCGGCCATCAGGTTCACGAATCCATTGTCAACGGACAGCGTACGCACGTGAGCTTCGAGGAGAGCATCACCGACATATCCGGAACTGAGCGGGCATTCCTGACGACCAAGACGTCAATGCGCGCGTTTGCAGGGGCCGAGACAAGCGTCCTGACGACATCGATCGACATAACCGAGCGAAAGCAGGCCGAAAGCACCTTGCGGCATATTGCGCTGCACGACACGTTGACCGATCTTCCCAACAGGAGAATGCTTTACAATTGGATTCAGCAGAAGCTCTCCAGCGAACATGCTCGGTTTGCGATCCTTCTGATCGACCTCGACCGGTTCAAGGCAGTCAATGATACCCTCGGCCACGCTGGGGGTGACCGTATGCTTCAGCTAGTGACAAGTCGGCTCCTTGGAACTGTTTCAAGCACCGACCTCGTCGCGAGAATGTCGGGCGACGAGTTCGTCGTCGTTCAGGCGTCCATCAAATCTCCCGACGATGCGGAAGATCTGGCACGGAAGATCATCGACTCCTTTTCTGCGCCATTCCTCCTCGAAGAGAGCGAGATCAGAATAGGTTGCACAATCGGAATCACGGTGGCGCCGCGCGACAGCCAGAGCGTCGAGAAACTCCTCCGATACGCGGATCTGGCAATGTATCAGGCAAAGGCCGAGGGAAGGAATACGTTGCGCTTCTACTCGCCCGATATGGACAGCATCTCAAGGAACAACATCAGCCTGGAAGCCGACCTCCGCAAGGCGATTACGCAAGAACAGTTTGAACTTCATTACCAGCCCCAGATCGATTTGGAGACGGGATCGATTGCAGGGGCAGAGGCGCTCCTGCGATGGATCAGGCCTGAATTCGGCCTCACCTCTCCCAATGTCTTCATCGATATTGCGGAAGAAACGGGACTGATCAACGAGATCGGCGCCTGGGTTCTCAAGAAGGCCTGTGCACAGGCGGCGGCATGGCAGAACCTTGGATATGGCCCGCTCCGGATCTCGGTCAACCTGTCCCCGGTGCAGTTTCTGCGCCAGGATATCGTCCAGCTTGTCGACGATGCTCTTGAGGCAACCGGGATGAATCCCGAGTACCTCGAACTTGAACTCACCGAGGGCAGCCTTCTCAAGGACGTCGAACGAACCAGGCAGATCCTCCAGAACCTCAAGAGGCTCGGTGTGAGAGTCGCGATCGACGATTTCGGAGTGGGCTTCTCCTCCCTCAGCTATCTGAAGAACTTCGCTGTCGACACCTTGAAGATCGATCGGTCATTCGTGTCGAGCCTCCTGGCTGGAAGCCGCGATGAAGCCATTGTTCAGACGATCATCTCCCTGGCCAAAAGCCTTGAGCTGAAAGTCGTCGCTGAGGGCGTCGAATCCAATTCCCAACTCGCATGCCTGCTCAATCATTCTTGCGACGAGGCCCAGGGCTATCTGTTCAGTCGTCCGCTACCGTCCCATTCCTTCGAGATCCTGCTCAAGGAAAGTCCTCGATATCTGGTGCCGAAGCAGAACATTGCGCCCAAGAAGGTCCAGAGCTCGTGATAGCTCATATTCTATCGCGCCTGAAGAACAGTCCTGATCGTGAGCACGAGATGAGCCTCAACAGGCTCATCTTTTTGAGTCTGATCGCGGCCTATACGTTCTGGATCAACCCTTCCGTCCCGCGCGAGGCGCTGATCAGCGCAACCATCTTCGCATTCATTTCGGTTGGAATCGTCGTCCACATTTTCCTCAGACCTCAGCAGTCTACGATTCGACGAATCATCGCCATCGTTAGCGATCTCGTCACCGCCTCCATTCAACTTCACTACGTTGGCGAAACATCGTCCGTTCTTTTCCTGCTCTATCTATGGATCACGTTCGGAAACGGATTCCGCTTCGGCGTTCGCTTTCTGTATGTAGCGATGGTCGTCTCGGTCATATGCTTCGCAATGGTGATCTACACGACACCAACGTGGCACAATGATATCTATCGTTCAGCAAGCCTGTTTCTGAGCCTTGTCGTCCTTCCCCTCTATGCCAGCACGCTGATCCGCAAGCTCTCCAATGCCAAGGCCCAGGCGGAGGCGGCCAACCGGGCAAAGACATTGTTTCTTGCCAGCGTCAGTCACGAGTTAAGAACTCCGCTGAACGCGATCATCGGTCTCTCTGGCCTCATGACGGAAACGAACCTCGACGCCGAGCAGCGCGGCATCATTCGGACGATTGGATCTGCCGGAGAAACTCTGCTCAGGCAGATCAATGGCATCTTGAATTTGTCCCGCATCGAATCGGGAAAGATGCCGATCGATCTGATCGATTTCGACCTGCCGGAAGTCCTGTCTACCACTCGCGCTTTGGTCCTGGCGCAGGCTCAACAAAAAGGGCTTCGGCTGACGATCCATATCGCTCCGCAGGTGCCCCTGCAGATTCATGGGCCGAAGCACCACCTCGAGGAGATTCTGCTCAACCTTCTCGGTAACGCCGTCAAGTTCACGGAGAAGGGATACGTCACGCTCGCAGCCCATCCCGTGATCGAGAACAATCAAACCATCGTTCGCTTCATCGTATCCGATACGGGGATCGGCATTGCCCCTCATGCCATAGGCAAGATCTTCGAGAGCTTCACTCAGGCCGATGAAACCATCATCAATCGTTTTGGAGGAACCGGGCTGGGCCTCTCGATCTGCCGACAGCTGATAGAAGCCATGGGCGGCAGGATCGGGGTCGATAGCCGAGAGGGTCACGGCAGTTCCTTCTGGTTCACCCTCCCGATGGAAGCCTCGGATCAGGAGGGAACCGACCGACTGCAGCCCCATCTGTTCGAGCCGCTTCTGATTTGTTCCGATTCAAGCCTCGCGAAGGTTATCGCGCCTCGCCTCAGCGATCGTGGCGATCTTCCTGTCGCGCGAACCTTGTCCGACGCGAAAGAATGGGGCCGGCAGACCGGCAATGCACAGGTCATTCCCTTTTACTACATCGATCTGCCGGAGGACCTCCTGGTCGCAGAGATCGAGAGAGCCGACCTTCCTGTCGCTCCGGTTCTGATTCGACCGGATACGTCCCGGAGCTTTGCGACATCGGAGCTGATGCGCGTGTCGAGCAGCGTGCTGCCGATTGATTTCACGCAGGATGAGGCAAGAACCGCCTCGGTTGCAGCGGCCGCGCAAGCTTCCTGGGCTCAGGCGATGTGGAGCGAGCCGAGCAGGATCGAGCTTCCTATCGCATCGCGTCCTCTCTCGATCCTTGTGGCCGACGATAATTCGACGAACCGGCTAGTGATATCGAAGATTCTGGAGCGCGGCGGACATACCACCCGATGTGTCGCGAACGGAGAGGAGGCTCTCAACGCGCTGGAGGTGGAGTCGTTCGACCTGGTGATCCTGGACATCAACATGCCCGTGATGACCGGCATAGAGGCTGCGGAGCTGTTCAGGTTTATGGAACCGCAGGGCACCCGCACTCCCATCATCGCCCTGACGGCCGACGTGACGCCGGACGTCGTTGCTCAGACGCTCGCGGCAGGGATGGATGCCTGCCTGACCAAGCCCGTGCAACCCGCGACGCTTCTCAAGGCGATCGAGGAGCACGTTGCCTCCCGTCCCGCTCAAGCGCCTGCCGAAACCAGACCAGCCTCTGTCGCCTCACTGAACGCCCCCTCCTCCGTGATAGATGAAACCCTGCTCGTGGAGCTGGAGCATTTGGGCGGAAGGGATTTCGTTCTCAGCCTCGTGGAGGAGTTCTTTTCAGACGCGGATCATCTCGTTGACGAGTTGCGGAATGCCGCGGCGGCGGGCGACTCGCACAGGTTCCGCCTTGAGGCTCACGGTCTGCAGAGCGCGTCCGCGAATGTCGGAGCGAGGATCGTGCATGACATTTGCGTCAGCTGGAGAAAGATCACCAACGAGGAGCTTGCAAAGAACGGAGTAGAGCAACTCGAGCGTCTGACGCGAGCACTCGCACTCACCCGGGGGCTGCTGAAAGAGCAGCTCACGGCTGCGGAACAAGAAACAAAGCATGCCGGCTTTGCCACATCTGCGAATGACAGGTTCGGTGTGAGGGCGCGCTGAGCTTGGCGCGGTTCCCCAATGTCACCTCCCGCAAGATCTGCCTCGTGTTCTCACGGTTAACGATGTTCTAAAAACCTCCGTGCCGCCCGTGAGCGGTGCGCCTATAGTCATCTGAGCCTTAGACGTCCCGCACGATTGATCATCTGCTTGTCAGAAAGGTTGTGGCATGAAGAGGTTGATGACAGGAACCGGTGCTGTAACCGCCGCCCAAATGGATGGATACGTCATCGAAGAACGGCTGCTCGATGGAATTATGATCCAGATCAGCGACCGGGGCGGCGGGCACCTGGAGGTCGCCTTTCATGAAAGGGATCTGCGCTACCTATCGCAGTTCTCTGCTGCCCAGCATGCCCAATGGCTGGATGAGGCGATGCTTCATATCGAAGCTGGATGCACGCTTGAAACACTTGCTGGTGAACTCGCCTGGATCGCGAATGAGACACCACGGAAGCAGAAACCCTATATCAAGGCAATGAGACCCGCTCGACAGGAATTCGAGCTTCCGCCCGAACTGGAGTTCTTGAGACGCACCTGATTCATCGACGGTTTTCGCCGGTATCCGCACGTATCCTGACATTGTCTGAAATATTCTAAGCGCCTGACGGCTCGCTAGAGTTTTGTGCATCGCCCGCTCCTTCGGGCGTGATTGAATAGATCGCCTCAGGCTTCTCGAGTTCGGTCACAAGGAAGTTGATGAAATCGGTGATTGTTTGGGTCAGGGTTCGATCGAGCATGGTTTGGATTTGAAGATTTCGTTCAAGGAATCTGGCCTCGTTGAAGGGAACAATGGCGACGTGTCCGTCTCTCACCGCCATTCGGACGGAGATGTAGGCTGAAAAGGTCACGGCTGCACCGAGCCGGCAGAGGGTCAGAAGACTTGCGATGTTCGTTGAGGTCGCAATGGGCTCGAGCGAAACACCTTTGCTGGCGCAATACATGTCGAGCACCTGTCTGATCGTCGCTGCATCATCGAGAATGGCGACCGGATATTTGAGCAGTTCGGATATCTCCACCCTCCCCCGCCCGATCAGAGGATGGCTCGTGCTTGCAATGGCATAGGACGGCATCGCCTGCTGCCACTGAATCTTCACTCCTCCTTCCGGTTTCACGGAAAATGTAACACCGACATCCACCTCTCCCTCCTGAACGGCCTTGACCACGCCAGCGGGCGGGAAAACCTTGATATTGAAAAGGAGGTGCGGCCTGTCGAGCCGGAAGGCATGGATCATCTCCGGAATGAAGCTGACAGCGAGCCCCTCGGTAATCCCGAGCCGGATCAAACCACGGCCTGCGCTGCTGAGCTCCCGGATTTCATTGACGATCTGGTCGCTCTCAAGAGCAGTTCGTTGGGCATAGGATGCCAGCAGCCGCCCAGCTTGGGTGAGGAGCATTCCACGCGAATGCCGCTCGAACAGGGAAGTCCCCAGCTCATCCTCAAGCTTCGCGACTTGCCGGCTGACGGCTGAAGCCGCGACCCGCAACCGATCTGCCGCCGCGTTCACTGAGCCCGTTCGCGCCACTTCCAGAAAGTAGCGCAAGGCCGATTGGTTCATCCGGACACCCTCCATTGCCGTACCGGCAATGATCCTTTCGAATCATTCTTATGGAAGCAAGGGGAAAGTGTTGGCAGATTTGGAATGCTTCCAGCGCAGAGATCGCTCAATTCGGAATTCTGCTCGGACGAATTTGAAACAAAACAACAATCGTAGCACCAGAGGACCGACAATGATCCTTCTTCGAAAGGCTGCCACTTTATGCCTTGCCTCTACGGCGCTGTTGACCAGCGTGTTCGGGAGCGTTGCCTTCGCAGGCAAGTCCGACAACACCATCCGGTTCGCCTATGATCAGGCCCCGGAGAGCGTCGACCCATTCTTCAACAACGTGCGCATTGGTGTCATCATCGGTCAGCACGTTTGGGATACGCTCGTGTACCGGGATCCCAACACCAACGAATACAAGGGCCAACTCGCGACGGCTTGGCGCCAGATTGATGATCGCACGATCGAGTTCGATCTGCGCCAGGGCGTCAAGTTCCACAATGGCGAGGAGTTCGATGCGGACGATGTCGTCTACACGATGAACTTCATTTCCAAGCCCGAGAACAAGGTTGTCACTCAGGCTAACGTCAGCTGGATCGAGAAGGCCGAGAAGCTGGACAAGTATAAGGTTCGCATCACGACCAAGCAGGTCTTCCCGGCTGCCATCGAATATCTCGCTGGACCGGTAGTGATTCATCCGAACGAGTACTACGAGAAGGTCGGCCCGAAGGGGCAGAATGATAAGCCGGTTGGTTCAGGCCCTTACAAAGTGACGAACTATGTACCGGGCAAGTCGATCACGCTCGAGAAGAATAACGACTACTTTAAGGATTCGCCGAAGCCGCAGCCGAAGATTGCGAAGATCGACATCCGTTTCATTCCGGATCGCCAGACGCAGATGGCAGAGGCCATCTCCGGTGGCGTCGATTTCATTATGCATGTGCCGAAGGACCAGGCCGAGCAGCTTGAGGCTGTTCCGACCCTCCAGGTGGTCTCCGGCGAGACCATGCGCATCGTGTTCATGCAGATGAACACCCTCGAAGGGACGCCGGCTCCGGCTCTCAAGGACGAGCGGGTGCGCAAGGCCATCATCCATGCCATCGACCGTGAAGGCATGGTGAAGTCCATCGTCGGCGCGGGCTCGCGTGTTCTCAACACCATCTGCTTCCCGTCACAGTTCGGATGCACCGATGAGGGGGCCCCGCGCTATGCCTATGACCCAGCCAAGGCCAAGCAGCTTCTCGCCGAAGCAGGCTATCCCAACGGACTTGAACTCGACATCGTGGCCTATCGCGAGCGCAACCAGACGGAAGCGCTGATCGGTTATCTCCAGGCTGTCGGAATCAAGACCAATCTCCGGTTCCTGCAATATGCAGCGATGCGTGAGATCATCGCCGGTGGCAAGGCCATGCTGACGCACCAGACCTGGGGCTCATTCTCCGTGAACGACGTCTCTGCCGCAACATCGAACTATTTCGGGTTCCGCTCAGAGGATATCACGAAGGATCCGCAGGTGCGCGATCTGCTGACCAAAGGAGACACTTCGGTCGACCCGCAGGTCCGCAAGACCTCCTACCGGGAAGCCCTGAAGCTCATTGCCGACAAGGCTTACGCGGTGCCTCTGTACTCGCTGCCGGTCTATTACGTCGCCTCCTCGGATCTGTCGTTCAAGGCCTACCCCGACGAGATGCCGCGTTTCTGGGAAATGTCCTGGAAGTAAGCGACCGACTCTCATGAAACGGCCCGCCATGGGCCGTTTCATACGGAACATCTTTTCTGCCTCCAGGCGAGTGTCCCTGCCGCGTCGAAACGCGCAATGCGCGCCTGCGCGAATCCGCTCCGAAGTTCCGACTGCCGCTGAGCAGTTTGGATAAGCGGGCGGCCTATCATGAGAGCAACACGGAGCAATGCCGTGATCGGCTATATTGTCAAACGTTTGGGCCTTGCGCTTCTCGTAGCGCTTGCGGTTTCGGCGATCGCCTTCTTCCTCCTGCGTCTTTCGGGCGATATCGCAATGGCCATCGCCGGCGAGGGTGCGCGGGAGGAAGACCTTGCCATTATCCGTAAAACCTATGGCCTCGACCGGCCTCTATTGGTCCAATATGCGGACTGGCTCTGGCAGACGCTCAAGGGCAATTTCGGCACATCCATTTATTTCAAGACCGAGGTCAGCAAGCTCGTCCTCGACAAGCTGCCGACAACGATTCTTCTCGGTTTCCTGGCGCTCGGCTTCGCGCTGCTGATCTCAATCCCTCTGGGTGTGCTGGCGGCGGTCTATACGAACACCTGGATCGATCGCCTGGCCCTTGCCATCGCCGTAGTTGGGCAGGCGCTGCCGAACTTCTTCTTCGCCCTGATCCTGGTGATGATATTCTCGATTACCCTGCGGTGGCTTCCGGTTTCCGGTTCGGCCACATGGCTGCATTTCATCATGCCGACCATTGCCCTTGGATATTACGTGGCTCCCGCCTTCATGCGTCTGATCCGGGCCGGCATGATCGAAGTGCTGTCCGCCGACTACATCCGCACCGCACGCGCGAAGGGGCTGCCTGCAGGAAAGGTCGTTTTCAAGCACGCTCTTCGCAATGCCGTGGTTCCTGTAGTGGCGCTGACCGCCGTGCAGCTTGGTTTCCTCCTCGGCGGTTCCGTCGTGATCGAGACCATCTTCGCCCTCGATGGCCTCGGCTATCTCGCCTACCAGAGCATCACTTACAAGGACTTCCCGGTGATGCAGATCATCGTTCTGCTCCTGTCGGTGGTCTACGTGCTTCTGACGCTTGCCTCCGACATTGCCAACGCGTGGCTCGATCCGCGCATCCGGGTGGCCTGACATGACCGATATCGCTCTCTCCATTCCCAACGTTCCGGAGCCATCTCCCGCCATGCGGCTCGTTCGCCGCTTTCTGGGCCAGAAGGCTTTCGTCATTGGCGCGGGCATCCTTGTGGTGATCGTTGCGCTGGCGCTCCTGGCTCCGCTGCTGGCACCTCACGACCCTTACACGCAGAACCTCGCCCTGCGAAATGCGCCGCCCTTCTGGTACCAGAAGGGATCCTGGCTGCATCCGCTCGGCACCGATCAATTGGGCCGCGATTATCTGTCCCGCGTTCTCTACGGCGCCCGCATCTCGCTTCTCATCGGCGTGAGCGTCGTGCTTATCTCCGGCATCATCGGCACGACCATGGGCCTTCTCGCGGGCTATTTCGGCGGCAAGGTCGATCTAGCGGTGACTTTCCTGGTCACTACCCGACTGTCCATGCCGGTCATTCTGGTGGCGCTCGCCGTCGTGGCCATGGTCGGCGGCTCGTTGTGGGTCGTCATTCTCGTGCTTGGCCTTCTCAAATGGGACCGCTTCGCCGTCGTGATGCGAAGCGCGACGCAACAGGTTCGTTCCCTCGACTATGTGGCGGCAGCGGAAGCCGCTGGGGCCTCGACCACCCGCATCATCCTGCGGGAGGTGCTGCCCAACATCGTCCCGCACCTGATCGTCGTCGCAACCTTGGAAGCCGCAAGCGCCATTCTGCTCGAAGCAGCGCTCTCCTTCCTGGGTCTCGGAGTCCAGCCTCCCCTGCCCTCGTGGGGTCTCATGATCTCCGAAGCGAAAGCCTACATGTTCTTCTCGTTCTGGCTCATCGCCATTCCCGGATCGGCGCTTGCGCTGCTGATCTTTGCCATCAATCTCGCGGGCGATGGCCTGCGCGATGTGATCTCACCGGAAGGGAGGGCCTGAGCCATGACCGATACGATCCTTGAGGTCGATGGCCTCAACGTCGACATCGCCACGCAGCGCGGCACCTTGCATGCGGTCCGGGATATCTCCTTCTCCGTCAAGCGCGGCGAGACGCTCTGTCTCGTTGGTGAATCCGGCTGCGGGAAGTCCATGACGTCCTTAGCGATCATGGACCTTCTGCCAAAGGCCGCGAAGCGTCATGCGCGCCGCCTTGCCTTTGCAGGAGAGGATCTTTCCAAGGCATCCAAGCGGCAGATCAATGCTCTGCGTGGCAATCGCATGGCCATGATCTTCCAGGAGCCGATGACTGCCCTTAACCCCGCCTACACCATCGGCAATCAACTCGTGGAGGCATATCGTCAGCACAAGAATGCGAGCGAGGCGGAGGCCCGCGAGCGTGCGATCTTCCTGCTCAGCAAGGTCGGCATCGCATCGGCGGCCGAGCGCCTTGGTCAATATCCGCACCAGCTCTCGGGCGGCCTGCGCCAGCGCGTCATGATCGCCATGGCACTGATGTGCGGACCGGAACTCCTGATCGCCGACGAGCCCACGACCGCCCTCGACGTGACGATCCAGGCGCAGATCCTGCGCCTTCTGGCGGATCTGCAGCGCGAACTCGGCATCGCAATGCTCTTGATCACCCATGATCTCGGCATCGTGGCCCGGATCGCGGACCGCGTTGCCGTCATGTATGCGGGTCAGATCGTCGAGGAAGGGCCGACGGCATCGCTGTTTCAGAACCCACAGCATCCGTACACGCAGGGACTGATCGACTGCATTCCGGTGCCGGGACGCACGGTGCCGGGCGGGCGGCTCGGTGTCATTCCCGGCGTGGTGCCTTCGCTTGTCGGCGACATTCAGGGCTGCAGCTTCCGAGACCGCTGCAGCCGAAGCCAGCCCATCTGTACCCAAGCTCCACCAGTCCATGAAACCGAGGACAGCCATCGGTGGCGCTGCATTCTGGAGGACGCGGCATGACGGCGCTTCTTGAAGCTCAAGACCTCACCCGCTCCTTCGGCGTCAGTCAGGGCATGTTCAAGGCACGGCGCACCTTGCATGCCGTCAATGGCATCAGCCTGGATATCCGCAAGGGTGAAGTGCTCGGCATCGTCGGAGAGTCGGGCTGCGGAAAATCCACCCTCGCCCGCATGCTGCTCGGCCTTCTGCCGCCGACGGCAGGCAGGATCACCCTCGATGGCCAGGACATCGTCTCGCTGGGCCGCAAGGGCATGGCGAGGCGCGTGCAGCCTGTTTTCCAGGATCCCTATTCGTCGCTCAATCCCCGTCGCACCATCGCGTCCATCGTGTCCCTGCCGCTCGAGGTTCATGGCATCGGCAGTGCAGCGGAGCGGCGTAAGCGGACCCTCGACATTCTCGACAAGGTGGGCCTGCCCCAGCGTTTCGCCGACCGTTACCCCCGTGAATTGTCGGGCGGTCAGCGGCAGCGCGTGGCGATTGCCCGCGCGCTTGTCATGAATCCGGAAATCGTGGTCTGCGACGAGCCGACATCCGCCCTCGACGTCTCGGTTCAGTCGCAGATTTTGAATCTGCTGATGGACCTGCGGCGCGAACTCGGTCTCACCTATGTGTTCATCAGCCACAACCTTGCTGTGGTCGAGCACATCGCAACGCGCGTGGCCGTCATGTATCTTGGCCGCGTGGTGGAACTGGCCGAGACGGAAGCCCTCTTCAAGGCGCCGCGCCATCCGTACACCAAGGCTCTGCTGGCTTCGGTCCTGACCCCCGAACCCGGCGCCGGCATTCCGGAGACGGGACTTGGGCTCGCCTTCCCGGATCCTCTCAATCCGCCGCCCGGATGTCCGTTCCATCCGCGCTGTCCCGAGCGGCTGGCTCAGTGCAGCACGACCGCGCCCCGGTTCACGCAGCACGGCCGCGACGCCGTGGCCTGTCATCTTCACGATCCTGAACTGGGCGCCCCCGTTCCGCAGAACGTGGTGCCGCTCCAGGCCCATTCCGCTCTCCTCCAACAAAGGGAAAATTCGTAAATGTCTCGCGAAGCGGCCATTGCAAAGGCTGAAGCCTATTTCGAGTCCGGGGCACTCAAGGCCGATCTTGCGCGCCTGATCGCCATGCCGACCGAGAGTCAGAACCCGGATCGCGCCGAGGTGCTCACGGCTTATATCGAGAGCGAGATGCGCCCGCTCCTGGAAGGCCTTGGCTTTACATGCAAGACCTTGCACCACCCCAAGGCCAAGGGGCCGTTCCTTTTCGCGGAGCGGATCGAGGACCCGGCTCTGCCGACCGTTTTCGGCTATGGACACGGCGATGTCATTCGCGGTCTCGATAAGGATTGGAGCGAAGGGCTCTCCCCCTGGACCCTCACGGAAGTCGGCGACCGCTGGTATGGCCGAGGTGTCGTGGACAACAAGGGACAGCACGTCATCAACATCGCGGGCCTGAAGGCAGTGCTGCAGACCCGTGGTAAGCTTGGATTCAACGCCAAGTATCTCATCGAGATGGGCGAGGAGATGGGCTCCCCGGGCCTGCGCGAGCTGTGCGAGGAGCAGAAGGAGCTTTTCAAGGCGGATGTGCTCATCGGCTCCGATGGTCCTCGCCTCAATGCAGAGCGTCCGACGATCTTTCTCGGCTCGCGCGGCGGCGTGACCTTCGACATGTCAATCAACGCCCGTGACGGCGGCCATCATTCCGGCAACTGGGGCGGTCTGCTGTCGGATCCCGCGATTCAGCTCGCTCATGCGATTGCGACGATTGCCTCCCCGACCGGCCAGATTCGCATTCATGAGTGGGTGCCCAAGGAGGTTCCTGCATCGGTCCGCCGGGTGCTGGCCGATTGCGAGGTCGATGGTGGACCCAATGGCCCGACCATCGATCCGGAATGGGGCGAGCCCGGCCTGACACCCGCCGAGCAGGTTTTCGGCTGGTGCTCGTTCGACGTGCTGGCCATGAAGTCCGGCAACCCGGAAACGCCCGTGAACGCCGTTCCGCCGAGCGCCTGGGCTCGCTGTCAGTTGCGTTTCGTCGTGGGCGTGGACCCGAATGAGGTTCTTCCGGCCCTGCGCCGCCATCTCGACCGGCACGGCTTCACCATGGTCGAGATTGCCAAGAGCCGTGACGAGATCTTCCATGCCACCCGGCTCGATCCGGAGGACCCCTGGGTGCACTGGGCCGTGAACTCGCTGGCCAAGACGACCGACAAGAAGCCGGCCATTCTGCCCAATCTCGGCGGCTCCTTGCCCAACGATATCTTTTCGGAGGTCCTGGAGTTGCGGACGATCTGGGTGCCTCACTCCTATCCCGGTTGCTCCCAACATGCTCCCAATGAGCATCTGCCGGTTGCCATCGCCCGTGAAGCCCTCGCCATGATGGCCGGGCTCTATTGGGATCTCGGCACCGGAGATATCCCGCCGGTCGCCAGGGCTTAAAAATGACGAAGGCGGATGCCGGAGCCTCGGCATCCGCCGTTTCAGCAAGAAGGCACATCGTGATCAGGGTCTCGAGGCATCGATCGCGAAGGTTATTCATGACCCCATTCGTCAAGCGGGAATGGTATACGATCGCCATCCCCGGAATGGTTGTGCGGGCATCATTCCTGCCGATCAGCGGCGAGCCTGTCCGTGCTTTCTCCGTGGGCACCCAAGCTGCCGTCGCGCTCCTGTTTTTCTGCACAGCGCCCATTTGTCTCGTGACGTGGTGTTGGCCGGCATGATCCATTGGCGGCTGCATCTCTTCGTGCTCGCCACCACATTCGTGGTCTTCCCGATCCTCGGCCTGATCGTTGTCGCCCTGCCGAGCTTCGCGACCTCAGCCATCGGCACGGGCATCCTGTTCCTGTGCGTCCTGCCTTCCACCGTTCAGTCTTCGATCGCCTTCACATCCATTGCAGGCGGCAATGTCCCGGCGGCGATCTGCTCGGCCTCAGCTTCGAACATCCTCGGCATGTTCCTGACCCCGCTCCTGGTCGGATTGTTGTTCCATACACAGGGAAGCAGCGGCATCTCGCTCGATGCCGTTGAGAGCATCGTCCTGCAGCTGCTTGCTCCCTTCGTCCTGGGGCAGATGGTTCAGCCCTTGATTGGCCGATGGCTCGGGCGGCACAAGGCACTGACGCAGATCGTAGATCGAGGCTCCATCCTCATGGTCGTTTATGGAGCCTTCAGCGAAGCCACGACCAGCGGCCTGTGGCACCGCCTGTCCATTGGCGATATCACCGCCATTGTAGCAATCGATATCGTGCTTCTCGCAGCCGTGTTGAGCTTCACGTACTTCGCCAGCGGCTGGCTCAAGTTCAACCGCGAGGACCGGATTGCCATCACGTTCTGCGGTTCGAAGAAGAGCCTCGCCTCCGGCGCGCCGATGGCGAGCGTGATCTTTGCCGGACAGAATATCAGCCTGATCGTTCTTCCGCTGATGCTCTTCCACCAGATCCAGCTCATGGCATGCGCAGTCCTGGCCCGTCGCTTCGCCAGCAGCAATCGAGAGATAGACAGTGACTTGGTGAAAGCTGGATAATGCCTTCTCAGAGATCGGCTTAACTCACCCGGAATCTGTAGCCTTCTTCTGATTTCCAAGCACATCTGTGAGCGGATCAAGGCCTGGAGCTGTGGCTTTGAAACGATCATCCGCTCCGTATCACTCCATCGCGGTACAGTGTCTGCTCTGGACCAGCTCTGACGTTCCCCCTGCCCTTTGTGAACGTCAGAGGCTGACATTGGGCTAATTCAGCTTCGTGCCGGAGCGAGACCTAAGACGGCACGAGCTAGTCGCAAGCTGGAACTCCTGACCTCCCGAAGGCTTGGTTTCCGCAGCAATGGTGCTGCTTGTCTTTGGCAGGTCAGAGATGCTTGCACACGAGGACTTAGCTTGGCACACGATGTGGTAGTCGAGTACTCGCCTCAAGGCGGCGGGTTCGCCGATGCTCATGAGCGGATCACGCGGGCAGCGGTCGCCAAACGGCTGGCTGCACTGATGGGATTTGATTATGCGGGCACATACGACCGCTCCGTCTTTTACCCCGGCAGGGTCTATTTCGTCCCGAGCACCACTGTGGTCGGCCTCGAGCTGGCGGCCGAGCTTGGCATCACGGGAGAGCGAGATCTCTTCGGCGGTGTGGTGCCACGTCCGTTCGTTTCCACCAAAGCCATCACTCACCCGCGGATCCAGCCTGACGCCTTCGCACCCGAGGGCTGGTCCGACACATTCCCTCGCAAGGTGCAAAGTGCTGTGCTTGAAGGGTACTCGGTCTTTACAGCAGAACAGGCCCTGGCAGCCGGACAGCGTCTTTTGGAGAAGGGGCCTGTGCGCCTCAAGCCGGTCAACGCCACTGCCGGCCGCGGGCAGAGAGTAGTCCAGAGCCTGCCCGAGCTCGCGGAAGCCCTCTCTGCCATCGATCCAACCGAGTTGGCAGGCGCTGGGCTCGTTCTGGAGGAGAACCTCACAGCTGTGACCACCTACAGCATCGGTCAGGTGCGCGTGGCGGACCTCACTGCAACGTACTACGGCAGCCAGCGGCTGACCCCCGACAGTACCGGAAAAGAGGTCTATGGCGGATCTGACCTTGTAGTGGTGCGTGGCGATTTTGATACACTGGTCCAGCTGCCTCTTCCTGAGAGCGTTCAAATCGCTGTAGAGCAGGCCCGTGCCTACGATGCCGCCACAAGCGTCTTTCCCGGAATGTTTGCTTCGCGCCGCAACTACGACGTGGCTCAGGGAATGAACGCTCGCGGCCAGTGGCGCTCGGGCGTTTTGGAGCAATCCTGGCGTATTGGCGGCGCGACGGGTGCTGAGATCGCCGCCCTCGAAGCTTTCCGGAATGATCCCGGCCTACAGGTGGTACACGCAGCCACCTTCGAAATTTATGGCGAGTGCCAGGCTCCGCCTCCACACGCGACGGTGTATTTTCATGGGATAGATGAGCAAGTCGGATTTTTGACCAAATACGCGCTGGTGAGAGCTCATGGCGACACGAGATGACCGGATCGACATCCCCGTCGACAATCAGCGAATTTGCGGCACTGTAGTCACTCCCGCTACGGTCATCCCAGGCGTGTTGTTTCTCCACGGCTGGGGTGGGAGTCAGGAGCAGTACTTGACCCGAGCCCGTGAGATCGCGGCCTTGGGCTGTGTCTGCCTGACGATTGATCTCCGGGGCCACGGGGGAACCGAGGAGCAGAAAGAGACTGTCACACGCGAAGACAACTTGCGTGACGCGCTTGCAGCCTACGACACTTTGGTCAGCCACCAAGCTGTCGACAAAGAGGCCATCGCGGTGGTGGGAAGCAGCTATGGCGGCTATCTGGCTGCGATCCTCAGCTCACTGCGTCCTGTGCGCTGGCTTGCCCTGCGCGTGCCTGCACTCTACCGCGACGAGGACTGGCCGCTGCCAAAACAGCAGCTGAAGAAATACGGCCTTGCCGACTACCGACGTGGACGTGTCACCCCCGACCAAAACCGGGCCTTGGCCGCCTGCGCGGCGTTCAGGGGCGACGTGCTGGTCGTGGAGTCGGAGCATGACGACATCATCCCGCACCCGGTGATCGAGAACTATCTTGCCGCGCTCAAGGGGGCCCACTCGCTCACCTACCGTGTGATCGAGGGGGCTGATCATGCCCTATCTGAAGGGGAGTGGCAGCAGGCCTACACATCCCTGCTCGTCAACTGGGCGACCGAGATGGTGCTGGGGGCCAGAGAAGATGGCAGTGCCCCTGGAGTGCACACGCATCTCCAGCCAGCTCCCCGCAGACAGCCTCCAACGGCGGCATGATGACAAACGCGCTCCTTAAGTGCGGATAGGGTCGGCATCGAGGCCACAGAGGCGTACTCACGTCAGGCATACGGCCACCACATCCGGAACTTGGCCGTGCGGTGCTGGTTGTTCTTTGGCTCGGCAGATCGGACTGACGCCGAGCCTGCGAGGTGCTATGGCCGCGACGGTTGAAGCTCCTGTGCGCGAGACGGGACCCGGTTCTGCCTTTCGGGCGCTGGTTCTCTCAGCCCTCGGTGTTGTGTTCGGCGATATTGGAACGAGCCCACTCTACGCCCTGAAGGAGGCTTCCCATGCCGCCAGCCGAGGCGGAGCGTCCCCTGACGTGGTGCTTGGGGTGCTGTCCCTCATCCTGTGGTCTTTGATTGTCGTTATCTCGATCAAGTACTGCATCTTCATCCTACGCGCCGACAATCGTGGCGAGGGTGGGATCATCGCATTGCTGGCCCTCTTAGGGGTCCGGCGTGTCCAGCCTGGGTCTTGGCGCATGTATCTGACCGTGCTGGGCCTCATTGGCACGGCACTCCTCTACGCCGACGGCACCATCACGCCCGCCATCTCGGTTCTGAGCGCCGTCGAGGGTCTGACGATCGATGCGCCGCAGTTCGGCCCCTACGTGGTTCCGATTACCGTTGCGATCCTGGCCATCTTGTTTTCCGTACAGCGAATGGGTTCCGGCTGGATCGGCGGAATCTTCGGCCCGTACATGCTGGTCTGGTTTGCCGTGTTAGGCCTTCTTGGCGTCCACGGCATCCTGGCGGCTCCCGAGGTGCTGGCCGCGGCCAGCCCCATTTATGCGATCGGCTACATCCAGAACACGGATGTGATCACGACGCTGGCCGTCCTGGCAGCCGTGTTCCTGGCCGTCACGGGGGGTGAGGCGTTGTATGCCGACATGGGTCATTTCGGCCGCTCACCGATCCAGGCCGCATGGTTCCTGATCGTCATGCCAGGACTGATGCTGAACTATTTTGGGCAGGGCGCCCTGCACCTGGTCAATCCGGGAGCTGCAGAGAACCCCTTCTATCATCTGGCCCCTGATTGGGCGCATTACCCGCTTGTAGCCTTGGCGACCCTGGCCACCGTGATCGCCTCGCAGGCGGTGATCACCGGCTCGTTTTCCTTGACGCAGCAGGCGATTCAACTCGGCTTGCTGCCGCGCCTGCGGGTTGTCCATACCTCAAGTCACGAGCGCGGCCAGATCTATGTTCCCTTTATCAATTGGGCCCTCGCCATGCTGACGCTCGGCGCAGTAATCGGGTTTGGAACATCGAGCCGGCTTGCGGGAGCCTATGGGCTCGCCGTGTCGATCGACATGGTGATCACAACGGTTCTGGCGGCCTTTGTTGCTCTCCATTGGGGCCACAGGCCGATGCTTGTGTACCTGTTGAATGGATCCCTGCTCCTGGTCGATCTGGTGTTCCTGGCCGCCAACACGACGAAGCTGTTCGAGGGTGGCTGGTTCCCCCTGCTCATTGCAGTCATGGGAGCGTTCCTGATGCTGACCTGGCGCAAGGGCCAGCAGCTTGTACAGAAGGCACGAGCGCATCTGCGCATGGCCCCCAAAGAGTTTCTACGACAGCTGGAGGCCGATCCACCGATCCGCATCCCAGGCGTTGCAGTGGTCATGTCAGCGTCAACGAGCAGCATTCCGGGAACCGTGCTGCACCATCTCAAACACAATCGAGTGCTGCACGAGAAGGTGTTTCTCGTGTCCGTGGTGGTTCTCGATGCTCCGAAGGTTGCAGACGAGGACCGTGTCCATCTGGTGCCGATAGGTGCCGGCATCGAGCGCTTGATCCTGCGGCTGGGTTTTACCGAGGAACCGAATGTCCCGGCCGGTTTGCATCTTGCCATGGCGCAGCATCAGATCCCGGACTTCGATCCGGATGGTGTGACGTACTATGTCGGCCGTCAGACCGTGGTCGCCACGAAGACTCATACCGGCATGGCTCTATGGCGGGAGATCATCTTTGCCATGCTGAATCGCAATGCGGAACTGACCGCCGACTACTTTTGTATTCCGGCTCCTCAGGTCGTCGAGATCGGCAGCTCAGTGGAAATCTGAGGCCATTGCGTACCTGGCGACTGGTAAAGAGAAATGCACCATACTCGAATGTCTCCTCCAGATCATGGGCACAGACTACAAATGCACCAGGTGAATCTGGCAGGCTGAATCGGGATCACGATTTGTTGAATGCCGGAGAGGCCTCTGTATTTCTTCAACAATCCGGAATCCAGCTGCTCTGCTGGAATGCGTGGGCGGATCCATTAACGCTTGGGCAATCTCATCTTGAAAGCTTGTCGCCTCCGCACACAAGATGAGTCATTTGTTGATGAGATCCACAAGCATTGCTCTCGCATTTATCCTTTCAAGCACCAGCGCCATGGCGCAGACACCGCGACTGCTCGGGAGTTATGAAGGCTGGAGCGCCTGGAGATTTACGGAGAACAAATCAGAGGTCTGCTACATTTTTTCCGATGCCCTAGTGAAGCAGCCCAGTCACCTTGATCATGGCAGAGTCAGCTTCTTCGTTCGACGGCTCAAAAGCGGCAAGACTCGAACAGAAGCCAGCCTGCAAACAGGCTACACGTTTGGGCCAAATGCCATCCGTGTCACGGCCGACGGAAAGAGCTTCATCATGATTCCACGCGGCAAAAGTGCTTGGCTACGCCGGGCAGAGCGCGAGGAGGAGTTCGTCCGTGCTCTCTCGCGAGGCCGGTTGATGGTGGCTGAGGCGATGTCGAGACGGGGGAACAAGACGAAGTATGAGTTTTCGCTGAAAGGCTTCACTGCCGCAATGCGCAAAATGCGCCAGGGCTGCCGGTAGTCAGATGGTGATCAAACGTCTTCGAATCATGCTGCTGCCCCTGATGCTGGGCGCAGCCTATGCCCATCATGCTCAGGCGGCCCCCAATCGTGGGGTTTCGCCGCCTCTTCCACGGTTTGCATCGTTGAAAAACCCGCAAATCAATGTCCGGGCCGGACCGGGCCTCGAATACCCGATCCGTTGGATCTATAAGAAACGCTCTCTGCCGGTGGAGATCATCGCGGAATATGGAAACTGGCGGCGCATCAGAGGGAGCGATGGCTCTGATGGCTGGATTAATGCTGTGCTTCTGTCGCCCAATCGAACCGCCCTGATCCGTCCCTGGGGCAAGCAGAACGTCGACCTCAGATCCCGTCCTAGCGGACGTGCTACACTGGTTGCCAAGTTGCAGCCAAGGGTTATCGTCCGCATTCAGTGGTGTGACCGGACTTGGTGCTCCGTCAGTGTCTCGGGGCGAGACTACCACGGCTATGTGCATCAAGCAGATTTGTGGGGTGTTTATCCTGACGAGGTTCTGGAAGAGCGCTCCATGTGGAACAGTCTTAGAAAGCTGCTGTAAAGCCCACGCCAATACTGCCTTCTGAAAAATTGCCCAAGGCTTTGATCAGTCTCGTGATCGAGAGTTTCTACATCATTGACGGAAGCCCGCGTTTGGCCGTGCTCGTGTCTTGAGCCCAGCGTCTCATCGTCAGTCGATAGTTTGTGCTGCATAATCGGAGCCTTGCCGTCGCCCGCTCACGACGGAGGATTTCCTTGGTTGAAAACTACGGCAGAGGGACCGCCAATCCGACCTTGACGCGGTCCATGGCCACAAAGGTGCGGAACCTCTTCACATTGTTATTCCCGAAAAACAGGCGGCGCGTAAGTGCCTCGTAAGCGGTCATGGTCGGCACCACGATCACCAGAACGAAGTCCGCCTCCCCGGTGACGTAGTAGCACTGCTGCACCTCCGGAACCGAGGCGAACTCCCGTTTGGCAGCATCGATCAGCTCCGCCGTCTCACTGATCACCTCGACCTCGACGAAGATGGTGATCGGGTGCCCGACCTGGTCCGGATCGATGACCGCGACATTGGCCTGGATGACGCCGGCATCCTCCATCCGCCGGATGCGGCGCTGCACGGCCGGGGCCGACAGATTGACGGTCTCGCCGATCACCCGCTGTGGAGTCGAGTTGTCCCGTTGGAGGATGTTCAGGATCGCAAGATCAAAGCTGTCGAGGGCGATCGAGGACGAAGACTTGGACACCAATTACCCTCTTACATGAACAATTCTTGCATTTAGAGGGCCTAAATAGAGCGCCATTCTCGTGTAGGATGCAATATCTTCTCGCCATCTCAGCCAAGAAGGACGGCGATGTTTCTCCCAAACCGGCACCCCGCTTACCGCAAACCTCTCGATCTGGTCGATGTCGAGATCCTAGGCATGAAGGCTGCCGCGGACGTCGAGCGGTATCTCACCTATCGCGACAACCATACCCCTACCCCTCTCCATGCTCTTCCGGCTCTGGCCGCCGAACTCGGCGTGGGCGCGATCCATATCAAGGATGAGGGCTTCCGGCTGGGCCTCGGCAGCTTCAAGGCCTTGGGTGGCTCCTACGCGGTCATTCGCCTCGTGCTGGAGGAAGCCAGTCGCCAGCTCGGACGGCCGGTCGACGTCGCCGAGCTGCATTCCCCTGACGTTCGTTCCATCGCCTCCAGCATGACGGTCGCTTGCGCCACCGACGGCAATCACGGCCGCTCGGTGGCGCAAGGCGCACAACTCGTCGGCGCCAAGGCTGCCATCTTCGTTCACTCCGGCGTCAGTGACGAGCGCGTGGCGGCGATTGCCCGCTTCGGCGCACAGATGATCCGCGTTGAGGGCACCTATGACGACTCGGTCGCCGAGGCCGCACGTGTCGCAACCGAGAAAGGCTGGACCGTCGTCTCCGATACTTCCTGGCCAGGCTACGAGCGCATTCCCGGGCTGGTCATGCAGGGCTACACCGTGATGGTGCGCGAAGCCCTGCGCCAGCTTCCCGAACCGCCGACCCACGTGTTCGTGCAGGCCGGTGTCGGTGGCGTCGCAGCCGCCGTCGCGGGGCATCTCGCACTCGTGCTCGGCGACAGGCGGCCCGTCCTCATCGTGGTCGAGCCAGCACGGGCGGCCTGCCTCTTCGAAACCGCGCGGGCGGGGTATCCAGTCAAGATCGAGCACGGCGAGCCGACGGTCATGGCCATGCTCGAATGCTACGAGCCGTCGCTGGTCGCCTGGCGGATGCTGGCCCGCGTTGCCGATGCCTTCATGACCATCGACGAAGAGGATGCGGTCGCGGTGATGAACCGCCTCGCCTGCCCTAGCGGCAACGACCCGGCCATCGTAGCGGGCGAGAGTGGCGGCGCAGGCCTCGCCGGCCTCATCCGTTCGGTGGCGGATCCAGAGATCAGGGCAGCGATTCAGCTCAATGAAGCATCCCGCGTGTTCGTCATCAATACCGAGGGCGCCACGGATCCGGACCGCTACGCGGAGCTGGTCGGAATGCGACCTGACACCGTCCTGACCAACGCCGCAAATCGGACTAAAGGAGTGCACGCATGACCGCGCTCTCGATCAATGCGGAGCGCCTGCTCGGTCGTATTCGGGAACTTGGGCAGATTGGCCGCGATGAAGACGCCAGACTGGTCCGGCTCGCCGCATCCGATGCTGACAAGGCCGGACGCGACGCCTTTGTTGCCTGGATCGGCGACGCGGGCCTGGAGGTCGCCGTCGACCGCATCGGCAACATCTTCGGGATCTGGAAGGATGGCGCGAATGCGGGTCGGGCGCCGATCCTGCTTGGCTCACACATCGATACCGTCATCAATGCCGGAATCTATGACGGCTGCTACGGAGTGCTCTCGGGACTTGAGGTGATCGAGACCCTGAAGGCTGCTGGCTATACCCCTGCCCGGCCAATCGCGGTCGCTGCCTTTACCAACGAGGAAGGTGTGCGCTACGCGCCCGACATGATGGGCTCGCTCGTCTTTGCCGGCGGGCTCTCGGTCGAAGCAGCGCTGGCGACGGTCGGTACCGACGGCACCGTGCTCGGGGCGGAGCTGGAGCGGATCGGCTATGCCGGCCCCGAGGAGCCGAGCTTCCTCAAGCCGCATGCTTATGTTGAGCTGCACATCGAACAGGGACCGGTTCTGGAGCGCGAAGGCGTATCCATCGGTGCGGTGGAGAACCTCCAGGGCATCTCGTGGCAACGTGTGACCGTCGACGGCGATGCCAACCACGCCGGCACGACACCGATGTCGATGCGCCGCGATGCCGGCCATGCCGCAGCCTGCGTGGTCACCTTCCTACGCGACTGCGCCCGAGCTTCGAACACGCCGACCGTTGCGACGGTGGGCTGCATGAGCTTCGAGCCGAACGCCATCAACGTCATTCCCTCCCGCGCCACCTTCACGGTCGACCTTCGCGATCCGGATGAGCAGCGCCTCCAGGCGGCAGAAGCGGCCCTTGCCGCCTACCTGAAGGAGCTGGCGATTGCCGAAGAGGTCACGATCTCAGTCGAGCGGCTAGCACGGTTCGAACCAGTGACCTTCGACAGAAAGATTGTGGAGCTGGTGGAGGCCGCCGCCCGGAAGCGCGGGTTGGCCTCAAAGCGCATGACCTCGGGCGCGGGCCACGATGCCCAGATGATCGCCCGGATCGCGCCCTCGGCAATGATCTTTGTGCCGAGCCTCGGCGGCGTCAGCCACAATCCTCGCGAGCACACGCCGGATGCTGACCTCGTCGCGGGCGCCAACATCCTTCTCGATGTCGTAACCTGCCTCACAGCACAATAAGGAGCCCCCATGGCCATGGAACTGGACGCCCTCGAACGGGACATGACCACCTGGCGGCGTGACCTGCACGCTCATCCGGAGTTCGGCTTCGAGGAGAAGCGCACGAGCACCTTCGTCGCCGCCAAGTTGCGCGAGTTCGGTCTCGACGAGGTCGTTGAGGGTGTGGGCGGGACCGGCGTGGTTGGGTCCCTTAAACGCGGCAGCAGCAACCGAGCCATTGCGCTCCGTGCCGACATGGACGCCCTGCGCATCACCGAACAGGGCACGCAGGACTACCGCTCGCAAAACTCGGGCACGATGCATGCCTGCGGGCACGACGGCCACACTGCCATGCTGCTCGGGGCCGCAAAGCTACTCGCGGAGGAAGGCGGGTTCGATGGCACCGTGCGCTTCGTCTTCCAGCCTGCCGAGGAATGGGGCAAAGGTGCGCTCGCCATGCTGGCCGATGGGCTGATGGAGCGCTTCCCCTTCGAGGAGATCTACGGCTTGCACAACATGCCGGGTCGTCCAGTCGGGCACTTCCAGACCCGCGTAGGGCCGATCATGTCGGCTGAGGACAATTTCGAGATTGTCCTGAAAGGCGTTGGTGGACATGCCGCTCGCCCGCATTGGGGCAACGAGGTGCTGGTCGCTGCCTGTGCCACTGTCATGAACCTCCAGACCATCGTCTCGCGTCGCCTGAGCCCGACCGAGATCGGTGTTGTATCGGTGACGGAGCTGATCACCGACGGTACCCGCAACGCGTTGCCCGGGCATGCGCGTATTCTTGGCGATGTCCGCAGCTTCCGGCCCGAGATCAGCGCCGCGATCGAGAAGCAGATGCGCATCATCGCTGAGGGCACGGCTCTGACCTACAACGTCGCCACTGAAGTGACCTACACGCGCGAGTTCGTGCCGCTCCTGAATGATGCTGCCATGGTGGAAGAGGCCTTTGCAGCTGCCCGGACAGTGTTTGAGCCAGACCACGTGTCGACCGCCCGCGAGCCGATGACGGGCTCGGAAGACTTTGCCCGCTTTCTGGAGCACGTGCCCGGCTGCTTCGTGTTCGTCGGGAATGGCAGGGATTCCGCGCCCCTGCACAACCCGGCCTATGACTTCAACGATGAGGGGCTGCTCTACGGCGCACGCTTTCATGCCGCCATCATCCGACAGCGGCTGCCCTCGGTCTGATTGTTACACCGAGCAGATGGTCGCAGTAGACGATGACGGGCTTCGCTTGAAAATGCTACGCGAATCCAGCGACGCGGCGCTCAGACAACGGCAGAGGGCAGCTCCTGGCCTGCGAAATAAGCCGCGACATTCCTGAGGACGAGTTCGCCCATTGCAAGGCGCGTCTCGATCGTGGCGCTGCCCTGGTGGGGCATCAGCACGACATTATCAAGTCCGAAAAGCTCCTCGGGCACGTGCGGTTCATGGGCAAAGACATCGAGGCCTGCGCCCCAGATCCGTCCGCCTTTCAAGGCGCTCACGAGTTCCGGCTCGTCGACGACGCTTCCTCGGGCGACATTGATCAGGATACCCTCGGGCCCGAGTGCGTCCAACACGGCCCGATTGACCAATCCTCGTGTCTGAGCGCCACCTGCAACGCTAATGACGAGGATATCGCTGTCACGGGCCAGAGCCTCCAGCGATTCAGCCCGCGGCCATGGCGCGCCCGGTACGTCGGAGCGATTGAAGTAAAGGACCTGTGCGGAAAAAGCCTCGGCTCTCTTAGCGATTGCCCGGCCAATTTGCCCTAATCCGAAGATCCCGATGCGTTTTCCGCTGATGCTGCGGCCGAGCGTCAGCCGCTTGCCCTGCGACCAGGCACCCGCTCTGACGAGGCGATCGCCTTCTGCAATGCGGCGGCAGCTGGCCAGCATGAGTGCAATGGCGATGTCGGCGACATCATCTGTCAGGACGCCGGGCGTGGTCGTCACCCGCACTCCCTGACGACGTGCCCGTTCGAGATCCACCGCATCCGTACCGATGCCATTGATGGCGATGAGGCCGAGTTGCGGCAGGGCATCGAACAGAGCCGGACTTACGCCCGTCCCACCCCCTGTCACCACCGCGCGAACCTTGGGGCCGACCTCAGCGAGAAAAGCGGCCCGATCCTCTGCCTGAGACAGGCGATGAACCTGGCAATTGGCATCGAGAGCCGCTTCAATGGGAGCCATCATGGGCTCGACCAGGATGATGTCTGGTTTCATGTCGGTATCCTGCCGCTTTGATTGTCTGCGGACCTGAGCCACTTCGTCCGAAAACGTTCTAGTGAGGAAGAATCTGACCCAGGAAGTTGCGGGTGCGTTCGTGCTGCGGATTGGTGAAGAAGGTATCCGGTGTCCCCTCCTCCACGATCTCACCCCGATCCATGAAGATGATCCGGTCGGCGACTTGGCGGGCGAAGCCCATCTCGTGCGTTACGCAGAGCATGGTCATGCCTTCTTCTGCGAGGTTCACCATCGTGTCGAGCACCTCCTTGACCATTTCGGGGTCGAGAGCCGATGTGGGCTCGTCGAACAGCATGATCTTCGGGTTCATGCAGAGCGCGCGGGCAATCGCCACGCGCTGCTGCTGACCACCCGAGAGCTGCGCAGGATACTTCTCGGCCTGATCCGGAATGCGCACGCGCTCGAGGTATTTCCGCGCCATCGCCTCGGCCTCGGCCTTTGACGTGCCTCGCACCTTCATGGGTGCCAGCATGCAATTCTCCAGCACGGTCATATGCGGGAAGAGATTGAATTGCTGGAACACCATGCCGACCTCGCGGCGGACGGCGTCGAGGTCGCGGCTGCTGGCCGCGACGTCGATGTTGTCGACGATGATGCGTCCCTTCTGGGCATGTTCAAGCCGGTTGATGCAGCGGATCAACGTCGACTTGCCCGAACCCGACGGGCCGCAGATCACGATGCGTTCTCCGGTTCGGACCGTCAGATTGATGTTCTTCAGGACCTGAAAGTCACCATACCACTTCTGCACGTCTTCCATTCGGATGATGGTTTCATCCTGGAGGCGTGAAGCTTCGCTCACCGTCGACATCATGGGTCTCCCGCTCAGGGCTTCTTTAGTTCAGGCAGATCTGCCCCGACCCACTTCTTGTAGGTCGCAGCCAAGGCACCGCTTTTCTGCTGCTCGGCAACGAAGTCGTTGACGGCCTTGAGGAGTTCATCTTGGCCGGGGCGCAGGGCAATGCCGTGCACCTGCTCGCGGAGCGTCAGCTTGGTGTCGAACTGGCCGGGCGCCACCTTCTCGATCTCACCGACAACGGGAGTAGCCGCGCCGATCACATCGACCTGACCGGACAGCAGGGCCTGAACGGCGGAAGCGTCGTCATCGAAGCGGCGGATCTGGGTTCCCTCAGGTGCAATGGCCGTGAGCGACACATCCTGCGTGCTGGCGCGCGCCACGCCGACCGACACGTTCTTCAGATCGGCCGGCTCCTTAACAGCCGCATTCTTCTTGCCGTAGACGACGATGCGGATGCCGGCATAGGGATCGGAGAACGCAACCTGCTTGGCCCGTTCAGGCGTGATGGCCAGAGAGGCGACGAGCATGTCGACCTTGCCGGTGAGAAGGAAGGGAATACGGTTCGGACCCGTGACCGGCACGATGTTGGCCTTGACGCCAAAGTGCTTGGCAAGCGCCTTGGCGATGTCGGCATCGAATCCGTCCGGCTGGCCTTCGAGGTTCGTGATGCCGAAGGGCGGGAAATCCACCAGCATGCCGACGGTGAGCTGGCCCTTCTTCTTGATGTCCTCGACAGTCTGCGCCTTCGCCGGAAGCGTCGCTCCCATAGATGCGGTGAGGATGGCACCGAGGGCGAGGACCCTGCGGAATTTCTTGAGATTGGATGACCAGTTCATGAGACACTCCCTGTGCTGATGTGTTTGTTGGATCGGGGACATCTGCGCCCCTTCGTCGCTTCGTTACCTTGCATGGGCTGCTGCGAAGCGGCGTTCGAGTCGCATGCTGATGTGCGACAACGGCCAGCACAGGGCAAAGTAGATGGCTGCCACGGTGCCGAAGACGAGAAACGGCTTGAAAGTCGCGTTGTTGATGATCTGCCCGGCTCGCGTAAGCTCTGTAAAGCCGATGATGGCGGCGAGCGACGTGGCCTTGATGAGTTGCACGAGGAATCCGACCGTCGGCGGCAGCGCTATTTTGAAGGCCTGGGGCAGGATGATGTAGCGCATCATTGTCGGATAATGCAGGCCAAGCGCATTGGCAGCTTCCCACTGGCCTCTGGGAATCGCCTGGATGCACCCGCGCCAGATCTCGCCCAGGAACGCGCTGGCGTTCAATGTCAGGGCAACAGCGGCAGCGATCCAGGGATTGATGTCGAGTCCCAGGGTATTCAAACCGAAGAACACCAGGAACAACTGCATCAGCAGGGGCGTACCCTGGAACACCTGGATGAAGCCACCCGCAGTAGCGGACAGGATTTTCAGAGGTGAGACCCGCAGGAGCGCAACTGCCAGGCCGCCAATCGCCCCACCGGCGAACGCGATCAGGGACAACAGCACGGTCCACCGTGCCGCCGTCAGGATGAACAGGAATTCGTTTGTGCCGAACTGGCGAAGCATCTGTCTCTCCTCAACGCCGATCAGGATAGGAGAAGGCCATGCGGTAGATCGTGGAGAACAGGCCCGAGAACGCCAAGGACATGGCGAGATACATGACCGTCACGACGAGGTAGACCTCGAAGCTCGTGAAGGTCAGCGATTGGATGTTGTTTGCCTTGGAGGTCAGATCGTCGGCCGAGATGGCGGACACGACGCTCGACGTCAGCATCAGCAGAATGAATTGGCTTGTCAGAGCGGGATAGACGGTCCGGAGCGCCGGCTTCAGGATAATGTAGCGAAACACCTGCAGGGGCTTGAGCCCGAGCGCGAGACCTGCCTCCACCTGCCCCTTGTGGATCGACTCGATGCCCGCGCGGATGATCTCTGTCGCGTAGGCGCCGACATTGACCACCAGAGCAAGGAGCGCAGCCGCGTTCGGAGACAATCTCAGCCCGAGCGCAGGCAGTCCGAAGAATATGAAGAAGATCTGCACCAGGAAAGGCGTGTTCCGGATGATTTCGATATAGCCATTGACGACCATCCGAAGGGGTTTGGGACCGGAAGTTTTGATCCAAGCGCAGATGATTGCAACGATGAGCCCGAGCAACATAGCCCCGGCCGAAAGCTGGATCGTGAGCCAGGCACCGGCCAGGAGATCGCGATAGGCCTCCAGCACCGGGCTGAACCGGAAAGTATACGTCAAGGTTTCCTCCCCGAGAGCAAAGACCAGACTTGAGGGTCTGCTTCGTGACCGGAGTCGTCGCTGGCGATGTTCGTTATCGCTCGTGCGGACACGCTATTAGATCGATCTAAACGATGCAAGACCTAATGACAGACGGGTCAAACGATTTCCAAGACAGCCTCGCCGATCCCGTCGAACGAAGCACGTACATGTGTACCAGGTCCAACGAACAGGGTGCCTGTCCAGGATCCGGTCGTGATCGCCGTACCAGCAGCCAACCCACCTTGGCTCGCCGCCCCACCATTGGCGAGCCAGATCAGAAGATTGATGGCATCGCCGGCCGAGTTTCCGCCCGCCTTGCGCACGACGGTCTCTCCGTTCAGGTCCAGCTGAACCATTTGTCCTTGCGGATCGATCTCGAACCTGTGCGCCCGCCCATCCCCGACGATCAGCGCTCCATGATTGTATTGGTCAACGGTCTGGCTGGGTCGGTCAGCAATCCCCCAGGCAGCAAAACGCGTATCCACGATCTCGATCCCGGCATGGACCGAGCCGATGGCCGCAAGCACTTCGACGCGGGTATAGGGCTCCGCCCGGACCGGCAGGGAATGTGCGAGCGTATAGACGATTTCAGCTTCGACGCCGATCACATTGAAGCGTCCTCTGTCCAGCCGAGCCGGGGAAAGTTGGAGCGTCGAGGCCGTCAAGCCGGCACGAAAGGGCTCGGATGTCGGGCTGTCTGCTCCCACTTTCCAACCGGCCACCGGCCCGAGTTGAGCCAGCAGCGCATCCTGCCATCCGTAGGCCTCAGCGAGGGTTTTTGGAGCAACCTCGGGCTTGAGGCCTGCCGGCCGCTTTCCGCCTTGGCGGGCTGCGATCAGGCTCTCGAGGGCAGACCTCATGTGAGCGTGGGACATCATGTTCTCCAACTAAATCAGGGTCCGAAAAAGGATGAGTTCGCTCAGGCGCTCCCTCTGCAACGCAGCATCCCACAGGACTCCCGCACCACCAGGCGCGTTGGCAGGATCACCCGCTCCGGTGGCCCATGGGGATTGGCGATCCGCCGCAGGAGCAGCCGCGCAGCATCCTGCCCAATCTGGTTTGGCATTGTTGCGACTGTGGTGAGCGGAGGGCGGCTGAGGCTCGCCTCCACGAGATCGTCGAACCCGACCACGGCGAGATCGACACCGGCCTGCAGGCCACGATCCGCCAGGCCGAGAAGCAGGCCGAACGCGACCACGTCGTTGAAGCAGATTGCGGCCGTCGCAGGTTCGTCCTGCTCCAGGAGCAGAGAGAGGACATCAATGCCGGCCTGGCGTGTCAGCGGTGTCTTGATGATGAGCTCGGGCGAGAGGCCATGGCGGCGCATGCAAGCGACGAAGCCGTCCCGCCGCTCGCGGTAGGCGGAATGCATGTGCTCGCCGCCGACGAAAGCAATGCGCCGATGCCCGAGTCTGATGAGATGCTCGGTCGCCCGATCCATTCCGATTTCATAATCCGCGCTCGCGTAATCGCCCTGCGGCGATACATGCCGCAGAGTCTGGACGACGGGGAATTTCCAGGCGTTGAGGCGAGATATGAGGTCCTTGGGCGTACCGACAGCCGGACAGATGAGGATACCGTCAGCTCCGTGCTCCCGCATGCGCAGGATGACGCGCTCCTGCTTGGCGACGGATTCGTTACTGTCGGCGAGAAACAAAGCCAGGCCCGCCTCGTCCAGGATCTGGTCGACGCCAGCCGCCATCTCGGCAAAGAAAGGATTACTGAGCCCCGGGATCAGCAGACCGACGGTCCTGCTCCGAGCCGCGCGCATGCTGGCGGCGCTCCTGTTGTAGACATAGCCGAGCTCGTCCAGGACGCCCCGTACCTTGACACGCGTGCTCTCCGCGACGAGAGGGCTGCCCCGCAGAACAAGAGATACGGTCGCGCGAGAAACGCCCGCCTGCTCCGCCACGTCCGCAAGCGTCAAGCGGTCAGGCCGGTCCGCCGACTTCTCCCGCATAGCAAGTTCCTCCCCAGGAATTTAGATCGATCTAAAGTCCGGATGAGTGACATGTCAACTCAAGGTCTTCTTCTCGCTGGGACGGGAGATTGTCTACGGACCGCTTTCGCCCCTTCCTCCTCGCAAGCCGCAATGTTCCAACAACCTGCGGCTCGCGTGGAATTAGCCTGGTTCGTGCTAGGCCACTATGCCTTAGAGAGCAGCGTCGCTGGGATTTGGAAGCATTCTGCGATGCGAGCTACCAGAAACCGCTGTTGCGAGTTCGCCCGCAATGATGTCGACGGTGACCTGCGGGGTGGCATCGATGGATACGATGATCGGATGCTCATCGACCCCAGGCTCTTCGAGGGTCGCGAACTGACTGTCAAGCAAGGCTGTCGGCATGAAGTGATCTTTGCGTGCCGCCATGCGCCGCGCAATCAGATCGCGTTCGCCCCTGAGGTAGACGAGCTGCACGTCACTTCGGCAAGCCATCAGAATGTCCCGATAGACGCGTCTCAGCGCCGAGCATGCCACCACGCCATGCCGGCCCGCGCCGCGTGTCTCGTCGATCCAAGCCGCAATGGCGGAGAGCCAGGGCCGTCGGTCCTCGTCTGTGAGGGGGACACCAGCGCGCATCTTCTCGACGTTGGCAGCCGGATGGAACCAGTCTGCATCCTGGAACTCCCAATGCAGTTGCTGCGCGAGCATGGACCCGATCGTCGTCTTGCCCGAACCGGCCACACCCATCACGATGACCACGGCCGGCAGATTGGCCGACGGCTCCTGAGCGACCTCACCCTGTTCTTTCATGAGAGGGCTCCCGGTGTGGCCGCACGCAGCAGCACATGGGGTGGCATCGCCAATGATGCTGAACACCACGAAGAAGCAGAGAGCCGCAGATACCGGGCATGCCCGGCCGATATGATCATTTCTGGCCTGCCTTTCCGGGTTCGACATGGCCGCCGAAACCCTTGCGCATCGCCGAGAGCACCTTTTCGGCAAAGGTGTGCTCCTGACGCGAGCGGAACCGGGCGTAGAGAGCAGCAGTGAGAACCTCAGCCGGCACGGCTTCCGCAATCGCGGCCTGGATCGTCCAGCGCCCTTCCCCCGAGTCCTCAACGTAGCCCGAATAGGCTTCAAGAGCGGGATCTTCCGCCAGCGCCGCCGCCGTGAGATCGAGAAGCCAGGAGGTGATGACGCTACCGCGCCGCCATACCTCGGCAACCTGGGCGAGATCCAGATCCAGGCGCTCCTCGGCCGGTAGCGCGGGCGAAGCGGCATGGCGCATGATATCAAAGCCTTCGGCCATGGCCTGCATCATGCCGTATTCGATACCATTGTGGATCATCTTGACGAAATGCCCGGCGCCATGGGGGCCGGCATGGACGTAGCCCGTCTCGGCCCGCGATGGAGTTCCTTCCCGGCCTGCCGTGCGGGGGATCTCGCCGACTCCCGGTGCGAGTGCAGCAAAGACGGGCTCAAGACGCTCCACGACCGCCGCCTCGCCTCCGATCATGAGACAATAGCCCCGCTCCAAGCCCCAGACACCGCCGCTCGTGCCGACATCAAGGTAGTGCAGACCATGCTCGCGCAGAACCTTGGCGCGCCGGATATCATCCTTCCAGAAGGTGTTGCCTCCGTCGATGATGGTATCGCCGGTATCGAGCAAACCAGAGAGCTTCTCAATCGTTTGCTCGGTCACCTCGCCGGCGGGCAGCATGACCCAGACCGTACGAGGTGCTTCAAGCTGCTTCACCAGTTCCTCGAGGCTCGATGCACCAGCGGCTCCTTCGGATACCAACACCTGAACCGCTGCGCTGTTCTGGTCATAGGCCACTGCACTGTGTCCTGTGCGCATCAAACGGCGAACAATATTGCTCCCCATTCGGCCAAGCCCGACCATTCCGATCTGCATCTATGTTCTCCCACTCTATCGGTACAAGGCTGACGCATGTCGACTGCCTTGCCCGGCAGCAAGCCTGAAAAGCTGCGTAAACGCCCAACCCTTTAGGGAAGTGCAATCCAAAGAGCAAACCAATCTGCGTGAGGAGCAAGCCGCTCCTCGACCAGAGTTCCAGTGCCGAAATGCGCCGCAGGCAAAGTGACTGATAACGTTCGAGCCAACGAATGCGATCCGCCGATGATCACTCTGATGACCCTCTTAGCCACCGCAATAATAATGCATGATTTTGCGCACGGAATGGGCAGGCAATCCCTGTCCGGCGTCTGGCGATACCGGAAAAGGGCCCGAGCGTGATGCCGTCCCCACAATTGGGCAAACCGAATTCTTTAAGGCTCTATTATTAAGTCATTAAGACAACTAAACGCTATCTTCGTCACGAGAGACCGTGCCAGCCAGCTTGGCTTCATCCTCGATCGCTTCGTCAATCGACTTGATAGCATCTTGGATCTCGGTGAACTCGACAGCTCTCTCGGGAATAAATGCAGCTGTGTTGATGATGATCTCAGCCATCTCGCGTCGGTGCGCGACCAGCCGCTCACGTGCTTTCTGAAGCTGCTGAACGTAACGGTGCGTCATGGGACCAATCCGCTTCGAACACAGGTTAAGGCGCGCCAGAATATCACGGTTGCCTTCAGAAGATCGATCCCATCCGCGGATTGCGCGAGAACATCAAGCACCAAAGCAGAGAATGGCCTACCGAGTACCAGCATAGTGCCGATAGCTCGGCGAAAGGAACTGGAACCGCGCAAGAGCTTCGCTGGCGAGGAACGGCACCCATCTCCTGGGGCTTTCCTCTAGGCGTCTGCTCAGGCGCCGGAGCGAAGGAGGCACAAATGTCGATCGTGAAAATGGTGGAGTTGTCATCCCAATCGCCGGACAGTTGGGAGGAGGCCACGCGTCAGGCGGTAGAGCGGGCCGCGCGCACGCTGCGCAATATTCGCTCAGTCTGGGTTAAGGAGTTCGAGGCCGTTGTGGAGAACGAGCAGGTCACGCAGTTCAGGGTCATCCTGAAGATTGCATTCCAGCTCGAGGAAGACGAGAGCGCGAGGAGTATGGGAAGCGAGGAGATCCTGGGCTTGGAATGATGCCCTTGGTCTGCCTCTCGGGTCTTGAGACCGGCAATTCTGCGAGGGCTGGGCCCGGCGGGCGTTATCTTATCTGCCGGGCCCCGGGCCAGAGACTGAGAGTAAAAGGCCGGGCGAATTCATCGAGAAGTGTTGAGCAGTGATTGGTCACCATGCTCAGGCAATGGCGTATCCATCAGCGATGGAACGTCCAGCCTTTGAGTTGGCGATCGAGACCCTCAGCAGCCGTATTGTCCGCACGCTGGATATATCCGCTGACGAGGAGTTCGGCTTCCTGCCGACGTGCCGCAATCAAGGTTGTTAAAAAGCCGCAGCTTCGCTCGCTAAAGGAAAGAGCCTTTTGCCCTTCGAGTTTAGCGGACTTGCGTCGAAGATTGGCCAGTGAATGGCGAAGTAGAGCGATAATCGTCAAGGAACGGACTCCGTACTGGAATTCTAGAGATCCTTGAGCGTTTCCCCTGTCTTATATGGCCATTTTCCTGGCAGTTCAAAACAACTGAAGCTGCATGTTCGTCATGCAGCCAGTACATGGAGACACGAACTTTTAGCCGCTCTTCCCATTCCCACGTCTGCCGTGTCGCACGGCCATAGATCACTCTTCACCCCGGAGACAAACAAGCCGGGGACCATAGGCCTGAGCTACGATCCCCTGAGCTCACGAATGCCTTGGATCGGGAGTTATGAGGCCTTTGCCGGTGCCGTGTAGAGGCCTGCGAACTGCTCACGCAGCACGTTCTTCTGCACCTTGCCCATGGTGTTGCGCGGCAGCTCATCAACGAAGACGACCCGCTTGGGCAGCTTGAACTTCGCCAGACGGCCATCGAGTGCGGCCAGGATCGTCCGCTCGTCCACCGTTACCTCCTTCGAGCGGACCACGACGGCCGTGACGCCCTCGCCGAAGTCCTTGTGCGGCACGCCGATCACGGCACTCTCGAACACTCCCGGGATGGCGTCGATTTCGTCCTCGATCTCCTTTGGATAGACATTAAAGCCCCCGGTGATCACCAGATCCTTGCCGCGCCCGAGAATGTGCACGTAGCCGCGCTCGTCGATCTTGCCGAGATCCCCGGTGATGAAGAAGCCGTCTGGGCGGAACTCGGCAGCCGTCTTCTCGGGCATGCGCCAGTACCCCTTGAACACGTTAGGCCCCTTCACCTCGATCATGCCGATCTCATTGTGCCCCAGCTCCTTTCCATTTTCGGGGTTGGTGATGCGCACAGACACGCCCGGCAGGGGCAGGCCGACGGCGCCCGGCACCCTATCCCCGTCATACGGGTTGGAAGTGTTCATGTTAGTCTCGGTCATGCCATAGCGCTCCAGGATGGCATGGCCCGTGCGCGCGCTCCACTCACGATGGGTCTCAGCAAGCAGAGGCGCGGAGCCCGATACGAACAGGCGCATGCCGGACGTCGCCTCCCGCGTCAGACCCGTATGCTGCAGCAGGCGGACGTAGAAGGTGGGCACGCCCATCAGTGCCGTGGCCCGGGACATCAGCCCGAGGATCTCGTCGGCGTCGAACTTCGGCAGAAAGATCATCGACGCGCCGGAGAAGAGGGTCACGTTGCTTGCCACGAACAGCCCATGGGTGTGATAGATCGGCAGGGCGTGGATCAGCACGTCGTCCGCCGTGAAGCGCCATACCTCCTTCAGGGTCAGGGCATTGGACACGAGATTGTCATGGGTCAGCATGGCGCCCTTGGAGCGGCCGGTCGTGCCCGAGGTGTAGAGGATCGCCGCCAGGTCATCGCCGGCTCGCTGCACCGTCGCGAAAGCCTCAGAGGCATCGTCTGCAGCCTTCATGAGAGAGCCCTGCCCTTTCGCGTCGAGCGTTTCGACTGCGGCTCCCACCTTCGCGGCGAGTTGCTCGATCCCTTCGCGCTTGGCCGGATCACAGACCACCAGGGACGGCTCGGCATCGCCGATGAAGTAATCCAACTCCGCCAGGGTATAGGCGGTGTTGAGCGGGAGATAGACCGCACCAGCCCGGACGGTCGCAAGATACAGCACCAGCGCCGGAACCGACTTCTCGACCTGGACGGCGACACGGTCGCCGGGCTTGACCCCGCGGGCGGCGAGTACGGTGGCCAACCGGCCCGATAGTGCGATCAGATCGGCATAGCTAACCGTCTCGCCAGCAGGTGTTGTGATGGCAGCCTTTGCAGGATCGAGAATTGAGCGTTCGAAGCGGTCGAACAGGTTCGCATTCATGGCATGAGCTCCGAAGCGGGCGTCAACGATGGTCTCGGTCAAGGCATTGGGGGTTGTTGTCATCATGGGGCTGGCATCAGATCATGGGAGGGCAGATCGGCCCGCAAGGCTTTGCGGACCGTGGGAGAGGCAGCAATCACGCCCTTCTCAGCAAAGGCCTCGTGATTCTTCTCGATCTCATCGAGGGCATAGAGATAGTTTACCATCAAGCCATGCGACTGCTTCAGGCCTTTGGCGGAGACGTCGCCGAGGAAGTTCAGACGTTCGAGCCGTGCTCCATTACCGAGATGGAATCGGGCCACCGGATCGATGGAACGGCCCTTGGAATCCTTGGCCCTCAGGAAGTAATAGGCTGCAGCCGATAGAAGAACATCGCGAATTTTCTCCACCTGCTCCGGATCATTGCTCCAAGCTGGCTCATCGAGGATCCCGAGAACCTCTTTTGATGCCACATCGAGACAGGCCGACTCCTCTGTCTTGCGCTCGCGCTCAAGCCAGCGTGCGAAGCCAGGGACCGGTGACAGCGTCACGAATGTCTTCAGGTTCGGCAGTTCGCGCGTGAGGTTCTCCACCACCTGCTTGATCAGGAAGTTGCCGAAGGAAACACCCCCGAGTCCCTTCTGCGTGTTCGAGATCGAGTAGAACACGGCGGTCGTTGCCTCGGTCGCGGCAATCGGCGAGCGGGACAGATCAAGAAGCGGACCGATTGCACCGGGAATCTCCTTGGTCAGCGCCACCTCGACGAAGATCAGCGGCTCGTCGACGAGTTGCGGATGGAAGAAGCCGTAGCAGCGGCGGTCCTCAGGCTGAAGACGGTTGCGTAGATCGTCCCAGTTCTGGATTGCATGCACCGCCTCGTAGCGGATGATCTTCTCCAGGATGTTGGCAGGCGTGGTCCAGTCGATCGGTCGCAGCACCAGAAACCCCCGATTGAACCAGGACGAGAAGAGATGAATGAAGTCAGCGTCGACGCACTTGAGTTCCGGGTGCTTGGGCAAATATTCGAGCAATTCCTCGCGCATCCGCACCAGTGCCGAAGTGCCGCCAGGAGCGAGGTTGAGACGCCGGATCAACTCCTGTCGCCGGGGCTCCGCCGCGGCATGCAAACTCTCGAGCGCATCCGTTCCCTGGTCCTGGCGGATGGCCTCGATCGCAAGATCGATCCGACGGCGGTCGGGTCCGAAGCGATCCGCTAGCGCCTGGAGGAACGCGAGACGGTCCGCGCTTTGCGCAGCACTGTAGCTCGCCAATAGAGTTTGCGCGAGTGCCACTCCCGACGCCTCGCCTCTTCGCGACAGCAGCATCTCGCCCACGGTCGGGAGAGCGTCCTTAGCGACGATCTCCCGACCCGCTTTCTGACCGAGCAGGGAGCGTCCCCGCTCGGTCAGTGTATCAATCAGGTCGCTAAGGAAGGCAGGCGCTGCCTCCAGCCCGGCCATTGATCGAGAGAGCTTCACGTTCACCTCCTTCATCCACGACAGACGACAAGCTTCAAAGCACGACGAACAGAGCCCAGACGACGATCGGTGCAATCAGCGTGACAATGGCGCCGTAGGCCATGAGCTTGCGGAAGAACGCTTCGCGGTCGACGCCTTGGGCGTTAGCCAGAACAAGAGCACCATTGGTGGAGAATGGGCTCACATCCACAATAGTCGACGCCACAGCCATGGCGGCAATGAAGCCAATCGGACTAACACCTGTGCCCGACTGCAGGAATGGCACGGCGAGCGGAATGAGAGATCCGAGGACTGCGGTCGAGGACGCGAAAGCGGAGACGACGGCGCCGATGAAGCACAGAAGCAGAGCGGCGAGCATTGGAGACGCCAGACCCGCCACGCTGTCACCGACAAAGGAAATGGTCCCCATCTTCTCGAGCACGACCACGTAGGTGCTCACACCGGTAATCAGCATGATCTCCGGCCACGAGACCTGTCCCATGGCACGCTTCTGCAGGTTCGGCGCAATCAGTGACAGACCGAGGCCGATGGTGATGGCGACGAAGCCGATGTCGAGATTAAAGGCAAGGGTAAGGACCGCCAACAGGATGAGACCACCGAGGGTGAGCACTCGATACCAGTGCGGGCTTTCAGCTAATTTATCAGCGCCGTCGCCACTGGCCAGCGCATCGTCGCGCCGGTTGCTTAGCATCCTCTCTTCGGTCAGTGCCTCGGATTCGGCATCGCCGTAAACCTGAGGGCCGGCTTGCGGGACCGTGATGGCGACGTGCGGAACGGCCAAGGCCAGATTTCCAGCCGCGGCCGGAACTGCCGCAGGGGCCATGGACACCGGTGCCAACGCGGCAGCCTTAGCATTCCGGCTGACTTGGTTCGCCGACACATCAGCTCTGGCATGAAGGAGTTTGCGCCCGCCGAGAGCGAAGAAGAGCAGAACGGCGACGGCAAGGTTCACGCCAAAGCTCGCCAGAAAGGTCACGATCTCGTTGAGCGGCAGTCCGGCTTTCGCCACGATCCGGTTTGTGATGCCGCCATAGATGCTGATCGGCGAGAAGCCGCCGGCCTGAGCGCCATGGATGACCATCAGACCCATGAGCAGCGGATTGATGCTGTACTTGAGCGCAAATCCAAGTGCGATCGGCGCAATGATCGCGACCGCGCCAGGGCTGACGGCCCCGACGGCTGTCAAGACAGCGGAGATCCCGAACATGATCCATGGGATCGCGACGATACGCCCTCGCACAGCCCTGACCGCAAGCCGGACGAGCCAGTCGATAGTGCCGTTATTCTGGGCAATGGCAAAGAGAAAGGTAATCCCGACCAGCGTCAGGAACAGACCGCCTGGAAAGCCGGCGATGATGGCGCTGGTGGTTTGGCCGGCCACCAAGGTTCCGACTAGGAACGCACCGACGAATGCCAGCACTCCCATGTTGATTGGCAGAACCGTAGCCACCACGAACATGGCGACCAGGGCATAGATTGAGATCAGCTGTGGTGTCATGTCACCCGCTCCTCTGTTTCCTCCTCTGCGTCGGCGGACGAACGGCCTCAGGCCAACTCGCGGGGACTGCGCAGGCGGGTCCCTCATTTTCCTTGCATGGAAGATTGCGTCGTTCTGCATTAGGTGTCAATGTTCTTGTATACAACAATTTGCTTGTGAGATTATATGCTTCTGATTTAGAATGCTGGCGAGCAGGACGAGTACGATGAGACGCGCTCAGGCCTTACGAGACGCCCTCGAACAGGATATTATTACAGGAAAGTTCCGCCCCGGCGACAGGCTGGATGAACAGAGCCTGGCAGCTCGGTTTGAGGTTTCGCGGACCCCGATCCGGGAGGCCCTGATGCAGCTTGCCTCTACGGGCCTAGTGGAGTTGCAGGCACGGCGGGGCGCCTTTGTTGCCTCGCTCAGCTTCAAAGACGTCGTTGAGCGGTTTGAGGTCATGGCCGCGCTCGAGGGTATGTGTGGAGCCCTGGCGGCCCGCCGGATCACGGAACCCATGCAAAAGGAGCTCGAGGAGGCGCACGAGGATTGTGTCCGGGAGGCGTCGCAGGAGAATGCAGATGCCTACTACTATGCGAACGAGCGCTTCCATCACATGATCTACAAGGCCTGTCAGAACACTTTTCTGGCGGAGCAGGCCCAAAACCTTCATGCCCGGCTCAAGCCGTACCGACGGCTCCAGCTGCGGGCCCGCAGCCGAGTAGCCAATTCACTGGCAGAGCACCAGGGCATCGTGGATGCTATCCGTGCCGGGGACAGCGATCGGGCGGAACGGCTCCTCCGGGAGCATATTCTGATCCAAGGAGAGCGCTTGGCCGACTTCATCGCGACTTTCGATCGGGCGGCTTAGCCGCCGGGTCAATTGCGGAGCATTCTGGAGAAGCCAGCAGCTGCAGGGGGCATGCGTAGAAAACAGACGAGGATGCAGAGGATGTCTCCTGCCATTCAGGAACGTCCGGCCTTCCCTGTTTAAGCTGATATTCGGCATATTTCCTGGAAGTGCCACTGAACGACATTCTCGCTCCCATCAGAAGTCTTTCGGCGTCTTCCAATTCCGTGCCAGATGATCTTGTGAGTGTCACCACCATAGACCAGCCCCTTCCGGTGAGAAGGTGCCGTAGGTTCCATGGGCATAGATCAAGGGCCGTGTGGTCGACCGTGAGGCAATGCCTGCCACCGCTCCAAAGAAGACGCTGTGCGTCGCCATCCTCACCACTTCAGTCACATGGCAGTCGAAGCTCACGAGAGCCCCTTCAAGGACAGGAGCGCCGGTCACGAGCGGTGACCATTCGCCGACCGTAAACCGCTCCTCGCCCTTGAGCCCCGTTTCTCCCGAGAAGCAGCGAGCCATGCTGTTCTGACCGCTTGCCAGCAGGTTGACCGAAAAGCGACCGCTCGCGCGAATGGGCTCGTGGGCGCTGGCTCCAGAATTGATACACACCAGAAGCGTAGGCGGGTCCGCCGAAACGGAGCAGACAGCTGTCGCCGCAAGACCCGCCCGGCTTCCCTCGTGCTCCGTCGCGATGATGGCGACCCCTCCGGCCAGATGGCGCATGGCCCGCTTGAAATCGTCTGCTGTTGTCATGGCTCCCTCGCGCCAGCCATTCGTCACGGCTTCTGCTGATCGGGCCTACGAACAATCACCGGGTAAGCTGGTCCCGCCTGCCCTGACTCCACGGCCCGCGCGAGGCGGACCACCTCCCCGGCCAGAAGACGGCATGCGACGCGTGTGTCATCCGCCAAGCCACTCCCTATGAAATGGGCGTTTTGCGCGTACACAGTTCCCGGAACGGTGTAGGCCCTGAAGAATGACAGCAGGGGACGAAGCTGATGCTCTAGCGCCAGGAAGTGGTGATCGCTCCCACCGGTGGCGACAAGCCCGACGGCCTTGCCGCTCAAGGCGTCGTTCGGCAGCAGATCGAACAGGTTCTTGAAAGCACCCGTATAGCTGCCGCGGTACATGGGCGAGCCGACCACATAGGCATCGGCGGCTACGACTGTGTCGATCACCCGTCGCGTTTCACCCTCGTACACCTCGGGCGGACGGCCGTCGCAGAACACAATCCCCCTGTGCGACACCTCCAGAAGATCCGTTTCAACCCCGGGTTCCTGTGCCGCCACATCCAGAACCTCCTGGATAAGACGGCTGGTACGGGAGCCTCGACTGAGGCTCCCGCTGATGCCCAGCAACCGCATCAAGCCACCTTCACGGCCCTGTCCGCGTCGGTCTGGCTGCGCCGGCTCGGCAGCGCCTTCACGCGGGGAATGATGCGCTCGCCAAAGACGGGCAGCTCATCCGTGAAGTGCAGGAAGCCGCAGAGGAACAGATCGACGCCCACGGCCTCGTATTGCGCGATGCGCTCGACAATCTGATCCTCGGTGCCGATGAGACGGGTCTTGAAGCCGTCGTTGTACTGGATCAGATCCTCGAACTTGGAATTTGCCCACATGCCCTGCTTCTCGGGTGAGGCGGCTCCGGCCTGTTGGACCGCCTGCCGGAAGCCTTCGACCGCTTCCTTGTCGGCGTTCTCGACAATCGACCGCAGGGTGGCGTGCGCTTCCTCCTCCGTGTCACGGAGAATGATGAAGCCATTCAGGCCGAATCTGATCTCGTTCGGATCCCGTCCTTCTTCGACGGCGAGCTGACGGATCTCTTGGATCTGCGCCGCCACATCCTCGATGCTGCCGCCGTTCATGAAGTACCAGTCGGACACACGGGCGGCCATCCGGCGTGCAGCCTTTGAGTTGCCTCCCTGGAAGATCTCCGGGTGAGGCTTCTGCACGGGCTTCGGCTTCAGCGGCGCCTGATTGATCGTGTAGTAGTTGCCCTTGAAGGTGAACTCCTCCTGGGTCCACATGCCTTTGAGGACGCGGATGAACTCCTCGGAGCGGTGGTAGCGCTCGTCATGCTCGAGCCAGGGCTCGCCGTAGCCCTCAAACTCACCCTTGAACCAGCCGCTGACGATGTTCACCGCCGCGCGGCCTTGGCTGATGTGATCGACCGTGGCGACGGCCTTGGCGATCACGCCGGGATGCCAGAATCCAGGGTGGATGGCGGAAATGAGCTTGATCCGCGTGGTGACGGCAGCAAGGGCGGAGGTCAGCGTCAGGGCCTCGAGCTGGCTGTCAGCGCCATAGCTGGCGAAGAAGCGTGCCTGGGAAAGCGCATAGTCGAACCCGACCCGTTCGGCGGTCTGAACGAGTTCCTTATTGTACTCGAAGGTCCAGTCGGTGCGTTGAGGCAGCTTGCTGACCACAAGCCCGCCACTGACGTTCGGCACCCAATAGGCGAACTTCACTCCCATTTCCTGCACTCCGTTCAGGTGAGTTGTCGTTGGAGCGGTAGGAAAGCGGACAGAGTCGTTCTGGTCAACAGTTTTTTCCGGTATAAAGAACAAATCGTTCTTTCCTGTGGAGCTGCCGAAGGCTTCGGACCTGTGGCTTGGCTCGGTAGCGCATCGCATCGACCAGTAAGGCAAAGGCCAGCGAGGATCGGCGTCGGCGGGGATAGTCAGGTGATAGCCGGACCAGGGTTGACACCAGCTCGCGAGCACCTGGGTCATCGGCGCGCACAAACCGATCACCGCACCAATGAGGCGCGTGGGGGGCCGCTCCGCTGGACGCAAGTTGTGCCGGCCACCGAGGGGTAAGCCAATGCGTTCCCGCTCAAGAGCATGTATCGCGAAGCTTACGGCTGTTATCGCACGCTCCGAGCCGGGCATCCGCGCTCGGCCAACAAGTGGGTGGCACGAAGCGTTGACCAGATCGCGCAGTGCGACCCCTATGCGTTGATCCACATGATCTCGCCGCCCCCTGCTGATGATAGCCGCTACGGAAGCTGATACGGCGCGCTTCAGCGTCGACGCGATTGAGAAGGCTCGGAAGAAGGAGCTGTACTGGATCGAGGGCGCCAGCCATGTCGATCTTTACGGCAAGGATGAGTACGTCACCCCGGCTGCCGCGAAGATGACGGGCTTCTTCCGGGAGCATCTCGGCGACCGTGACTAGACGAAGTGTATGACTTAGAGCTCTGGCCGACGAAGCGGTCGCGTGCACTGTGTATCACACTGCTAAAATGACTTCGGCTCGGCATCCCGGTTGAAGCAATCTCATCCTATGAGAGATGGCCCCAGAACCGTTGTCTTATGAACCGCGTTGACCCGAGACAGCGGCGACAGGGCGCCCTGGCAGAGAGGTTCAGCAGTGTTGAGTTTCAAAACCGTCGAAGAAGTCTGCGAGAGCAAGAGCATCACCCTTGTCCTTCATCCCGCTATCCGTCGAGCCGTGGAGGGTTATGAGGAGAGCTTCTATATAGGCTTACGCTGCTTCCTAAAGGGAGAATCCGACGGCATTTTCTTCCTGCCTCTCCATGATGGTGGATATGTCCGTCTCGTATTCTCCCAACGCTACTCTTCAGGAGGGCACGCGATCCTAAGAGTTGACCCGCTGACCTCAGAGGGGCTGCAGCGCATTAAGATGGCGCTTGACGCCGGCTATTGAGCTTCGCCGCGGAACCGCCAATCTCCCGTCTTTTCTCTGGGTGCTTTCTCGTTTTACCGGAGTTTGACTATGGCTGATCAGGAGAACCGTCCCGCCCCCCGGCTGAACTGGCTGTCGACCACGATCAAGCTGCACTCGGTCGCGAAGCCAATATGCATCTGAAGCCAGACAGCAATCTGTCCACCTGTAGGGCGGCAGATAAACTCGTCGGGAAGATGGGCGACCGTCGCCATCGACCTGCGGAGATCACTGCTGCTCCGTCCACACAGGATCAGTCGTGACCAAGCGATCAAACCGGGATCTAAACATGACGTGAAGCGGATGACGGAGATGAGGAATGGCCCCCGACCTGGTCATCTCCTGCCTAGTGCAGCCTCTCTATTCAGAAGCTCCGCTTGTTGCATCTCTTACTGAACGCCAGATACGATCCCCATATCCACATCGACAGTGAAACAGGATTTTCTAATGGACAAGCGTCGGCTCGGTCGCTCAGACCTCATGGTTTCGCCTCTCTGCCTCGGCGGCAACGTCTTCGGTTGGACTGTGGACGAGACAACATCGTTCAAGCTCCTCGACACCTATGCCGAGGAGGGACTCAACTTCATCGACACGGCGGACGTGTACTCCACTTGGGTTCCAGGCAATACAGGCGGCGAGTCGGAGACCATCATCGGCAATTGGATGAAGGCTCGCGGCAATCGCGCCAAACTGATCATCGCCACCAAGGTCGGTTCCGAAATGGCGCCCGGCAAGAAGGGACTTTCGAGAGCCTATATTCGCTCAGCTGTCGAAGCCTCGCTTCAGCGGCTGCAGACGGACTACATCGACCTCTACCAATCGCACCGGGACGACCTGGAGACACCCCAGCAAGAAACACTCGAGGCGTACCAAGAGCTGATCCGAGAGGGTAAAGTTCGAGCAGTCGGCGCCTCGAATTTCACGGCGGCTCGACTGAGGGAAGCTCTGAGGGTGAGTGCGGAACTCGGATTGCCGCGCTACGAAAGTCTTCAGCCGGAATACAATCTCTACAAGCGCGCAGAGTACGAAAACGAGCTTGAGCCTCTTTGCCGCAAAGAAGAGATCGGTGTCATTCCCTACTACGGTCTTGCCAGCGGGTTCCTGACAGGCAAGTACCGCTCGGAAGCAGATTTTGGAAAAAGCCCGCGCGGCGGCAGAATGAGTGCGTACTTGAATGAACGCGGCATGCATATTCTTGCGGCCCTGGATGATGTCGCCGCGCGAAAGAACGCGAGTCTGGCCCAGGTCGCCCTGGCTTGGCTGATGGCACGACCCGGCCTGACGGCTCCCATCGCCAGCGCCACAAGCCTTGAGCAGATGAAGGATCTTGTGGCGTCAACACAACTGCGCCTTGACGCTGCGGATATCGAGCAACTCGATCAGGCCAGCGCCTGGAAGTAAGGCCTCGCTCGACTTCACGCTGCCATCAAGATGAGATCCTCAAGTATCTCGAGGGTTACAGAACGCACAGCATAGTCATCGAAAAATAGGACATGAGTGCTGTGATCGCGCTTTCAACGGCCGGACGGGGCTAGGCCTAGAAGCTCCCCGTCCGACCGATCATCCGATCTGCTAATCGCCGGCCGCTGATGATCTCCTGTGCGAGGAGGACCGCCTGCTACCCTTCTTGCCCTCGCTGGTGCCGCGATCCTCGCCCGACGAACCGCCGAGTGCGCTCGTCACGACATCACCTGCAGCTCCAATAGCCGCCGCAGCGACCTCCAGTGGAGCGGCGACGATCTCGGCACCGAGACTTCCTGCGGCCGACACGGCGTCCCTGCCCGGCCGCAATCCGCTGCTCTGCCCCTGCTCGCCTCTCTGAGGCTTCTCAAGCACGCTCGCGACCGCCCTGAGGGCCTCCGCCATCACCGCACGTGCCTGCGGGGAAGTGAGCGTTGTCTCGAGGGTCGAGAGCCATGCCATCGGGTTCATCAGGCTGGCCTGCGACCGCGAACGGGATGCGGAGCGAGCCGGCGCCGTGGACCGCGACCGCGACGCACCGGAGGTCGCGCGGGCCGCCGTGCGTGATCCTGCGGAGGAACGGGATTTCGTGGGAATAGTCTGCGACTTCGTCGCGGATCGGGGGCCGGTCATCGCCTTGGGCTGCGCACGCTTAGGAGCGGCATTCCCTCTTTTAGCGGCAGATCGGGAGGTGGACTTCGATGCCGATTTCTGCGGCTGCTTCCGGCTCCTGCTGGGTTGTGAAGAACCGTCCTTCTTGTTCGTAGCCATTGTCATTCCTTCTTCTGCTGAGGCCGCAATCGGCCATGCTGAGGAGCGGTGGTCCTCGACGAGGACAATGAAGACGTGCCCGTTCGGTTCGCACGCACAAGGAGTCAAAAATAGGAATCCTGCTCTCGGACTTTTTAGGCAGGCTTGTAATTGATAGCGGAAGGTCCGAAACAGGGCATAAGAGGGAGCTCCCTGCCTTTTTGAATGTACGCTTACCAATGTACGCTTACCGTACGTAAGACGATGAAGGAGCAAGGTCCGCTCTGTGCCATTACGAGGCATTCTGGCCTCACGCGATCCGTCATTGCGGAGCACCTGGCGGCCCCTGGTGGAATTCCGAGGGCTGTTTTGGAATCGGCGCCGCGTCAACGGGGAGCAGTCCGCCCTGGCTCAGATTGCTCCCCGGCGATAGGCTATCCTTCGTACTGCTCGTCGGAGACCTTCTCCATCCAGTCGACGACCTTGCCGTCCTGCACCTCTTGCAAGGCAATGTGCGTCATGGCCGTAGAGGGGGACGCGCCATGCCAGTGTTTCTCGCCCGGCGGAAACCAGACGATGTCCCCGGGACGGATCTCCTCGACCGGGCCGCCCCAACGCTGCACGCGTCCGGTGCCGGCGGTGATGATCAGGGTCTGACCAAGAGGATGGGTATGCCAGGCGGTGCGTGCGCCTGGCTCGAAGGTGACTGAGGCCCCTTGAACGCGCTCCGGGGCAAATGGGTTGAACAGAGGATCGATACGTACCGTGCCGGTGAACCAATCGACCGGCCCCTTCCCGGAGGCCGCCGAGCCCGCTCTCATGATTTCCATGGTTTGTCCTTTCGAAGTTCCTGTTCAGCAGCCCGTGACAACTCGCTGACTGCCGTTACGAGGCCCCGTTGTCCCACCCCTTACCAAGGCTGATTGGCCGGACCGACGGTTAACTCATTGATGGTGGTGTCCTCGGGCTGGTCGATAGCGAAAGCTACAACGCTGGCGATCCGATCCGGTGAGATCCCATACCCGTCATAGACGTTCTGCATTTGCTCGGCCAATTCCTTATGGCGGATCGTGCCCAGCAGCTCAGTGTTGATTGCAGCGGGGTAGATCGTCGCGGTACGCATCGGGCCGGAGATGCGGCAGGCGATAGTTGGAACGCCGGACTACTTCAAGACACACCCAGTGCCGAAGCGCCCCGAAGACCTCACCGGCCATCGCTGCATCAACCTACGGCGTGTCACGCGCGGAGGATACTTCCCTTGGGAGTTCGAGAAGCGCGGCCGCGAAATCAACGTGCGGGTCGAGGGCCAACTCGCCGTCAACAGCCTGGATCTGGCACGGAGCGCCGCCCTGGACAGGCTCGGGCTGGCTTACCTGCCGGAGGACTTGGTCGAAGCGCATATCAGGAAAAAACAGCTCGTGCGGGTGCTGGAAGATTGGTGCGAACCCTATCCGGGCTACCACCTCTATTACCCAAGCAGCCGCCAACACGCTCCTGCCTTTGCCGTCGTGCTGAACGCGCTTCGCTTCCGCGGCTGATGGCAGAAAACACGCCTGGCGGTTGAGCCACAGCCGCAGAGTCTCCCTCGGGTCATGCAGTGACGTTCGCCAGCTTTTCGGAATGTCTGATTAGGTGAGAATTGCTGCCCTCAGGCTTAGGCCTCAGGTGTGCCAGGAACGGACCTTCATGTCTGCGTCAGCCGTAATATTGTCCAAGGCCAAGTTAAGCCCGACAGGGAAGCAATCTCGGCAGACGTGACTCTGCATGGCTTGATGGTCCACCTGACTGTTTGATGCTACAATTCGTCCCGAGGGAAGGGCCTCACCACCCGGGAGATCGGTGCGTGTGCCTGGAGCGTCTGATCCGAATGCTGGCAGCCGTCATCGTGCTGACGGCATGGATCCCAGTGAGCGCTTCTGAACCTGCCCTCAAAACGGATGCGGACCGCTACGTGATCTCGATCGCGGTCACTGGACCGATCGGTCCCGCGACTGCCAAATACGTGAGGGACACCCTTCTCGCCGCCAGCCCGCAAAAGGTCGAGGCCATTATCCTGCGCCTCGACACGCCAGGAGGATTGGCGACGAGCATGCGTGAGATCATCGCGGACGTGCTGGCCTCTCCGGTACCGGTCATCGGCTTCGTTGCGCCCGCTGGTGCCCATGCGGCCAGCGCGGGCACGTACATTCTTTATGCCACCCATGTGGCCGCCATGGCGCCCGGCACCAACCTCGGGGCTGCAACCCCTGTACAGATTGGCAGCCCACCCACACTCCCCTCCTCGGAACCGGCGAAGGACAAGGACGCTGATGCCCGCTCCGGCTCCGAGACCAAGGATGCCATGACCGCGAAGATGACCAATGATGCGGTCGCCTTCATCAGGAGCCTCGCCGAGCTTCGGCACCGGAATGCAGACTGGGCGGAAGCAGCTGTGCGGGAGGCGGCCAGCCTCTCGTCCCAGGCGGCATCGGAGAAGGGCGTGATCGACCTTGTGGCCCAGACGCCCGAGGAACTCCTTACACGCGTCAATGGACGCGAGGTAGAGGTGCTGGGCGAGCGCCGGCGTCTTGCCACTGTTGGTCTGCCCATCCGACCGGAGGAACCAAGCTGGCTTATTCGCCTGCTCGCGACGATCACCGATCCGAATGTCGCCTTCATCCTGATGATCGTCGGCATGTACGGCCTCATCTTCGAATTCAGCAATCCCGGGACGGTTGCACCTGGGGTGATCGGTGCGATCTGCCTCGTCCTTGGACTTTATGCCCTGAACATGCTGCCCGTGGATTACACCGGGCTTGCGCTGATGCTTCTTGGCCTTGCGTTCTTGGTTGCGGAAGCCTTCAACCCGACTGTGGTCCTTGGACTGGGCGGTCTTATCGCTTTCCTCCTCGGAGCCATGATGCTGATCGATACCGATGCACCCGAATTCCAGCTCTCCTGGACGGTCATCGGGGGAGCATTGGTCGCCAGCATCGGCCTTCTGTCTCTGACGCTGGGCTATGTCTGGCGGGCTCGTCATCAGCCCGTCCGCACTGGCGCGCCTGCCATGCTTGGACAATCTGCGGAGGTGCTCGATTGGTCAGGCAACGCGGGCCATGTTCTGACCCTTGGAGAGCGCTGGGAGGCCCGGGCCTCCCAGCCTCTCGTTCCAGGCGAACACGTTCAGATCGCCGGAATTGAGGGCCTGATGCTTGAGGTGCGCCGCATGCCCGACGTGACAATGGGCTCGGAGGGACAGCCATGATCTTCGACTATGTCGCCTACTTAATCCTGGCCCTGCTCGTCATCGGCTTCCTAGCTGCGGCGATCCGGGTGCTCCGGGAATACGAGCGCGGGGTCGTGTTCACTCTCGGCCGCTTCACTGGCGTGAAGGGTCCCGGGCTCATCATCCTTGTCCCCTTCGTGCAGCAGATGGTCAGAGTCGATCTGCGGGTCATTGTACAAGACGTGCCGCCCCAGGATGTCATCTCGCGCGACAATGTCTCGGTCAAGGTCAATGCCGTGATCTACTTCCGGATCGTTGATCCCGAGCGGGCGATCCTCAAGGTCGAGAACTACATGGCCGCAACGAGCCAGCTGGCGCAGACCACTCTGCGCTCGGTGCTGGGCAAGCACGAACTCGACGAGATGCTGGCGGAGCGCGACCGGCTCAACGCTGACATTCAGCAGATCCTTGACCAGCAGACCGATGCGTGGGGAATCAAGGTCGCCAATGTCGAGATCAAGCATGTGGACCTCAATGAGAGCATGGTGCGAGCCATCGCCAAGCAGGCCGAAGCCGAGCGTCTGCGGCGCGCTAAGGTGATCAACGCCGAAGGCGAACAGCAAGCGGCGGAGAAGCTCGTAGAGGCTGGGCGCTTGCTCGCAGTCGAACCGCGCGCCATGCAACTTCGTTATTTCGCGGCTCTGCACGACATTGCCAGCGAGCGCTCATCGACCATTGTCTTTCCCCTGCCCATGGACCTTCTGTCCCAGCTCGGGAACGCCCTCGGTAGCCAGATTGCCGGTCCTTCGAACGGAACCGGTTCGCAAGACAGCACTCGGGAGCCGGGAATAGCCAATCTTGGCGCAAAACGCGCCTGATGCTCCTGGCAGTTGATCCATGTCGAATTTAAGCCGACATCGGTCTCCTTCCGGAAGGTGCCATCAACAGACATTCATTCACGAAATCTGTTTTTCGAGACACTACAAGAAATCTCAACCATTCGCGACACGACGGCTGAGGACAAGGTAGGCCGCAGCTGTCCAGGAGAATGTGTCACCCCCCAATCCCTCGCCCGTGGTCGGATCGAAATATTCGCAGAACCCAGCCAGCTCGATAGCCCGTACGGTCCCTCGTTCAAGGCTACTGGCGAGTTCATTCATGGCGTTGGCACGAAGGCCATCGGCAATGAGCCAGTTGATCACTGCCCAGACAGGACCGCGCCAATAGCGCTTCGGCTCGAAAGCCGGGGAGAAGGGCGCCGTGGACGGCAGGCCTATCACCATGCCGTCACACCATCGCTCGATCTCCGCCGCCACAGCGGGTCTTTGCTGATCGTCAAGGGTAACCGCCACGAGGGGAATGAAGCCCGCTTGCGTGGGCGCTTCGATATCCTCGCCTGAGACAAGGTCGAGCGACACAAAGCGCCGGAGAGAATCCCGCCAGCGACGCACCAGCCCTTCCGTGAGGAGGCGATGCATCTCCGATAATTCGGCGATTTCATCCTGCGCCCCAAGCATGGACGCAAGCTGGATGAGATCCGCCGTCGCCCGCGCCAGGATTCCCGTCATCTGCACGTCGGCAACCTTGAAGGGAGCCGCCGCCCATTGCTTCTCCGGGTTCCAGCCGCAGTCGCGGTATGTGTCGACCAGATGAATGAAGCGCTGGTAGTCCACGTCTTTCGGCCGCATGGACGCATCGACATGGCCTGTATCCTTGCGGCGGATCTGCGTCGTTGTGGTTGTGGGCACGCGGGCGAGCGCGTTGTCCCAGGCCGGAGAATTGTCGCTGCCGCTCTCCCATGGGTGAAGAATGGCGACGAGGCCTATCCTCTCAGGATCGCGCGCCTTCAACCACCAGCGATGGGAGCACAGCGCCGCCGCGAACAAGGGGCGCGTTCTCTCAAGCGCATCCTGCCATCCAGCCGCAACAGCCGCCTCATGGACGAACCGGAGCGCCATGCCGAAGACCGGCGGCTGGGTGATGCCGGAGGTCGGGATCCTGTGATGAGTGCCCCAGACGTCGGGACCTGGAAAGTAAGTGTCGCTCGGCGCATGGAAGACGATGTGAGGAATCATCCCGTCGTCCCACTGACCTTCGATCAGTCGCTCCAACTCGCGATAAGCACGGTTGATGTCGAAAGTGGCAAAGCCCATGGCCACGAAAGCCGAGTCCCAGTTCCACTGGAAGGGATAGAGTCTATCCGTGGGCACCGTGTAGCCGCCCCGATCATTGCGGGCCAGGATCGCGCGCGCATCGTCATGCCGGTCGAGTTTGATATCGTCACTCATCATGCGTCCTCAGGTTGGGGCAATGGCGCGCCCGGTAGCGGCATCGATCCACGTCAAGCGTGAGGGATCCACGATCAAGCCGACGCGCTCGCCGGCCTGAACTCTGGCGGTTGGAGGCGTCACGATCCGGGCAGGCTGCCCATCGATCGCTCCCGTCAGCAGAAGGTGCGAACCCATGGGCTCCACGACGCGAACATCGAAGGGAATGCCAGATCCATCGGCCGACAGGGCGGCATCCTCGCCCCGAAGCCCCAGATCGATCTCCGCATCGCGCACGGGAGCAGGCAGACTGGCGGAGCCGACACGGATCTGCCCGCCAGAGGCTTTCACCTTGATGAAATTCATCGGCGGGTTGCCGATGAAGCCGCCGACGAAACGTGTCGCGGGCGTGGCATAGACCTCGAGCGGCGTGCCGATCTGGTCGATGCGCCCGCCATACATGACCGCGATGCGATCAGCCAAGCCCATCGCTTCGGTCTGATCGTGCGTGACATAGATCGTGGTGGTGCCGGCCTCCTGCAGAACCGCCTTCAGTTCAGTGCGCATTTCGAGCCGGAGCAGCGCATCGAGGTTCGACAACGGCTCATCCATCAGAAGCACGGCGGGCTGCACCGCCAAGGCGCGGGCCACCGCCACGCGCTGGCGCTGGCCGCCTGACAATTTGGCCGGGTAACGATCAAGATACTGATCGATGTGCAGGAGCGCCGCGGCTCGGCCCACCTGCCGCTTCACCTCCACCTGCCCGACCTTCTGCATCCGCAGACCGAAGGCGATGTTTTCGAAGACAGTCATATGCGGAAAGACGGCATAGTTCTGGAACACCATGGCGAGCCTGCGCTCACGCGGCGCAAGCCCGCTCACGTCACGCCCGCCGATCACAACGCGCCCGGAACTCTGGGCTTCGAGCCCGGCAATGATGCGCAAAAGCGTAGTCTTACCGCAGCCGGAGGGACCCAGCAGCGCCACGAACTCGCCGTCGCCTACAGTCAGCGAAACTTCCTTGAGAGCTTGAAAGTCTCCGAAGCTCTTGGCAACCCTGTCGATGACAATGTCAGCCATCGTGATCTCCGCTACTTGCTCGCGATGCCCCAGACCGCGAACAGGTACCGCCTGACCGCGAAGATGAAGAGCACGGATGGAATGATGAGGATAAAGCCGCCCGCGAAGCGGTAATGCAGCGGGCTCTCGGAGAGAACCTTCAGGAGATAGGCCGTCAGCGTCCGCTCACGCACAGTCAGGATCGAAGCGGCGAAAACCTCGTTCCACGAAATCACGAAGGCGAAGATGGCGGTCGCCGCCAGCCCCGGCAGAGCGAGCGGCAGCACGACCTTCATGAAGGCCTGAAGCCGGGTACAGCCGAACACCCAGGCGGCCTCCTCGTATTCGCGCGGAATGCCCATGAACAAGCTCTGCGTGACGAGAACCGCGAAGGGCAGAGCCAGCACCGTGTGGATCAGCGAAACGCCGAAAGGAGTGTCGTACAGGCCGAACCGGATGAACGATACGGTCAGCGGCAGCGCCAGGATCGCGAGCGGAAAAGCCCGCGTGAGCAGCACCATCAGGCGAAACGCCGTCTGTCCGCGAAAGGCATAGCGAGCGAGAGCGTATCCTGCGGGCGCACCGAGAAGGACGGAGAACAGCACGGTGAGTCCCGCAGCGATCAGTGAATTGATGAGTGCGCTGAACACCCCCTCAATCCCGAGGAACTGCATCATGGGTGCAACCGATACGTCAGTGGGCCAGATGGATTTGGGCCACCGAAAGACGCCGAGCCGTCCGCCGAACGCGCCGAGCGCCACGAAATAGATCGGCAGCAAGACCCAGATGAGCAGAACCACGATCCCCGTCCAAAGCAGGAAACGACGGGCACTTGGCACCGCGACGCTGGTGGTGGTAGGGCGAGGCGTGGTGATGCCAGTGGCCGTCATAGCTGCTGCTCCGGACGTACGCGCAGGATACTCAGGTAAAGCGCGGTGGCGGCGAGCGAGATCGCCATGATGAGAACGGCGTAAGCCGCTGCGACTCCGTAGTTCTGGTTGAGGTTCTGCCAAGTGTAGGCTTCCCCGGCGAGCACGGGGAAATTGGTTCCGCCGAGGGCATACACGACGGCAAAGACTTCAAAGGCAAGCACCGTACGCAGGATCAGAGCCGACTGCAGGCTCGGCTTCAGCAGCGGAAGCGTGATTTTCCTGAAACGGGTCCAGGGCCTCGCACCGAAGATTTCGGCAGCTTCAGCAAATTCCTTCGGGATGAGCTGGATGCCCGCCACCACGATGACGAGCACGATGGCTGTGGCCCGCCATAGTTCGGCAAGCACGATGCCGATGAACAGCGCGACCGGCGTTTCCTGGGTGAGCCAACCCGTGGGCCCCGGAATGAGGCCGAGCCCATAAAGTGCGGAATTGAGATAGCCTGTATTCTGCAGGATGGCGAGCCAGGCGAGGCCCGCCGCGAGATCCGAGATGCCGAGCGGAATGGTGAGCACCCAGAGGACGAGATCGCGTCCGCGCTCGATCTTGGTGAGCATTACGGCCATGGCGAGTGCGAGCGCCACCTGCAGCGGCACGACGATGGCGGTGAGCAGGAAAGTGTTGCGGATCGCGAGCGAGAAGTTGAGATCACCCGCCATGCGGGCGTAGTTGGCGAGCCCTACGCCCTCCTCCGACGAGAAGGAGAGCCAGATCGTCTGCACCAGCGGCACAATGAAAAAGGCGGCAAGGAACAACACCGCCGGAGCAATGAGTGCGTATGGGATCCAGGAGGCGCGCGAGGTCATGACGGCTCCCATTGGGCGGGATGGCCCCGGCGGGTGTCACCCGCCGGGCTTGAGGCAACATCAATCGACGGTGCAGGCGCCCTGGCTTGGCTTGTCAGGGGCCCAGCAAGGCGCACCGGTCTGCTTCATCAGGGCATCGAGCACCTTTGCTTGGTCCTCAAGAACGGTCTTCACCGGCTCGTTGCGCTGAACGATGCGTTGGAACGTGTCCATATAGACCTTGTTGAATTCGCCGCCCTTAGCGCCGAGTCCCACCGGCAGCAGGGAAACCACTGCGTCCTTGGCATTCTGTGTCGCGCTCACGGCGCTTGACAGCAGCTTCACGCCTGGGCTCAGATTCGCAGGCAGCTCAGCCTTGACGACCGGGAAGAAGCCTACCTCCTGCGCGGTCTTGATTTGCGTCTCGGGCTTGGTCAGATGCTGGATCACGGCCACCGCGCCGTCACGACTGGGCGCATCCCTCGGGATCGCAAGGCCTGCAATCACCGGCATGTAGCCGCGCCCCTTCGGGCCCGCGGGCGCCGGGAAGGTCACGAACTGATCGGGCTGCGCCTCCAGCGCTTCCTTCACGCGGGCCACGTGATCCCACGCGATCCAGATCTCGCCCCCGAGAAGCGGCTCCTGCATGAAGTTGTAGCTGGTGGAGTTGGGGCTCGACACCGCCCACAACTGCTTCATCATGTTCCAACCTGCTTCGGCATCGGCGGACTTGAACGGCGTTACCACGCCGCCCGTGAACGACGGGTAGAAGTAGCCCTGGAAGAAGCGCGCCATCAGGCCCGTTGGGCCGGCAGGCCAACCGAGACGGCGCTGTCCCGTACGGTCCGCAATGGCCTTGGCCCATTGCTGCAATTGCTCATAGGTGAGCGCGTTGATATCGGCACCGGCCGGCAGATATTGAAGCGCCTGCTTGTTGGCGACCATGATATAGGTTGCCTGCATCCACGGAATATATTGTTGCTTGTCCGTGCCGAGCTTGCCGAGCTGCATGAGGTTGGCCGGGATGCCGAGATTGCTCACCTTGGCCGCCACATCGTCAATGGGCTGGAGATCGTCCGGAACGTGGGGCTGGAGCTCCCCATGGAGGGCGCCGACAAGGCTGATCGTGCGCTTTCCCGCCTGCGTTTCTGCCTTCAGGCGCACGGCGAAGGCGGGCGGCTCGTCAACCACATAGGTCACTTTGCCGGGAACACCTTTCAGCAGAACCTCTCGGACTTTGGTGGCCTCCTCGATAGGCCGGAGCTGGGTCGAGTAGAAAATCGTGTCCTGCGCCTTCGCGACCGTCATGCCCCCCAATACCGCAGCCGCTACGGCAACTGCTCTCAACATTGCGCTCTGCATAGCCCGTTCCCTCCATAGGCCCATATTGCTCGGCCGTCCTGCCCGGGCCACAGAGCAGACGGCACAACCCATCTCCATGCCGCGCGGAGCATTTGGTACTTTATTGCAGTGTATTTTATCCAAGCTCCGGTGGTCGAGTGTCAAGGTAGGGTAGTCGGGACCGGAATCTACCTGGTGGGCATCGGGCTGGCGCCATATGCTTAAGGTGCTTGAGCCGGAATGATCGACCGAACAGTGAGCCGCGCGAAGCCGCAATCTGCCCTATCCGAACGCTTCGACGACACCTCCGTCGGCAATGACGCTCTGGAGCGGGTCGATGGTCTTCACGTTCTTCGTCACGATATACGTGAAATACCGCTCGATTCCGAGGTCGAGCCTCAGAAGCTTGTCGATCAGTCGCTGATAGGCATCGATGTCCTCGGACACGATCTTGAGGATGTAATCCACACCGCCGCCGGTTGCATCGCAGGAGATGATCGCCGGCTCCTTGAGGACCGCGTCCTCGAAGCGCTGGAAATCGGATTGCTGGTGGCTCTTGAGCATGATTTCCACGAGAACCGTGGTCCGGCGCACCAGCTTATCGATATTGATACGGGCGGTGTAGCCGGTGATCACTCCGCTCTTCTCAAGACGGCTGAGACGCTCCCAACATGCCGTTGGAGACAAATTAACGGCTTCGGCGAGCCGAAGCTTGGTCATTCGGCCGTCGCTCTGGAGAGCGGCAAGGATTTTCAGGTCGATTTTATCGAGTTTCATGACTATTCCGGAGTCTCAGCACAATGTAATGATTACCCCATCACAATCGCTTGAGACAATCCTATGCGTGAGCTGCCTCGCCCCCTGGCCGACCAGGAAGCCCATGTCCACTCCCATGAAGTGCTCATCACGGATTGGCAGCCCACGCTGACCAAACGGAAGGGCGTCACGAAGCACAAGCTCCTGACCGAGCGGATCATCGCGGACATCGATGCGGATATCCTGCCGGCACACGCGCGCATGCCCACCCACCGCGACCTTGCACGGCAGCTCGGGGTGTCCGTGCAGACCGTGAGCCTGAGCTACAAGGAAGCTGAGCGGCGCGGCTATCTCAGGGGCGAGGTCGGCCGCGGCACCTTCGTCCGCAGCCGCGTCACGGAGAAGGCGGACCGCTTTATGCTCGATCGCGACCCCGGCGAGACCGTGGATCTCTCCATCATCCGGGCGATCTACACGCAGGCCCACGAGGACGCATCCCGCGCGGTCATGAGGCAACTCGCCCAGAGCGACAACAGCGCCTTCATGCGCCCGTGCCGGCCGATTGCAGGACTGGAGCACCATCGCACCGCGGCGCAGGTCTGGCTAAGGGGCCTTGGCGTCGACGCGGCGAAGGACCGCATCCTGATCACGAACGGCGCCGCCCATGGCCTGTTTCTGGCCGTCACGGCCATCGTCCGGCCGGGGGAGATCGTTCTCACCGAGAACCTGACGGACCACGGCATCATCGGCCTCGCCAACGTCCTGGGCTTTACCCTGCGCGGCCTCCCGACCGATCGGGAAGGCATTCTGGTCGAGGCTTTCGAGGAGGCCTGCGCCGCCGGCGGGGTGACCGCCCTCGTGCTCGTCCCCTCTCTGGGGAATCCGACCAGCCATGTGATGGGAGCCGAGCGGCGGCGGGCCATCGCGGAGGTCGCGCGCCGCTACGGCGTCTATGTCGTGGAGGACGAAGTCTACAAGCCGCTGCTGGAGACGCCGCTTCCCTCCTTCACCGACCTACTGCCCGATCTCGGCTTCTTCGTCACGAGCTTCACCAAGTCGGTCCTGACCGGCCTGCGTGTCGGATACCTCGTGGTGCCGCCGCAATACACGATCCGGGTCGCCAGCATCATGCGTGTCACGAGCTGGAGCGCCACGAACCTGCCTGCCGAGATCGCGACCCTGTGGGTCGAAGACGGCACGGCCCGGAGCCTGGTCGATCTGCAGCGCCGGGAAGTCCGGGCGCGCCAGGCGCTGGTGGCGGAGATCCTCGGGGAGCACATCGCCCGGACCAATCCCCTGTCCCTCTGCGCCTGGCTGAAGGTGCCGCCCCGGTGGACGGAGGAAGGCCTGGTGCGGATGCTGGCTCAGAAGAACATCGCCGTGACCCCGTCCGATCCTTTCATGGCAGGAGCTGACGTTACAGGTGGCATCCGCATCTGCATCGGCGGCCGCCTGTCCCACGCGACCCTGGGCCGGACGCTTCGGACGATTGCCGAAACATTCGAGCAGTTGCCGCCGGTCTTCGATACCAGTTCCATCGCGTAGACCGGAACTTATCTGAAACGGTCTTTCACTTGAGAGGCTGCCATAATTGTTTCATGACAATATATTTATTGACATGAAAATCAGTGCATCTCACCATCGCTTTGTCCTGATGGGAGATGGGGAATGCACGCAGTGCCTCCAGGAAATTCCGGCTTCGGAGCAGTTCAATTCGGTGCATGGAGCGGAAACGCCGGCATCGTGCTGTTTGTCTCCGATGCCGCTGTCCCGGCAGGCCCTCGCACATGATTGCGGTGGGGCTCGACAGGATTGTGCAGGCTCAGGATCGTATCGCCGGTCGCGTTCGCCGCACGCCCCTGACCCTGTCCTCCAGTCTTTCCGCCCGTTGCGGCGTTCCCGTCCATCTCAAGCTCGAAAGCCATCAGCCGACCGGCAGCTTCAAGCTGCGCGGCGCCACGAATGCCGTTCTGTCGTTGAGCGATGAGGCGCGGCGACGCGGCCTCGTCACGGCATCGACAGGCAATCACGGTCGCGCGCTGGCCCATGCGGCGAAAGCCGAGGGCGTGCGGAGCGTTGTCTGCATGTCGGCTCTCGTGCCCGCCAACAAGGTCGATGCCGTACGCGCTCTCGGAGCAGAGGTGCGCATTGTCGGCCGCTCGCAGGACGATGCGCAGGAAGAGGTCGAGCGTTTGGTGCGCGAGGAAGGACTGACGGCCATTCCGCCCTTCGATCACGCCGACGTCATCGCGGGCCAAGGAACGATCGGTCTCGAAATCGCCGAAGCTCGCCCCGACACCGAACTCGTGCTCGTGCCTCTCTCCGGCGGCGGACTGGCCGCGGGCATCGCCGCTGCGATCAAAGGAAAGCTTCCGCGGGCGCGCGTGATCGGCATCTCGATGGAGCGCGGCGCGGCCATGTATGAGAGCCTGCGCGCCGGAAGGCCTGTCGTGGTCGAGGAACTGGAGACTCTGGCCGACTCCCTCGGCGGCGGCATCGGCCTGGAGAACCGCTACACCTTCGCCATGTGCCGCGATCTGCTCGACGATGTCGTGCTTCTGTCGGAAGAGGAGATTGCCGAGGGCATCCGCCATGCCTTCGTGGCGGAAGGTGAGATTGTGGAAGGAGCAGGCGCGGTCGGCATCGCGGCGCTTCTGGCGAAGAAGGTCGATGTCAGAGGCCCGACCGTCGTTGTGGTCTCGGGCCGCAACATCGACGAGGCGCTGCACCGGCGGATCGTGAACACTGACAACAAGGCGGCCCTGTCCGCAGGAGTGCGAGACCGATGAGCCAGATGCTCGTTCTCACTGAACCCGATCTTCGTCATGTCGTGCGGCTCGACGCCAGCGCGGTGGCCTGCGTGGAAGATGCCTTCGCGGCCCTGGCCACAAAGCCTGTCGTGATGCCGCCGATCCTCCGGCTCGACATCGTCGAGCATCGCGGCGAGGTGGACGTGAAGACCGCCTACGTGCCGGGCCTCGACGGCTTCGCCATCAAGGTGAGCCCGGGCTTCTTCGACAATCCGAAGCTGGGCCTGCCCAGTCTCAATGGCCTCATGATCCTGTTCAGCGCGAAGACCGGCCTCGTCGAGGCTCTGCTGCTGGATAACGGCTATCTCACCGATGTGCGCACCGCTGCCGCCGGCGCGGTTGCCGCGAAGCACCTGTCGCGTTCCGATGCGCAAAGCGCCGCCATCTTCGGCGCCGGTATTCAGGCCCGCCTTCAGCTCGAAGCGCTCACACTCGTGCGGCCGATCAAGCGTGCCCGGATCTGGGCGCGGGATTTCGCCAAGGCAGAAGCGGCAGCGCAGGATCTCGCAGCATCGCTCCGGATTGCGGTCGAAGCCGTGCGGAATCCGCAAGCCGCCTGCGACGGCGCCGACATCATCGTCACGACGACACCTGCCGAACAGCCCATCCTGAAAGCGGAATGGCTGCAGCCCGGTCAGCATATCACGGCCATGGGCTCCGATTCCGAGCACAAGAACGAGATCGATCCCGCAATCCTGACCCGTGTCCGCTACGTTGCCGACAGCGTGGCGCAGACGCGCCGCCTCGGCGAATTGCATCATGCCATCCGGACCGGATTGATCGCAGCGGATCGCCCGTTCCCCGAACTCGGGCAGGTTATCGCCGGGCAGGCCCCCGGCCGTGAAGGCCCCGACGCCATCACCCTGTGCGACCTCACCGGAACCGGCGTGCAGGACACTGCCATCGCCACCCTCGCCCATGCCCGCGCCCGCGACGCCGGAGCGGGCCGATCCATCAACACAAAAGAAGCAACTGCAAAAGAAGCAACTGGAGGTCTTTCGTGAGCGCGCCCAATCTCAATTTCAGCAGAGCAGAATATGCCGAGCGTCTCGCAAAGACCCGCAGGGCAATGGAGAAGGCGGGCATCGATCTCCTGATCGTCACCGACCCGTCCAACATGCATTGGCTGACAGGCTATGACGGCTGGTCGTTCTACGTGCATCAATGCGTGCTGGTGCCGCCCGATGGTGAGCCAATCTGGTTCGGCCGCGGCCAGGACGCCAACGGCGCGAAGCGCACCGCCTATCTCGCTCACGACAACATCATCGGCTATCCCGACCACTACGTTCAGTCGACCGAGCGCCATCCCATGGATTTCCTGTCCGGAATCATTGCGGAGAGGGGCTGGCACAAGGGCACCATCGCGGTCGAGATGGACAATTACTATTTCTCCGCCGCCGCCTATCTGTCACTGGTCAAGCACCTGCCGAACGCCAAGTTCCAGGATGCCCTGTCGCTCGTGAACTGGCAGCGTGCCGTCAAAAGTCCGACGGAAATCGAATACATGAAAGTGGCGGGCCGCATCGTCGAGGCCATGCACCGGCGCATTGTCGAAACGGTCGAGCCCGGCATGCGCAAGAACGACCTCGTGGCGGAGATCTACGATGCGGGCCTGCGCGGTGTCGACGGCTATGGCGGCGACTATGCTGCCATCGTCCCGCTTCTCCCGTCGGGCGAGGAGGCGTCCGCCCCGCACCTGACCTGGGACGACAGGCCGATGCGCAGCGGCGAAGGCACCTTCTTCGAGATCGCCGGATGCTACAAGCGCTATCATTGCCCGCTCTCGCGCACCGTCTTCCTCGGCAAGCCGACGCAAGCCTTCCTCGATGCCGAGAAGGCCGTGCTGGAAGGCATGGAGGAAGGCCTTGCGGCGGCCAAGCCCGGTAATGTCTGCGAGGACATCGCCAATGCGTTCTTCGCCGTTCTCAAGCGCTACGGCATCGTGAAGGACAACCGCACCGGCTATCCCATCGGCCTGAGCTATCCGCCGGATTGGGGCGAGCGCACCATGAGCCTGCGCCCCGGCGACCGGACCGAACTCAAGTCCGGCATGACGTTCCATTTCATGACGGGACTGTGGCTCGAGAATATGGGCCTTGAAATCACCGAGAGCATTCTCATTACCGAAACCGGCGTCGAATGCCTCTCCAACGTGCCACGCCAGCTCTTCGTGAAGCCATGAACATCATGACGCCTCTTCAGCGCCCCTCCCCCATCGTCGCCAGCGTCGACTTCGATGCGGACGGGGTGCAGCACGGTTTCCTGCGCCTGCCCTACAGCCGGGACGACTCGGCCTGGGGCTCGGTGATGATCCCGATCACGGTCATCAAGCGCGGCGACGGGCCGACGGCGCTTCTCACCGGCGGCAATCACGGTGACGAATACGAAGGCCCAGTGGCCCTCTTCGATCTCGCCCGCACGCTCAATGCCAATGAGGTTCAAGGGCGCGTCATCATCGTGCCCGCCATGAACTATCCGGCCTTTCGTGCAGGAACCCGTACCTCACCCATTGACCGGGGCAATCTCAACCGCAGCTTCCCCGGACGCCCGGACGGCACGGTGACGGAGAAGATCGCCGATTACTTCCAGCGCACGCTGCTGCCGCTCGCCGATATCGTCCTCGATTTTCACTCGGGTGGGCGCACCCTCGACTTCCTGCCCTATGCGGCCGCTCATGAGCTGCCCGACAAGGAGCAGGAGAAGCGCTGCTTCGAGGCCGTCGCGGCCTTTGCGGCACCCTACTCGATGCGGATGATCGAGATCGACGCCGTCGGCATGTACGACACCGCCGCCGAAGCGATGGGCAAGGTGTTCGTGACCACGGAACTGTCGGGCGGCGGCACGTCCTCGGCGAAAACCGTGGGCATCGCCAAGCGCGGCGTCATGAATGTTCTCAAGCATGCGGGCATCGTTGCCGGCGCGCCGGAGACCGGGCCGACCCGCTGGCTGGACATGCCCTCCAGCGATTGCTTCCGCTTCGCGGAGGATGACGGTCTCGTCGAGCCCTGCGTCGATCTCGGCGACCCGGTGCGCGCGGGCGACGTGATTGCGCGCATTCATCCCATCGGACGGACCGGACAGGCGCCAACCGAATATCGGGCGGTCCTCGACGGCGTTCTCGCGGCCCGGCATTTCCCCGGGCTCATCAAGACAGGCGACTGCCTCGCGGTGGTCGCAACTGTGGAGGAGAATAACTGAATCAGAGAACTGAGTCAGACGCCGCCAGCGACAACGCTGCAAGCCGGATCAACCGGCACGCGGATCTCAGAGCATCGAACGCAAAAGTGGGAACCGGTTTTGCGTGAAAAGATGCTCAAATCAAAAAGTTAGACACCAGAGGAGAAGACTCTATGAAAACAATGATCCATTACGGCGTCGCCGTTCTCGCTCTTGCCGCCGGCATCGGAGGCGCGCAGGCTCTCACGCTCGAAGAGGTGAAGAGCGCCGGCTATATCCAGGGCGCAACGGCCAACGAAGTGCCCTACGGCTATATGAAGGAAGACGGCTCGGCCGCCGGCATCGGCCCGGATGTCGCGATCGCCGTGCTGAAGCGCATGGGGATCAACGAAGTGAACTGGACGGTGACGCCGTTCGGCACACTCATTCCCGGCCTGAAGGCCCGCCGCTTCGCATTCGCGGCTGCGGAGCAGAACATCTCGCCCGAACGCTGCAAGCAGGTGGCATTCACCGAGCCGAATTCCAGCTACGGCGAAGGTCTGCTCGTGAAGAAGGGCAACCCGAAGAAGCTGACCACCTATGCGGACATCGCCAAGGATCCGTCCCTCAAGGTGGCGGTCGTCTCCGGCGCCAATAACATCGACTTCCTGCGCGCCGTCGGCGTGAAGGACAGCCAGATCGTCATCATTCAGGCCAATGCGGACGCCCCCTCGACGGTGCAGTCCCGCGTGGACGCCTATGCGGCGACCGAGCTCACCGTATCCAAGCTCGCGGAAGGCGGCCAAGGCGTGGAGCAGGTGAAGCCCTTCACGGATCCCGTCGTCGAGGGCAAGCCGGTGCGCAATTACGGCGGCTTCGCTTTCCGCCTCGAGGACAAGGAACTTCGCGACGCCTTCAACACGGCGCTGGTCGAGTTCCGCAAGACGGAGGACTACAAGAAGATCCTCACGTCCTACGGTCTGAGCGAAGAGAGCATCAAGGCGGCTGCCGCCAAGAACGTCGCCGATCTCTGCGCCGGAAAGTAACCCGCTGCATCGTTTGAACCACCCGGCCTGGGCCCGCCCAGGCCGGGTGGAGCGTCCGTAAGGAGAAATCGACGATGACATGGACTCAATATCTGGCGCCCCTGTTGAAGGGGGCGCAGGTGACGGTGATGATCTCGCTCGCATCGATCACCCTCGGCGCGATCCTGGCTTTCGTCGCCGGAATCGCGCGCACGTCGAGCAATCGGATCGTGTCGGGCATCGCCTTTGTCTATATCGTGCTGTTTCGCGGCACGCCGCTTCTCGTCCAGCTCTTCTGGTTCTATTACGCGCTGCCGCTGATCGGCATCTCGTTCGATCCGATCACGACCGGGATCATGACATTGTCGCTGCTCACCGGCGCGTTCGGAGCCGAGGTGGTGCGTGGAGCCCTGCTCGCCGTGCCTCACACGCAGCTTGAAGCCGCACGGGCGCTGAATTTCAGCAAGAGCTACACCCTTTGGCATATCTCGATGCCCCAGGCCATCATCGAAATGATGCCGCCCTTCGGCAATCTCGCCATCCAGAATCTCAAGGACACGGCCCTGGTCTCGCTGATCTCGATTGCGGACCTGACGTTCCAGGCGCAATCCATGCGCAACATCACTCTGGACAGCGCCACGGTCTACACCCTGACTCTGCTCGGCTATTTCATCATTGCCCTCTGCCTGATGTTGATCGTGCGGTTCATCGAGATGAAGCTGAGGCGCGGACCGGCCTTTCCGAGGAGCGCCCACTCATGATGTACGGTTATGCCTGGGACACATCGACGCCGCTGACCTTCGCACTTTCGATTCTGCCGATTCTCGGCATCGGATTGCTGGTCACCCTTCAGGCTGCGGCCGTGGGCTATGCCATTGCGCTCGTCCTCGGTCTCGTTCTGGCGCTCCTGCGCCGCAGCAAGATCAAGATCATCTCCTGGACGGTGGCGGGCTTCACCGAGTTCGTCCGCGATACGCCGCTCCTGGTGCAGCTCTTCTTCCTCTATTATGTCCTGCCCGATTTCGGAATCATCCTTCCCGCCTTCATGACGGGAGCTCTCGCGCTCGGGCTGCAATATTCGGCCTATACGTCCGAAGTCTATCGCGGCGGCATCGACGCGGTGCAGCGCGGCCAGTGGGAGGCGGCGACCGCCCTCAACCTGAGCCGGCTGCAGACCTACCGCGACATCGTGATCCCGCAGATGATTCCGCGCATCGTGCCGGCGCTCGGGAATTACCTCGTCTCGATGCTCAAGGAGACGCCGGTTCTTTCGGTCGTGACGGTGCTCGACATGCTCGGCCTCGCCAACATGATCGGCGAGCGGACCTTCGAGTATCTCGTGCCGCTCTCCCTGGTCGGTCTGATCTTCCTCCCCATGACCCTCATCAGCTCGGCTCTGATCTATGCGGTCGAAAGAGCCCTGCCCAAAAGTGGGATTCCCTTAAGATGACATCACCCATTATCCGCTTCGAGAACGTCACCAAGCGCTTCGGTGCGCTGACCGTTCTGGACAACTTCAACTTCGAGGTTCAACGCGGCGAGAAGGTGACGCTGATCGGCCCTTCGGGCTCCGGCAAATCCACCGTGCTGCGCATCCTGATGACGCTGGAGCCGTTTCAGGAAGGCAACCTGGAAATCGACGGGATCAGCTATCACGAGCCCAACGGGCGCGGCCCGTTCAAGGCGAGCGAGAAACATCTTCACAAGATCCGCGGCAATGTCGGCATGGTGTTTCAGAGCTTCAACCTGTTTCCGCACATGACCGTGCTGCGCAACGTCGTCGAGGCGCCGGTCGCGGTTCTCAAGATGAAGCGGGACGAGGCGGAGAGCCGCGCCACCGAATTGCTGCGCATGGTGGGTCTCTACGACAAGAAGGATCATTTCCCGAGCCAGCTCTCCGGGGGCCAGCAGCAGCGCGTCGCCATCGCCCGCGCGCTCGCCATGCGTCCGCGCGTCCTCCTGTTCGACGAGCCGACCTCCGCGCTCGACCCGCAGCTGGTCGGCGAGGTGCTCGGCGTCATCCGCGATCTCGCGCACGAGCACGACCTGACCATGCTCCTCGTCACGCACGAGATGCGCTTCGCCCGCGAGGTCTCGGACCGGGTCTGCTTCTTCGACAAGGGGCGCATCGTGGAGCAGGGAGAGCCGGAGCGTTTCTTCACCAATCCGCAACAGCCGCGAACCCGGGAGTTCCTGAGCTCCATCCTGGGCGAGCAGGAACAGGCGCGAGAAACTATCCGCTACGCTCCGTAAAAACCGAGATAGTCTCTGCCCGCCTGTCGAAGAACAGAAATTGTCTCGGCCGTGGAAGCGGTAGCCTTCCTTCCATCGTATTCCGAGGAGGGCGATGCATGAACGCGATCACACAGACCACCGCTCCCATACCCGTCAAGGGGGATATCCACCCGGCGCTGAGCCGCTTGCGGGATCCCCGCCTGCTCCGCGAAATGGCCTATATCGACGGCCGCTGGACGGCGGCTTCTGCCGATGCCCGCTTCGAGGTCAACGATCCGGCCACGGGCCTGAATGTCGCCCACGTGTCGCGCCTCGGCGCGGAGGCGGCGGGCCAGGCCGTCGATGCCGCCGCCCGTGCGCTCCCCGCCTGGAAGGCCCTGCTGCCGCAGGAGCGGACCGCGCGCCTGCGCGCCTGGTACGACCTCATCTTGGACGCGCGCGAGGATCTCGCACTCATCATGACGCTCGAGCAGGGCAAGCCCCTATCCGAGTCGCTCGGCGAGATCGCCTATGCGGCCTCGTTCGTGGAATGGTATGCGGAAGAAGCCAAGCGTCTCAACGTCGAGAGCGTGACGAGCCATCTGCCCGGCGCGGAAATGCTGGTGCGCCGCGAGGCCCTGGGTGTGGCAGCCCTGCTGACGCCCTGGAACTTTCCCTCGGCCATGCTGACGCGCAAAGCCGCAGCGGCGCTCGCCGCCGGCTGCACGGTGGTGGCGCATCCCTCCTCCTACACCCCGCTCTCCGCGCTCGCGCTGGCGGAACTCGCCGAGCGCGCAGGATTGTCGCGCGGCGTTTTCAACATCGTGACGGGCGATGCCGAGCCCATTGCCAATCGCTTCTGCGACGACAAGCGCGTCCGCGTCGTCAGTTTCACCGGCTCGACGGAGATCGGGCGCAAGGTCGCGACGCGCTGCGCCCTCACCATGAAGCGTCTCGTGATGGAGCTGGGCGGCCACGCACCCCTGATCGTGTTCGACGATGCCGATCTGGACAAGGCGGTCGAGATCGCCATGGCGGCGAAGTTCGCCACGTCGGGCCAGGACTGCCTCGCGGCCAACCGCATCTATGTCCAGCGCTCGATCTATCCCGCCTTCTGCAAGGCCTTCGGCGAGCGCATCTCCGGGCTGAAGGTGGGACCGGGGCTCGACCACGACACGGAGATCGGCCCGCTGATGCACGCCAATGCCGTCTCGAAAGCGACGGCCCAGATCACGGATGCTCTCGCCCGCGGAGCCCGCCGCGTGACCGAGGACAGCGAGGCCGCCGGTCCGCTTTTCGTGACGCCGACGCTCCTCGCCGACGTGCCGGACGATGCGCTGATCATGCACGAGGAGACCTTCGCGCCAATCGCCGCCGTGACGCCGTTCGATACGGAAGATGAAGTGGTGGCGCGGGCCAATGCCACCGAATACGGCCTCGTCGCCTATGTGGTGACCGAGAACGGCGCGCGGGGCTTAAGGCTCGGCCGGGCCCTCGAATACGGCATGGTGGCCATCAACCGCGTGAAGATCACCGGCGCCCCCATTCCCTTCGGCGGCGTGAAGCAGTCGGGCCTCGGCCGCGAAGGCTCGCGCCACGGCCTAGAGGCCTTCACCGACCTCAAATACCTTTGCCTCGACATTCATTAATTCGGAGCCAGCCATGCTGAACCAGACAAAGATCATCGACAACGAACTCGACGCCTGGGACCGGGATCACTTCTTCCATCCCTCCACCCACATGGCCCAGCATGCGCGCGGAGAAACGCCCAACCGCATCATCACCGGAGCCGAGGGCGTCTACATCGTCGACCGGAATGGCAAGCGCAGCCTCGATGCCTTCGCGGGTCTCTATTGCGTCAACGTGGGCTACGGCCGCACCAAGATCACCGACGCCATCGCGGAACAGGCTGCCGCCCTGCCCTATTACCACGCCTATGTGGGCCACGGCTCCGAGCCCTCGATCCGCCTCGCGAAGATGATCATCGACCGCGCCCCGGAGGGCATGAGCCGCGTCTTCTTCGGCCTGTCGGGCTCGGATGCCAATGAGACCAACATCAAGCTCGTCTGGTACATGAACAACGTGCTGGGGCGGCCCGAGAAGAAGAAGATCATCTCGCGCTGGCGCGGATATCACGGCTCCGGCCTGATGAGCGGCAGCCTCACCGGGTTGGCGGCCTTCCACAACCTGTTCGATCTGCCGCGCGCGCCGATCCTGCATACGGAAGCGCCCTATTACTTCCGCCGTCCCGACCGCAGCATGAGCGAGGAGCAGTTCTCGCAATACTGCGCCGACAAGCTCGAAGACCTGATCCTGACCGAGGGCCCGGACACCATCGCGGCCTTCATCGGCGAGCCGGTGCTCGGCACGGGCGGCATTGTGCCCCCGCCGAAAGGCTATTGGGAGAAGATCCAGGCGGTGCTGGCGAAGTACGACATCCTGCTCATCGCCGACGAGGTGATCACGGGCTTCGGACGTCTCGGCAGCATGTTCGGCTCCGACCATTACGGCATCAAGCCGGATCTCATCACCATCGCCAAGGGCCTGACCTCGGCCTACGCGCCGCTCTCCGGCGTCATCGTGTCCGAAAAGGTCTGGCGCGTCCTGGAACAGGGCTCTGATACTTACGGCCCCATCGGTCACGGCTGGACCTACTCGTCCCACCCGCTCTGCGCAGCGGCGGGCGTCGCAAACCTCGAAGTTGTCGACGAACTCGACATCGTCAACAATGCTCGGGGGATCGGCGCCTACTTCAAGAACGCGCTCAACGACGCGGTGGGCTCCAACCGCTTCGTGGGCGAGGTGCGTGGCGAAGGCCTCATGGCAGCCGTCGAGTTCGTGCGCGACCGTGACGACCGCGTGTTCTTCGATGCTTCCGAGAAGGTGGGTCCGCGCATCACGGCAGCTCTGCTGGAGCGCGGCGTCATCGGTCGGGCCATGCCGCAAGGCGATATCCTCGGCTTTGCTCCGCCGCTCTGCCTGACGAGGAACGAGGCCGATATCATCGTGTCCGCCACGAAGGATGCGGTCGAAACGGTGACCGCCGCGCTATAATGGCGTTTCGTGGGGCGAGCAGGACAAAGGCCGCTCGCCCCACGAGTTCCATCGGTCTATAAGCAGTTCACATCAGCTGCCGCGAACCTCCCGATCTATGGGGTCTTCCAACGATGGCATCAGCGACGCAAACCCGTTGATCTTTCGCGTCTCATTCATCCTATACACGGTCGAGCCAATGCTCTGAGACAGGAAGAGCCTAGCGCATTGTGCGGACCCAGCGGGTCGCATCCAATAACGCGCTGTTCCACGAACGAGCATCGGATCAATCCTCAAAGCGCAAGTCCACTTTGGGGGCCGATGCTCTGGTCCGCCATTAGACTATTTTGGATTCGGAATAGAACTTTACTCCGGTGTTTACTCACGTACCGGCAGCCAACGCAATTGAGTCAGCAACCTGTTCATAGCGATCGGATAGAGTGGCCGTTGCGACACGCAAATAAAAAGTGGGTAAATTGGAGAACTTGGCACCCGGGTGGACGGCAATACCGTGGGCGGCAAGCGTCACCATCGCGAATGGCTCCGAGGTCACTGGAACCCAGGCGCACAAACCCGCACCATGCATCGCCTGGACCCCTCTCTTTTGCAGAGCGCTGACCAGATTCGCGCGCCGGTTTTGATAAACCGTTCGGGCGTGTTCGATCGATGCCTGCGTTGCTGGATCGCGCAATAACCAAGCCGTGGCCGCCTGCAGGATGCGGCTCGTCCAACCGGAACTGAAGCTTCGGTACGATTGAATCTGATCGATGATTGCTCGAGAGCTCGAGAGAACGGCAAGACGCAGATCAGGCCCGTGCGTCTTCGAGAATGAAAGGATGTGGATGACCCGGTTCGGAAAGTGGGCACCCAGGGAATGGCGTGGTGCTGCCGAGATATCTCCGATGCCGTCATCCTCGACGATGAGTGTATCGGTGCTTCTCAGGACCTCGGCGAGAGCTTCCAAGCGCTTTCGGCTGACGCTCTGGCCGGTGACAGCATGCAGCCGGGGCTGGAAGATGAAAGCGGCGGGCCTAGACTTCAGCGCCGCCTCGAGCGCCGACGGCAGAGGTCCTTCGCTGTCGCATTGAACCGGGACGATACGCACACCCCGGTCTTCGAGAATATCGAGGAGGCGCATGCCAGTCGGATCTTCAATCGCGACGGATGCCCCCGGCGGGATCAGAGCATGAACGAGCGTATAGACCGCATTATAGCCGCCGTTAGTCGCCAAGAACGCCTCCGGCTCATACGGCCATGTTTTCCTGACCTCCTCCTCCAGTTCCGGCAGGATCCGATTGCGCTCGTAGCTGTTGAGGTTTTCCGCCGAAGCACCATAGGCCATTGCCTCGGCAAGCGGCGGCAACAGGCGAACATCGGGAACAGCTGCGGTCAGGTTCAGGATGCCCTCACCGTAATTGCCGGAGCTTCCGAGGCGATTCGGCCTGGCAACGAAACGGTCACCACTGACCCAAGTGCCGTTTCGCCCTCGCCCACTGATGATCTTCTGACTACGCAGCTCGCTCCAGGCCTCCGAAATGGTCGCAGGGCTGATTCCGAGTGCGAAGGCGAGATCGCGGATGGGAGGCAACTTTGTACCAACTGGCAGCGCACCGGCACGGATCAGGGCCCTGGTTTCCAGAGCGATCCCGCGAATGGTCCTGTCGGTCAATTTCTCGGCGAACCAATTTGCGTCTCTGTTTTCAGACATGCCGCACCAATTTTAATGTTCAATAACATAATAGGATTTGATCAACGCGATATGAACATTTTAATTACGGGGAAGACAAGATTATTGCGAGTGAATGCTGATGCCGTTGACTCTCCGTCTCGCCCTCCGCGACTGGGATTACATGACACCCCTGGTTCTGGGCGACGTTCGGTCCCCCCGCCTCGATATCAAGGTCGATCGCGTTGGTACTCTCATCTCCAGCGTTGCCCGCGATCCATCCTATGAAGCGGCGGAGATGTCCTTCAGCCGCTATTCGCAACTCCGGCATGACGGTGATGACAGCGTTGTCGGCATGCCGAACTTCATCATGCGCGGCTTCCGCCATCGGTGCATCATCACCACGAAGGAGAGCCCGATCCGCAAGCTGTCGGATCTCGCCGGCAAGAAGATCGGCGTGACGGGCTGGCGCGATTCCGGCAATACCTGGACCCGCGCCGCCATCCGTCGCGAAGGCGTCGGGATCGAAGATGCCATGTGGTATGCCGGTCGTCTGACGGAAGCACATCCCATCACGGAGCGGCTTGACGGTTTCGGCCGCCCAGGCCGCATTGAAGCGGCTCCCGGCGAGCGGCCGATGGTCGATCTTCTGAAGGATGGTGGCCTGGATGCCGTCTTCACTCCCTTCATGCCGCCGGGCTTCTTCGACCAGGACTCGCCATTCCGCCAAGTGCTTGACGACTTCCGGGCTGCTGAGGTCGCTTACTTCCACGAGGTCGGTTATGTGCCGGGAATGCACCTGATCGGCTTCAAGGCTGAGTTCGTGCAGGAGCATCCATGGGTCATGGACGAGCTCAGCGAGTTGATCGACGCATCTCAGCGCATGTGGCTGCAGAAGCGTGAAAAGTATGCGGACACGACGCCGTGGATGATTGACGAACTGCGCCGTTGCGCCACCGACCTCTCGCCTTCTTGGAATGTCAGTGGGCTCGAGGCGAACGAGAAGATGATCGCGGACTTCGCCAATGAGCTTTACGAGCAGAGGATACTGCCTCGCTTGCTTACGCCCGCTGAACTCTTCCCTTGGCAAGCAAAGGCCAAGAAAAGCCTTTCATAGGCGTTATCCGTCGACTGAATGACTTTCGTGATGTCAAAAAGAGGGAATACGACATGCATTCGAAATTGATCGCTTCTGTCACCATCGCTGCCCTGATGCTCGCAGGCCCTGTCCTCGCCCAGGAAGCTGCCATCCCGAAACAGACCGTAAATGAGCAATTGCGGGCACGTCTGCCGGAGAATATTCGCGCTGAAGGCAAGATGATCTCTGTCAATAACGGCTCGTTCCCTCCCTATGAAATCGTCACCGGCACCGAGATGACCGGCGCCAGCGACGATCTGACGGAAGCGATCGGTCAGGTTCTCGGCGTCAAGATCGAGCATGCCACGGTTGGCGGCCTGCCGGCGTTGCTGGCCGGCATCAATTCTGGTCGCTACCAGTTCGCGTTTGGTCCCATTGGCGACTTCAAGAGCCGCGAAGAGTCGAATGATTTCGTCGACTGGGTTCAGGAGTTCGTCGTCTTCGCCGTTCAGAAAGGCAATCCCAAGGGTATCACCTCGCTGGATACCGCCTGCGGCAATCGCATCGCTGTCATGGCCGGTGGCTCCGCCGAACGCGTGATCCAAGTTCAGGCGGACAAGTGCAAGGCCGACGGCAAGGAGCCACTCACGGTTCAATCATATACGGACCAGCCGAGTTCGATCCTCTCCGTTCGCTCGAAGCGCGCCGACGCTTTCTTCTCCTCCCAGGCCCCCCTCACCTATTTCGTCGCTCAAGCCAACGGCCAGCTTGAACTGACCGGCGTCGGTCAGAAGAATGGCTTCGAGGATCTCTATCAAGGTGCTGTCGTGCCCAAGGGCTCGCCGCTCGGGCCGCTGCTTCTCGATACCATCAAGCTCCTGATGGAGAACGGAACCTATGCCGCAATCATGAAGAAGTGGGGCCTTGAGAACAACATGATCAAGCAGCCCGGTATCAATCTCGGTGGAACCCTCCCGAAATGAGCCAGCTTGATCTGACCAGCGCATCGCCCTCCGGCGTTGCGCCCTTTCGGGACGTGGCGACGGCCCACGCCCCCTTCCGCATGGGCCGACTGATCCTCTGGGCCGTCATCATCCTCGTTGCCGTGGATTTCGCCTGGATCGTCGCCCATAACGAGAACTTCGGCTGGCCCGTCGTCGTTGCTTATTTCTTCGATCCGACAGTTGTCAGCGGCCTCTATGTCAGCCTTGGATTGACCGTCGTTGCCATGGCGCTCGGCACGATCCTCGGACTGGGGCTCGCTATCGCCCGCATGTCCAAGGATCGGCTGGCAAACTCTTTTGCAGGCCTTTTCATCTGGTTCTTCCGAGGCACGCCGCTGCTCGTTCAGCTGATCTTCTGGTACAATCTCTCCACGCTGTTCCCGCGGCTCTCGATTGCGATCCCCTTCGGCCCGACGCTTGCAAGCTGGGATACGAATTCGGTGATCACGCCGATGACGGCGGCAATCGTCGGATTGGCGCTGAACGAAGCAGCCTACATGGCGGAAATCATCCGCGGCGGCCTTCTCTCCGTGGATCGTGGCCAGACCGAAACGGCTGAAGCCTTCGGAATGACGAGGGCGCGTGCCCTGTGGCGCATCATCATTCCGCAGGCCATGCGCTCCATCGTCCCTCCGACCGGCAACCAGCTCATCAGCATGATCAAGGCTACTTCCCTCGTCAGCGTGATCGCGATGGCCGATCTGCTCTATTCCGTGCAGTCGATCTACAACCGCACCTTCGAGATCGTCCCGATGCTGCTCGTAGCGGTCATCTGGTACCTGCTCATCACGTCGATCCTCAACGTCGGCCAGAGCTACATCGAGGCCTATTACGGCCGCAGCGAACGCCGAAACGGAGCTGCCGAGAAACCGACTCTTGCCGGGGCCGCTGTGCAGGAGGCAAGCCATTGAGTGCCGTCCAGTCCATGAACCCCCTCGTCCAGGTCCGTGACGTTCACAAGTCCTTCGACCAGCTCGAAGTGCTGAAGGGCATCGATCTCGACATCATGCCGGGAGAGGTCGTCGTGATCCTCGGCCCGTCCGGCTCCGGGAAATCGACCTTCCTGCGCTGCATCAACCACCTGGAGGCCATCAACAAGGGCTTCATTGCAGTCGACGGCGAGCAGATCGGCTATCGGCTCCGCAAGGATCGTTTGGAAAAGCTGTCCGCGAACGGCATCGCCCGTCAGCGCCGGAAGATCGGCATGGTGTTCCAGCAGTTCAATCTCTACCCGCATATGACGGTGCTGCAGAACATCATCGAGGCGCCTGTGGGCATCCACGGCGAAAGCCGCCAGGAAGCGACACGGAACGCCTTGGCGCTCCTGGAGCGGGTCGGACTGTCGGAAAAGGCGGGCAGCTATCCCCGCCAGCTCTCCGGTGGCCAGCAGCAGCGCGTCGCAATCGCCCGTGCCTTGGCGATCAAGCCCAAACTGATGCTGTTCGATGAGCCGACATCGGCGCTGGACCCCGAACTGGTCGGCGAAGTGCTGGCGACCATGCGCGATCTTGCCAGGCAGGGACTGACCATGATCGTCGTCACCCACGAGATCGGCTTTGCCCGCGAGGCGGCCGACCGGGTGGTCTTCATGGACGGCGGCAAGATCGTCGAGATGGGCAGCCCGGAGGCTGTGATCGGCAATCCGCAACATCCTCGAACGAAGGCCTTCCTGTCGCGCTTTCTTTGATCATCGACAACCCTCTTCCCCTTTGAAGCCGGTCTTCGACCGTCATTCGGATGAATTTCATGCTCAACGACAACGTTTTTGCCCGGGTCTCGGACTTCGAAGCCATGAAAGCGGAGCTCATCGGCATTCGCCATCATCTCCACGCCACTCCGGAACTCTCCTTCGAGGAGGCCGAAACAGCACGTTTCGTCGCCGAGAAGCTCGAGGGCTGGGGCTATGAGGTGACCCGCAACGTCGGCGGCCACGGCGTCGTGGCACGCCTGAGCGTCGGCGACGGAAACAAGGGCATTGCCATTCGCGCCGACATGGACGCTCTCCCGATCATGGAAGAAACCGGGCTGACCTATGCAAGCCAATCCCCTGGCAAGATGCATGCCTGCGGCCATGACGGACATACGACCGTTCTGCTGGGCGCAGCCGAGTATCTTGCTCGGACCCGTCGTTTCAACGGCACCGTAACGCTGATTTTTCAGCCGGCCGAAGAGGCCGGAAAATTCAGCGGCGCTCAAGCGATGATCGCCGACGGTCTTTTCGAGCGCTTTCCCTTCGATGCGATCTTCGGCCTGCACAATCATCCCGGCGCGCCGGAAGGCAACATCCTTCTGCGCTCCGGACCAATGATGGCCTCATCCGATACCGTCAACATCACCATCAGAGGCATCGGCGGTCATGCCTCGCGGCCCCATCTCACCGTTGATCCGGTGGTCGTCGCCTGCAATCTTGTCGTCTCGCTGCAGACCATCGTGTCGCGCAATATTGATCCGACCCAGACAGCGGTCGTCACCGTCGGATCGATCCACGCCGGCAATGCCGTCAACGTCATCCCTGAATATGCGAAGCTCGCACTCAGTGTCCGGTCCTTCGATCCGAAGATTCGTGATCTCCTGCAGGGGCGCATCGTCAAACTGACGCAGTCTGTCGTCGAAGGCTACGGCGCCACAGTCGAGATCGACTATGAGCGGGGTTATCCGGTCGTCGTCAACTCCGAAGCGGAGACGACCTTCGCCCGCGTCGTGGCAGAGGAGCTGATCGGAGCCGACAGAGTTGCAACCTGCCCCCTGATTCCAGGCAGTGAGGACTTCGCCTACTTCCTCGAACATAAGCCGGGGAGTTTCCTGCGCCTCGGCAACGGCACGAATTCCGCTATTCTGCACAGCTCCAAATACGACTTCGCCGACGGCAGTCTAGCCACTGGAGCCGCACTTTGGGCCCGTTTGGTAGAGCGTTATCTCATCTAGCGCATCGTGCGGAACCGAAGGGCCGCGTCAGCGAAAAGTGATTCCGGTTTTTCCGTCTAAGACGATGCGCCGCTAAACAAGGGAGCATCGGATGGGTTCCAAAAGTGGATTTCACTTTTCTCGTCCGACGCTCTAGCAATCCGTCTGGCCAGATTCGTGCCCTAAGTTCGCGTTCCTGTATCTTGATCTGAGAGCGGTTCGAATGGGATGGGAGTCACGTCATTCCTCGAAGCTTCCATCTTGACCGCTACCGGTCCTGCATACCCGCGGGAGCGATGATGTCACAGGTCGCTGGAAGCCGTACACCCACTACAGCCTGTGGACACGGCGGTCCCTTCTGTCCCGAACATCGGCTGAGGATCAAACACGGTCTTCAAGCGCGATGCTGTAAAGGTCCGTCTACCCGGCCAGTGCGGAAGTTCGGCTGATGTCCTAGACCGGCGCCGATACGCGCCTATTCCCGATCCGCGGATTCGTGGATCCGGCCAAATAGAAACTCGACAAGTTGACCGGCTCCCTCCTGCGGGCTGCGATCGTTCACAACGGTCAGATCGGCGCGGATCGGTCCGATCTCGCTCGATCGGGCGAGGCGAGATTCAAGACTCGCATCCTCTCTCCTGTTCCTCTGCGCCAGCCGCGCTGCAAGAACCTCGCGGGGCGCTGTGACTACGACGACGGCCACATGGGGCAGACGCCGGCGCGCGTCTTCGACCAGAGCTCGCGAGATATTGCAGACGACAATGCGTCCCGTCAGAGCGGCCTCCAGGCACGACCGAGGAAGGGCATAGCCGTGCCCGTGGGCCCGCCACGACAACGCAAAGCGGCCATCAGCCTGCCCCGCTTCGAACTCCTCGTCCGTCATCGTGTCATGGTCCTCCCATACGGATGACGAGCGGGTCACCAACCGGCGCGGGAAGAGAAAGCGGGCATCCTGGGACAACTCCGACTTGGCAAGGCCGAGGAGAGTATCCTTTCCGGCCCCGCTCGGCCCGACGACGAAGACAAATCCTCCCGTCATGGTCACGCGATCCTGATCCCACCACGCCACACTTGGCGTACCACGGGCGTCTCGCCCGTCACACGCACGCGCACCAGGTCCGCGCGCTTGCCCGCATCAATCTCTCCCCGGTCGGTCAGACCGGTGGCCTGAGCGGGATTTTTCGTGACGGTGCGGATCGCCTCCGGCAGGGAGACTGTCGGAACACGGCGTGGAAGTTCGAAGGCGGCCATCAGCAGGCTCGCCGGGACGTAATCGGACGACAGGATGTCGAGTACCCCCTCCTGGGCAAGGGTCTCGGCGGCAACGTTCCCGGAATGCGAGCCGCCCCGGATGAGGTTCGGTGCACCCATCATGACCGTGATGCCGTGGCCATGGCTCGCCCTGGCGGCCTCGAGGGTCGTGGGGAATTCCGCCAGCACGACGCCCTCCTCGACCGACTGGCCGACTTCGTCGAGAGTCGTGTCGTCGTGGCTCGCGAGCGGGATTCCGCGCGCCCGCGCCAGATCGACGAGCATGGGGCGATTGACGGCAGCGCGCTCGCCGTTCACGCGCTGCTTCTCGGCAACCGCCGCGTTGATCTCGTCGGCCGTCTTGCCGGTCTTGCCGCCGTAGTAGTTGAAGTACTTGCCGAGGTCTCGGAACTGGCGCTGACCGGGCGTGTGATCCATGAGCGACATCAGGCCGACCGGATAGCGGGAAACGAAGTTCTCGACCGTCTCGACCACGTCCGGCGACGGAATTTCGCAGCGGAGATGGGTCAGATGCTCGCAGCGGAACAGGCGATGGCGCCGCGCCTCGTCGATGGCCTCCGCGAGTTCGACGAGTTCCGCACCGAGCCCGCCGCCATCCACGTCGACGCCGGCACGCAGGCTGTCGAAGACTGTCGTGATTCCGGACGATGCGATCTGCGCATCGTAGGCGAGCACGGCGCCGAGCGGGTGCCAACGCACCTTCGGCCGTGGCGCATAGTGACTTTCCAGATGATCCGTATGCAATTCGATCAGCCCTGGAATGAGATAGTCGCCGTCGAGATCGACGCCGCGTTCCGGCGCTCTTCCCTCACCGATCTCCGCAATGCAGCCATCCTCGATGGCGAGCCATCCGCGCACGATGCGGTCAGCCAGAACGAGCTCAGCGTTCTCAATGACAATGACAGGATCCATTTTCTATTCCCCAGTTCCTGTCACGCAGCCTTAGCGGCAAACTGCGTCACATCGACGACACTCGTGGCCAGAGCCTCGCGAACTTCATCGTCGTGAAAGATTCCAACGATCGCAGTGCCGCTGCGCTTCTTTCGCTCGATCAGGCCGGTAACCACAGCGCGGTTCCGGGCATCGAGGGAGGCCGTCGGCTCATCGAGCAGCAGCAACGGCCGATCGGCGATCAAGCCACGCGCGATGTTGATGCGCTGCTGCTCGCCACCCGAAAATGTTGCAGGAGGGAGCTTCCAAAGCCGCTCCGGGACGTTCAGCACCGTAAGCAGCTCCCCTGCCCGCTCCGCGGCCGTTCCGGCGTCGAGCCCGCCCTCCCGGCCGGCACTGACCACGATGTCGAGGGCACCCACCCGGGGGATCACCCGCAGGAACTGGCTGACATATCCCATCACCGACCGGCGAAGGGCGAGGATGCGGCGGGGTTCGGCGGCAGCCACATCGACCGTCTCGTCGCCGTCCTGCACCCACACATGTCCGGAATCGCAGCGGTAGTTTCCGTAGATGATCTTCAGGAGCGACGACTTGCCGGCGCCTGAGGGGCCGCCGAGGACGATGCATTCGCCCGGGAAGGCCGAGACGCTTACGTCGGACACCACCTCCAACATGGCGCCGCCGTGAAGATGCAGGGTGAAGGATTTCGAAACGCGTTCCAATTTGAGGCGCGGGCGCATGGCTAGACCACCAGAACCGAGGAGACGAGAAGTTGGGTGTAGTTTTCACGCGGATCGTCGAGGACCTGATCGGTCAACCCCGTTTCGATCACGCATCCGCCTTTCATCACCATCATGCGATGCGACAGAAGCCGTGCGACGGCGAGATCATGGGTCACGATCACCACCGCCAGCCCGAGCTCACTGACGAGGCCGCGGATGAGATCGAGCAGGCGCGCCTGCACGGAGACGTCGAGACCCGAGGTCGGCTCGTCCATGAACACCAGCCGGGGATGGGTGACGAGATTGCGGGCGATCTGAAGCCGCTGGCGCATGCCGCCCGAGAAGGCCTTGGGCGTATCATCGATCCGGTCCGTCTCGATCTCGACACGATCAAGCCAGTCGATGGCGGTGCCGCGGATCCGCCCGTAATGGCGCTGGCCGACAGCCATGAGGCGCTCGCCCACGTTGCCGCCTGCGGATACGTTCATGCGTAGCCCTTGCGTCGCATCCTGCCGGACAAAGCCCCAATCGGTGCGGAGCAGGAAGCGCCGCTCCGCCTCCCCCATCGCAAGAAGGTCCCGCACCGCGCCGTCTCGCATGCGGTAGCGGATGCTACCTGCGGTCGGCTCCAGTTCGCTGGCGAGAAGATTGAGAAGCGTGGACTTGCCCGAGCCGGATTCGCCCACGATGGCGAGCACCTCGCCCTCGTAGAGGTTGAAGGAGACGTTGGCACAGCCGATGCGCTGGCCGTAGTGCTTGGTCAGTCCCGAGACCGAGAGCAGAGGTGCATCAGGCATGGGAGTTCTCCCCGGTAAGAGCAGCGGGAGCATCGGCAAGCATGGCGCCGCGATGTCCCTTTTCCCGACGCTCCTCGCAGAAATCGGTGTCGGAGCAGACGAACATGCGCCCGCCGTGATCGTCCATGACGACCTCGTCGAGATAGACCCCTTCCGCCGCGCAGAGGGCGCAGGGCTGACCGAAGGTCTGGATTCGGAAAGGATGATCCTCGAAGTCGAGGCTCCGGACCTGCGTGTAGGGTGGGACGGCGTAGATGCGCTTCTCGCGGCCCGCGCCGAAGAGCTGCAGGGCGGCCATCATGTGCATTTTCGGATTGTCGAATTTCGGTGTCGGCGACGGGTCCATGATGTAGCGACCCGCGACTTCGACCGGATAGGCGTAGGTCGTGGCAATATGGCCGTGCCTGGCGATGTCCTCGTACAGCTTCACATGCATGAGGCCGTACTCCGCAAGCGCATGGAGCTTGCGCGTTTCGGTCTCCCGCGGTTCGAGGAAACGGAGCGGCTCCGGGATCGGCACCTGATAGACGATCACCTGTCCTTCGCCGAGCGTCTGTTCCGGAATGCGATGGCGGGTCTGGATCACGGTCGCCTCGCCCGTGCGGGTGGTGGTTCTGATGCCCGCCGTGCGCTTGAAGAATTTCCGGATCGAGACTGCGTTGGTGGTGTCGTCCGAGCCTTGATCGATCACTTTGAGAACATCGTCCGGGCCCAGGATCGAAGCCGTCACCTGCACGCCGCCGGTGCCCCAGCCATAGGGCATGGGCATTTCGCGCGATGCGAAGGGAACCTGGTATCCGGGGATGGCGATCGCCTTCAGGATCGCCCGTCGGATCATGCGCTTGGTCTGCTCGTCCAGATAGGCGAAGTTGTAGCCGGTATCGGACATGGCGGATGCTGCCAATGGCGCGGTCATTCTGCGGCCTCCGAAAGGGAATAGGGCTGGTTTGCCTTGTGCTCGGCACGCATGCGGCGCACGAGATCGAGCTCCGCCTGGAAGTCGACGTAGTGCGGCAGCTTGAGGTGCTCCACAAAGCCCGTCGCCTGCAGGTTGTCGGCATGGGAGAGCACGAATTCCTCGTCCTGCGCGGGAGCCACGACATCCTCACCGAGTTCGCGGGCCCGCAGGCTGCGGTCGACCAACGACATAGCCATGGCCTTGCGTTCGCTCTGACCGAAGACGAGCCCGTAACCGCGGGTGAATTGCGGCGGCGTTTCCGCAGATCCCTTGAACTGGTTGACCATCTGGCATTCCGTCACGGTGATGCGACCGAGCGGCACCGCGAATCCGATCTCTTCGGGCACAAGTTCGACCTCGACTTCTCCCACCCGAACTTCGCTGACGAAGGGGTGGGTGCGGCCGTAGCCGCGCTGGGTCGAATAGCCGAGCGCCAGAACAAATCCTTCATCGCCTCGGGCCAGCGCCTGCAGGCGTAGATCGCGATCGGCCGGGAAGGTCAGCGGCTCGCGGGTGAGATCGCCTACATCCGCGCCGTCGTGCTCCGGCATGCATGAAGGTTCGATCAGGCCTTCCGCGTCGAGAAGATCGGTCACGCGTGGCGTGTGACTTTCGTCACTCTCGATCTCGGCTTCCGCCGGCGGCTGCGGATGCTCACCGTTGGCGGCGAGCATGAAGTCGAGCAGGCGGTGGGTGTAGTCGAAGGTCGGGCCCAGAACCTGCCCGCCGGGCAAGTCCTTGTAGGTAGCCGAGATCCGGCGACGGATTTCCATGCGGGCCGTGTCGACCGGTTCGGAATAGCCGAGGCGCGGAAGCGTCGTGCGGAATGCACGCACGAGGAACACGGCTTCGATCAGGTCGCCGCGCGCCTGCTTGAGAGCAAGCGCCGCGAGGTTCCGATCGTAAAGAGAGCCCTCCGTCATGACCCGGTCGACGAGCAGACCGAGTTGCCCGGAGATCTGCGAAACGGAGAGTTCAGGGACGGACGGATCGCCCCGCCGCTCATGGGCAAGCAGCCGATGGGCATTTTCGATGGCGGCTTCACCGCCTTTGACCGCAACATACATGATCAGGCCTCCTCGACGAAGCGCGTGGAGCGCGGCAGGCCAACGATAGATCCCGGCGCTACGAGCAGGACATCAAGCCCGCGCGGGAAGATCGCGCCGTTCCGCCGGATGATGTCGGCAAAATCGTGCGGCCATGGCGATGCCCGCAGGTTCTGGCGCTCGTCGATCCCGGGACCACGCAGAAGCCGGCCATCCCGATCGGAGAGTTCGGACACAGCGATCACGAGGGTCGTCGAGCGGTCCGGAAACTCTGCCGTTCCCAGAGCGAAGGCATCGACGGGCAAAGGCCTCTCGGGGGCCGAGATGAGCGCGAAGGCAGCGCGACCGGGATCGGCTGTCACAGCCGCGCCCGTATGGAAGCGCAGAAAATCGGCGACGCCTGGCGCAGCCGCGAGATCGGCATCAAGCCAGATCGGAGCTTCGTGATCGGCCAGCGCAAGGGCAATGGCGGCAAGCTCCGGCGTCAGCGGACGCGGCGGCATGAGGCCGCTCTGGAGGCGCTGGAGACGGCCAGGATGGGCAAGCGCATTCATTGCCGCATGAAAGACCTGCTGCGCCTCCGTCACCGGGTTGGCAAAACCGTGAGCGAGCGCCGTCATTGGTCCTCTCCGCGCACCATGGTGAAGAAATTGACCCGCGTCGCTGCGGTGCGACGCTCTCGGGCCGCGCGCTGATCGGCAAGGCGTGCGCGAAGCGGCTTCATCGCACCTTCCACGCGATGGCCGTAAAGCGGGTTCTGCAGCAATGCGTCGAGGATCGCAGCCGCCCTGGCTTTCCCCGCATCGCGGCCGAGCTGATAGGCAAAGCCCGTCTCTCCGCTTCCCAGCCGTACGGCCGCACGGGTGACGGTCGCCTCACCGAAATTGAATGGGCTGCCGTCGCCGCCCATGCGGCCACGGACCATGACCAGCCCGGTCTCGGGGCGGCGAAGGTCCTCCACGGCGCCCTCATAGGCCAAGCCGTCCAAGATCGCCTCCAGATCGCCGGGGCCGGCCTCGGCACAAAGGGCAATGGTTCTCTGACGGCGCGCGATTATGGCGTCTTGGGGCGGATCAGGCGGTGATGCGGTATTTGGCGATGGAGCCATGGGGATGATCCTCATTGGCGAATTGCTGATCAAGTTGTATAGACATCTATACAACACACGCCGGTGAAACTTTTATGACAGGCAGACCAGACTTGGACCCGCAGCGCCTTCCGCCACTTCAGCGCGGGGAAGGCCTCACCGCCTGGCGGCAGATTGCCGACAGCGTCGAGGGAGCCATCCGTGAGGGCACGTTCAGGCCGGGCGAGAGGCTGCCGAGTGAGGTCCAGTTCGCGGAACGCTTCGGCGTCAATCGCCACACGGTGCGACGCGCTCTCGCCGCCCTGGCCGAACGCGGGCTGGTGCGGGCGACGCAGGGCGGCGGAACTTATGTGGAAGCCAAGCCCCTGCCCTATCCGATCGGCCCCAAGACCCGGTTCTCGGAAGCCATGGCTCGCGCAGGGCGCGAGGCTCGGGGCGAGTTGATCCGCTCCTCTGAGACCACGGCGAATGCCGAAATCGCCGAGGCCCTCGACATGGCGGTTGGTGCACCGGTTCTTCAACTCGTGACCCTCAATCGGGCGGACGACGTTCCGATCTCGATGGCGCAGACATGGCTGCCGCTCCCGCGCTTCGAGGGTCTCGATGCGACTTACCGGCAGACCGGCTCGCTCACCCGGGCCTATGCCCGCCATGCGGTCTCCGACTATTCCCGTCTCTCGACGCGTATATCGGCCCGAACCGCAAGTCCTGACGAGGCTCTCCAGCTCGATCTCGCCGCCGGTCGCGTCGTGCTCGTGATCGACAGCATCAACGTGGATCAGCATGGCTGGCGGATTCAGGCCACACGCTCGCTTTTTGCCGCCGATCGGGTCGATCTCGTCATCGAGCCGTAACCGCCTCACTTAGCGGGCCGTTGCGAGTGCCCGATGAAGGCCGTGCGCAAGCGTATCGAAACCGCATCGATGACCGCAACCATGATGAGGATCATGATCACGAGAACGGAAACCGCTTGCCATTCGAGCGTACGAATCTGCTCCGCCAAGTGCAGACCGATGCCGCCTGCGCCGACGATACCGATGATCGTGCTGGAGCGGGTATTCGATTCGAAGAAGTAGAGAACCTGGCCGGCGATCACCGGAAGGACCTGCGGCAGAACGCCGAACCGGATCTGCTGCAGGCGTGTGCCGCCAGTCGAGACGATAGCCTCCACCGGCTTCCGGTCCGCAGCTTCGATGGCTTCCGAGAACAGCTTGCCGAGGGTGCCGATATCGCCGGTCATGATGGCGAGCACGCCCGCGAAAGGACCAAGCCCGACCACGTTGATCCACAGAAGGGCCCAGATCAGCGTATCGACGCCGCGGATTCCGTCGAGAAGCCGGCGCGACGCGAACCGGACAAGCCGGTTGACCGTCGTATTGCGCGCCGCGACGAATCCTATCGGGAAGGCGATGAGTGCAGCCAGCAGAGTCCCGAGGAAGGCGATGGCAACCGTCTCGGCAAGCGCGTTCAGGAAAATGAGAAAGCGTGCCCAACTGCCGGGATCAGGCGGCAGCATCATCCAGACCAGGACCCCCAATTGTCCAATTCCCGACAGGACTTTCGTGAACGAGAATTCCAGGCGCCAGAAGCCGAAGACGAACAGCCCCGCCAAGAAGGCAACAATTCCAAAGGTCGCGGCGCGGTTCGCCCATGACGGAGCGAAGACCTCCGCATGGCGAGATTTCAGAGCCTGCACGTCGCACGGGGCCAGCTTCGAGGAATGATTCATGGCCCTTCCTCCCGGCTGATCAGGGCATGGCGCAGGCGTTCGGTACCGAGGTCGATCAGCACCACGGTGAGAATGATCAGGAGAAGGAGCGCTGACACGTCCGCATAATAGAACTTCCGAATGGCCTCGAGCAGATCCTGCCCGATGCCGCCGGCGCCGACGAAGCCCATGACGGACGCGCCACGGACGTTGATCTCGAACCGCAGAAGCGTATAGCTCGCGAAATTCGACAGAACCTGAGGCACGACCGCGAAACGGATCGTATCGCTGAAGCTGGCTCCCGTTGCCGTGCAGCCTTCGACCGGCTTCATGTCGATGTTCTCGACGACCTCGGCAAAGAGCTTGCCGAGTGCACCCGTCGTATGAATGGCGATTGCGAGGACGCCGGGCACGGGCCCCAGTCCGAATGCGATGATGAAGATCAAAGCGAAGACGATCTCAGGAACCGTGCGGCAGAATTCGAGCATGCGCTTCACGAAGCCGCGCAACCAGACATTCGGCATCATGTTGGCAGACGCGGAGAAGCAAAGCAGAAACGCTCCGACCGCACCGAGGACGGTGCCGAGATAGGCGATCAGGATCGTATCGCCGAGAAGCCCCAGCCACTTGCTAAAGCCCCAGAACCACTCCACCGGGTCGGTCCAGACCCGCCGACCCATCATCGGCCCGCTGTCGAAGGTGAAGATACGATCGAAATAGCCGAAGAATTTTCCGAAATTGCCGAACAACTTGGAAAGATCGACTTCGGCGACCGTGCCGGACAGGAGGATCAGCCCTGCGACGATTCCCAGAAAGAGCACCGTCCGAGTGCGCTTCTTCCTGTTGGCGCCGTCATAGGCCTGGACGTACGCCGAGAGCTTTTCGTCCGGCAGACGTGAAATTGCTGTGGCCATGGAAATCAATCAGAAAAACGCAACCCGCTCGCGTGAGCGGGCTGCTTTGCAACTCAAGGAGGCGTCAGGACTTCTTGCGCAGCGAGTCGACGAAGCCGATGAGTTCGACGACCGGCTCATAGGCCTTGTGGTCGATCGGCTCCCACACACCCTGCTTGCCATCGTAGATCTTCTTGAATGCCTCGGGATCCTTCTTGGGCATGTCGAGAACGGCCTGCTTGATCTTGGCCTTCAGATCGGCCGGGAGATCGCTGAGATAGGCGAATGGCGAGTTCACGATCTGGTCGGACTTGAAGATCATGCGGAAGTCCTCGGCCTTGACCATGCTCTTGCTGGCCATCCGCAGAAGGTTCGATTCCTTCTCGTCGTTCCACCAGTTGAAGGCCGCGTCGCAGGTGCCCTGCTGTACGCCGAGAACCGCGTTCTCGTGGCTGCCGGCGTAAACGACCTTGCCGAAGAACTGCTCAGGGGTGATGCCCAGCTTGTTCATGGCGAAGCGCGGCACGTTGTTGCCCGAAGTCGAATTGGGGTCGACGAGACACAGGTTCTTGCCCTTGAGATCCTCGATCTTCTGGTAAGGCGAGTTGGCCTTGACCCACAGGACCGAGTAGTAGCCCTTGGTACCATCCAGATTGGTCTCGATGGCGAAGGGCTCGGTCTTTACACCGGTCACATAGGCGCGGGCATAGGAGGCCGGGCCGTACTGGGCGATGTGGATGTTGCCGGAGCGCTGCCCCTCGATGACCGCCGCGTAATCGTTGGCGATGCGCAGCGTCACCTTCGTGCCGAGTTCCTTCGAGAGATAGCTCACGAAAGGCGTCCAGCGATCGGTCACGCCGGAGGCATTCTCGGACGGGATGATGGCGTAGACGATTTCCGGGTACTTGGCCTTCCAGTCCTGGGCCTGTGCTGCACCCGTGAGGGCGAGCGCTGCGGCCGCGCCGAGGATGAGGCGACGTGTGATCATGACAGATGTCTCCTTGGTGTTTGTTTTTCAGGATGAGATGGAACGGCCCCGCGCTGCCGCGCGACTGCCATTCAGGCGGCTCGGGCTGCAACCCGGCCGCGGAGCAGTGCGGCATCGACATCCACATCGACGACGTCACCCGCCTCCAGGCCGTAAAGCCGACGGCTCGCATCGTCTGTGAGGTCGCATGGCCCGCCGTCGAAAATCACCCGCCCCTCCGCCATGCCGACGAGGCGGTCGCAATAGGCACGCGCCAGGTCGAGGGAATGAAGATTGCACAGGACCGTGATGCCGTATTCGCGGTTGATGCGCGCGAGCGCATCCATCACAAGACGTGTATTGCGCGGATCGAGCGATGCGATCGGCTCGTCGGCGAGAATGATGTCAGGCTGCTGCACCAGGGCCCGCGCGATCGCGACACGCTGCTGCTGACCGCCCGAGAGCTGTTCCGCCCGCTGCGACGCAAGCCCCGCCATGTCGAACTGCTCGAGAGCGGACAGGGCGATGGCCTTGTCCTCCTCGCTCCAAAGCTTCAGGAGGGAACGATGGCTCGGGGTGCGATTGAGCCGCCCCATCAGGACGTTGGTCAGCACATCAAGGCGGCCGACCAGGTTGAACTGCTGGAAGATCATGGCACAGCGTGCGCGCCAGTCCCGCAGATCCTTTCCGCTAAGATCGGTCACGTCGACCCCATCATAGGCGATCCGGCCGGAAGATGGATCGATCAGCCGGTTGACCAGACGCAGGAGAGTCGACTTGCCGGCACCCGAGCGTCCGATGACCCCGACGAATGAACCGGGCTGAATGGTCAGACTGACCTGATCGACCGCAGTCTTGTGGCCGAACCGTCGCGACAGGCCCTCGATGACGAGCATGGCTTCACCTCGTGTGTTGAAGCCCGTTTAGCTCTGCAAAATGAAGGCGCGATGACCCTTATGCGACGGTCGAATGACATTCGCTACTCTGTCTCATACCGATCGAGAAACGCCTCGACCGAGAGATCACGAAAGTCGCGAAGCGCATGACGGAGGCGCCCGTGATCCCAATCCCACCAGGCCAGGGCCTGTAGCCTCTGCGCGATTCTCTCGTCGAAACGGCGACGAATAACTCTGGCAGGGTTGCCGCCCACGATGGCATAGGGTGCGACGTCGCGGGTCACGATGGCTCCCGCTCCGACGATCGCGCCGGTGCCAACGCTCCTACCCGGAAGGATCACGGCGCCGTGTCCGATCCACACGTCATGCCCGATCACGACCGGATGCGAGCGTCGCCAATGGAAGAAGGCCTCGTCGTCGTCCTCTTCCGGCCAGTATTGGCGGGAGCGGTAGGTGAAATGCGCCTGGCTCGCCCGCCACATCGGGTGGTTACCGGGATTGATCCTCACATGGGAAGCGATCGAGCAGAACTTGCCGATGGTGGTATACGCAACCTCGCCATCGTGCACGATGTAGGAATAATCGTCGAGGATCGTCTCGATCATCGACGTCCTTGCACCGACCTCCGTGTAACGTCCGAGGCGACAATCGCGAAGCGTCGTCGAAGGATCGACCGTCGGGTTTTCCGAAAGTGTCTTCGCGCTCATCACTGCCCCTCCAGTCGGTAACGTCCGATCACTTGGAACCGCGCTTCAGGACTCGGCTGCATCACGAGGGTGAGTGCATCGACGACGAGGGTCTTCGGACCGCCGACATAGCGCCCGAGACCTGCCATCCACGCGTCTTGACTCTCCTCCGGCAGGGGGCCGGTCAGCGTCATGTGAAAACGGAATTCGTCGAACACGTAAGGATAGCCCCACCGCTCGAACAGCGCCCGATGTCGTGGCGGGAGGCGGCTGGCACCACGGCGCTGACGGTCCTTTTCGGTGATCGGCGCACGAAAGCGGTCGAAGGCTGCGACGCACTCCGCTGCGAAGAGCGACAGTTCCATGGACGGAGCGTCAGGCGTCAATGCGATGAAGTGCCCGAGGCGCCGCAGCGACATTGTACCCACCTCAAGAGGTGGGCGTTCCGCCGCAAAAACCCGAACCGCATCCTTCAAGCTATCTGGTGAGACACTGGCATCAAGCGCGAACGGTGCCTTGAGAGTTCCATGGAATCCGTAGCGGCGCGGTTCCGCCGTCAGGGACCGCATGTCTTCGGGTGCGATGCCTTCCAGGGCAGGTTGAGCAATCTCGGCTCCGGTATGGCAATCGTATCCGAGGAGAGCGGCACCGAGGCGGGCAAGATCGGAATCGACTGCAGGAACATAGTAGAGCGCATATCGTGCAGAGCTGGTCATCGTTTCGACAAGGTGACGGCAGTAACAGAGGGCAGGAGAAAACTTTGGAATGACGGGACAAGCAGGATCACAACTGATCGCAAGCAAGACGGGAATCAGGTCGATTGGACCATGATGCCCGCCGATGGGGTTGGCTCCTTAGGCCAGCCTGATGACGGATATCTGAAGCTTTGGTGACACCGGCATGACGTATTGAGACACCGGCCGTCCCACGGCTTGCGATACTGTCATTTTGTCGAGCGTCATGCTCCTGAGGCCGGCCAGCGGCAGATCCATTCGCCTGACGGTCAGAAACCTTGAGGCACAAATCCGAAGGCCTGCTGCGGGTCAAAGGCGGTCTTTGTGACCAGCGGTGCAAGGTCCGCTTGATCCCTCAAAAGGGATCCCGTCTCCCGGGTTTCGGCCAGTGCCGCGTAGAGTGCAGGGAGCTTGGGCGACACCTCACGCCGGCCGTTCGGAGCCCCCCATCGGGATCTGTGGTACTCATGTCTTAACCCTGAAATAATTCGGGAATGCTTGCACGCGCAACTGATCTCAGACGGTCAGCCTCTGCCTCTGCGATCCAACGATACGGGCGGCGCAAGCGGGTCCCGATCGGCGCCCAATTGCCGATACCGGCCAGCAGCTTATCGAGCGCAGCATTGGAGTAGCCGCTGCCGATACGATACGGCAGTATGTATGTGTCCAGAAACACACGGATCCTGCGTTCGAGCTCGAGGGCGGCGGGAAGATTGGACGACATCCCATCGGTCCAGAGTTGAGCGCCACGAGGACTGAGGCAAGCGATGTTGGAGAAGGCACCTGCTGCAACCCCCTCACTGATACCTGTCGCAAGATGGTGGCCCGGCACAAAGACGGCCCAATCGGCGAGATGCTGTCGCGCTGCGGAGTACCAGAGCGCACCCCCGTCGGCAAGTTTGACTCCATGGACAGCAGGACCGGCCTGTCGAAGCACTGCTCCGAGTTCTGCCGGAGTCAACACTCGTTTGGCGTGAGGCGGATTATACAATACCAGTGGTATTCCCGATGCGGCATCGGCGGCTATTGCGAGGAAATCTACGGCCTCGGGATCAGTAACTGGCACCCAGTCTGGCAGGATCACTTGAATGGCATCGGGAGCAAGCCGTGCGGCTCGGCGAATCCGGCCGCATGAAACCGAAGGATCCGGATGACAGGCACCGATGACGAAGGGGACTCCGGCCGAGATGCACCGATCTGCAAGAAGCTCTTGGATCTTCTCATACTCAGCCTCCGTTTGGTTGTGGAATTCACCAGCCGTTCCGTTCGAATAAACACCATCAACTCTCGCCTCGATTAATGCCTCGATCTCAATCTCGAGCCGGCCGAAGTCGATCGATTCGTCAGCATTGATTGGAAGCAGGAGCGTCGCCCAATTACCCCGTAAACGCGATATCGCGCCATTTCCTGAAGATTGCCGCGTCAAAGGGCCTGTTTGGGGAGCTGTCGCCTGCATAGCTCAGACCTTCCGAGTGTCAGATTGTGGGGCCGCATGATGCAATGCGTCATAGAAGATACGAGTGTTCATCTTTTCCGTGCGGGCCAAGGCTGGGTTCTTTCGAGCATGGATGCGCTAGGACGGCTTAGTTCTACATTCACAATCTGCGCGAAGTGCCGAAGCACCACTCATGGATGAGCGATCAGTCGGTTGATTGATCCAACTTTCACTCACACCCTCACCCGCTAATCTCATGCCGGATGCAGGCCTTGAAGTGTCCTGGCGAAACCTCCTCGAGGGGAGGCACCACCATCGCGCATCGATCGACCGCGTAGGGGCATCGCGTGCGGAAAACGCAACCCGAAGGTGGGTTTGCCGGACTTGGAATATCGCCCTTCAGGATCTGCCGGGTGCGGGACTTGGCAGGATCCGGGTCCGGAATCGCAGAGAGCAGCGCGCGCGTATAAGGGTGCCGTGGATCGGCATACAGAGCTTCGCTCGGCGCGACCTCCATGATGCGCCCGAGATAAAGCACAATGACCGTGTCGCAGATATATTCGACAACCGCCAAGTCGTGTGAAATGAAAAGCATGGTCAATCCGAGGCGCTTCTGCAAGTTGCGCAGCAGATTGATGATCTGGGCCTGGATCGAAACATCGAGTGCCGAGACAGGCTCGTCGGCTACGATCAGCTGCGGCTCGAGCGCCAAGGCACGGGCGATGCCGATGCGCTGACGCTGGCCGCCGGAAAATTCATGAGCATAGCGGTCGAAGGCATCGGCGGGCAGATCCACCGCTTCAAGCGCTGCCCGGGCCCGACGTTCTCTGTCTTCCCGCGTTCCAACGCGTTGAATGTGAAGACCCTCCGTCAGAATCTGTCCGATGGTCATACGCGGTGACAGACTCGCGAAGGGGTCCTGGAAGATATATTGCATGTGCTTGCGCTGCCGACGCATCTCGGCGGCCGGCAGCTTGGTGAGATCGACGCCATTGAAGCGCACCTCGCCCGACGTCGGTTCGATGAGGCGCAGCACGGAGCGTCCGATGGTGGTCTTGCCGCTGCCTGATTCTCCAACGAGGCCGACGACCTCGCCACGCGCGACATCGAAGGAAACGTTCTCGAGCGCACGCACGACAGGACCATGGGAAAAACTCGCCGGCTTGAAATGCTTGGTCAGCTCTCTGACGGAGAGCAGCGGCTCTACCATGCTAGACCTCCTGCCATCTGATGCAGCGGCTCTTTCGGCCATCGCCGGTGTCATACAAGGGCGGCACGCCAGCCCGGCACGCGTCGATCACCAACGGGCAGCGTGGAGCAAAGGAGCAGCCTGTGGGCAGATGCACAAGGCTCGGCACGGAGCCCGCAATGGTCGGCAGCGGAACGCCTCGGCGTCTCAACTCCGTTGCCTCCCCCAACTTGGGAACGGAGCGCATCAACCCGACCGTGTAGGGATGGCGCGGATGGGCGAAGACATTGGAGACGGTGCCGGTCTCGACGATGCGGCCCGCATACATGACGGCCACCCGGTCAGCAATCTCCGCCACGACCCCCAGGTTATGAGTGACGAATAGAATGCCCATACCCCGCTCGTCCTGCAGCTTCTGCAGGAGATCGAGGATCTGGGCCTGAATCGTTACATCGAGCGCGGTCGTCGGCTCGTCGGCAATGAGCAGCACCGGATCGCAGGCGAGCGCCATGGCAATGGTGGCGCGCTGGCGCATCCCGCCCGAAAGCTCATGAGGATATTGCCTGGCGCGGCGCTTAGGATCAGGGATGCCGACATCCGACAGAAGTTCGATCGCAGCGGCAGCCGCTTCCTTGTGACTGCGCCCCAGATGGATCCGCATGGGCTCCGCAATCTGCTCGCCTATGGTGTAAACCGGGTTGAGACTCGTCATTGGCTCCTGAAACACCATGGCGATGTCGTGGCCCCGAATGCGCCGCAGGTCCTCATCGTCGAGCCGAGTGAGATCCTGTGCCTGACCCGACTTGCCGCGAAACAGAATGCTGCCTTCCGTCACCTGCCCCACCTTCCTCGGCAGAAGGCCCATGATCGAGAGGCTGGTGACGGATTTGCCCGATCCGGATTCTCCCACCAGCGCCAGGGTTTCACCCGGCGCAATAGTCAGATCCAGGTCCTGCACGGCCGCCACTTGGCGGTTGCCGATACGGAAAACCGTTTTGAGACCGGAGATATCGAGGACCGGGGCGGTATGCATGGCGTCAGTTCAGAAGCCCAACGGCGCGAATGATTTCGTCAATTCTCGCGGCTTCCTCAGCATTGAGCGTACGCTGCGGCCGGGCCATCGTATTGCTCGCGATGACGCCGAGGCGGCGCATCGCGGTCTTAAAGGCCCCTACCCCCGCAGAACCGGCACTGGTGCGGGGCAGGGAAACCCAGACCATTTCGAACAGCCGACAGAGACGTTCCTGCTCCCGGCGTGCTGCGTCCCAATCACCTGCCCGGGCATGGTTCCACAAACGCACATAGCCGTGGGGATCCACGTTGGCCAGACCCGGAACGACGCCATGCGCCCCCATCTGGAGGGCGTTGTCGACGACGATTTCCGAACCAGTCATGAGAAAAACGTCGGGCTTGTCGGCAAGGTCGAGCAGGCAATAACGGAAGTTGCCGTCATCGCCGCTCGAGTCCTTGAGCCCGGCGATGGTGCCTTCCCGAGCCAGCGCCACCGTGGTCTGACGCTCGAGCTTGGTGTGAACGCAGACGGGGATGTCGTAGGCGATCACCGGAATGTCGAGCGCCTCGCGCACGTAACGGAAATGGTCCACGATCTCCGGCTGGCTCGTTCTGGTATAGAAGGGAGCCGTGACGACGACCGCATCGACGCCGATCGACTGCGCAATTTTTGCGTGGCTGATGACCCGGTCGGTCGTCGGGTCGATGACGCCGGCCAGGATCGGCAGGCGCCCATTCACCACCTTGATCGTGTGTTCGAGAATTTTGCGCCGGGTGGCTTCGCCGTGGAAGATCACTTCGCTTGTCGAACCGAGCACGAAAAGACCGTGCACGCCGCCTGCAATCAGGTGCTCGAGAACTTGGGTATAGGACTGATAATCGACCTCGAAACTCTCGGTGAGAGGAGTCACGACGGGAGGAACGACACCGTGGAGGTTGGTCATAGCGGGCCTTCTGTTGAGTTATTGAAGATCGGAGCGAGGGTCGAACGCATCACGCAAGCCGTCTCCGACGAAGTTGATTGCAAGTACGGTGATGACGAGAGCCGCACCCGGGAACATCCACTGCCAGGCATATTGCTCGATCACGATCGTCGATCGCGCCGCGTTGAGCATGTTGCCCCAGCTCGCTTCCGGCGGAGGGATGCCGAGCCCGAGGAAGGACAGGCCAGCTTCCAGCAGAATGGCGTTGGCGACCTGAAGAGTCGCATAGACCACGAGAATGTCGATGCAGTTCGGCAGGCCATGGCGGAAGAGCAGATGGGTCATGCCCGCTCCCATGCCGCGGGAGGCGATCACGAAGTCGCGCTCGCGCAGTTCGAGAAGGCGAGCACGCACCATGCGCGACAGAACGGGCCACGACAGGAGCGAAATGACAAGGATCGTCGGCAGAATGCCCGTGCCGGCGATCGAGGCGAGAACGAGAAGGAAGATTACTGGCGGCAGCGTCATGGCGAGGTCGACGAGGCGCATGACGGTGCCATCGACAATAGGGCCGCCAAAGGATGACACGGCACCGACGAGGAAACCTATGGCCATCGAGATCGCAACCGAGGTGACCGCGACAAGAAGCGAGATGCGTCCGCCCTGCATCAGCCGCGCGAGGATGTCGCGTCCGACGCCGTCCGTACCGAACCAGTGGCTTGCGCCGGGCCCCTTGTTGAGGGCCCGCAAGTCGATTTGATTAGGGGAATAAGTCCACCAGAGCGGATAGGTCAGGACTGCCAGAAGGATAATGAGAAGAATAACGAGCCCTATTACGGCCACGTGATTCATGACGAACCGGCTCAGGGCTCGCAAGATCGGCCCTTTGCGGGAGGCAGCGGATGCAGTGGCGACGGAAGCACTCATCGTCAGGCCACCTGAATGCGCGGGTCGATCGCTGCATAAGCGATGTCGGTGAGGAGATTGACCACGATCACGCAGGCTCCGACGATCAAGGTCGCTCCCATGATGACCGGATAGTCACGGGTATCGACGGCATTGATCAGGAGCAGGCCCATGCCGGGCCAGTTGAAGACGCTTTCGATGAAGATGGCGCCGCCCACTGCAATGCCGATGGTCGATCCGATGAGTGTCACGACCGGGAGAAGGGCATTGCGCACGGCGTGCTTCATGATGACCCAGAACTCCTTGACGCCCTTGGCGCGCGCGGTGCGCACGTAATCCTGATTCAGAACCTCGAGCAGCGACGCGCGCATGTACCGCATGATCAGCGCCGCATGGCCGATCGACAGAAGGAAGGCGGGCAGGATGAGATGGGCGAGGAGGTCGCCGGTGGAAAATGGAGCGCCGGGCGTCAGCATGCCTCCGGAAGGGGCCCAGCGGAGAACCACAGAGAACAGATAAAGCCCGAGGATCGCCGTCAGAAAGGCGGGGCTCGAAATGCCGAAAAAGGCGGCGATGGAAAATCCTATATCGGTCGGAGAATTCCGCCGAACGGCAGTGATTATACCGGCCGTGATGCCGACCACGATCGCGATCGCAAGTCCGGCCGCCATCAGCAAGACGGTTGGCCCGATGCGCTCGAGCACAAGAGGGAGGACTTTCACGCCGTTGCGCTGAATCGAGAAGCCCAGATCTCCGCCGGCGGCGGCCCGCAGCCACGCGAGATACTGGATCGGAAGGGGCTGGTCGAGGCCTAAACGCGCACGCACCGCGTTCATCTCGGCCTGGGACATGGCAACGTTGGGATTGATATAGGCGCTAATCGGGTCGCCCGGGGTCAGACGCAGCAGAATGAAGACGAGCATGCTCAAGGCGACGAGCATCAGCAGGCCGGTGGCAAGGCGTCGTGCGATGTATGTCAGCATGGGCATGCTCACTGAATGAAGAAGGTAGCCAGGCCTCGCCAGAGCCACCTTCTCAAGTGTGTCACCGGGTCTCGCTTACTTGTCGATCGACCACTTCTCCGGATGGGCATTGTACGGTCCGCCAGCCGGGGCAGGCACCCAGACGAAGTCCTTCAGCTTCGTCGAAGCGACGCCGTAACGATTGGCGACCCACATCGTGGCCCAGGGGAGATTGGCATTCATCGCCTTGCAGACCTCCTGGTAGCGGGTGTTGAGTTGCTGCGGATTGGTTTCGGCGAGCGCAGCATCCAGCGCCTTGGTCAGCTCCGGCATGTCGATACGCAGGAAGTTCGCTCCTGCGGGGGGCTTCTGCGCCGCATTCAGGCCGATGTTGAGACCCGATGGATCGGGCCCGTTCTGAAGTCCGGCATAAACCAGCGGGAACTGGCTGAAGTCCGGATTCGCGGCGTAGATGATGCCGTTGTAGGTCGGCGTGTCGACCGCCCGCGGAACCACGTTGATGCCGACTTGCGCGAGCATGGCTTGCACGGCGGCCATGACGTTGGCGGCCTGCGGCGTGTTGTAGTAGGTCAGCCAGGTAATCGGCTTAGTGCCGTTGATCTTGTCCCAACCGGCTTCCGCGAGCAGGGCCTTGGCCTTGGCAGGATCGTATTTGTAGTGATCGAGTTCTTCCGGAACGAGATGCTTGGCGACGTAACCGCAATTGGCCACGGTGGCAGCGCCGCCATAGAGGCTATCGATAATCGCCTGACGGTCGATGGCATGCATTACAGCTTGGCGGACGCGGACATCCTTCCAGAGCGGAACTTGCTGGTTGAAGCCAAGGTAATTGACGACAAAGGACTGGCCCTCGATCACCCGAACGGCGTTGTTGTTCTTGAAAGTCGGGACGTCATCGGACTCGACGTAGGTGAACTGGATCTCACCGGCGCGCAGGGCGGCGACGGCGGCGGCCGTGTTCTTGAAGTAGCGATTGATCAGTCGGTCGGTCTTCGGGCGGCCGAGGCGATAATCCTCATCGGCAACCAATTCGACATATTGGTCGGTCACGTATTGCTTGAATTTGAATGGGCCGGTGCCAATTGGATTTGTCGCCCACCAGGTGCTGGTCGCGATTTCTTTCGGTGTGAAGCCCGAAAGAGCATGCTCCGGCAGGATCATGAGCTTGGTCAGCGTCGCTAGAAGGCCGGCATCGGGGCGCGAGAGCTTGATGATAGCGGTGCGCTCGTCGGGTGTTTCGACTGACGAGATGGCATTGAGGCGGGCCGCGAAGACAGTTCCGGTTTCGCCGTTCTTGGCAAGGTCGACGGTGAACTTCACATCCTTGGAGGTGAACGGCTTGCCATCGTGCCAGGTCTCCTTGGCAAGCTTGAACGTGTACTCGGTCTTGTCCGGATTGATGGAATACTCTGTTGCCAAGGCCCCTTCGATCGCCGTCAGATCAGCATTGTAGTTTACCAATGGCTCGAAATAGACATTGAGCCAGGTAAAGCCGCCCGTTGCTGCCAGCGGATTGAAGTTGCCTTGGAAGCCGCCCGGACCGACGTCGAAGCCGCCCGTGATCGTCTTCTGCTCCTGGGCTGCCGCTGGAGATGTCAGCGCAGTCGCTCCAAGGAGCGCCGCAGCGGCGAAGGCCCGTGTTAATGCTCTCAATTGCATCGTTTCCTCCCATTAGGCAGTGATCGACCGCCTGTTCTTGTCGATGACCTGAAGAATTCCCTCGTAATGTTCATCGAGCCTCTTGCGGGCTCTTTCGACGTCGCGTGCCGCAACGGCCTCGACGATTTCGTGGTGATCCCGCCACGTGGAGAGCGGATCTGAATTGGCGAGATTGGCGAAGTTGGAGGCCTTGTAGAATGCACGCCAGAAGATCTCGATGAGTCCGGTCAGCATCCGGTTGTTCTGGCAACGGAACAGCAGCCGGTGAAACTGCTCGTCCTCCTCGGCGAAGCTCTCATTGCGCTCGGCGCGCTGGCGCATCCGCTCGGTGACTTCGCGCAGAGCCGCGAGATCCTCCTCGCCGATCATCTCGACGGTCTTATGAATGAGGCCCACCTCGAGGACGCGGCGCAATTCGCGAAGCTCCTCGACATCGCGCAAAGTATCGCCGAGGCCGTAGGCGAGATTGTCGAGCAGCGGCTGGAAGGAAAATTCCTTCACGAACACGCCGATGCCTCGCCGGGTCTCAAGAATCCCGATGGACTCGAGCGCCTTGATAGCTTCCCGAACCGAGTTCCGGCTGACGCCGAGCTGCTGGGCGAGGAAGGACTCGGGAGGCAGAGGATCACCGGCTTTGAGCTTATTTTCCTCAATGTAGCTGCGCAGACTCTCCTGCACGGTCACATGCAGCGAAGGGGGCCTGCTCAGGGGTTTTATGGCTTTCAGCCGGGACATCAGTTGCTCCTGCTCGTCGTGACACGCACCCTACATCCGACAGACGAGCTTCCATCTTGCTTGTAGCATATCAGCTTGTAGGATATCCTTCAATACAGATGCAGACGAGGTGTGTTCCATGCGAGTAGCGTTGTTGGGTGTCAGCCACTGGCACGCCCAAATGCACTTGGACGCGGTCCGGTTTTCCGGCGGCGAGGTCATCGCGACCTGGGATTGGAACGCTGATGCCGGAGCGACCTTTGCTGCGACACATGGGCCTTCCGCTTGTCGGAGCGTGGGACAGGCCCTCGCCGCAAGGCCTGATCTTGTGATTCTGATGGGCTCTCCCCAATACGTGCCGCAGGTCGCCTTAGAGGTCATGGCCGCCGACATGCCCATGATCCTTGAGAAGCCGGCATCCAGCACGACTGACGGCTTGGCACCGGTTGTCGAGGAGGCTCTCAGACGCGGCAGCTTTGTCGGCGTGCCTCTCCCAAACCGCTTCGGACCGATCTTCCGGGAAATGGCCGAGCTTGAGAAGCAAGGTCGCCTTGGAAAGCCCGCGCATGGCCATTTCCGGATCGTCAATGGTCCGCCGCAACGCTACCGCGACGACAGTGTCGGCTGGATGCTAGACCCTACCATTAGTGGAGGCGGAGCGCTGCGCAATCTCGGCATTCACGGCATCGACGCTGCCCTCACTCTTGCGCAGGGAGCATTGCGCGTGGTCTCGGCCTCGATCGGGAACCGCATCCATCGCGAGCATGTCGAGGATCATGCCCATGTCTCGCTGCTCGACGAGGCAGGAACGCTTTTCACGGTCGAGGCTGGCTACACCTACGCCTCGATGGCTCCCGGCGGAGATTTCGAGTGGCGCGTCGCCACCAGCAATGCCTACCTGATCGATCGGGGGGAAGCGGCTCAATGCGCAACCCTGGATGACGGGAGCGTGCGTGCGTTGCCACCCGAGCCCCCCGGCATGCGCTACCGGCTGTTCATGGCCGATACCTTTGACAGGATACGCGCCGGTGCAGCACCGGCGGTCAGCCTTCAGGATTATCATTCGACCATGCAGCTCATCGACATGGCATATGAAAAGGCAAGTTCATGATCGGAGTAGGCATTATCGGGGCGGGCCATTTCGGTGCTGTCCACGCACGCGCCATGGCGAAGGTGAAGGAGGTACGGCTCGTTGCCTCTTGTCGGGGAGGCAGATCCACTGCAGCTGCCTTCGCGGCTGAACATGGGGGCAAGAGCTATTGCGACTGGCGAGCCCTGCTCGAAGATCCGGAGGTCGATGCCGTTGTGATCGCGACGCCACATCACCTGCATGAGGAGATTGCCGTCGGCGCGGCACAAGCGGGCAAGCACATCCTGCTCGAGAAGCCGATGGCGCCAAGCCTGGCCGCCTGCGACAGAATCCAGGCGGCCGCCGATGCGAACAACGTCAAGCTCATGATCGGGCATGTCATGCATTTCGCCCTGCCCTGTCTCAAAGCAAAGGAGATTGTCGTTTCCGGCACGCTTGGTGCGCCGGTCCTAGGGTCGAGCTGGATGATCAAGCTCTGGATGGAGAGCAATCGCCGATCCTGGCATCTCAATCGAGCTTCAGGCGGCGGCATGCTGATGACTGCGGGCATTCACGCGCTCGATCGCTTGATCTGGCTGATGGGACAGCCCGTGATCGGGGTGACCGCAATGACCGGTACCTACTTTCACGACCAAGAGGCTGACGACTCGGCGCTGATCGGATTACGCTTCGCCGATGACCGGATCGGCCAAGTTGCGAGTGTCGGCTACCGCGATGGCGCCGTGTCATTCGCCATGGACCTTGTGTGCGAGAAAGGCATCATCCGGATCGATTTCGATCACGGTGTCTCCCTGGGCCGGGGCGCGGCCTGGGCTCCGATTCCCGACTCGATCGAGACGGACTGGATGGAAAAGGCCGTTGCGCGCGAGTGGCAGGCATTGGCCGCCAGCATCATGAACGACACGCCTTCTCCCGTTAGCGGAAGCTATGGACGTCATGTCATCGCGTGCATCGAGGCTGCCTATCAGGCCAGCATTGAGCGACGCGAAGTCCAACTCCCCAGTGCGCGCTTCGAATAGAGCGTCTTCCGACAGCGCCAGAATTGATGATCGGACCCTATCATGACATCGCATCTTGCGGCCTCGCGAGCCGCGTTCATCGACGCAGTACGAGGCAGTCTCATCGTATCGTGCCAACCGGTGCCGGGTGGGCCGTTTGATGATCCCGACTCCGTTGTGCGCTTCGCGCTGGCGGCACGGGACGCCGGTGCCAAGGCCCTACGCATAGAAGGCGTCCCAAACGTCGCTGCTGTCGCCGCTGTCTGCTCGCTTCCGATCATCGGTCTCGTGAAGCGAGACCTCGCCGATACGCCAGTCCGGATCACTCCTTGGATTGAGGACGTCAAAGCGCTCGCCGAGGCGGGCGCCACAATCATTGCCTTCGATGCCACAGATCGAACACGGCCCGTTCCCATCAAGGATCTGATCGAAGCTGTGCATGCTCAAGATTGCTGTGCAATGGCCGACATCGCAACGGTGGCCGAAGCCAGGAATGCAGCAGGGCTCGGTGCCGACATCATCGGTACCACGATGTCGGGCTATACCGACATGGAGCCGCCACCTCGGACACCTGATGTGCATCTCGTGACCCAGGCCCGAGATCTCGGCAAGCCTGTCATAGCGGAAGGCCGCTACAACGAGCCGCGTCTCGCGGCGGCTGCTATTCGAGCGGGCGCGATGGCTGTCGTCGTCGGCTCTGCGATTACACGGCCGGAGCACATCACGCGCTGGTTCGTGGATGCCATAGCCGCCGAGACCGCGGATGCTCAACCGGTCCTCGCGATCGATATCGGCGGCAGCAAGACGGCCGTCGCGCTGATCCGTGGAAACCGCGTCATCGCACGGCGACAGGTCCCGACAAGGCCAGCCGACGGGGTGGAGGCATGGCTGCAATCCGCCTCCGACGTGGCGCAGGACTGGCGCGGGCAATATGGCGGTGTTGCGGCCGCCGTCACCGGGCTCGTGCGCGAAGGGCGATGGTTTGCCGTCAATCCGGCAACGCTGCCCGTCCCGGCAGGCTTCGATTTGGCTTCGCGATTGAAAGAGCTCTTTTCCGGATCCGTCGTGGCCGTGAACGACGCCCAGGCAGCGGCATGGGGCGAATATCGCTTTGGTGCCGGCCAAGGGCGCGATCTCCTTTTTCTCACCATATCAAGCGGGATTGGTGGGGGCATCGTAACCGGCGGGCAGCTCCTGCACGGATCGAGCGGCCTTGCTGGACATGTCGGTCAGATGCCCGCGCCGACGTCAGGGACGCAATATCGTCCCTTGGAAGAGGTAGCTTCCGGCTTTGCCATAGCAGCCGCCGCTCATAAAGCCGGGCATGAGGCGGATGCCAGAGGCGTTTTTGCTGCCGCTGCAGCAGGCGAGAGTTGGGCGGAGGATATCATTGACAGCACGGTCAACCATCTTGCCGCATGTCTCCCAGGGTTGCAGGCTGTCATTGATCCCCAAGTCATCGTTATCGGTGGTGGCGTGGGCCTCGCGCCGGGCTATCTTTCCCGCCTCGAGAAAGCTCTGTCGTGCTTCCCCGCGATTCTCCGGCCATCCCTGATGCCGGCTCGTCTCGGTGCCGATGCCGGCCTCCTCGGAGCAGCAGACCTTTTGACCCGGCAGACGATGGCGGAATGACATCCGGCGGGCGGAAGACCCTTGTGGGCCCGAACAGCGACTGCCCCAAGCGTTCTGTCCCGAATGGAAGATCGATGGCTATCGAGCCGCACAGATCACGGCCGGCTCTGTCGATGAATAATCGTGCCGGGACGGCAGGTTCCTGAAACAGATTCATCGTCGACCGCCCACAGGGCATGTGCTCCCCTCTCGCTCGTCAATTGTCCGAGAGGAGACCACGGCGATCGTGCCCCGGCATCCGGACCTCGCTTGCGCCGATGCAGGCTCGGTCATGAAAAGGTTCGTCGGCGCCTTGCTCCTCCACCATTTGGGGGAGGCCGGATCAGCATATCGTGAAGCTGTCGGGCTTCGGCACGTTCACCGTGCGGGAGAACAGGTGCCCATCGAGCCGCACCGGTTCATCACGTTCAATCCCTCTGCAATTCTCAAGGCCCGCATCAACGGCAGCAAAAAGAAACCCCGCCCGGGGTAGAGCCGGGCGAGGTTCCAGGACCGGCCAGGCAGTATTGAAAGCCCATATGCAAGATACCCAGAATTGATTTGCGGAAACCCTACGCCCTGGCGCCTGGGCTTCCGCACATATCGAGCGCCTCGAGTGAGCAAGAGGCCAATGAAACCGCCATTCACGCCATGGCTTCGAAATAGCGACACCAGCCCTGCGGACTGATCTGCCCGGTCACAATCTCGCAGCCATTCGGCTGAATGAAGTGCATGCACCGCCCGCAGCGCTGGCCTCCGTTCGGGCGATCCTGGTAGCGCGCAACGGCCTTGGGTACGTTCCGGGGCAGCCCGCGGGCCACCATGGGAGGCGCTGCTGGCGCAGGTGCGGCCGCTTGCGGCGGCATCATTGGCATGCAGGCCGAGAGCGTTCCGGCACCAGCCGCAGCTGCGCCGATCAGGGTGCCCCGCAGGAAGGCGCGGCGGGAACAGACAGGGCCGTTCGGACCAATCAATGTGATGCGATTTCGCTTCTCAGACATCGTAACCCTCCCTCAAGAGTAGCCGAAGCCCCCACTTGGCAGACGTGACGCGCTCGCGCCACCTGCGTCGATCAAGCGTCTAGGTGCTCTTAAGCGTTCCGTTCATGCCCTTGGGATAGAACCCGCCCTTATCCACGTCCGCCTTGTCGGTCAGATAGACGATATGCAGCACCTCCTGTGGCGTCCGGCGGAAGACCATGCCCTCCGCTGTCGATGGGACGAAATTGGCCTTGCCGTTGCGCTCGATACCCTGATCCTTGTCCTCGGGTCCGTCGATCTTGTCCCGAGCGGCGGACACAGCATTCGCTGCCTTCTGGGCCTTCGCGCCCATCTGGTAGAGCTGCGAGCGGGCCATGCCCATGTGATATGCCTCGACCGCCAAGATGGCAGCGGCCGCTTCGACGAACTCTTTTTTCTGGAGCAGGGGCGCCGCACCGGCATAGGCGGTCACGCCGACATCCTCGAACAGCATGCCACCAAGCAGGAAGTTCATGTCACTGGCGAAGGGATCGAAATCCGGCAGGCCGGCCGCCTTGCCGACGGCCGCAAAGCCGGCCTCGAAGTCGATCATGGGACGGTCCACCGCTTGGCGCCCCAATGTCTTGCGATAGAAGCGGACATGCGCGAGTTCGTTCTCGGCAAGCTCGTCGGCGAATTCGCGAATCGCCCTATCCTGAAACGACACTTTGCGGCCGCCCTTGACCTCACCGGGATCGGAGCCGAGATCGGCTGTGTCAATGCCTTTGCCTGTGGTTGCGCGCAGGTAATACTCGGCCTCCATGTATTCGAGATTGAGGGCGAACTGGAAGATGTCCTCGTCCTTGGGGTCTGACGGGGAAACTGCCTGAGCGAGTGCTGGGGTCGGCCAATGCAGCCCGGCAGTGGCACATAGGCCTGCGGTAGCAAGGGTTCTCAGCGACTCGCGACGTGAGAGTTTTGGAATATGAGGGCAGGTCATGGTCTCCTCCATGGCATCGTGGATGGTCACTGCTTCAGCGATGCTGGCGTGACCGATTGGTCGGCTCGCTCCCTTCGATAAATCGGGTCAGCAGCGCGTCGGTGAACGCGGCGCAGCGGGGATCCTGAAAGGGGAATGTGTCGGTCAGGGCCGAGGCGAGTGTTGTGTGAAGCTGCTCGCGCATGAGCGCCTTGGCGCGATGGAGACGCGTTTTTACCGTCTCTTCGCGAAGGCCGAGCGAGCAGGCCGTCTCCTTGGTGTCGAGCTGCTCGACCATGCGCATCACGAACACCACACGAAACGGCTCGGGCAGGTTGTCGATCGCGTGCTCCAGCAGGGCACGGATCTGGCTCCGAGCTGCGGTCATCTCCGGATCGGCCGCTGACGCGAGATCGGGCATGGCGGCGACGTCCGGCCGCTCGATATCGTCGAGGGCAGCCAATGGCAGCATGATGTCCGCTCGTTCGCGACGGTCGATTGCCTTGTTCACCACGATGCGCGTCAGCCAGGTCGCAAGGCTCGCATCCGCGCGAAACTGCGTGAGTTTGCAAAACGCACTCAGATAGGCCTCCTGCAGCACGTCTTCGGCTTCGGTGTCGTCCCGGACGATGGCCCGCGCGACGCGATAGAGCCGTTGGTTGTAGCGGCGGACGATCAGGCGCAGCGCAGACACGCTTCCCCCACGCGCGAGGCGCACGAGTTCGGCATCGACAAGCAACTCCAACTCAGATGCGGGTTGCTCTGGCATGCCGATTAGACAGGAGCACAGACCGAAAGGTTCCCGACTATTTTGCACCTCCTGCAAGGAGTGCTGCCACTGCCAGGCTGACACCTTGCGGCCCCACTCTGGTGATGCCGCGGCTTCTCTCTCTCTCTCTGCTATCAGAGGAGGCAGCCATGGCAGATATCCGCCAGAACGCCTCCAATGGTGATGGCGTACTCGTCCTCGAAGGCTTTTCCCTGCAACCTCTCGCAACTGGCTTAAACTTCCCGACCGCGATTACTTTTTCAGAAGATCAAAATCAGGCCTGGGTCAGTGAGTCCGGCGCTCTGCCCGTTCATCGAGGAGCCGGAGGCCGGGCGGGTCTATGGTCCCGTGCTGCCGGCCTGAGCGGCCGCATGTTCGAGGGCTCGTGGCCCGCGGGCTTTCGCATGGGCCAGCGGCGGCCACGCACGCCCCGAGCCGAGGCAAGAACATGGCAAACAATATCAGCGGCGATGGAGTGAGCCCGGCGCCGAACTTCATCCACGTTCTTCTGGCGGCTTGATAGCCGAGAACTGCCGCAGCAGCGTGAGGTCGTAGGCCGCCTTGAGAGTGCCTGCGAGCACCAGCGGCCAGCCGAAGGGCGATGCGGTCAGCAGCCATCCGGACAGCAGCGGTGCGACGGCGGATGCGAGGCTGCGAGGCACGGCCGTCACGCTCGCGGCGGCGGGCCTCTCCTCCGGCCGGACCACCGCCATGACATAGGACGACCGGGTCGGGACGTCCATCTGGGACAGCAGACTCCGCAGGATCAGAAGCCCAAAGGCGATCCAGACCGTCGGGGCGAAGGCGGTCAGGATCAGGAAAAGGCTCGATGGCAGATGCGTGAACACCATCGTGTTGACCAGGCCGAACCGTTTCGCCAGCGGCACCGCCGCGAAGTACGAGACGGCCGAGCACAGGCCGGTCACGAAGAAGATCGCCCCGATAGTCGAGACGCCGATGTCAAAGCGTTCGCTGAGCCAAAGCGCCAACAGGGCGTTGATGACGAGCCCGCCGCCGAATGCGTCGATCGAGAACAGGGCCGCCAGACGGTAGACGATCCCGCGCGACGGCCCGAGGGGAGCCGGCGGGGCGTCCGTGCCAGCTTCCACACGGGGCGACAGGTGGCGGTAGAGCAGGAACGTGAGCAGCCCGAGGGCACCGTAGAGCGCGAAGAGAGCCGCAATCGTCGTCGATGGCGCGATGACCGGCGCGAGCCAGTCGACCACGCCGACCGAGAGCGCCCCCAGTGCGCCGAAGAAGGCTCCGACGAAGCTATAGCGGGCGAACGCCGCCGTCCGGTTCTCGTCGGCGACGACATGGGACACGACAGTGTGCTCGAGGGGCAGGAAGACGCTGACATCACCGCCGGACGGATTGAGCGTGCCGACGAAGGCGATCACGAGCAGCGGCCAGAACCCATCGATCCCGGCGAATCCCAGCCCGGTCGCCCCCATCAGGAGGGCAGCAGCCCGCAGAGCCGGACGCCGTGGGATGCGGTAGGCGACCAGCCCGAGGGCAAGGGTCAAGAGGGCAGAGCCCAACAATGTTGCGGTCGAGATGAGGCCGATGCCGAAGGCATCATAACCGAGGCGCGAAAGATGCACCGGCAGCAGGATCGCCACGTAGCCGTCGCCGAAGGCGCGCAAGGACCGCGCCAGGAGAACGCGCGTGACGTCGGGCGGCCGTCCCTTGCTCCAGGCACGCCCGACCGGAACCTGGGCGAAATCGTTCTCCCGCTCCGGGATCGTGCCTTGCTCCATCCCCTTGACTTCTGGCCCCGGCAGGATGGTCAACTCTTGGTCACCTTCACCTGATCGAGGGCGGCGCGCAGCCCTTTCGCAAGCTTTTGGACGTCATCATTGGCCCAGAAGTGCATGAAGAACAGGCGCGGCTCATCGGCAAGCATGTGATTGTGCACCGCCGTCACCTCGATCCCGTTCGCCCGCAGGGCCTTGACGACCGGGTTCACCTCGTCGGCCGTGAGCACGAAGTCCCCGGTAATCGCCGCCCTGCCTGATCCGGTCGGCTGGAAGTTGATGGCAATCGCCGAGCCCATGGCCTCCGGCACCTCCATGCCGCCGTCCTTGACGGGCTCCGCCCGGGGCACGCTCACCTGATACACACCGCCGTTGATCTTGCCCTTGCGCCCGAGCGTCTGATCGACGGCGTCCGTGTCGAGATCGAGCTTCTGGTCGGGAGGTGCAGCCGTCGTCGCCTGTGTCGCGGCTTGCGGCGGGATGGCGGCGGTCTCGGCGCCGAATGGTGTCTTGCTCGCTCCGAGTGCTACTTTCAGCGTCGTGGCGAGCTTGGTCGGATCACCCTGCCCGTGGACATGCATGTACATCGTCGTGGGCGAGGCGCGCAGGAGGTGGTTGTGGAGGGCCGTGATCTCCACCCCGCCCTGCTCCAGCCGGGTCAGGACTGGATTGATCTCGTCCTCGGTCAGCACAAGGTCGCCCATGACCATGACCTCGTCGCCCATGGGCTTAAATGCGAGCCACGATCCGAGCGCCAAGGCCGGCTTGATGGTGACGCCATCGATCGTGATCTCGAGATCGGTTCGGGGCAGGCTCACGCGATAGATGCCGCCCGGCATCTCGGTGCCTTGCTTGCCGAGGCCGCTGGCGACTTGCTGCTGCCATTCGTCCGCCCCCAAGGCGGGCGTGCCGAACGCGAGACTCAGAACTGCAACGGTGGTCAGGATCCGCATCGTGCTCTCCCTATATCGCCCCCGCTTCTTCCGATCATAGGCGGATTGCGCCTTCGCAGGCTCTCATTGCCGTTTGTGCGGCTTTCGTAGGGTACCCTCCTTCCTCAGGAGGAGCTTGGGGCGGCAAAGTCCTCATCAGTATGAACATCGACGAGAGCCGACCACCTGGGCGTTCCGATCAGACGGGCGAGCTTTTCAATTGAGATGGTGTTGATTGACGGCATGGCGATGCGTCCTCGCTGAAGGTGAGCTGGACGCGATGCTTGGGCATGTCGCCTCATGAGGGGATCGCAGCCCCCATGGAGCAAAGTAAGTGCCAGCGAACAGCCTTTGTCAACAGCCTCAAGCTGAGTCACAGAACCAGCGGATCATTCAGAAGTACGGCTCTCTGAACGTCGGCTCCGGGTCGAGGCTGTGTGGAAATGCGATGATTTGGTAGACTTTCCTCCTGAACATCGCGCTCTGCCTGGATATAGATCTGTCCGATGACGTCGTCCTTTACAAGCCTGATTTAGAACTCCGTAAGGCTCGCTCGGAGCTGCCTGCATTATGAACGCCTTACTGCTGATCCGGGGCGTTTCTCCAATGTCCTGGAGATCCGCCTCAGCCACACAGCGCCTGGACTTCTTTAAGGTTGGAGCGATCTCTGCCCCTTCAGAATCTGACGCCAAGATAGGTCCGGTCGTCCGCCCAAAGGGAGGCCGTCGATCCTTTCGGGGAGGGATATAGCAGGACCTTCGCTGGGTCATCGCGCTCTGCCTCCGCAAAGGCCTTCTCCCAAGCGGCCACGCCGAACGCGTCTCCGGGCTTGAAATAGCCATCCGAGTAGATCTCGACCGTCCTGACCTCGGAGCGTGGAAGACGCTGGATCTCAATCATGTGCTGCGGCACCTCGAATCCATCGAGGCAAGGATAGCCCAGCTGCAGAGAGGCATTGTTCTGATAGCCACCCTGCGCATTGACGATGCCCCCACGCACGAGGTTCTCGATATCGGCCCTTTGCACGTGCGGCAGGGCTTCCAGATTGGCTGCGATGGCGCGGTTTTCGATGAAGTCCATGTCGCCCGCGTCGAGGGTATCTGCCACGGCATCGAGCGGCTGGCGCGTACCGTGCCAAGTGACTCTGCGGGATACCTGCTCCTGCTTTTCAGGATCGGACACCTTCCGTCCGATGACAGGCCAAGCCTCCCGGCGCAGGATCGAGGTGATCAGGTCGAGATCCTTCTCGACCCGAAGAATGTGATCGCCATTGATGCGAACGCCGCTGTCGCCCACGAGGATCACATCCACGGTCTCGTGCCGGACGAGCACCAGGGCCAGCGCGGCCGAGATGCGCAGGTTCCAGTCGGACTGCACCTTCTCGGCCATGCCATGTGCTTCATAGGCGGAAGCGATGGTCGCCGTCAGAGCCCGAACTATCGCTATCGGGTCTTCAGGATTATCGGGCGCGCTCAGCATATGCTCAAGCGCGCGCTGGACCGTCACGGCTGCGTACTGGCCGGAGAGCATTCCGTCGTAGCGCGTTCCGAGGCGGTCCGTGACCCCGTCGATGACCGCGTAGGCGCGGCCCGGCAGGATCACGAGCCGATCCTCGTTGGTGTGGGGCGCGGACGGATCCTTCGCCTCGGTGAATGCTTCGATCAGCATGACAGCGATGATCTTGAGGAATATCTACTCAGCGGTTCTGCAGAGCCGTCTTCCACTTGGCGATCCAGTCGTTGCGGTTCTGGGCTACCTTCTTGATATCGTAATCGACGAGCTTGATCTCGCTCATCGGCTTGAGGCCAGCACCGGTGACGTCCTTACGGACTGAGCGACGTCCGATCTCGGAGACGAGTTGCTCCTGAACGGGTTTCGAGAGAAGCCAGTCGATGAAGATCTTGCCGTTGTCCGCATGCGGCGCGCCCTTCACGAGCGCGACACCATCTGCAATCGTGGAAGATCCGTCTTCCGGATAGACGATCGCGACATTGCCGCCGCCCTTCACGTAATCCAGAGCGTTGTCTTCGAGCGTGAGGCCTACGAGCGCCTCGCCGTCATTGACGTAGCGAGCGACAGCGCCTGAGGAGTCGGAGAGATTGATGTTCGCGAGAATCTTGTTGTAGACGTCCCAACCCTCGTCGCCGTACGCGATCAGAACGGTGGCCAGCTGCTGGAAGGTGGAGCCTGATGTATCGGCGCGGGCGGACGAAATCTTGCCCTTCCACTTGGGGTCGCCGAGATCAGCCCAGGTCTTAGGATAATCGGCAGGCTTCAGTTCCTTGTTGTTGACCGCCATGACCAGCAGGATGCCCGTATAGGGGATCCATTCCGGGCTCACCTTATAGGCAGGAAGAATGACGTCATCTTCTTTCGGCTTATAGGCCGTCAGCAGATCCTTGTTATCCTCGAGCTGCTCGCCGCCGATGCTCCAGATCACATCAGCCTTGGCAGATGAGGACTCGGCCTTCACGCGCTTGATGATGTCGCCGGAGCCGGCCTTCACCACATCGACCTTGATGCCCGTTTCCTTCTCGAACCTGGGGACAAGGGCGTCGACGATGGACGCTTTGTGGGCGGTATAGACCACGACAGTCTTATCCTGGGCCATGGCCCCAACGGTTAAGGATGCGAGCAGCACGCCCGCGGTCAATCCGACTTTCAACATGGAATCCTCCCAAGGAATTAGTTAGCCAGGTAAGTGCATGTTGCTGAAGGGCGTAACTTTTGTAAAGTCAGGGCCATCCGAGGCGTGGATAAACCAATAAGGGAGCCGAGCGTGGCCGATTTGAAGATCCAGGGGCTGGCCAAGAGCTACAAGGACGTGCGGGTCCTGGAAAGCATCGATCTCGATATCGCGTCAGGTGAATTCTTTACGCTTCTGGGTCCGAGCGGCTGCGGCAAGACCACTCTTTTGCGCACCATCGCGGGTTTTCAGCACCAGGATCGGGGCGAGATCATCGTCAATGGCGAACGCATCGACCACAAGCCTGCGCACAAGCGCGACATCGGCATGGTATTCCAGGACTATGCCGTTTTCCCTCATCTCACGGTCGCAGACAACGTCGCCTTCGGCCTTAAGGCGCGCGCTCTTCCCAAAGGGGAGATCGAGGCGCGCGTCGCCGAGAGCCTCAAGATGGTGCGCCTCGACGGCTATCACAACCGCCTCCCGGCGGAGATGTCGGGCGGTCAGCAACAGCGCATCGGCCTTGCCCGTGCGATGGCGATCCGCCCCACCCTTCTGCTCATGGACGAGCCGCTCTCGAATCTGGATGCGAAGCTGCGCATCGAGTTGCGCGAGGATATCCGCGACATCCAGCGGCGGCTGGGCATCACGACCATCTACGTCACCCACGATCAGGAGGAGGCCCTTGCCGTTTCCGACCGCATTTGCGTGATGAACAAGGGCAATGTGGAGCAGATCGGCACGCCTTTCGAGATCTACCGGAGACCGCTGCGGCGCTTCGCAGCGTCCTTCGTCGGCACCATGAACTTCATGCCGGGACAGCTTGAGAATGGGCGCCTCCTTGTAGGCGGCCAAGCCATAACCTACCCTGCGACCGCGTCGGGGCCCGTCGAGGTGGCCATTCGCCCAGAGAACGTGCTGCTCGCCGGCATGGCCTCTGAGAGCAGGACGATCGGCCTGAAGGGGACCGTGCAGAAGGTCACGTTCCTCGGCCGCGAGGCTCATTACACTCTCAGGACCGAGGCCGGTGAGATCGTGGCTCAAGTGGCTGATCCGGCCCAGGACTTCATCGAAATGGAGGGACGCCAGGTGGACGTGCGTCTGCCTCTTCAGAAGATCGTTCTCTTCCGAGAGAGCGGCGATGTGATCGATGCGGAGCAGGCATCATGAAAAGGCGGATCCGCTTCGACATCTGGACCTTCGTGCTTATCGCAGCCTGGATCATCCTCATCGCCCTTCTGATCTGGCCGCTCTCGTCGGTTTTGCGCGCCAGCCTGATCGACAATGACACGGGAGGCTTCTCCCTCGTCCATTATGTTCAGATCGCCACCATCAAGGCCTACCAACGGGCCGTCAGCAATACACTCCTCGCCGGGTTCGGCGGCATGACCGGGGCTCTCATTCTTGGCGTGTCTCTCGCCTTCGTCATGACCCGATTTCGCATCTACGGGCGAGCCCTCATTCAAACGCTCGCCGTGGTGGCATTGGTGTCGCCACCCTTCATCGGCGCCTATGCGTGGATCGTGCTGTTTGGTGCGAGCGGCGTTGTCCGCAAGGGGCTCGCGTCCATTGGCATTTCCATTCCGCCGCTCTACGGCGCTGCAGGCGTGATCCTCGTTTTCGCGTTCAAGTTCTTCCCTCACGTCTTCCTGATCACATCAGGAGCGCTCGCCTCCATCAACCGCTCCGTGGAAGAGGCGGCGGAAAGCCTCGGTGTCTCTCCAACGAAGCGGCTCTTCACGACCACGTTTCCGTTGATCCTGCCGGCGATTTCTGCAAGCGCTCTTCTCACCTTCGTTCTGTCGATCGCCGATTTCGGCACACCACGGATCATCGGCCGCGATTTCAACGTGCTGGCGACGGAGGCTTTCAACCTCTATGGCAGCGAGGTTGGCGGAAACCCCGGAATGGCCTCGGCACTCAGTATCGTGCTGATCCTTCTGTCGATGATGATCGTGCTCGGGCAGCGGTGGGTTCTGCGCAAGAACGTCTATTACAGCAACCTTATCAAGAAGCCGGAACGCAGGCAGGCCAAAGGCCTCAGAGCCGTGGGACTGCACGCTTTGGCCTATGCCATCGTACTCATCGGTGCGCTGCCCGCCATCATCGTGGTGCTGTTCTCGTTCCGCCGCACGAGCGGGCCCGTGTTCCAGCCCGGCGTGAGCCTGCAGAGCTATGAGCGTGTCATCTCGACGGTCTCGGACCCGATCTGGAACACGCTGATGTTCTCCTCCGCGGCGGTCGTTGCCATCGTCATCACAGGCACTCTGATCGGCTATCTGATCTCACGGCGCCCCAGCATCGCCACGGGAACGCTCGATGCCATTCTCATGGTGCCTTATGTGGTGCCCGGTATCGTGATGGGAATTGCCTTCATCACCCGCTTCAACGATCCACCGCTTGCGCTGACCGGAACAGGCCTGATCATCGTCATGGCTGTTTTCATCCGGCGCCTTCCCTATTCGGCGCGATCGGTCGCCGCTGCGTTGAAGCAGGTCAGTCCCAGTCTGGAGGACGCGGCCATCAGTCTCGGCTATTCCCCTGGCAAGGCCTTCCTGAAAGTGACGGTGCCGCTCATTCTTCCCGGTATTCTGGCAGGCGCGCTCATGAGTTTCGTCACGGCCATGAACGAACTCTCGTCCTCTCTGGTGCTCTATGTGGGCAGCACGATCACGATGCCGGTCCGTATCTATCTCTCGGTGATGGACGGCGAATATGGAACCGCATCGGCCCTCTCGACCATTCTCCTGACGTTGACGGTTATCGCCGTCTACGCTGCCTTCCACCTCTCAGGTAGGAGGGAGAGTGCACTTCTCTAGATTCGTTATTGGCTTTCTCAATAGGAGCGGACCTTGTCCGTGATAGGCGTGTAGCCTTCTTAACCGGTCTTATAGCTCGGTCGGGGGGCTATGGCGCAATCCGGAGATCGGCACGTTTACCATTGGGATGCTCGATCCAGGCCCCCTCCCGGCGAACGGTTATCGCCGTATCGTTCCCGACCGGGTCATGGATCCAACCGGCCATGACCTCTCCTCGGACCACGGCCGCCACCATCACCCCAAACAACGGGAGACCCGAAGCGAAATTCTTGGTGCCGTCTACCGGATCGACCAGGAAGGCACGATCCGCAGACCCATGCCTCGGCAGCGCTTGAGGCTCTGGAGAAGGCTGCTTCGGTCGGCGAAGAAGGTGCCTATTGGCTCGCTTCGCTACGGTAAACGGCTCAAGAGCGGAGAGGTGGTCCCCTGTCAGGTGGAGGTCTTCCCGCTTGAGGTGAAAAGTCAGCGCAAGCGCTGGCTGGAAAAGGGGCAACGGCTTACGGTGGTTGACCCAGCAGAAGCAGCCGATGAACCGGAACGGAAGCACGTCATCCGAAGAGCAGAGTCACTTCTCACGACCAGCGGTACCGCATAAAGCTTGATCGCCAACGATGGTCTTGGCGCCGCTCCCACGCCTATGAATGGCCTTTTCACCGGTGGTTGCCGGATTGAAATGAGGAGACCTCCCGGCGATGAAGCAGGGGCTGATCCTGCCTTCCCGGTTCCAGCCCATCCAATCGGCGCATGTTTCAGGCATGACCTGAGGAAGCCCTCTCGCGAAGGATCAGAATGGTTCAAAGGATGGGGACATCCTGTTTTTGAGCGTGTAATGCTCTGTCTCCACCCAGTAGGCGCTATGCAGTCATGACATCCGTCTGGAACCTCCCTCTAACAGCCAAGTTCTTTTACAGATAGCCAGCAATATAGTGGATCCGCTCGGATCTACGAAGGGAGAGCAGAGGTGGAGCACCCGCTGGTTCAATCGATCATCCCCTTCAACGAGTTCCTCTGGCGCGTTGGCATTGCCTCCGCATTCGGTCTGTCGCCGGGGTTGAACCGGGAGGCTCGTAGTATCTCGGCCGGTGTCCGAACCCACATGCCTGTCGCACTCAGTTCCGCAAAGACAAAGCTGATCGCACTTGAGCTGTACGAGGAGATTTCCGCCCATGGCAAAGCCGACCCGGACCCAACCCGCGCCATCCAGGGCTTGGCGCAAGAGATCGGCTTTCTCTGCACCGGAATTAACTTTGTAGCGCGGGGCAGCGTCTATGGTGTGACCACTGCGGCAAGCCTTTGGATGACAAGCTTGATCGGCATGGCGGCCGGAGCTGGCATGTACAAGATCACTCTCGCGGGTTTGATATTCTCGCGATGCTGATCGTATCCGTGCTGCGGCTTATCACGAGTTTCCTTCTGGGCGGCGACACCCCTTCGGAGAGATTGCTCATGATTGCTGAAGTGTGTTCCCTGCCCTCATGAGGAGATGATTCATGCTTCGATTGTTCCGTACGCTGATGCCCAAGGAAGATCAGTTCTTCCACTTGTTCGAGGAGCATTCGAGAACGGTTCTGGCCGGCGCAGAGGCCCTTCGGGCGACCTTGGCGGGCGGACCCGACATCGAGCAGAACATCACAAATGTGATGAACCGCGAGGATGATGCAGATAGGATCACTGGAGAAGTACTCGCGGCCATCCGGCGATCCTTTATCACGCCTTTCGACCGGGGCGATATCAAGGACCTTATCACCTCGATGGACGATGCGATCGATCAGATGCGCAAAACCGTCAAATCGGTGGCTCTCTTCAAGGTTACCCGGTTCGAACCTGAGATGATCCAGATGGCGGACTGCATCGTCCAAGGCGCCCAGATCGTCCAGGAGGTCATTCCGATGCTGCGCTCCGTCGGCACGAATGCGGGGCGGATCAGCACCCTGTCGGAGCACATGACGCAGATCGAAGGGCAGACGGATGATCTTCATGACGCTGCCCGGAGTCGCATGTTCCAAGCCATGGGATCCGCTCACGCTCTCGACTTTTGGGTCGCGTCCGAGATTCTTGATCATCTCGAACGGGTGATGGACCGCCTGGAGGATGTGGTCCACGAGGTCCACAGCATCGTGATCGAGCACGTCTGAGGAGCACTGCAGAATGGATGCCGCCTCCGTCTCCCTACCGCTGCTCGTAGGTCTCATCGTCGTCGCTTTGTTGTTCGACTTCATCAACGGGCTTCATGACGCGGCCAATTCCATCGCAACCATTGTCTCAACCCGAGTCCTGAGGCCGCAATTCGCCGTCGTTTGGGCTGCGTTCTTCAACTTCATTGCCTTCCTGTTCTTTGGGCTCCATGTCGCCACAACTCTTGGCAGTGGCATCGTTTCTGCCTTTGTCATCGATGCGGCGGTAATCTTCGGCGCCCTCATGGGGGCGATCATCTGGAACGTCATCACCTGGGCGGGCGGCATTCCCTCCAGCAGCTCCCATGCTCTGGTCGGCGGCCTCGTGGGCGCAGGCATGGCCAAGGCAGGTCTGGGAGCAGTCGTATGGAGTGGCCTTGGCCCCACCCTCCTGGCGATCATTCTGTCGCCCCTGATCGGATTTGGCCTCGCCCTGCTTCTCGTACTCGTAACAACTTGGTCGGCATCCCGATCTTCCCCTTTTGCGGCGGATCAGGCGTTTCGCGGCATGCAATTCCTGTCGGCAGCCCTCTACTCCCTCGGGCACGGCGGCAATGATGCCCAGAAGACCATGGGCATCATTGCCGTGCTCCTGTTCTCGCAAGGCTACCTTGGCAGCGAATTCTACGTCCCCTTCTGGGTTGTCATCAGCTGCCAGGCGGCCATGGGCCTGGGCACCCTGATGGGCGGCTGGCGGATCGTGCACACGATGGGATCGAAGATCACACGTCTCACGCCCATGCAGGGCTTCTGTGCCGAGACGGGGGGAGCCATCACGTTGTTCATGGCAACTTGGCTTGGCATTCCAGTCTCGACGACCCACACGATCACCGGGGCGATTATCGGGGTCGGAGCCGCCCGTAGAACCTCCGCCGTCAGGTGGGGAGTAGCCAAGGGCATCGTGGTGGCCTGGGTTGTGACGATCCCAGCCTCCGCGATTATCTCGGCGTTCTTTTATGCAGTCGCGGCCTCAATCACGGTGTGAACTGGTTGAGCGACCGTAGAAGTTATGTTCCGGAAAGACCTTCCGGGGACAAGGACGGATTTCGGGTAAGTTCGTTTATGGGACTGCCTTGGAGCGGCTGCTGGAGGGCATTAAGCGGAGCGGTCGAGCATGGTGCAGGCAGCGCCCACCTCCGCCTGCCGGATGGCGCGCGGGGCCTCCACATCCAGGATGAGCGCGTATTCGATGTCGATCAGGGAGTTGGTGGCATAGGCGAAGAACGCAGGCCCCTTGTGAGCACCCGTCTATTGTGCGGCGGGATCAGAGGGCGAGACGAACTTCGGCGTGACCTCGCTGGCGGCTCCGAGGGCGGCATCTTGTGAGGAGTAACCGGCATGGCCATTGAACGAGAATCCGAACCTATCAACCAGGCCCGCGTCATTGCGCTCGAGCTCATGATGCAAGTCCTTGTCGTCACCCTGCTGAATAGGCGGGAAGAACCGTTGAGCGAGCTCGAGGCCAGTCGTGATCATTCGAGGCACATCTCAGCCATGTGCAGCGGGACAGGGGAGCGGGCGAGGACGCCACCCGGGAGCGCGCCGTCTCCTTCGCTCAATCTTCACTTCGCCACGATCGAAGTCGGCCTGAGGGCTCAGGAGCACCAAGCCTAACGAGATTGCCCGGCGAGGCATACGCCGGGCGATGCAGGGCGGGGCCGTCGCGAGCGGACGGTAAGTCGTGCGCAGCAGGTTGGCTTCAGGCAGAGACCATCTCACGAGCGCCCGTGGATGATGGAGCCATACTGCCCTCACGGCAGCCGGAGACCATGGCGATTGCATCAAGTGCAAGGCTGCGGAACTCTTCCTTGAGGTCTTCCGGCGCGCGATCCCAAGTTTGCTCATCGTTTTCGACGCCGTAGAATGCGCGAGCAACATGCTCGATTTGCTGGTCCAGACCCATCATGGCTCCTCTGAGTTGCTTCTCTGAGCCTTAAACTCCTACCGGACTGTTTATTTCCTTATGCCTGATGGCCTAGACCATACGTTCTACTGGACGCGGAGCTCTACGTCCGCACCGATTGCGATCGGCGCCCCTCCCGAGCCCAACCGCTAGCTATTGCTACGGACAGCCTCGTTCCACGGTCACTTCCACTTCGCTGAGTAGACCGGGCCAAGGTCCGGAGCCCCTGGGGCAGAAACCATGAGAGGGTATCCGGATAGTCCGGGTGGTGCATATGAGGGACGAAGGGGATCTGAGCTACTTCGCACATTTCGCATACATCGCCGAGTTCCTCCCAGTCCTCGACGCTACGGCCTTGACACCCTCACCCCGTTCCTCGCCGGAAAGGCAGGTGTCAGGGAGCCTGCCCCCTACTGAAACTGGCATTCCGCTGATTCCATCACGGCGGGATCAGGCTCAAGAACGATCCAGGACGCACCACGTCTATCTCAAGAAAAATTGAGAACGCGCACCACCGCAAGGTGGTGGCCCCCAGCGGGGGGAGGGAGACCACCGGCCGACCGGGGGCCCGCCAGGGCTTCAGGTTCAAGTGCGGAAACGCCCTGCCCGATCTATCACCCGCAACGGTGTCTGACAGAACTCTATGCGACCGGCGCTGATGATGCGGCGGTTGCGGGCCGTTTGCGCCATGAAGAGAAGGCGAACAAGCTCCATTCACGTCGGAGATCGAGAATATGAGCGAGCAGGCACGAAAGACGAAGTGATCCCTACCGACCGCTGATCCCGTTTAGAGCCCACCCTTCTGACGTTCGAAGTTTGCTAGGGGTGAGGCCATGAAATTCCCCTGTCTTTCGGGAACGCCGACTTCTCCGTCCGAAGGAGACGTTCGGCGCACTTCCGCTTTGTGCCGATTTCGTTGAAAAAATCGGCACTCAGGTTGGGTGAGACGTTTGCGGGACTTCGCCTGCAGAAGTCAGAAGCACATGAGGTTGTGCTTTGGACCTCTTCAGGTCGCTTGGGTGATCTGAGGCCCTGATGAAGTGACCAGTTTGGCAAGCTTTCCCAGGTTCTGAGCCGTGGCTGCCAGCAGGAACTCATCTTGGGCTCCATATGGGCCGCGCAGCCGCAGACGTCCCATCTTCAGGATCCGCTTGAGATGCGCAAACTGCATCTCAACTCGCTTGCGACCTTGCCGCGACTGCTCGAAGGCTGGCGTGCCGGCCAGCGCTCGGGCGACTTCTCTTGCGTACTCGTCGATGCTGCGCGGGATCTTGCAGGCCGGCGTGTTGGGACAGCACTTCTCCTTGAGGTGACAGGAACCGCAATCGAACGTGCTGCCCCGGTAGATGCGCGTGGTGCCCTCGTTCACAATCGGGCCACTGGTCGTCAGGATCTTGCTCTCACATGATCCTCAAGCCGGAACTCATAGGACAGGCTCTCCTGCATCACGAGACGCTCGCCCATCATGGCTCGATCCTCCGCTGAGAATGCCTTCATCAGGGAATCACGATCCGCCACCAATCACGAGGAGCTTTTCAATGATATCCGCTCACAAGCTGACCAAAATGCAATATCCGGGATGCGCCAATAGAGGCCATTCAGGCTTGGGTGCCGTTCGAGATTGCGCGACCGGAGGCGGTCCCTCCTCACGAGAGCTCTCAGGAATTCGTCCCAATACGACGTGTCAATATGGGTTAGATCTTCTGACTCGAGCCTCACATATCGAGCTCGAGTAGCACAGGCTGATGATCTGAGGCCTGTTTCTCTTGATCATAATCGATCCGCCTGACTCGGTCGGCAAGGTCCCCCGTCACGAAAACGAAGTCACAGCAATGCGGAGCCCCGTTGGATTGATCATAAAGGCAGAACGAGTGTGGATGCGGTCTTGAGCCATGGGCGACTTGCCATGCATCCAAAAGGGCCGGCGCGTCGTTGCCAAAGGGCTCCGAGATCCGCTGCTTTACTGGATCGTCCGGCCGCATGTTGAAATCCCCCGTCAAAACAGCCGAACGTGAGGTTGGGAACAGGGCATAGGTACCGGGGCCGTCCTCGCGCAGCGTGACCATCCGTTCGTATGCCGTGCGGTGAGCCTCGCGAATGCCTTCGACCTGGGCTCGCCGCAGCTTGTCGGACGAGTATTCCAGATGAGTGGTCATGACCCGGAGAGGACCGGATGGTGTCTCGACAACCGCCTCAAGAAGGAGGCGCGGCATGTTGCGGGTCGCAGCGGCCTCCCATGGCAGGGTGTAGCGCAGCACCTGTGCAACGGAAAGGCGAGACAGGAGCATATTGCCGAAACGGCGGCGCCCCCCTGTCCCATCCGGGATGTCGAGCGCCACGCCCTCAATGGCAGTGTAGCCCGGCAGGAGCCCTGCCAGTTCAGCAAACTGGTTGGTCCCGCTATTGCCCTTCAAGTCGGAAAAGTTGTCCGAGACCTCCTGGAGGCAGAGGACATCGAAATCCGCGAGGTCTCGCGCTTCGCTAACCAAGCGCTTGAGATCGACAGTTCCATCGACGCCTAAGCCCCATTGGATGTTCCAGGTAATGATTCTAATCATGTCGTCCGCAATGTGTTACTGGCCGACTTTACTCAGCACGTCGGCTTTCAGAAAGCGTTCGATGACGACCATGAACACGATGGACGGCACGAGCAGGATGAGAGCCGTGATGGAGGCAATCTGGTAATTGCCGCCCATGCTCGCATTGTAGAGGAGAAGCGGCAGAGTCGTGACCTGGGGCACGCCGACGAAGAAGGTGCCGGTGAACTCATCCAACGATTCCAGGAAGACGAAGATCGCACTCGCCATGATGCCAGGTGCGGCAAGCGGCAATGTTACTGTGAAAAACGCACGCAGCGGCGATGCGCCGATGTTGCGTGCGGCCAGCTCCAGATCTCGGTCCACTGCGGCGAAAGCGGCAGCGGCAATCCAGACCGAATAGACGAGGCCGTGGGCCGCATGAACGAGCACGACACCGGTGATCGTTCCGGTGAGACCGATGCTGTAGAAGACCCGCGCGACGTTGATGTAGATCGCTACCGATGGAAAAGCCTGGGGCAGTAGGAACAGGATCATCAGGGCCGTCCGCCAGGGCAGCTTGAGGCGGGCCAAGGCATAGGCCGCCGGGACCGAAACGGCGAGCGCCACCACGACCGTCAGACAGGCGATGCTAACGCTCGTCATGAGCGACGACATGGCGTCTCCCGTCGGGCGAAAGACCACCTCCCAGTAGCGCAGGCCATAGGAGACCGGGAGCTTGAACGGCGTATACCACCGCTCCGCCACCGACCATAAAACCAGATTGGCCAAAGGTCCAAAGAGGAGGAAGGCGAAGGCTGCGAGGCCCAGAATTTTAAGGATCGTGGAACCGAAGACCCAGAACCGGGCACCGGTTTCGGATGGAGCGGATCTGTCGGCAAGGGAGAGCGCCGGGGAAACTTGCGTCTTGACGCTCATGCCTGCACCTCACGCTTCACATTGTGGCGCAGATAGATCCACGCCACTGTTCCGGCGATGGCATAGGAGATGACGCCGAGTGCATTGGCAGTGGCGTAATCGCCGTAGGAGTTGATGCGGAAGGCCATATCGACAGTGAGCATGGTAGGCTGCGAGCCCGCGACCATCATCGGCACCGACAGCACGGACAGCATGGTGACGAAGGACAGAACAAGACCAACGAGAAGCGTCTGCGCCACTTGCGGCAGAACGAGTTCGATCAGGACGCGCACCCGCGAGGCTCCAAGATTGCGTCCAGCCTCGATGGTGGCGCGATCAATGGACGCCATGGCTCCGGCGAGCATGAGCGTCACGAAGGGCACCTGCTTCCATACGAAGGTGATGATGATGCCGCGCCAGTCGAGGAAGCTCGTGGCCTGGATCGGCTCCATGAGCCCGAGCGCCACGAAGGAATTATTCATGAGGCCGTTCTTCGCGAGAAAAGTGCGCATGCATTGCGCTGCGACGATGAACGGAATGAAGAGCGGCCAACGGTAAAGATTACGCAGAATCGCGATAAGCCACGGGGTTTCCCCAAGTGTCAGGATGCCCGCGACCGCAATCGAGAACAGGCCCGTCAGAAGCGTCGATACGATGACGATGAAGAGAGTGAAAAGGATATCGGTCGAGTAGAGTTCATAAGCCTTCTGGAAGTGCATGAGCGATAGGGCGCCGCCCGGTTCCGTGAAGGCTGCCGCCAGCGAGAACCCGAGCGGATAGAGAAACAAGGCTCCGATCATCGCCAGAGCTGGCGCGATGAGCAGAAGGCCGAAGAATGAAGGTCTCGCCATGGTCTGGTACTGTCCCGGCCCTGCCGAAAGACGTGTCACGGAATAGAGACGCGGGCGGCCTGCTGAGCGTGCCGCCCGCTTCCGGGTCACTCGAAGGGTTAGTTCGCCACCTTCCTCTCGTAACTCTCGAGAATATCGTTGAAGTACGGGCTGATCGGGAACGGTTTGCCATTCGTCGCAAGCGTGTCCGGCGGAATATCGGCAAAGAGCTGGTTCCAGGCCGCCTGATCGAGTTTGCCTTCCAGATTCTTGGCGTCAATGCCGGGATACCAGTTGAAGCGCTTCACGATGCCGTCGGCCTGCACTTCCGGGCTCGTCGCAAGCGCGATGAACTCGGCCGCGAGCTTCTCCTGCGCTGTCTTGGAGGGAATCGCATAGTACATCGGCTGGCCGGGCATGCCGGGCGAGACGAGCTTCAGACGCATGTTCGGCGGCAGCTTGCCGTCGGCCTTCCACGTATAGAACATGTCGACCCAGACGGGACCCATGGCGATCTCGCCGCGATTGAGCATGTCGAGCGTGCCGGCGTTGCCAGGGGTAATGACGACATTCTGGTTGAACTCCTTGAGATCCGCCATCGCCTTGTCCCACGTCGCCTTCACGGCGGGATCGTAGGGACCCTTTTCCAGCTTCGCCGCATCGCCGCCGCCAAAAGCCGAGATCCAGCCCGTCACGAAGGCGACACCGGACATGCCGCCCTTGATGCCGTTATAGCCGAACTGCTTCGGGTTCTTCTTCACCCATTCGCGCAGCTCGGGATAGCTGTTGGGCGGGTTCTTGATGAGATCCGGATTGTAGGCAATCGCCGTCTGTGAATGGAACATAGGCATGACGTAACCCGAGACATCGGCGCCGAGCGCATTGGCCGCCGTCTCGCGCGTGACCAGATTTCCGGTCGGAATCTGGTCACGATACTTCTTGAGCAGGTCCTCTTTCACCATCGTGCCTGCGGCCTTCTGGTGAATGACGACGACGTCGAAGTCCGAAGGCGCATTGGCCTTCTTCTGGGCGTCGAGTTTCTCGTAGATCTTCTGCGAACCGCCGTCGCCCGGGCCCGTGCCGACGGCAACGACCTTCACACCCGGATGGCTCTTCTCGAAGAGCGGGCCGAGATAGTCCTTGATGTAATCGACCATATTCTGGTCGCCAGCAGTCGCGACATTGAGCGTTTGAGCGCTCGCCGTACTGCTCATCAGAAGGGCTGCGAAACCCGCAGCGATGAAGCCTTTACGCATGCTATCCTCCCTTAATTCTAGGCATTGGGAAACAGGTGCAACGACGCCAGCGGCAGGCGCAGGCCTACCGGGCGATCGAGCTCGTGGTAGCGATCGTCCGTCACAGTGAAATGACGGTCGCCGATCGCGACCACGTACCTGTAGTGTCCTCCCGGATACGTTCTCTGCGTGATTTTTCCCGGAAGAACGATCGATCCGTCGATCCGTGCATTCGGATCGACGAGCGAAGCGATATCGTCGCGAAAATAAGCGGTTACGAGCCCGACAGGCACGTCCCCGGCATAGATGGCCGTGCTGCAGTCATGAGCCTTGACCTCGACTCCGGATCCGGAGGGTCGAACATCGAGGTTGAGCGTGTTCTCCGCTCCCATGAAGCTCGCCACGAAGGGCGAGTTCGGATGATCGTACACCTCCTTCGGCGCTCCAATCTGCGCGATCCGGCCGGCATCCATCACCACGATCCGGTCGGCCATGGTCATGGCTTCCTCCCGGTCGTGAGTGACATGGATCGCCGTGAAGCCGAGGCGGTGCTGGAGAGTCTTGATCTCCGATCGGAGCTGGATGCGCACTTTGGCGTCGAGATTGGACAGGGGTTCGTCGAGCAGCAGGATTTCCGGCTCGATGGCCAGGGCCCGGCCCAAGGCCACGCGCTGACGCTGTCCGCCGGAAAGATCTGTCACCTTCCGTTCCTCCAGGCCGGAAAGGTTCAGCATTTTCAGCACGCCGGCAACGCGGGTGCGGATCTCATTCTTCGGCATACCCCGCAAGCGCAGGCCGTAACCCACATTGCCGAGCACGGTCATGTGCGGCCAGAGGGCATAGGACTGGAACATCATGGCCATGTCGCGCTTCTCGGGCGGCGTGTTCACGACATCCCGGCCGAACAGGCGGATGGCTCCCCCTGCGGCTTTCTGGAATCCGGCGATGGTTCGCAGCAGCGTGGTCTTCCCGCATCCGGACGAACCTAGAATGGCGATGAACTCGCCGGGCGCGACCGAGAGGCTGACCCCATGCAGCACCGGCTGCCTGCCATAGCAGACCTGAAGGTGATCGACATCAATCGCGGCCAAGACAGAACTGTCCATGGTCCCGACACCCTCCCTGAATGCGCTTTTCGCGTCTCTTGTTTACTTAGAAAATCACAGTTGAATGTCAGTGGAAAGAATATCTTAAGGGAACTGTGCATGAAGTGACGAAGGTTCTCACGTCCTTGATCCACATTCGAGCTGGGGACAGGCAGGTCTGCTCTGGGTTGAGGGTGTGTCAAAACCCGAGCAAGCCCGGCCTCGCTGAACCATTTGTACAAGTTCATGCTCCCATAACGGGGATTTCCCTGTCGATCCGGGCTTGCAAAGAATTAAGTTTCCCCGCTGAGCGGCCCGTCCACATTCGACACCCCCTCGGTCAGACGCTGAAGGTCCCCTGCCCTTCAGCAACGTCTCCTGTTGCATCCCTAAGCAGACATTTGGCTTACTTCCGAGAAGTGCCAGGCGCTGAGGCTTCTAGCGCATCGTGCGGACCCGAAGGGCCGCGTCAGCGAAAAGTGGACCCGGTTTTCCGCTCCAAACGATGCGCTGCTCTCAAGAATGAGCATCGGATCAAGCCCAAAAGTGCAAGTCCACTTTTGGGTCCGATGCTCTAGGCAGCGAGACAGCCCCGGCTAACGTGTGGATGGAGGCGGATCTTAGCCACCGCGGGATGAAGCGCCAGGTTGCCACCAGCCCGAGGATCACGATGGAGCGCACCAGATGGCGGGCGCCAGCTTCCTTGGTCAGCATCGAGGTTAGGAGCTGCCGATTGAGTGTCGCCAAGGCGAGCAGGCGGGCGACCGCCACCATCCTGGCCGCGAAGATCCGGCCATAGGCCAAGGTCCGCAACGCCGCGGGGCTTCCGAGTTGCACGATGCTCAGGACCAGCCCCGCCAGCACCATCAAGCCAACGGCCGGAACGGCGATCGCAGAGAACCGCCGGACGACGGGCCGCGACGCGCCGCGAAGGTCCCGCACGACGAGCGCGAGCGGCACCAGTGAGCCGACTCAGAATGCGGCGGCCATGCCGTGGACGAACACCGACGGGCGGGTGAGCCATTGCGGCGGGGCTGCGCTGGCATGCCCGCTCAGCGCCAGGGCAAGACCGGTTCCGCCGAGGCCTATCAAGGCAACCAACTTTATGTCGGCGCGCAGGGCGATCCTGGCGCAAGTCAGCGCGAGGATGGCTGTTCCAGCCGTGAGGCCATAGGATGTCCCGATCCCCTCATGTCAGGGGTGCGGCAACGGGATTGCGGAGAGCGGCTCACCCAGGGCATCGAGTCCTTGGAGGCCGACCGACAGAATGGCAGCGGCGACTCCGATGCTGGCGGAGGCCGGCTGCACCGCGCCGGAGATTGCGACCATCACCGGCCACACCCAGGCCCATGCGCAGAAGATTTTGGACCGCTATCTGGCCCGCACGCGGGCGGCGCCGACCGAATCGGCGATTGCAAAGCTGGATGAGCAGCGCCGGAACAGGAGGTGAATCCATTCCGCTTCCATTTTGCAGAATGACCCTGGCCCGGAGGGGTTTAGAGGCAAAACACTCAATAAGATCAATGGTCGGAGCGGCGGGATTTGAACCCACGACCCCTAGTCCCCCAGACTAGTGCGCTAACCGGGCTGCGCTACGCTCCGACTCTCCCCAAAGGGTCCGTTTCACCTACAGAATCGACCCTGACGGCGCAACCCCCATTTTCTACAAATCGGAACAAATCGGAGCCGGTGGAGTGCGATGGGATCGAAAGCCCCACGTTCACATGCAAATTCAAGGTTGTGTCAAGGTGACGTCAACGCGATTGCCGATCAGGACCAGTCGCCTGCCGAGCGGGCTCCTCTCCGCGCCGGCGCGGCC